>JAGYPA010000048.1 GCA_018399255.1 Spirochaetales bacterium | reverse complement strand
GAAACAGCGGGGTAAAGATCCTTGCCAGCACAGGAGCTATACTCTCCAGCAGATTTTTTTTCTGTCCGACCAGGTAGGCGGCCACAGTGAAAAGACCAAAAAAACCGAAAGGGGCCATCCAGGACTGGATAAAGGGAGATGCATCAATATCAATCAGTTCGAAGGTGCCGCCGGTGAGCAGTAACAGCACAAGACCTCCCAAGCCGATAAGTACGGCATAGATAAAGGCCTCGCCGGCAAACCGGACAAAGTTTAACTTGCTGTTCGCGCTGCGCCATCCGGATGCTTTGCCTCTGAAACCATTTTCAGGTGAACGGAATGCGGTCTCTACCTTCGGCAAGGAGGGCCCGCCGTAGAAATAGATAAGCAGATAGAGCAGGACAATCGGCAGATGCATGGCTGAGAGCAGCGCGGTATGGTACGGTTCATACGATGGATAGAGATTTACAATCATCGCGCTTACGAGGAAGACCCCCATTACCAGCATGCTGCGCATGACCGGTAAGGATCTTTTCCAGATAAAATAGATCGCCACCGGGGTAAAGGCAAAAATGACGCCGTTTTTCAGGTAGATCAGACTGTTGGCTTCAATGTCGCCATACCCGAAGAAAACGGGTATCTTACTCAGGAACCCTGCAAAAAACACCAGCCCGACGACAATCGCCAACTCTTTGCGCTTTCTGCGGGCGGTAATGATGTTGTCCGCCGGTACCAGCAGCTGCCTCCACATATCTTCGGTCGAAATTTTAGCGAATTCTTCACTTATTCCCTCGACATCACCCAGACGCCGGACGGCCAGAAGAAAGGCCTCCTCGCCATCGATATGGTTTTTGTTCAGTTCATCTATGGAATTTCGCAGGTGGGATTCCAGCTCTTCCATATCGCTGCAGCTTATTGATCCTGCAGAATAAAGATGGGTCTTCCATTTGCGGATCTGGGACTCGAGATCAAACATGCTGCTTCCTCCCTGCCCTGTTAAGGGAATTATCACTGATACGCCCTGCTTCATCAGCATTATGATCTTCCGAGAGGAGCTGAAAAGCGTGCTGTACAATAGCCCACTGCTTTATAAGAAGTTCATGCTCATCATGGCCTGCCTTAGTGATTTTATAGTACTTTCTTCGTCTGCCGTTTTCCGAAGTATGCCAGTAGGATTCTACAAGGCCCGCTGATTCCAGCCGGTGGAGTACAGGATAGAGCATACCTTCTGTCCAGGCTATCTGATTGCCGGATACTTCCTGCACCTTCTGTATAATTGCATAGCCGTAGGAATCTTCTGCTCGGAGGATCGCCAGAATAATTGGTGTGGCAGAGGCTGCAACCAGCTCTTTAGGGAATATCATGGGCGGCGGCCTTCCTCCCGGGCTTGCTCAGCGCATAATGTCTTTATACATAGCGGTACTATGCATAGCGTCTTTATGCATAGTACTGTCAGGTATGAGAATTGTCAATAAATAATTTGTATCGTTTAATAAAAAAATGGCCGGAAACGGTTACGGCAACCTCACTCAACCCGGATCGGGGATCTTCTTATCATGCCGTAAAGCACCGCTATCAGGCCGACTGCAATCCCGCATGTGAGAAGAACCATCATTCCCCAAGAAATCATCTCCTGGGGAAACCGGATAACCAGCCCGTTAACGGTTATCAGCCCGGGCTGGTCCCATATGATAGATACTCCGCCGAGGACCAGAATGCCCAATAGAATGCAGGCGGCACCGCCGGAAGCTTTGTACCGGTAAAACCCGAAACCAATAATCCAGCCCATGAAGAAATGAATCGTCGAAATAAGCGTCGAGATACTCATCACCCCCGGATATCCTCCGCTTCCCATCGGGTAGGATGTTAGTTGTCTGCCTGCGGAAAAAGGCAGAAATGATTCCACACCATAGGAGATAAGATTGAGTAATGCACCGATCACCTGCACACTTCCAGCCGCAGCCGTCCCGGCAAGCAGGGCTCCCAGGAAAAAACTTCTGCGGGTAACACCCTGCCGAATATAGTAATGAATCATATAAATTCCTGTGATGATGCCGACAATCAGCATATAGGAATTCCCAAGACCGGTTATCATTGCCAGAATGCTCAATTCCAGGCTGCGCAATGATTCAAAAACCAGCAGTGAAAGAATAAAGAGCATTGCCAGTGCCCCCAGACCCCGAAGAGCCCAGACCATGAAAAGCGTATAAATGTCAGAAAAGATTTTCCCGACATGCCTGCGGCTAATTGATGTCATGCTCCTGCCTCCTGTCTGTCAGATGAATGAACAGTTCCTGAAGCGAAACCGGAGTTGTTTCCAACCCTCCCTTTCTCGCTTGTTCCAGCTTCTCCGCAGGGAGAGTTCCGTAGAGCATTACCGACAACGTACCGCCAAGTTCCTTCCGTCCTATCAGCGTATGACCCTGCACAAAAGCTTCCACAAGACTGGATTCACCGGTAATGGCTGTCCCCCGCTCAACAAAAGTATCGTAAGCCTCATTGACGATCAGGTTCCCCCTATCCAGAATGAGAATATGGTCAAAAAGAAAAGACATTTCAGATATAAGATGGGTAGATAGTATGAACAAACGTTCCTGGCGCTCCCTGCATTCAAGAAGGCTTTCATAGAAAAGTTGTCTCGATGGGGCATCCATACCATGATGAATCTCATCGAGCAGCGTAATTGGTGCATTGGAAGCCAATCCTTCAATAATTGCTGCCGCCGCCTGCTTTCCCATGGAGAGTTTATTCAAAGGCCTTTCAGGATCTATATCAAACCGTTTTATCAGCTGCTCAGCATACCCGGTATCAAAGCCGTCCCGATACTTTGCTGCATGCCTTATTGAATCCTGCAAGGAATCTGTCTCTTCCCTGAGATCCCGCTGGTAGACAAAATGCACATCGGGCATACGAGCTGCATTCTCGAAAGGGTCTTCTCCGTGTATCAGAACACGCCCTCCCGTCGGCTGCCTGTACGATGCCATCAGTGAAAGCAAACTCGTCTTTCCTGCCCCGTTCCGACCTATCAGCCCGTAGATGAGCCCGGAGTCAAGGCTGCAGGATACGTTCTCCACTGCACGAATATTCTTAAAGTATAAGGTTACATCATCGAGGATTACTTCACTTTTCACCACGGCTCTCCTTTTCTGCGGCGGTATTCATCATTGCATCCAGCTCTTCTCGAGTTATTCCTAACTTGCCAGCTTCCTCCAGCAAAGGAACGACGTATTGATCCACAAGCTGCTCCCTCCGCTTTTTCAGCAGCAGTTCCCTTGCCGCGGCGTGAACAAACATGCCAACTCCACGCTTCTTGAAAATTATTCCCTCTTCCACCAGAAGAGTTATACCTTTCAGCACCGTCAAATGATTTACCTGGTAGAATTTAACCATTTGCGTCGATGAGGGAATCTGCTCCAGAGGCTTCAGCGCTCCGGAAATTACCATGTCCTCGATTCTCTGCTTTATCTGGAGGAAGAGTGGAGTTTCATTGTTCAAGGTCCCCATCATCGAATATATCCTTCCTTAGTTATATACCTTACTATATAACCATACAACCTAATGGGAAATACGTCAACATTTTTTTGCATGAATCGGCAATCAGCGGATTTTTTATTTTTCAGCGGAGGGTAAGTAAGATAGCCAGCGGGATTCAGCGGGACTCAGCGGGATTCAGCGCACCCGCCCTTCGTTATGGTCGGTGATAAATTTTTCCAGAAATTTTGCCGCCCTGCCGACAACCTCCCTGCAGCCGAGTTCATCGTCATGGTACAGTGCTTTGAGATCCTTGCAGATGATGCTGCCGTGCTGTTTCTCAAATCCCTGCAAAAAGTCTGCGGCTACTTTTTTTATGCGATCCGATTCGTGAGCCCGCTGCTCGACATACAGGTTGGCCAATACCATAAGTGATCCGGTCAGGGCTCCGCAGACCGATTCTATTCCCATACCGCCGCCGAACGGGGCTGCTGTGCGCAGGCTCTTCTCTTCCATTCCGAGCTTGCAGCAGTCGTTCCCTGCCCGCAGGAGAGATTCGGAACAGTTCATATCCTGGTCACTGTAGTACCTGGTCACTGCCGCATCGGCCAGCGATCCGGCTGTATACGTTTTCTGCTGGATATTCTGTTGGATGTTACTTTTCACCGCTGCCACTCTCCTTGTATAGCTGTCAGCACAGCCGTCCGCATAGCGTTCTGCATTTGCGACTTCGGACTCGTTAATCATCTTCAGTACGTTCCCGGAAATCAAGAAATGCCCCGAAAGCCAACCGCATGAGCTCTCCGGTCCCCGTTGCCCCGAGCTTATTCTTAATATTCTCGATGTGGGTTCCCACCGTACTGAATTTTATTTCAAGCTTCGCTGATATATCCTTGGTGCTGGCCCCGCGCCCAAGCAGCTGAAATATTTCAATTTCCCGATTTGTGAGAACTTTCAAATGCAAAGGATTGAGGAGCTGAGAATTCTGCTGAAAGAAAAGTTCGTGGATAAATGGGGACAGGTAGAAAGCGCCCTCATATACTGAATGCAAGGCTTTCAGGATAGAGTCCGATGCTTCTGTTTTTGAAATATAGCCCCGGGCTCCAGCCCTCATAGCGTTTTCAACACAACCGATATCTTCATACATAGAGAGCATGATAACATAAACGGGACTATTCTTTGCCCGGATTGAAGCCAGCACTTCAAAACCAGCGGCATCGTTCCCGAAACTGATGTCGAGAATAAGTATATCCGGCTTTTCGGAATCGAGAAGGGGAATCAGGTCTTTCAGGCTGCCCGTCTCTCCGACGATCGTGATATCCGGATCTGATGCGGTGAGAACTTTTATTCCGTCCCTGATCAAACTGTGGTCATCTGCAATTACAACACGAATCAAAGGAACTCCTTGCAAGCAGTATAGTCTCTTTTTGAGCTTTTTGTGCGGGACTTCCTGACAGGTATCTCTGCAGCTACACAAAACTTGCCGCCGCCCTGTGACCCTGCATACAAAACTCCTTCAAGCAGGTTAACCCGATAACGGATAATATCGATACCATGCCCCCTTCTGCAGAGATCAGCTTTAGGCCGTGTCGGGACTCCGTCATTCTCAACAAAAACTCGAATCCTGCTGTCAGTTCGGTCAAGTACTATCCTGATTATATCGGGATCTGCATGCCGCAGGGCATTTGATATCGATTCTTTGACAATGTAATAGATCTGCAAACCGATTTGAGAACTCCCGACATCAGCAGCAGTATCCATCTCAACGGTAACTGTTGTTTTCCCATTCAGACGAATCTCATCAGCCAGTTCGGTTATGGCCCCTTCCAATCCTGCATGCTCCAGAACTGCCGGAGAGAGTCCATTGAGAATTCTGCGAATATCCAGATTAATCTCCTTAGCCGCATCCCGGATCTTTATAAGTTCAGCCTGTCCCGGATATTTCTGCAGGGCTCCTGCAGCCAGGTATTCCAGCCCATGGGTAAGCTGACCTACCCCGTCATGAATGTCGCTTCGCAAACGCTGTCGCTCCCTGTCTGCTGAGAGGATGATCTCCTGCTTTGCTCTTTCATTCCGCTTCAGGGCTTTGACAAAACTGGCTGCCAGCAGAAGGGTATAGAGAACTGAGTACGCATAAATTGCTAAAGGCATGGTTATAACATCATAACGACCTGTCAGGGTTGCATGCGCATCATGAATTATTCCGAAAATGAGTATGAAATCCCCGATCAGCCGCGGGACTGCCCACTGCAGGGATCCATGGCTGGTGTAGCTGAACAGCAGCTTGAAGCGATACCCAACCATTATGAATGAAACTGCGACGGCCAATGGATAAAAAGGTGCTGACATCGAATAGGCTGTCGAAAAGGGCAAGAGTGCAGTAAGTAAAACCAGTACAAGACAGAAAGCCATAAATAAGTCAAAAAATACTGATATTTTCATGGGCTTCTGCTCTCGTTGAAAAGCTTTGAAAATAAAGGCAGCTGCCAGGTAGTATAAGAAAAACTGGCTTCTCTTCAAAAGAATATAGTCAATATCGGGCAGAAGCAGATAAACGGCATAGGGGGCCTGAACGATATTCCCCAGGGCTGCGAAAAGCACGCCCCCCGAAAAAAAAGCAAAATAGTCGCGTTGTTTGTTCAGTAATGCCATTATGAGATGGAACAGGGCTATAAACAGCAAATTGCCGAACATGAGGAGAGAAAAAGCCTGCCTTCGCTGAAGCTTCAGGGAAAGAATGGGGGATCGGGATACAATTATCCGTTCCCACAGACCCGCCCGGGGATGAGTAAAATTGCTGACCAGTATGTCAATGGTATTCCAGCCTGCTTCAGGAGTAAATAAAAGCACCTTGGACTGAGCACTTGGAACAGCTTCTTCAGAACTCTCTCCATAAACACCGAAGGAACCGATTAGCTCACCATTAAAAAGAACGTCACCGCTGCTGCCGATATTTCGGGAATACATTTCCATCGGGATACCGGCAGCAGACTCCGGAAAATATAGTTCCAAAGTATACATACCGGTACCTCTTTCCCAAGCCACTGCCGGTACTTCCTGCAAAACCCCCTCTTTCGAATTATCGGGGAAGAGCAGCCATTCTCCGTTTAAAGAATAATGCGCATGAACTTCTGAAAAATCCGGCCAGGCAGCTGTTCCGCCTGCAACCGAAATTTCCTTATACATGCTGGAGAAAGGTATCATGCCAAGAGGAAGGAAAATAAGCAGACCTATTGCAGTAGTAATCCATGCTTTCTTTTCTGGAACCACCCGGGCTGTTCTCCTTGAGACGGAGACAATTTCTAAAAATCTGTTTCTTTAGAAATTGTCCTTTTTTTACTTTACTTTTTTTGCTTTTTGCAAGCAAACCTGCTGACACTTTTTCAGGATTTTACGCCATCAAAAAGAATACTACTGCAGCAGGGATAGAAAAACAAGTTTTTTCTCCGCTAATCCTTCCTAATCCTTCCCAATCCTTCCCGGTTTCCTGTATAAACTATAGAGATGATTAACCTCAGAATATCGTTGGATAAGATATGAGCAGAGAATTACCCATGCGCCGGCTCCAGCTTTTGCTGATGCTCTGGCTGCTGACAGGTTCCATCCTGCCCTTGTCCGCTGAGCCGGACATTCTCCTGCAGGCAGATGCTCTTTATGATACGGGAAATTATGCGGAAGGAATCGTGCTGCTGAAAAATGCAGTTCCCTCTGCCGCAGGCGATTATGAATCGGCTGCCATGTACTGGCGAATAACAAAATTCCTGCTTGCAGAACCCGTCAGGCTGCGCGGAACGGGTGAGAAAGTTGATGATGATGCGGTATTCGAAGAGGGAAAATATTTTGCCGACAAAGCGGTAGAACTCTACCCTTCTGCAGACGCCTATTACTGGCGGGCATCCAACTACGGCCTGTGGGCCGAACAGCACTACAATTTGCACTCGCTTTCCATGATTGGCAGCATGAAAGAGGATCTGCTGAAAGCGCTGGAACTAGATCCGTTCTATGCTGATGCATGGTTTGTATTGGGCAAGCTTCATCTGATGCTTCCCGGCTGGCCGATCTCATTCGGTAATATCCAGGCTGCCGTCTCTCTGGCTCGCCGGGCAGTGTATCTGTATGAAAGGATTCTCTTTTCGATATTGTTTATTATACCAGTCTCGCTGAAATCCTCTGGAAGCGAAACTGGAATACTGGAAAAGGATCCGGGAAATATCCAGGCTGGCATCGTATGAGAAAGCCGCCACAAGTGAATTGAGGCAATCCTATTTGAGGCTTCTGGGGCTGACTACCTGCCCGCCTATAGCCGGAAAACCCCGAGGGAAAATGGCTTCGACTCGCTGAAGAAGCAGAGTCATCAACGAGACCGTCAAGGTTTGCCAGATATGAGACGATTTCCAAGCCCGGAGCTAAAGAGCTTATGGATTATAAGGAATTGACGGGTTTACTGACGACCACGTTTGGGAAGTGAGCCTTTGGCGAAACAGTACCTCTTTTCTCTTCATTCTACCAACCGCATTATTATCCGTTTTCTTACAGAACTCTCACAAAAATCTCAAGAGTCTGATTCATATTGATAAAATGAAACCTGTAATAGCAATGTCATGTTCCGGGGAAGGCTGGGGCCATCTCTCCCGGGTATTTGCTCTCGCCGAGCAGCTTCGTTCCTGGTATGAAATATCATTCTGGGTACCTGCGCCCCTTTTACAGCTGGTAAATAAGCGATTTCCGAGTCATCAGGTTTTTGAAGTACCGTTTCTTGAACTGGTGAAAGATGGACATACTATCAGGTACAGAAGGACCCTCAGCAGAAACAGGTCCCTGCTGCTCAACTCAGCTGCTGTAGAGCAGAATCTGGCTGAACTGCTGCGAAAACACCATGTTGAAGCCCTGATTTCCGACTTTGAACCGTATACTGTCCGTGGAGCCAAAAGAGCAGGCATCCCTACGCTGAATATAAACCACCCGTCTATTGTTCAGCGCTTTCCATCTCCCTCTCTTCATTCTGTTACAGCACACGTAGTTTCTCGCTATATGGCACCAGCTGTCGCAGACAAGACTATCATCTGTTCCTTTTACCAAGGTGATGTCGGACCTATACTGCGAAGTGAACTGAGATGCAGAGAGCCTCAGATGGAAGATTTCATTCTGGTCTATACAAAAAAAGAATCCAGAGAGCAAGTGCTTTCTGCAGTAAAACCCTATGGCAGACATGAACGTTTTGAGGTATTCCCCCAGGCTGATAAGGATTTTGCAGCCTCATTGCTGTCCTGTAAAGCGATCATCGCTCCGGCAGGGCATCAGACCATCTCTGAAGCCATTTGTCTGGGGAAACCAATACTTGCAATACCCCAGAAGGCTCAGTATGAGCAGCAGCTGAATGCAGAGATGCTGGAGGCATCAGGCCGCGGTCTTGCCGGGTGCATAGAGAGTATTTCAAAGGATATAGATATTTTTTTGTCAAATCTGCACCATTTCCCCTATGCCCCGAAAGGAAAAACCTTTTTTACTCTGCAGGATGACACCGAACGGGCTGTTGCTGCCATACGCTCCTTTTTACGTGACTGCACAGAAACCCCTGACGCGGCTTTTCAGGGAATGAAAATCAGCTCAGCAGTTTGATGCAGGTAAAAATGTATTCCAGTGAGTCTTCGTGCAGGACCGTACGAGAAGCTGCGGCTTCTGGATGCTTGTCAGGTTTGTCAGGTTTGTCAGGTTTGTCAATCTGGACAGGCCTGGACTGACTTACAGGCGGTGCATTTGTCGGTGTGAGGGAAGCCTCCTTCTTGCTCCAATGAACCAGGGCAATGGTGCCGTCGGTAATCTCCAGACAGGTTATTCCTCGCTTCCCCACACAGCATCCTGAGTTGAAGAGACAGGGGACGGGAACAATTGTACTGTAAACCAGTTTGCTGACTTGAGGGCGGTCATCGCTTTTATACAGATAATCCTTATAGGCGGCTATACTGCTCAACAGAAAGCTTTTTTCTTCTCCTGCTGCTTGGTTAAGTTCCCGTAAAGCTGTTTCCAGCTGATACTTCACCGATTCACGCTTTGACAGCGATTCAAAAAGCGGACGGTGCGTATGGCCAATGATCGATACTATCTGGTTGATACGGGAAAATGCGTAGACGCGCTCCTCAAGCTTGAATTTTCTGGAATTATTATGTGATGCAGAGCCGTTCATAATACCAAGCGGAACGGCAAGAAAACGGAGCCCCATAGTGATCAGCGGTTGAAATATACCATACAGCCCGGATGCCTGATGACCATGAAACACCACTATTTCATTATCTTTCCACAGCAGTCGCAAGCCGGGAAGCAACGGCAGACGCCAGTGTTTTTTAGGCAAGGTCAGCAGACTCTGATCATGGTTTCCCACAATTTTAAACAGTTTTCTATTCTCATGGAAGCGAGAAAATAGCTGGTAAATCGCTTTCCACGCTTTCCGGATCTTAAGGCAGCTGAACTTCTGCAGATCCTCAACATCTCCATTCAATACCAGAGAGTAGGATTCCGGCAGGTAGTACTGCTCCAATACACTTTGAAACAGCTGCCCGTTAGTATGAAAATCGTCGCGCGTCCGCCCATCGCCCAAGTGAAGATCACTGAAAATAACCAGTTTATGGTGTTCTTCCAGACTGACTGTCGGGAATGTGCCGGTCAGTTCTTTCAAGCCCGGTAAAAATTGTCTGAGTCTTTTCACAGGACTACTATGGAGAAGTTATATGAGAAGTAAATGAATATTCTATGAATACTCTATGTATCGGTGTCTGAAAGATCAATTCCCTTTAAGAATATTTTCTTTCAGGCGGTTATTGAAATCCTCGGCAACACTTTCTGCAATATTTGCGGGGTATTTGTTTGAAAAAAACATAAAAACTCCCCCGGCCGCAGCCCCGCTGCCGACTATTGCCAGCAGGGAACCTGTAATATAAGCGGGATCATCGTAGGTATTGCCGCTGGTTTCTGCAAGATAGACACCAGCCAGCATTACCCCGATACCGCCGAAAGTAAGCCAGTTTCTTACTCTCAAATAGCTGTCTACTTCTTTCGCTTCCTCTTCATATCCGGCGATTCTGAAAAAATCCCCTTCAGTTATTTTATTGAACCCCTGATAGGGAACCCAGAATTTGTAATTGGTCAGAGATATTGAACCGTATTCACTAATACTTCCGGTTGATCCTGACTGCGTATCAAAACTGAGCTTCTGCTGATTAAATAACCTCATCTGATCGGCTGTAAGTTTGATTTCATCAGCTGCTGCCAACGAGGAACCGAAAACTATACTTATTACGAAAACACTGAATAATTTTTTTACCATTGTTCTGGCTCCTCAATTCTGCAGTAAGCACTATAGTAATCTATAGCATACCAATTACTCTACATCATGTTTAACTCAGATTATGTCAAACTATTTACTCGACATATTGGCTAAGCCTAAGAAGCCAGCAGGAAATCCCTGAGCCTCAGACTATCACTATTGACCCGCTTAGCGGCCTGATTCCGAAGTAATAAATAATTCTCCATTGTTGCAGGGACCTCCCGTTCAGGGAAAATCTACTGTCACCATGCATCTGCCGTAGACCTAGGATCTAGCCAGCTTCCCATGGATGCAATAATTTCCACCTGGAAAATCTCTATCCCGGAATCAGCATATCCTATGACGACAATACCTTGCTTCAGTCCTGTACTTTTAGCCTTACCGGGTTTATCAACCCACCTCCATTGGGAAGCAGTTATTCACTCGATCTCTACCAGCTTTTTCCATCAGATTTTGTTCGCTCCGTGCAGGCTGATGATGTCCGGGCTCTCTATCTCAGCTATCGATCTACAGCCCAGAACAAGAAGCTCTGCGATCAAAGCAGCCAGCGGGAATGCGACTGGACAAAGGATATTGCTGATGACGACATGCTTGTCATCATCAGTCAGTTTATTGAGGAGGGGATCAGGATGCGGGATGGGTGCAGCGCTTTGCGGGATCGCGCTGACACCGGCGGCAGTTTCACTGAGGCTGTCGGGAACGTTTTCTGCTGAATCTGTTCAAGGCTGATTCAGACAATAAGTCTGATTGAAGCATCCGAAGCTCAGGAATCGGTTGGTTAACTAACTCTGCCGCTAAAGAGGATAGTTCCGGTATCCATATCACTTTATCATAAGAAAAATAAAGGGCGATCCCTGAAAAGCTGGCAACAGTGAGATCATCGACTGGCCACTGGTCCCAGCGACACGCCTCAGCGGTAGCGGCTGCGGCCTCGGTCCTCTCGTACGTTTACATCAATAAAGGCTTTATGCCTCACCATCGGAAATCGCCAGATTGCCGGTCTCAGACATCAGGCCCAAATCGCTGCCCAGTACGCGGCGATTAACATTCCCATCTGCCAAGAATATCGTTCAGCCCCAGCTCCCGGTAAGGAAAATCTGGGCATATAGTTCACCATTCACCTGATCTCCGCCAGCGGGTCTCGAGCCTTACTATCCCAGTTGTAGATTCTCAGAAAACAGGGTAAGTTTCCGGAACAAGTAATACCATAGAAAAGAGATGCCCTGATAGGGGACTTCAACTACAGTATAGTTCTCTCCTGCTGAATAACCAAAACGGGCTTCCCGGTTCATCATCTCCACCAGAACAGTACAGGCACTGCCCTAGAAGGTGAAGAAGATCTCCAGGATAGAATGGCTCACTCATACAAAGGGACTTGCCCGGGCTAGCGAAATAGACTGCATTAATTCGGACCCAGCCGGGTATCGGGGGGTTACTGCCTGGGGCGGAAGCAGGTTCTGGTTTTATCCTCCGTCTCTGCGGCCCACTCGTTTATTATCTGTCGGGAAGACTCAAGTTCCGCATAAAATCCAGCAGTCATGCATCCTGTCCGTAGTTTTTCAAGCAATGCTTATCCAGAAACACTTCGCTGAATGGCATTCGCTACATGCCCCCAAGAGAGGAGTTGCAATTTAAAAGAAATCTACTGGAAAATCAGCCTGGTCGTCGGAAGCAAATCCATAGAACTGCTGCGATTAATGTACTGCTGCCGATGAGCCTATGATCCATGAGCGCTTCATACCGTATAGGTCTTTTTCTTCTCCCGAACTCGGGTAGAGCGTCCTTTCCATCTCTGCTTTCGTTTCCCCATGAGCTCCAGCAAATTATCACTAAGAACTATCGGTCACTGTAGGGAGAAAAAAGCAGGTTCCCCTCAGGTCTTTACCATGATCGTGGGGAAAGGGCAAGCTGATTGACCGAGCTTGCAGCTGCAGGAAATATCTTCAAAGGCTGCGGGGGGGCCTCTGCACGTCTTTCGGGAAGATAAGGCTGAACTCATACTCAGCCCGATCAGGATCGGCTTGATCCGGTGTCAGGGCAACGAAACTGCACAGCCTGTTCCCACGATCATGATATACACCGAAAGGCAACCATCTTACTCATCTGCTGGCCTCCACAGGCTAAAGAAATATTTTTGAAATACAGAGCCTTTTGAAATTTGCCCCATAATACTCTATAGAAGTATAGTACTATAGACCATCCACGACACAAGCTGTTTTCAGGAGGGATATCTCCGCATCGGCGGAAAAAAAGACGTTATGAACCAGACTTCAACCAACTGCTCAGGTACTCAAGCAGGAACGTCCTGACCGACCGGTTCTTTTCGAATTCTTCATGAATCCTGCAGTCTATGCGGCTTTTGCAGAGAGATCAATTGGACTCCCCAGATCAGATCTGCTGTCGTCCTGGCGGGTCGGATCGGCATGTTGTGGGCTTTCTATAATTCTGGACCTGGTTATGTCACTGTCCTGCCCCTGCCCCCTTCACTTTGCCCCGCATCTTGCAAGATCATTCTAAAACCTACTCCACTTAACGCCGGAGGAGGAATAGCCGACGAAGCCTCTTACTGAAGAGATTTTGCGTGGCGGATCGATTCCCGGGATTACGGATATCTCGATATTCTTACCCGGCCAGCTGCCCGAAGGGATATCCATATCGTATCGGGTCCCATGGAGGCGTGAGGAAAAATGTCATAGCGTGACCGGTTATGAGCAGCTTTGCTATATGATGGCGGATACACCGAATTATAGTTTACCGAGATTTTCGTGGGAAGCAACCAGCATACTTCCTACAACATAATAGCCGCCCATCCGGCCGTCGGCGCCTGCATCTCCGAAATGACGACCGGGATTCAATACTCAAACCCTACTGAATGTCAGCCAGATGGAGCAAACTTCCACATGGCGCAAGAAGAAGTACCGACCACCTCCCCAACTCAGGAAAGCCCGCTCTCCTGCTCCTGTGAAATGTCTGCCCCGGTAATGGACTACATTGCAAGTTCAGAAGTACGACAGCACTTATTCATTTGCGGGGATTCCCATCTGCCAATCGAGGATCTTATGGGATGATACCATCATAAATTATACTTTTAGGAGGGATCGATGTATTTATAATTCATGGAACCTGAAGATGCAATCTACCGCCGGAGCGGGCTATGCTGGAAAGATCTTCTGCTGAGGAGCATATGCGTTGGGAACGGAGCAAGCTCTGTTCCTGAGTATATTCCTGGCCAAAACGCGCTGCCATGCTGAAGGCGGAAGCGCAGGAATAAGTTGGCAGGCTGTGACACCGCAAATGAATCCGGCTAGCCCTTTACTGCGCCTCCGGCCAGGCCGGAAACCAGCTCCTTCTCGATAAGATAGAAGAGAACGAGCACCGGAATCAGGGCGACAAATGCGGCAACTGTCAGCATTTCCCACTGAGTTGACCATCGGCCGACAAACTGATAAATACCCAGAGTCAGCGGCATCTTGGTCTGCGCCTTGATAAAAGACAAAGCGAAAAGGAAATCGTTCCAGGCAAGAATGAAGGTATAGATCATCGCCGTCACCAGCCCCGGGGCTGCAATCGGAATCATGATCCTCAGCAGCGTCGACATCCTGTTGCAGCCGTCAATACGGGCGGCATCCTCAATCTCCTTTGGAATGGAGGAAAAATAGCCGTACATCAGCCAGATGGTGAAAGAGAGGGAAAACACCGTATTCGCAATTATCAAGCCGCTGTAGCGGTCGAGAAGATCGAATCTCACATAAATCTTGAACAGAGAGATTATGACAATAACCGGACTGAACATCTGCATAACCAGCAGCAGGTAGAGCATGGTTTTTCGTCCCGGGAAACGAAAGCGGGCAATTGAGTAAGCAGCCGGTATGTAAATAAACGTATTGAGCAGGGTTGTCCCCAGTGCCACAATAATACTGTTCTTAAAATAACCAAACAGCTTGTACTCGCTCCAGACCTTTACGAAATTATTGAGGGTAATATTCTTGGGAATCCAGTAGGTAGGCTTGACGTAGACCTCCTGGCTGGATCGAAGCATTGTGGATATCATCACAAAAAACGGAAAGAGCATAACTATAAGCAGCAGTATTACCAGAATTACGGTGAATGTCTGCGTTCTCAGTCTATTGCTGACCATCATAACGAATCATCCCCCCTGAAGTAGAACTTGGCATAGCCGAAGCTGAAAAGCAGCAGCAGAACAAAGGTGAATACCCATATAACATTTCCGCATTGCGAGATTTTGTCCACCAGCCGTTCGTATGAGTACGGATATCAAGGCCACTGATTAACGCCTGCCGGGCCAGCAGCACGTCAGACTCAATCAATGTGAAATCGTTGAACGTCCACCAACTGGAAGCAGGGTGCGGCGTCATCAATGCCTCTTTAGCAGTTATCGACGCTGGGTATATAAGAAAGAGCTGCTTGGAGGCACTGACTCCGTCAACCGAAGCTGATTCATAAATATCTCGGGAGACTGACTGCATGCCGGCCAGAAAAACGAGGGCCATAAAAGGAATACCAATCCAGATATCCACCCACAGGCAGGAAATAAAGGAAGAAATAGGTTCACCCAGCCAGACAGGAGGGCTGGAGGTTATGCCGAGAGCGACCAGCGTATGATTCAGCAGCCCGAACTCATGGTCCAGAACCCACTTCCACAGCATGGCACTGATAGGTACCGATGAAGCCCAGGGAATAATAAACAGCATTCTGGCAATCTTGCGGGCAAAAAACTGGACATTAAGAGACAGCGCGATAATCATCCCCAGGACTGTCTTGACGGCAACCGCAAGAAACGTCCAGAGAAACGAGCGGAAGGTTATCTGCCAGAACTCAGGCTTGCTCATATTTTCGACAAAATTGCTGAATCCCGCCCACTCCTGCAGTATCCCGAGCTTGTTTGTCTTGTAAAATGCCATGGAAAATACATATCCAATGGGATAGAACATAAACAGGGCAAAAAATACAATTGCAGGGATGAGAAACAGATACGCTACCCGGGTTTCCTGGCTGATTCGCAATCGCTTCATAGCTTATACTTCACTCCCCCATGTCAGTGTAAAGCACGAGTCCCGATCAGGGGACCCGTGCATGCTGTACAGAAAATTGAGAAATATTCGAGGCTGCATTAATCCATCAAGGCATTGATTTCCGCAGCAGCGTCATCGAGAGCCTGCTTGGGAGTCTTTTCCCCGAGGTAAGACAGAGAAACCGCATCCCAGATTACATCGGTCATTTCGGCAAAACCCTCTATAAGCGGCCAGGGTTTGGCATTGGCTGTCTGTTCAAAACCTGATAAAGCTTGGACTGGGCTGGGCCTTTGGCAGCCGAGATTTTAGGATTTACCGGCGGGAATCAGCAGTTCGTCAAATTTTGCTTTCCAGCATCCTATTGTGAAATCAATAAAATCCACTTCCTTCTTCCCATGAATTTTGCATTTCTTGAACGAGGCGATGGAGTCGGTTATATTGACAGTGCCGATGGTGTTCCGCAAAGCCGGGAATCTGTGCATAGGTTACCGGGAATGCTGCTCAAACATGGCTCAGGGACGATTCAGCAGGGCGCCGATCCTTTACCTTCGGCTGCCTGACCGCTGTAGAATACCGGATGAGCTTCCATTCGGGTCTGAGAAAAAGATCTTACGAGGACAACCCCTTTGTCCTTCGATGGACCATGAATTCAAGTGCCTTGACTCCGGCTGGAGAATTATTGAATACTTACGCTACGCTATTCATCGGCGTGATTTCGAAAAATCGCCGCCAATGATGAAGTAATAGGCGAAGTCGGTCAGCTCGGTGTGCTTCTTGCCGGGCAATCAGAATACTTTTAGCGGTATCCTTGGCAATACTGATATTCTGTCGCATCTCTTCCATGGTGGCGGGAACTTTTTTGTCAGGTCATTGTTTATGGCGGGAATTCTCGCTCCGGCAGCCACAGGAAGTCCCCAGGCTTGCCGTTAACCTTCCTTGGTTCCTAAAAATATTGTCGAGGTCGCATCGCTTACATAATCTTCGATCAGTTATGACACCGCGCTGCTTGATGAGGGATCGGCGGTACCATTCACAAACCCAACTCAGGCGGCCTGCCGCCGGCCGGCGATCTTGTAACATCATACATCCTGATCCCCGGGGGCGGTAATATCCATTTTGACATTCGGGTTTTAAGCCATGAATGCATCCTGCAGGTCAATGCGGTACTCTTCGGTCAGTCCATCTACCAGCCAGAACATGGTCACTTCGGCTTTCAGCTGACTTATTTGTGAGCGAATGTCTGATCTCTGAACAATGCAGAACGGCATTCAGCAATCAATCTCTTCATACTAACGCCTCCCTAGAATTATGCACGACTTTCAAATTATACATGACTTCCAGTTCATCGCCGTTTTACAGGAATTATTCCCTGCCTCATCTTTAACGTAATATTAATCATGCTGCATTCACAGTCATGCTGAATTTATTCTATTTCATTGAATTTTGGTGTCAAAATATTTACTCTCAAAAATCTACCAATAGGTTCTTGACAACCGTATTGCCGCATATTAGGATCATACCTGGCATCTCATTACTAACATCACTTTACTCATAATGAAAAAACTGCCGGTTCGCTCATCATTGCGGCTTATCGTGCCCTGGAGGATAGAAAAGATTAAAAGATCTCCTTGATACGGTACATTACGATTTTCCGCAGCGGACACCAGTTATTTTTCATATTAACAGCTCATGCTGGGATCACTATCCGCAAGACCATCTGGCTGAGCTGATGCTGAAGCACCCTGCCCTGTTCCCCTCTGGACCGCCGGATTTCATTGCCGCAGGAAAGCCCGTCCCCTATGCGCCCTGGTGCAGGGAAGGTGAACCATGGACAGATCCCTGGGGATGTATCTGGAAAACATCGATGAGCGGTATTATCGGGGCAGTTACCAGCCATCCGCTCCCGAGCTGGGAATATTTTGCTGCCTACACTCCCCCTGACTATATGAGAACCACCCACTGGTATCCGGTTGAATGGGTTCCCGGGGAAATTCCCGGAGGAGGCTCCATTGGATTCTTCGACTGCCTCCGATCCGGTGAAATAGGACACGGTCACACTCTTCTGAAGCTTTTTGATATCCTCGGCTACGAGCACGCCATTCTCGAAATGGCCGACGATACTCCCGAGGTGAAAAAGCTGCTTGGCATGCTGGAAGCATTCAATGCCGGCCTGGTCAGGCAGTTTATCAATACCGCAAAGGTTGAATGGCTCGGGTACGCCGAAGATCTCGGCATGCAGTCCGGCCCGCTGGTTTCGCCGTCAATGTTCCGCACCTATATTCTTCCCATCTATCGGCGTCTAATGCAGCCTGCAGCCGACAGAAATATCATCATCCATCTTCATACCGACGGGGATATTTCTGCGCTTCTTAAGGATCTTCTGACACTGCCCATAGATGTGATCAATCTGCAGGACACGGTTCATGGACTGGACTGGATTGCCGAACAGATCAAAGGCAGAATGGTAATAGATCTTGATATAGATCGGGTTCTGATCAATCGCAGCGCCAATCCTGATACCGTGCGCGAATACCTCGATGCGGTAATGCGCAAGCTGCATGATCCGGCGGGAGGACTTATCCTGACGTATGGGCTGTATCCCGGGGTCCCCATGCCGATAGTTGAAGTCCTGATGGATTCGCTCGAACGTATAGCCCGGAACGGAAGCAGGCGCTGAATGGAACATCTGAAAATAAAATCAGCAGTAAACGCCAATCTCCAGAATGCCATCAACCGATCGCTCATCCTTCACTATGTGCGAAATCACAGCCCGCTTTACCGGTCGCAGATATCGAGAGCGTTGAGTCTCAGCCTGCCGGCTATTTCCCGGGCTGTTGACGGGCTGCTGCAGCAGGGGTTCCTGGTAGAAAAGAGGATCGTAACCAGGACCGGCAAGAAAGCCCATGAGGTGGAGATAAACTCGAGTCTCGGGGCATCTATCGGCATCACTCTTGAGCCGCCGTATATCAGAATCGGCCGGATGGATATGGCCGGAACCCTCACAGATCTTCACGAATCGGACGCCCTGTCGGTATCGGAGAATCCCCAGGATCAGCTGATCGGTATTATCGACAACTTTCTTGCCCGGTGCAGCAGCAGTTCCGGCGACCATCCGGATCCTCCCATAGCAGCTATGTGCATATCGGTTCCGGCGGCAGTGGAAAACAATCAGGAACAGGTGCATGCGGTGCTTTTCCGCAGTCTGCGTGAGCAGAACATCACCCGTATGCTCCACGACCGCTACAAGGTACCGGTATTCCTCGAAAACAGCGAGAACCTGTGCGTCCTGGCCGAAAAATACTATCAGCAGGGTTCTCCTGCCGAAAATATCGCCTTTATAACGGTTCACTACGGCATTGGAGCCGGTCTGCTCCTGAACGGCCGCCTCTATCGCGGGGTAAACGGGGCTGCCGGAGAAATCGGCCAGCAGTATATCGGTATAAATCCTTACCCCGGACAGAGCAAGCTCAGCACCTTCGAATTGGAGGCATCCATTCATCAGATTCAGCAGATAGCCCTGAACAGCATTCATCAGGGTCGCGGCGGCGGGGAGGAGATATTCAAAACGGCCGGCTACAACTACCAGAATATCACCCACGAGCTTGTCAGCTCCATGGCTGCAGCCGGATCAGAAGCTGCCCGCAATATCCTGGCCTCCTATGCTGAAATCCTGGGCATCGGTATTGCCAACCTGCTGGTAACGGTAAATCCGGAGCTGCTGATTCTGGGCGGCAGAATCTGTGAAATTGAGAATCCGGATGAGTTCATCATTGCTCCGCTTAAAAAGCAGCTGGAAAAGCTGATTCCCTTTCCGGTTCCTCAAATCCGGATGACTTCACTCGGACAGCATGCCGCAGTAATCGGTGCCTGCCAGCTGGCTCTGGAAAACACCATACTGCATCAGTTCCCCTACATCATCGATACGTAAGGAAGAAAAAACTATGAGAAAAATCAGTTCAGTTGCAAAAGCCTGGTGGGACTATACCACTCTCGATACGGAAATGCTGCAGGAAGCAGCAAAGATAACCGCCGCCGATCTCACGAAGCTTTCCCGTACCGGCTTCAGCGTGAAGGTCTATGAGAATCGTGATGATTTTTTTCTGGCGGAAGCTTTAGAGTATATCCGGGCTTTTACGGCTTCCACTGCCGATCACCCCAAAGGAATCTGCGGGCCCATCGGCCCCACGGAGCAGCTGCCGCTCGTTGCCCGCATCATCAACGAATTGGAAATCGACGTCCGGGATGCCCATTTCTGGGGGATGGACGAGTGGATCGTTGACGGGATAGAGGTTGATGCCTCACATCCGCTGAGCTTCAGACGGGCCGATATGGAGCTCTGCTTCAACCGGATCGATGCGCATCTGCGGATGCCCGAAGAGCACCTCCATTTCCCGACTGTTTCCGGGCTCCATGAATACAGCAGGTTATTCGATACCGTTGACTGCCTGATTATGCAGGGGGGCCAGGGAGAGACCAAGCACTGGGCGTTCAACGATCCCCCTGAGCGAAGGGAACCCTTTACCGAACTGCCGCCGCCGGCTGATGTGTATCGACAGCAGGGAGCCAGGATTACCGATCTTCATCCTATGACGCTCATTCAGAATGCCCGCACCTCCGGAGGCGGTACGGTCTACAATGTGCCGACCCGGGCTTTGACTGTCGGCCCGCAGGAAACCTGGAAAACCCGGCAGATAAGCATCTGGCATCCGGGCTGGCATGATAACCCGTTCGGCATGCGCCTGACTGCCTATATGCTGCACAATCGCATTGTTGACACTTCGGTGCCGATGTCCCTGCTGAGTGAGCACGATGATGTGGTATTTCACTATCTGCTGCCGAATTTCGGAACCTGCGATACGGAGATGCATTAACCATAAGTGATAGATTATTTAGAGTAAGGAGGATAGCGTATGCCGTACGAAACCGTAGAAAAGGAGATCCCGATCCAGTTTCCCATGTGGCCGCAGTTTGCGGAGAAAACCCTGCATGATATTCAGGAGCCGATCAGGTCGGGCCGGGTCAATTACTGGACTGGTACGAAAGGGATGGAGTTTGAAAAGAAGTTTGCCGCCTGGGCCGGGAGCCGTCACGCTGTTTCCTGTACCAATGGTACAGCTGCCCTGCATACAGCCCTGGCTGCCCTGGGCATCGGGCCGGGAGATGAGGTGATAGTGCCCTCCTATTCTTTCATTGCCTCATCCTTTGCCATCGTGCAGGCCGGTGCTGTTCCGGTCTTCTGCGATGTAACCGAAGACCATACCCTGGACCCGAAAGGTATTGAGCCTCTCCTGAGCAGTCGTACAAAAGGGATTGTGGTTGTTCATCTCTACGGGGTTGTCGCTGATATGGCGGCAATAATGGCTGCTGCCGGGAAGCACGGGCTCAAGGTGATAGAAGACTGCGCCCAGGCCTTCGGCGGTCTGTTCAATGGGAAAAAGGTGGGCACCATCGGCGATGTCGGCTGCTTCAGCTTCTGCCAGAGCAAGCATTTTACCACCGGAGGCGAGGGAGGTATGGTCATTACCGACGATGATGATACAGCCTGGGAGTGCCGTTCGTTCCGCGACCACGGTTACGATGTTCAGGAGCGGCTCAATCTGCTGGCGATGGAAGAAAAGCTGCCGTATATTCACAACCGGGTCGGCTTTAACTACCGCATGACCGAGATTCAGTCAATTATCGGCATTAATGAACTTGAACGGTTTGATGACTGGAATCTGGCGAGGCGAAAAAAATACGCTGCCATGTATGACCGTGCTTTTTCCGGACTTGCGGGCATCAAGAAGCTCCCGCTGAACACGGAGGAGCGGCAGAACTGCTACTGGTGGTACCCGCTGCTCATCGATACGGAAGCGCTCTCTATAGATGCTCCTGAGATGTGCCGACTGCTTACCGGTCAGGGTATCCCCTGTTACGGTATTCAATGGCCGGAAGCTTATGAGGAGAAGGCCTATCGCGAGCTTCAGGGTTTCGGTCAGGCCCGCTTTCCCTTCTTCTCAAAAGAGTACACCAACCCGGAAACGGTAAACTACAAGAACACGCTCTGTCCCACTGCCCATCAGCTGCGCAAGGAGACGGTAAGCCTCTTTCTGCACCCGACGTGGGAACCTGAGCATATTCAAGCCTGCATCGATGCCGTTATCAGACTTCTTGAGCTTTATCAGGCTTCTTGAGCTTTATCAAGCTTCTTGAGCTTTATCAAGCTTCTTGAGCTTTATCAAGCTTCTTGAGCTTTATCAAGCTTCTTGAGCTATAGTAAAAAAAGAGGGTCGGGCAAGGCGGCCGGTCAGCGGCAAGATTTGACGAGGAAAAAAGGGAGGATATGATGAGTGCGGTAACCTACGGTATTATCGGTTTTGGCGGGATAGCGGAAAACCGGATGGTTAAAGAGGGTTTCGGTCTGGATTCCGCGCGGTTTTCCCCTCCTTCTGATGTACGTCTTAAAGGGGTAACCGATGCAAATCCTCAACGCAGAAAAGCTGCCGAAGCGTATGGGCTGCTCTGGTACCCTTCAGCGGAGAAGCTTCTGGCAGACAAGGAAATTGAGGCTGTCTATATTGCCGCTCCCAACAGCCTGCATGCGGCCATTACCCAGGCTGCGCTATCTGCAGGCAAGCATGTACTTCTGGAAAAACCGATGACCAACGAGCCGGCTGCAGCGGAAGTGCTGCGTGCCCTTGCAAAGAAAAAGTCGCTGAGTCTCTCGGTGAATCTTATGATGAAAAAGAATACCCTGAACATTGCAGCCCGGGAACGGATTCTCCGCGGGGACTACGGGGATATTGATCATATTGTAACGCATATGGAATTTTTATACGGAAGCACGCCTGAGGAGGCTGCCTCCTGGCGCTGTTCAAAGCCTGAAGAGCTGGGCGGGCCGATCGGCGATGTTGCCAGTCATTGTCTCTATATGGCTGAATTTCTCCTTGACGATCGCATTACCGAGGTTCGCTGCAGTTTTACTCCCGCCTCGCTGCCCATAGCGGTGGAAAATGGGGCAGTAATCGAGTTCACTACTGCCGGCGGAAAATCCGGCACCGCCAGGGCGGCTTTCAACCAGCCCCGCGGCAGTCTTGCGGCAACTATCGAGAATCTGGGATATGAGGTGTACGGCAGCAATGCGGTTCTCTTCGGAGTCGGGACGCTCTTCCAGTTGTCCGGGCATGCCGATGAACCGGCCGCAATCCGTCTTGAAACGGTAAGGGACGGCAATCGGGAGGTCTATTATCCCGAGGGGGATGATACGGGAGGGAAACGGAATATATACCGGGCGCAGATTCAGGAGCATGCTGAGTCAATCCGATCCGGCAAGCTGATGGACGGGAGTGACGGGCTGCACAATTTGAAGCTGGTCGCGGCCTGCTATGATTCTGCTTCCCGCGGAGGCAAAGCTGTCCGCATCTGAAGAAGCGCGTATGAAAAATAAGCACATGAGGAGTATCCATGGCTGATTCAGCACCAAAACCGTCTTTTACAACGGCTTCACCATCGGCTTCAACATCACCGGCTTCGCTATCATCAGTTTCTGCATCACCGGCTTCCGGGCAAAAAGCTGGAACCTGGAAAAAGCCCGTGGTGCTGGCGGTAGGCTGTCACCCGGATGATATCGAATTTATGATGGCCGGGACATTGTTCCAGCTTAAGG
>JAGYPA010000047.1 GCA_018399255.1 Spirochaetales bacterium | reverse complement strand
TTATGCGGGCAAATGAGCCAATTTCAAAATGCTTCGCATTTTTGAAATTGGCTCCAAAACGACGCTCTTGCTTTTTGCAAGAGCCTTAAATAAAAAGTTGATAATACCTCGGGATTTTAGCAACTACAGAAGGATTTTCGGTTTATAATAATGTGCGTGTTTGGGTCAAATTAATTCGGGCACTTACAAGGTGTAATGGCAAGGACCATGACTCAGTTCCGTCACCTTTAATCTGACTTAATGACAGATCTATGAAAGAATTGTCATAAAATGGATAATATATTGAAAAAAAAACGAAAAAGCGATAGCCTGTACAGATGAATTTAAAAGAATATCTGAAAGAGCAGGGTGTTTCGGTGAGAGAATTGGCTATAGCCTGCAGTATCCCCTATGCTACCCTCCATAACAATATTGAGAAGCCGGAAACCATGAGAGCCTCAGTACTGGGGAAAATCTGCACATATCTTGATCTTTCAATGGAAAAAGTTCTGGCTATGCTGGAGTTTGACAGGGAAACGCTTTTATCCCTGATACTGGAACAGAAAAGAAATAAAATTCCGGGAAATATCTACCATGTCACTCAGGTCATGTTTGCCTATAATTCGAACAGGATCGAGGGGAGCAGCCTCACCGAAGATGAAACACGCATGATCTTTGAAACCCATACAATCCTTGATGGAAAAGGCAGCCATGACAGTAACGATGTGATAGAAACCGCAAATCACTTCTATCTGTACGATACCATGCTTGAGGAGTGCTCAAAACCGCTGACAGAGGCTATGATCAAGAGGTACCATGGAATTCTGAAGAACGGTACTTCCGATACAAGGTCGAGCTGGTTTAATGTAGGTGAGTATAAGCGGTTGCCTAATGAGGTGGGAGGAATAGAAACGACAGCACCCGGGGAGGTTTCAGAAGAAATGGGAAGTCTTATCGGTTGGTATAATAACCTTCGGAATATATCTTTGGACAAGGTAATTGAGTTTCACTACCGATTTGAATCGATTCACCCTTTTCAGGATGGGAACGGCCGGATTGGCAGAATACTTATGTACAGGGAGTGCCTGAGGAACAGGCTGATGCCCTTCATCATCGAAGATGCATATAAGGCCTTCTATTATCGGGGATTGGCAGAATATCTTCATGAGAAAGGCTGGCTGAAAGATACCTGCCTTACTATGCAGGATCGTTACAGGGAACTTGTAAACCGGTTACTACCGGGAATTCACTTTTCTTCGGACTCTGAGAGTTGAAAAATCATCACATATTTACAGATTCACAGGTTTACAGATTCACAGGTTTACAGATTCACAATGTCGCAATCGACAAAGATTTTCTTGAAGGGATCATCATTACCTTCTATCCTGCTCAGCAGGGTTTCAAATGCCATACGGCCGATAAGTTCGATCGGCTGATCGAGGGAGAGCAGGGGAAACTGCAGCAGGTCGAACCATTTATTGTTGTCAAAAGAGAAAATGACGGTGCTGCTTTCCGTTGTGAGATGCCTGTCAAGTGAGTGCAGAACCTTGTAGCAAATATCAGCATTCGAGCAGATGACCGCATCAACAGGGCTTTGCTTACGATACCATTCCAGGATTTCCTTCTCGTTGGATGAATCTGTCGACACTCTGATTATCAGGGCTTCATCATATATACCGGCATCGTTACATGATTGGTAGTAGCCGGATAATCGTTCTCCTCGATACCTGGAGCCTTCAGTTCGTACAAACCCAATCCTCCGGCACCCCCGCTCTATAAGTGTTCTTGTTATCAACTGAGCCTGGAGGTAGTTGTTAATCCCGATATAATCTGATTTGCAGGAATCGCTGACCCGGTCAACCTGGACAAACGGAACAGTTCTCTGGTCAAGTTCTGTATAATGGGTTTTATGGTCTACCGGCGCAAATATCAGCCCGTCAATACCCTTTTTAAGCAGCGTATTGATATGGCGTTTTTCCAGTTCAGTGTTTTCCGCCGAATCACAAACGAGCAGGTCATACTCATTCT
Organism: Spirochaetales bacterium; assembly: GCA_018399255.1. Taxonomy (GTDB): domain Bacteria; phylum Spirochaetota; class Spirochaetia; order JABMQR01; family JABMQR01; genus M55B182. The sequence continues at coordinate 22,686 of JAGYPA010000047.1, read as the reverse complement.
TGTTGGCCAGGGTACTGAGTGAAGAGACCAGCCGGTGGAAAAAGGAGCCCTGCAGGTTAGATACAAGAACGCCAATAGTTTTCAGATTGAGCCCGTTCAGTCGCTGTGCTATGATATTGGGAGAGTATTTAAGTTCCGCAATGCAGGACAACACTTTATCTTTTGTTGAATCCTCAACATAGCGGGTGCCGTTGATAACATGCGAAACAGTTGAAACAGAAACCCCCGCCAGATCGGCAACATCCTTCATAGTGGAATTGCTTTTTTTCTTTCTTCTCATTCTTCGCAGTTCAATTTGATCGTTAGGGCTCACCGGGCAACTCCTTCTTTATTCGCTTTTATCAATACAGAAAAGCGGTTGCGCAAAAATAATTTTACTTTTATTAAAATATTAAGTCAACATTGGATATGCATTTTGTTTTTGTTTCAAACTATCCGTAAAAAATGACAAAAAAAAATTATTGACAGCCAAACTAAGCTGTGCTAGTGTACAACTAGTTGCGCAACCGTTTGTATGGATGATTTATACAAATTGAAGTTCCGCTGGAAGGAGAGTTGTATATGAGCTACAGTCAGGAAGTAAAAGAGTTTCATAGGTACTGCCCGGGGGTGCCCGAGTCACCGGACCTGCGTGCAATGCATGCCCGGCAAATGAAATACTTAGAGCAATTGGAGAAGGATCCGACCAAGCACAGTACTGGTCCGAATCGTCATCTGGTAGATCTGGCCTGGGTCATTGCCATGCAGGCCGGCGGGTTACTTGATAAAGAAGACGCTCGAAAACTGCTGAAGGCTATCAGTGATATAAAGAGCGGAAAGATACAGGTTTCAGCCTCCAACAGTCACGGCTATGCTGAGCGAAATCTGATTGAAGCTCTTGACGGAGATGAAGACCTGGCAAGCATGGTCAACCTTGGCCGGACACTGCAGGAGCCGATGTTCCGGCTTGATCTGCGGGACATGCTGCTCGATACCTTTGATGAGGCCTTTCAGCTGCTGAAATCGGTTCTGAAGGTTGCGAAAGAACATATTGATACCATTATGCCCGGTCATACGCATATGTCGCAGGCGCAGCCGATCACGTTGGCGCATTATCTTCTGTCGGTTTTTGACTCCATGCAGCGGGGATTTGAGCAGCTGGAATTGGCGTATGCCCATACTAACCTCAACAGCGGTGGATGCGGAGCCACTTCGGGAATAGCCTGGTCGATCAGCCGGGAGTATGTGGCGGAACTTCTGGGCTTTGACGGCCTTATCGAGCCTTCCTATGATTCTGAAGCCAGTCAGGACCATTCCATGAGCATTCTCTTTGCCCTCACCAATATAACGCTGGTTCTCAGCAAGAGCAGCATGGATATGAATATCTGGAGTCTCGAAGAGCTGGATATGATACGGATAGATCCTTCCTGGTGCGGGGTAAGTTCCCTGATGCCCAACAAATGCATTCCTGGATCGCTGTTGGAACGGTCCCGGGTTGAAGCCAGCTACGTTGCTGGATTGATGATGCAGGGAGTGCTGTTCAATAAAGGGGAGCCGCACGGGGACATGCTGCCCATGCTGGAACCGCCGAAAGTGGCCTTACTGGCCATGATCCGGGCAATGACCTCGATGGGGTATTATCGCGGGGTTTTGGAAAATATGACGCCGCAAAAAGAAAAACTGCTGGCTTATGTACGTGCCGGATTTTCCTGTGCTTCTGAAGTATCATCCTATTTGATAGCTGAAAAGAATTATGGACCGCGGCGGGCGCATAGAATTACGGCGACCATGGTGCGGATGGCGCGTGAGCGGGATATTAAAGCTTATGAAGTAACCGGATCCCTGCTTGATGAGGCAGCGGTATTTGCTGAAGAGGCTGAAGCGAATCTATCTACTGAAAAACTGCTGGAGCTGCTGGATCCGAAGGGATTTATAGAAAGTCACTCCCATACGGGTGGGACATCCCGGGGTCAGGCTGAGCAGATGATTGCCAGTCGTGAACAGCTGCTGGATGAGACAGGCAAAAGAATGCATAAGCGAAGGCAGTCAGTGGAAGCAGCCGTACAGGAGTTACATAAACTGGCAGATCAGTTTATTGGCGAATAATTACTGTCATTTTTCGGGCGATAAGGTGAAAAGTGATGGTACAATAAACCCTTACGGGGGAAAAAGGAGTTTTCTATGAGAAAGAAAGTAGTAATTGTCGGATTGATTGTGCTGTTTTTCGTTCTGACTGCCCCAATGTTTGCGGCAGGTCAGGCAGAGGAGGCTGAAGAGGAAAAAGTAATTCTGGAATATATTTGCTTCGATGATCAGCAAGCAACGTTTGTTTGGTTTGATGAAGTATTCCAGGAATATCAGGAAATGAACCCAAATGTAACCATTAATGTAACAGGATTGCCAAGCAGTGAGTATGAAAAGCTTACAATGCTGCAAATTGCAACTGGGCAAGTTCCGGATATCTTTCCAATGCTGTCCTCACAGCTTGTAAGAGTCATGGATGAAAACATGCTGGAACCTCTTGATAAATGGCTGGAAGATTCCGACTTGAACGACAGACTGCTGCCGCTGGTGCGAGAAGCTGGATCAAGAGATGGTCAAGTATATGCTTTTATAAGGGCACTTCCACCATGGGTTCTAATCACAAACGAAAAGCTTCTTAACCAGGCTGGAATAGAAAAAGCGCCTCAGAATATTGAAGACTTCTATGAGGCAGCAAAAGCGGTAAAAGAGAAGACCGGAAAATGGGGCTATGTTGCCTGGCTGGATTATGCTGATGATTTTAATACCATGCGCTCAATACTTTCATGGCTCATTGGGTTTGGGGGGCATTGGGGATTGGAACCATATAATGTGACAATAAATTCAGATGAAAATGTGGAAGCTTTTACCTGGCTTCAGAAATTTGTCGCAGAAGGGCTGACACCAACCGGAATAACGGAGAGGCCTTCCTATGATATGTTTATGAAAGAAGAAGTTGCAATGATCATAAGTGGCACATGGTTGCCGGGAATGGTACAGCAGACAAATCCGGATCTTTTTCTGAATAATCTCGGAGTATATAAAATTCCATTGCCAACACAGAATTCACTAGTAGGCGGAGGTTGGGTAGGAATTCCCGCAGCCTCAAAAAATAAAGAGGCAGCATGGGATCTTCTAGAATTTATGTACAGCAGTGAGAATCAGAGTAAGTGGATAGAATATTCTACTCGGTACGGCAGTACCACAGATCAGCCTTCACAAGAGTGGATTGATCAGAAAGCTCCATGGTTCCCCATTGTGTCTGAGGTTGCGGAAAATCATGTAGTTGGAATTGGTTATGATCCGGTTGGGTATGAGTCCTATGCCGGGCAGTTCAGAAGGGCTATGATGCCTTATGTTCTTGACATACTGCAAAAAGGAGCTCCGGTCAAACCCACACTGGATAAAGCCCAGAATGAAGTTTCCAGCTTGTTGAAAGATCTCAGCGGTAAGTAAAAAAGCTTAGAAATAAAAAACAATACACGGGTTGGGTTGTTTCCAACGGAGCGCCCCAACCTGCATTATCTTTTCCTGATGGATAAATGAATATTCTTCGTCAATAATTCTAGCAATTGGGGTTGTATTGTGACAAAAGTCATCAAGCATAGTTCAATCAGGCGTGATGAAAAAATTGCACGCTATGCATCATTGCCTGCATTGGTATTGATCTTGTTTTTGATAGCGGTTCCTTTAGCGCTGATCTTCTATTCAAGTTTCAGAAATGTTTCTTTTTCACATATTTTTGGAAATGATTTTGTTGGGTTTTCCAACTATGTATATATTTTCAAGGATAGGAATTTTCTGAATTCAATTTTTATAACCCTTATGTTTTCCTTTGTTACAGTCTCAATAAGTTACAGTTTGGGATTGCTCAGTGCTGTTTTACTTGACGGCTCTTTCCGTTTTAAGAAGATAGTATTTGTTGTTGTTCTGTTACCCTGGGCGATGCCGCTAGTCCCTTCCGCTATCGTATGGAAGTGGATGCTTAACGCAAATTATGGAGTGTTGAACTGGGTGCTGACAGTCGTCGGATTAACAGATTCCATGATGAATGTTTTCATAAGTAAAGAACTGGCTTTTATTGCTATCAGTTTGGTCACCATATGGAAAGAGTTTCCAATTCCGTTACTCATGATTTATGCAGCGATTCAGAATATACCTCAGGACCAATATGAATCAGCCAAGGTGGAAGGAGTGAAGAAATGGCAGGAAATCCTCTATATAACCATACCTAATGTTCGCAGTATCAGCTATATGGTCATTATGCTCCAACTTCTCAGTTCTTTCCGTGCAGTTACCGCAATTTTTGTTATGACGGGAGGCGGCCCACTTCGATCAACTGAAACTTTAGCTTTATACACCTTTATTGAGGCTTTCGAGTTCTATAACTTCGGAGAGGCATCTGCTGCGGGAGTGCTTACTTTGTTAATCATCTTCGGTGTTGTGTATCTCATTAACAGGATTACCAAGGAAGGTGGAGAATGAAATCAGAAGATAGGGCATTTTCTACATTTCGAACAATATTTATTATTATTCTGGTTTTAATAGCGGTATTTCCTTATTACTGGACTATAAACATGTCGCTAACCGAGACAAAAACTTATTCTATGCCGCCTTCTTTCCTTCCGGAGTTTTCTTTTAAGGGTTTCTTAACAGTTTTTCATAAAGCAGGATTTTTCACTTGGATTATAAATACACTGCTTGTAGCTGCATTTACTGTGGCATGCTCAATTCTGATCTCACTGAACGCTGCATACAGTCTTTCAAGGTATAAATCACGATTTAACAGTATGTTGAAAGCCGTAATACTGGGTTCAAGAATGATGCCCGGAGCTGTACTTATATTGCCGACCTATATCATGTTCAGGTATTTGAATCTGATAAACAGTTATACCGGCCTTGTTTTAGCGAATATTCTTTTCAGCCTCCCGTTGAGTGTCTGGATGTTAAAAGGATTTATTGACGGGCTGCCGGTAGAACTTGAGGAAGTAGCTATGTGTGACGGATGTTCCCGACTTGGGGCTTTCTATAGGGTTATAGTTCCGCTTATGGTGCCGGGTATAGCTGCTGTTTCTCTTTTCATTGTTAATGTAGTCTGGAGTGAATACTTCTTTGCTCGAATATTAGTAATCCTTGATAAATCTAAATGGGTTTTTTCTCTTGGACTTACCGCTTTTGAAGGACAATTTGATATCGATATTCAGGGATTGATGTCTGCAGTAGTAATCTATCTTATAATTCCTGTTACCCTATTCAGATTCACACAAAGAGCCTTTATCAAAGGAATAGCTTCAGGTGGAGTGAAAGGTTGAAAAACATTATAGAAAAGGAGTCTCAATGAAAAAAACAATATCCTCTGTTCTTGCAGATTTAACGGTAAACACAAAAGAGGAACAGATATCTGCTGCAGCCTATGAAGCCGGAAAAAAAATGATTCTAGACACTTTAGCTTGCGCTGCTGCCGGATATGATGCTCCTGGCGTGGGTATAGTACTTGACCAATGTCTTTCCTGGGGAGGTAAAGCTGAGGCTTCGGTTCTTTTTCATCGGCATAAATTGCCGTTTATCAACTCAGTATTGGTAAATGGAATAATTATCCATGCCATGGATCTTGATGATACCCATATTAATGGGGCACTGCATATTACTTCCTCAGTCTTGCCCTGCGCATTTGGTGCTGCCGAAATAATGGGATCAAATGGAAAAGATTTGCTTACAGCCATGATAATCGGTATAGAAGTTGCTGCCAGATTAAGTATTGAGCATAGAAATAGATCCACTGGTTTAGGGTTTCTTCAGTCATCCATTTTAGGTGTGTTTGGAGCCGCCGCAGCAATTTGCCGTCTGTACAAAATGAGTATTGAAGAAACAATACATGCTTTTGGAATATGTTACGCCCAGACGGCTGGAAATCGACAAGCTTTATTCGATGCAACCTTGACTAAGCGGATACAGACTGCATTTGCAGCACAATCTGCTGTTATGGCGGTCAGTCTCGCAAAACGTGGTTTTACCGGCCCTTATAATGCATTTGATGGAGAAGCCGGGCTCTTCAAACTTTATGGATGTACAGGAGAGATTCCAGATGCTGCACTGTTTTCCGGATTGCGGGAATTCTGGCAAATTGAAGATATAAGCATAAAGAAGTATCCCAGCTGCGGTGCAGCTCACCCCTTGATTGACGTAAGTCTTGAGGCTGCCCTGGAGGATGGGTTTAATTCCGAAAGAATAAAACATGTAGACTTGTACCTAACAGATGAAGATTTCAAATTAGTCGGAGGAACCTTTCGCATGGGTGACAACCCTCAGGTAAGCGCACAGTTTAATGTCGCTTATAATGTTGCCTTAGCCCTTTGTAAAAAGGACATACGTAACAGTTATATATCTGAAAATTCAATACGAAGCAATACGGACGTTTTGAACTTTTTGGATAAAATTTCAGTTCATAATAATCGAGAATTGTCTGTACCTCATAACGACAGCAGCAGAATTCACACTCTTCGCATCGTTTTTAGTGACGGTACAGAAATAATAAAGGAGAAGAGCATTAACAAGGTTCTTGCGGTTAATGCCATGGGAATTTCGGCGGTCAGGGAAAAATTCAAGAATGCCTTGGTGGATTCTAGACTAGGGGATACAAACGAAGCTGTTGAGATCATTGATTTAGTAAATACTCTGGAAATTGATAACCATATAAATCTCTTATTAAGCAAGGTTAGCAAATGAAAACAATTTCTATGGTTATTGCGGAATTTATACAATCTGCATCAGTTCAGAATATGTCGGACCAAACTTTATGGGCGGCAAAAAAACTGCTATTGGATACCATTGGGACATCAATAGCTGGCAGCAATGCTCCAGGAATATCTCAAGTTTATGAACAGATAGCTGATTGGGGAGGGGCGGAAGAAAGCACGCTGCTTATGTTCGGTGATAAAGTGCCGCTCCCATATGCAGTGCTTGTTAACAGCATCATGGCCCATGCTCTTGATTTTGATGATCAGCATGTCAGAGCTGCTTTACACATATCATCACTTTTAGTGCCGGTGGTTGTTGGAGTTGGAGAGTTTTGTAACAGTACAGGAAAAGAAGTTTTATCGGCATTGGTTATTGGATTTGAGGTAGCTGTTCGACTGGCTTTGGAGTATAGAAAAAGAAGTCTGCATTTCGGGTTTCTTCCAACATCAATAATTGGAAGTTTTGGTGCCGCTGCTGCAGCAAGCAAACTGATGCAGCTGTCTGTGGACGAGACGATTAATGCATTAGGAATCAACTATTCACAGACTGCAGGTAATCGGCAAGCTTTACTGGATACTGCACTTGCAAAACGAATACAGCCCGCATTTGGAGCTCAGAAAGCAGTTGTCTCGACGTTATTGGCAAAACGAGGATTCACAGGACCAAGAAATATCTTTGAAGGTCAGGCTGGTTTGTTTGCTATTTATGGATGTGACGGAACAATACCTGAGGCAAGTATTTTCTCATGTTTGCCAAATATATGGGAGATAGAGCAAACAAGTATCAAACTTTTTCCCTCTTGTGGAGGAAATCATCCTGTTAGCAAATTAAGCTTAGATATTGTTGAAGAAATGGATCTGAATGCAGAAGATGTTGATTGTATAAATGCATATCTAGCAAATGAATCTTTTTTCATGGTTGGGTTTCCTTTTAAAATGGGGGAATATCCACAAGTTAGTGCTCAGTTTTGCGCAGCCTATGCAATAGCTCTGGCGTTCACTCGAAGAAGGATTGGAGTTAGAGAATATAATGACAGCACAATTCGCAACGATAAGATTACTCTTGAATTCCTTAAAAAGATTTCGGTGTATAGCAACGATATGATGGTTCATCCACCAGTCCCGGAAAAAAGAATTGACACAGTCGAAATTACATTGAAAACCGGTAAAAAAATAATCAGAGAAATGAGCATCATGGATATTATTAACCCTCAGAATACCACTTTTTCTGATGTGGAAAAGAAATTCAAGGATTGTCTTGAGTATACCGAACGATTTAGCGGTGAGCAAATACAATCAATCAGCAGTAGTATTGGAAGATTTGAGCAAGTAAATAATGTAGCAGATTTTATTGCCGATTATTTGGTGGTGCTCTGAAATCTGAGGAAAAATAGAGAATATTCATTATCTCTTCATGTCTCTTCTAAGCAATGGATAGTCCAGGAGGATCAGCACATGCGATTTTCACTGAATATACAGTATCCTGAAGACAGGATGGCAAAGAACTGGGAACGTTGGGCGGCCTGGAAGAAGTACGAATACGTTGACCGTGTTCGGGTAGAGACCGGAGTTGAAACGAGAAACATGTTGTGCGCCCGTGGTGTTACCTGGTATGACTACATGGACAATGTCGAAGATCACTTTTACCATCAACTCCAGAACCAGAAATGGAGAATTGAGAACATACCTGATGATTTCTGCATCCAGCCGGAAATAATGGTCCTTCCGGATACACAAAACTGTGTCGCCGCAGCTTTTGGAGCTGAGATTACCCTGTATGAAAATGATTCGCCCTATGTGCACGGAAATATCCGCACTCCCGAAGAAGCAGATGCTCTGGAAGTCCCCGAACCGACTGAAGGATATTGGGGAAAAGTACTATCCTGGTATGCAAGGATGGAAGAACTCGTTCAGGAGACCGAACTGACCTTTAATGGGAAACCTGCCCGGATCAGACTGGGAGTCAAGGAGATTTCCGATCCATTAACCATTTGCTATGACCTGATCGGACCCGACTTATATTACTGGATCTATGATTATCCTGAAGTTGTTGAGCGGCTGCTCGATAAAGTGGTTGCCGGGTATGCAGCATGGATGCAGTATTCCCGAAAAGTTACTGGCAATACTGGTGAAGTCATGTACAGCGGAGGTGATGGCGGGTCAATTCTTAATCTCGAGCAGTATCGGCGGTTCATCCTTCCCCGCTACAAGAAAATCTGGTCAATACATCCCGGGGAAAAGCTGTTTCACATGTGCGGGGAAATGCGGCATCTGCTCTCCATAGTTCGGGATGAATACCGGATTGATGAGTTTTATGGTTTTGGCTATCAGGTTCCCCCCGAGCTGATAGGCAAAGAATTAGGCGGATATTGTCGTCTGCTGGGAAATCTGAATCCCATGCTTATCGCCAGCGGGCCGATTGAGAACATACGTGAAGAGGCGATGAAATGCATCGAGGCTTTGGCAGTATATGGCGGTTATGCCCTTTGTGATGGATACAATGTTCCCCCGAACACTCCCCCGGATCATATTCAGGCGATGGTTGATGCCGCAGAAGCCTACGGTAAACCCGAAATTACCAAAGGGCCTATAGCATCAGGAGAAAGAGTAGTTCCCCAAAATCCGCCGCTGATGCGAGCTTTTCATTGAGAAGCTGAGGATGCAGCTGATACAACAGCACCGAGCATAAGACAAGGAAGCACCTATGGGTAAAAAGACTGAACTACCGGTAAACACATCAGCAAACAAACCATCAAACACGCCAGGAGAAGGCAGCAGCAGAATGCAGCAAATAAGAGAGACAACCAGACAGCTGGTTCCTGGTATTGCTCTGGCCGCAGCCGTAATGGCAGGAGGATATGGGGTATCAGCGATTATCGGCAGAATAATACCTTTTGAGCATAATCCTGTAAGCCCGCTGCTGCTGACTATTGTCATCGGCCTGATTATCCGTAATGTACTAGTGCTGCCGGCAGCCCTGAAGCCGGGAATAGTCTTCGGTATAAAGCGGCTGCTGCGATTTGGCATCATATTGATGGGTATTCGCGTGAGTCTTATGTCGATTGCGAGAATAGGGGCAGTCGCACTTGGCCTGGTGGCAGTCTGCATAGCCGGAGCCCTGATAATAGTATCTATGCTTACCCGACTGATGAAGGTTAATCCGCGCCTGGGATCGCTGATTGCGGCAGGAACGAGCATATGCGGCGTAAGTGCCATAGTCGCTGCCTCCCCCATGATCGGGGCGACTGAAGATGAGACAGCCTATGCAGTAGGAACCATAACCTTGTTCGGCCTGATTGCCACAGCCCTGTATCCCTACCTGACTGAACTTGTGCTGCATCTTGATCTCTCTCAGGCAGGATTTTTCCTGGGAACCAGCGTTCATGACACCTCGCAGGTAACCGCCGCTTCACTTATCTATCATGAACTTTGGAACAGGGTGTCAGAGAGCGGACTTACCGGTCCGGATATTGCCGTTACAACCAAACTGGTGCGAAACACCCTGATGATTGCTGTTCTCCCGCTGCTCGGGTTTACCCACAATCGCCGACACAACCCGGATAAAAAGAAAATGAAGCTCTCCTCTGTCCTGCCGCTATTTGTTATAGGCTATCTTGCCATGGGAGGAGTCAGGTCGGCAGGGGATGCCCTGTTTCATGAAGCCGGTGCTTGGACGGCTTTCTATAAGGGAACAGCAGCCGTTTCCACCTATGTGGTGGCAGCTGCCATAGCTTGCATAGGCTTGAATACCAATATTAAAAGCCTGCGTCAGCTCGGCTATAAACCGTTTCTTATCGGCCTGAGTGCAGCCGTCGCGCTCGGAATCATCAGTTATGTGCTTGTAAGCGTATTTCATGCACAACTGGTATTCTGACAGATCTGTGCTGAATGGAATTGAGGAGCATCAACATGATAAGCAGAGACCTATTGTTTTCTGCCGCCTATGAGCTTAACGTCCGGGCGGCAACGGCTATTCCATCCGATGTAAAGAAAACCATCACAAGGATGGCAGAAAAAGAAATCCAGCCCCTTCCTCGGTATGTGCTGAAAAACATGGTGGACAACTATGAAATTGCTGAAGCGGAAAAGAGACCAATGTGTTCGGATACGGGGCTGCCGAGGTATTATGTTAAATATGGCAATGAAGCCCGTAATGAAGGCGGATTTGTGGCTTTGGAAGCCGCACTGAGACAGGCAGCAGAAAAAGCTACTCATGACATTCCCCTCCGGCCGAATCGCGTGCATCCGCTTACCAGAAAAGATTACAATAATAATGTCGGTGCCCACGCTCCCTCTGTAGATTACTCATTTGAGCCGGAAGCGGATTGGATTGAAATAACTTCCGTTCACAAGGGAGGGCTCTTTGGCTCGGATTACCGGATGCTTTTCCCCGCCGACGGAATCGGGGGAATTAAGCGCTTCTATCTTGATGTTATAGGAGAGTTTTTCCGACGGGGCATGTCCTGCCAACCGGTGACAATCGGTATCGGCATCGGCGGAACAAAAGATGTCTGTGTTAAACTGGGCAAAGAGGCAGCCTGCCTTCGTATCGTGGGGGACCGGCATCCTGACCCGGAGATAGCTCAACTTGAAGAGGAACTTATCGAGCTGGGCAATTCCAGCGGATTCGGCAGCATGGGACTGTACGGGAGTCAGTCTGTGATGGACGTACATATTGAAATAGCCTATGCCCATACCGGCGGCATGCCTGTGGCAATTCATCACTTCTGTCTTGCCCAGCGGCGGAGTACCGTCAGGATACATTCGAACAATTCATTGACATATCGTGAGGATCCCCACTGGTTTACCGATTACTACCGCCGGGAAACCGTGGAATAAACAGATCAGGAGAACGCTGATGAACGAGCATGTTTTACCGATACCTCTTCAGGATGATGATATTGCACGGCTGCAGATTGGCGACGTGGTTTTTCTGAACGGGACCATTTATACAGGGCGTGAGGGCTTGTACAGCAGTCTGTATGACAAGCACTGGAAAATGCCAATTCCTTTGGCTCAAATGTCCAATGTTACCTTTCACTGCTCCCCTGCTATCAGGGAACATAATGGACAGTATGACATCACATCGGTTACCGCTACGGCAAGTTTCCGCTTTGCCCGTTATATCGGACAGTTTATCCGTGACTTCAGTGTAAAAGCTGTAATAGGCAAGTCAGGGATGGCTTTAGATATTTACAAAAAAGCATTTGTTCCCAATGGTGCTATCTACCTTTCCACAATAGGCTACGGAGCTGGAGCAATTTACGGCAGAAGTATTGTAAGGGTAGAGGATGTTCTATGGAAGGAGGAGCTCGGCCTGGCCCAGGCAGTGTGGATTCTGCAGGTTGAAAAGTTCGGCCCTCTGCTCGTGGAAAGTGATGCAAGGGGAAACAGTCTGTTCGGTCAGGAGAATGCCAGAATCAACAATCAGTTTTTTTCTTTGTATGATGGATTAGCAGCCCCTATTCTGCGCAGGTTGGGAGAGGAAACCGACCCGCGGGAGGAAATGGTCTAGCACCACATACCGGGAGTATTCACATCTGCACATTGCAGAATGAAGACAGTATAACAATGCATGCTAAGCAGACTTTCTGAACCTGGGCTTAACGATTGATGGGAAAAGCAACGCTGGAAGAGGGTAGCCGGAAAGTCGTTTCCATAACCGGAAATCAAAGTACGGGGAATTGGTTCTGCCCGTGTGGTGGTTTGCCCACCCGCTTTTCCGATTTCATCAGATCAAGACATCCATCATTTCCCTTGCTGTATATATCGTATTTTTCGATTTCTTAAAATCTTTCAAATTTCGTGTGATGATATAGTCAATTCCTTCATGCAGTGCTAATTCGTCAATAACAGCATCCTCATAGTCTTCTACTTCTGATGTTAATGATTTTCTTAAAATCTCTTCGTTTGCAGTCAGAACGCCTAGGTTATCGAGTAAGTTTGAAATTATCTTATTTCGTTTTTTCCTATCGTATTTTTCCTTTTCCAGAAAATACGATAGGGTAGTTATTTCATGGGAACTTACATAACCTGCCAGTTCTTTTTTTACGCATGCATCATAGACGGCTAACGCTGCCTCGTGGTCATGTCTTTTATTCAGAAAATCTATAATAATATTGAGTTCAAACAATACTTTTTTTCATATAATCTCTTTCTCATTTCTTTTTTATCTGGTAATTCAGTATTGCTGATTATTCCATATAATTCTCTGGCATCTTCTGAAATTTCAACTCCCTGTGTTTCATTCTTTAATCGGATAAGATACTTTTCAAAGATGCTTGAAATTGATTGATTACTTTCTTTTGAATAGGTTTTTGCATAATTTATCAGGGATTCCTCCACATTGAGTGTAAGTTTTTTGTTCATACTCTCCTCCACGTAATAATATATCACAAATCTACGTGCGAGTTTAATTAACAAATTTGCTGCAAGCGATCTTGACAATAAAAGCCTATTATGTCATAAAAAAGCCAACAATTTAACGGTTCTTCAGGGATAGGTGAAATTCCTTACCGGCGGTAGGCAGACAAGCTGCAAGCCCGCGAACTCGCAAGAGTTGATTCGGTCAAAATCCGAAGCCGACAGTTACAGTCTGGATGGAAGAAGAATGCATAACATACGACAGGGGGTATACCCTTCTGTCTGAAAACGTGTAAGCATATCTCCCCCTGAAGCTGTCGCCTCAGGGGTTTTTTTATGTACAGTGATGAATTTTACATGCATCAGGCGTTGACGCTGGCCCGAAACGGGGCAGGGTTCACCCGTCCGAATCCCATGGTCGGAGCCCTTCTGGTCAAGGACGATGTCATCATGGGAAAAGGCTATCACCAGCTGTACGGCGGGCCGCATGCCGAAGTGCACGCCATACTCTCCGCGGGCCGAAATTCCGTCGGCAGTACCCTCTACGTCAATCTGGAACCCTGCTCCCATCATGGGAAAACGCCCCCGTGCTGCGAAGCGGTCGTGAAAGCCGGCATTACCCGGGTAGTCTGTGCCATGGAAGATCCCAATCCGGAGGTTTCCGGCAAGGGCATAGCCTATCTGAGGGAGCATGGGGTTACTGTGCGGCAAGGGGTCCTGAATGCGGAAGCGGAGGTCCTCAACGAAATCTTCATCAAATACATCAGAACGAAAAAACCCTTTGTAATCCTCAAATTTGCCATGAGCCTCGACGGCAAGATTGCCACCAGTATCGGGGAATCCCGCTGGATAACCGGGGAGGAATCGCGGCGGGAAACTCACAAACTGCGTCACTGCTGTGCCGCAATCATGGTGGGGGTGAATACCGTTATTGCTGACAATCCGCTGCTGACCACCCGCATCGAAGATGGAAGCGACAGGTATCTGCACCCAGTCCGGATAGTCATGGATTCCAATGGGCGCACACCGCCGGACTGCAATTTGCTGAAAACCATCGAGCTGGCGCCGGTAATAATCGTTACTTCGCCGGAAATTCCCGATGAAAATCGGCTGCGGCTGGAGCAGGAGGGTGCCGAGATCCTGACAATAGCGGGAGAGGACCGGGTTGATATTATCCGGCAGCTGCTGTCGGAATTGGGAAAACGACAGATTGACAGCCTGATTGTAGAAGGGGGAGGGACCCTGGCAGATGCCTGTGTCAGGTCTGGCTGCGTCGATAAATACTTGACCTTCATTGCCCCGATGCTGATAGGCGGAATCAGCGCGCTGACCCCGCTCGAAGGCGAAGGCTTCATGCGTATCGGCGCATCTCCCCGCCTGCGCGGCATGCGGGCAAGTGCTGTCGGGAACGATATTCTCATCGAGGCCTATCCGGATGAAAACTGGTCCGGCTGAAATACTATCAGGCTGGGACCTGAAGGGGGGATAGAACATGTTTACAGGGTTAATAGAAGAGATCGGCACCATCATCAGATTCGGGGAAAATCGGCTGGAAATAGCCTGCACAACCTTGCAGCAGGACCTGAAAACAGGGGACAGCGTTGCTGTAAACGGCGTATGTCTCACGATTATTCATTCCAGCTGCGGCTCCAGACCCGGTCGCCGATCAATCCAGGCAGAAGTCATGCCTGTAACCCTGAGGACAACCAATCTCGGCCGGATGCTTCCGGGCAGCAAGGTCAATCTTGAGCGGGCTCTGCGGGCCGGCGATCGGTTTGGCGGCCACCTGGTATCAGGGCACGTTGATGGCACGGGGTCCGTAGCGGCCGTCAGGCGTGAAGGTCCGGCCCTCCTCATCACCATAGAACTGCAGGAAACCCACAGGAATCTGGTGATCCCGAAAGGCTCCATAGCCATCGACGGCATCAGCCTGACAGTTGCCCAGCTCGCCGGCAGCCGCTGCGCCGTCTCAATCGTCGGGCATACGGCGGCATCCACGACCCTCTCAGCCCGCAAACCAGGCGATCTGGTGAATATCGAGTACGATGTGATCGGCAAGTATGTCCATTCGCTGATGGAAAAAACCGGCTCCAGCGGAGGACTTTCCGGCTCCAGCGGCGGACCTTCCGGATACAGCGGAGGGCCTCCTGGAACGCTCGCCGAATCTCTCAGAACGCACGGCTTTTACGTATAACCGAACAGCTGGCATTGGCAGAGATGCAGCTGGCAGAAGAACAGCTGACAGAAGAACAGCTGTATTGGCAGCATAAATACCCATAGCACAAGGAGTAAACTAGTGAAGAGCAATACTGTTGATGAAGCATTGGAGGCAATCCGCGCAGGCGAGATGATTGTCGTAGTGGATGATGAGGGTCGAGAGCATGAAGGAGATCTGGTTATGGCCGCCGAGCATGCCCGTCCCGAGGCTGTTAACTATATGGTAACTCATGGGAGGGGGCTCCTCTGCGCACCAATATCCTCAGATATCGCCCGGAATCTGGGATGCACATTGATGACCGGAGAGAATAACGAACCCTTGAAGACCGCCTTTACCGTATCCGTAGATCATCGTGATGCTGCCACGGGTATTTCGGCATTCGAACGTTCCCGGACGCTCATGCACCTGGCCGACCCCGAAGCAAAGGCTGATGATTTTACCCGGCCCGGGCATATATTTCCGCTCATTGCTCAAGATGGGGGGGTGCTCAGTCGTCGCGGCCATACCGAGGCTGCCGTCGATCTGGCCAGGCTTGCAGGATGTGCCCCGGCCTCAGCTATCTGCGAAATCCTCAAACCTGACGGCACAATGGCCCGCAGGGACGATCTGGAGGATTTCGCTGCCAATCACCATCTCAAGCTTATTACTGTTGAAGCCCTGTCAGCATATCGTAAAAGCGCATCGGCGGCGGACAGAGAAAGCACAGCGGCTGCGGACAGAGGAACTGACCGCGAGCATGCTGCCGTTAGCAGAGACTCCGAAGTAAACTTTCCCACCGCATTCGGCAGCTTCCGCCTGCTCACCTATATAACCGCAAAACCTGATGAATCTGCACAGCTCGATGGATCCGTTGGACCCGCAGAAACCGCAGGATTCCGACAACTGAAGCATCATCAGGAACATCATATAGCCCTGGTAAAGGGGCATCCGGAAACATCAACTGAACCCGTACTGGTTCGCATCCATTCGGAATGCCTTACCGGGGATGTCTTCCATTCCCTGCGCTGCGACTGCGGAAGCCAGCTTCATGAATCCCTGAAGCAACTGCAGACAGCAGACACCGGAGTTCTCATCTACCTGCGGCAGGAGGGGCGGGGCATCGGGCTGCCCGGAAAAATGCAGGCATATATGCTGCAGGAGATGGGCTACGATACCGTCGATGCAAATGTTGCCCTGGGGTTTGCCCCGGATGAACGCAGCTATACCGCCGCTGCCGACATTCTGAAGGATCTGAGGGTGCCGAAGGTTCGTCTGATGACAAACAATCCGGAAAAAATTGCCGGACTTCAGGAGTGCGGGATCATGGTGACCGAGCGGGTTCCGCTTATAATAAGCCCCAACGAAACCAACAGGGATTATCTGCGTACGAAAGCTGCCCGGATGGGGCATCTGATGATAAGATTTTAAAACAGGTTGAGGAGATAAGAAAAAATATGCAAAAACAGCACAACACATTTTCCGGGATGCTTAAGGTGTCCGGACAACGATTCGGCATAGTAGCGGCACGATTTAACGATTTTATCAGCACGCGGCTTCTTGAAGGAGCCCTGGATGCCCTGGAGCGCCACGGAGCAGAGAAGGACCAGATTGATATCGCCTGGTGTCCGGGAGCCTTCGAGATTCCCCTTACAGCCAAGCGGATGCTCGACTTCGGTAACTATGATGCCGTCATATGCCTGGGCTGCGTTATCCGTGGAAGCACGCCCCATTTTGACTATGTTGCAGGGGAGGTTGCCAAAGGCACAGCCAAGGTTGCCCTCGATTCAGGCAAACCGGTCATATTCGGGGTCCTTACCACTGATACCATAGACCAGGCAGTTGAGAGGGCCGGAACGAAAGCCGGTAACAAGGGGTTTGATGCCGCCGTAAGCGCAATCGAAATGGTCAGCCTGCTCGAACACTTCACATCCTGACGTCCTGGGAGTCTGTCGGAGTTAGGATTTTGACACTCAAACTGTGCCTTGGTACCGCTTCTTTCGCCTTCGAGATTTCATTCTCAATTGCTGCAATGTATTTCATCCCAGGCTCCAAGGAAAAACCGAATGAGAAGGTTAATGTGGGATAGGAAATCTTCGATTTCCAAAATAGGGGAGGAAATCTTCGATTTCCACCGGAAATCCAATTTCTTTAGAAATCCAATTTCCACCGGAAATCCAATTTCTTTAGAAATCCAATTTCTACCGGAAATCCAATTTCTTTAGAAATCCAATTTCTACCGGAAATCCAATTTCCACCGCTTTCTGGCGCTTAAGCCAGCCTCACTTTACAATAGTTCCACGAGTAAAAATTCGGCAGCCAGTAAGTCTTTGTTTCATAGTGACCTGCAACCAGGGCTGAAAAACTGCTAAGGGCGGCTTAATATACACGAGTCACACGAGCAGCGGTCGGTCCCCCGATGCTGTTCCTCAATAAGATGGTTTGCCGTGTCTGGGTGAGATTTCGCACTTTATAAGCTGCAATAATTCGGGCGCTGGCCCTTGCATCATCACGCCCCCTCCTACTCATGCGACTCGTGTGTTTTGAGCCAGGCTTAAGGGTTCCGGCCCCCTCTCAGCAGCTCTTTACCCTGAAATACCTTATCTGCCTCGTTCCGGCTACTCGTGTGACTTGTGTAAAGTGAGCCGAGCTTAACCGGGTTTTTCTTCCAATCCACCGCTTTTACTTTGCCCCGAGTTTGGACCCGAGTTGGAAAAACCCTTGATAAAACAGAGCGGCTGCCGAAAGCTATATAGCACTGCCGCCATAGATAAGTCATATGGGTTTTACATGGCTGACTCCACCCAAGACCCATCTCAAGGTTGAGATACCCCGCCCCTTGGGGCGGAACGGAGGCACGAAGTGCCTCGGGTCCCAAGCATTCCCTTCGGGAATGCCGCTTGCCCTGGGGTATCGATACCTTTCATTCAATTTGGGCATTTTCCCTACTGCGGGAACACTCGGAATTGTGGTATAGTATATGCGTGAAAAATTTACGCAACCTGCAAACAAGATATAATCTGAAAACCCTTTCTCAGTTGTCCGTCCTTGCCGTCCTGCTCCTCAGTCTGGCGGTGATGACCAGCTGTGCCACTTCCATATCCCGTGAGGCGGAAATGCTGCTGGTGCCTGAAGTTGACCTGGAACGGTACGCCGGGCTCTGGTATCAGGTGGGCCGTTATCCCAACTCCTTTCAGACGGGCGACTGCGGCGATTCAACAGCTGAATACTCCCTGCGGGAGGACGGTACCATATCCGTGCTCAATAGATGCTGGACCGATGAATACGGCGGAGAATACTCCCAGCAGGTCCAGGCCGTCGGAAAACCGATGGACGAAAGCGGCAGCTGGCTGCGCGTGGTGTTTTTCAAACTCTTCCCGGCCAGCTATCTCATAATCGAGCTCGATGCCGAAAACTACCAATGGGCTGCCGTATCAACACCTGCCAAGCGTACCCTCTGGATTCTCAGCCGGACTCCGTCCCTTCCCCCGGAAACCTACGAGGCCATAGTCGCCTCACTGGCTGCCAAGGGATTTGATCCGGAAAAAATAACCAGAACATCGCGCCAGAAATAGTAGAAATAGCAGAAGCGCCAGAAATAGCAGAAGCCGGAAGGCAGCAGCAATGAGAGAGAGAGGAGAGAAGCGCATGAACGACCGGAACCTCGTTATAGACACCCTTCAGTATCGCCAGCGTGAGGCAGTACCCTACCAGCTGGATCTGACCGAAGAGATGCGAGCGAAAGTTGATCAGGAACTCGGATCCGACTTTCTGACTGCCGTCGAAAACTGCTTTGCCATTAGCGGCGACGGAAAGTTTGAGAACCTCGACGGGCACCGGAGGAAAGACCAGTTCGGAGCCGTCTGGCTGCTCGATCAGAAAGGTGATTTCGGAGTGGTGGAAAACAACCTCCTACCGGAGCCCTCATGCGACACCTATAAATTTCCGGAACCCGAGGAATCAGCAATACGAGAAACCTGCCGTAAACTGGTCAGCAGTATTGATGAAGGAAAATTTGCCATGTTCACCATCGGGTTTTCGCTGTTCGAGCGGGCATGGACCCTGCGGGGAATGGAAAACGTCCTGGCCGATATGGTGCTCAATCCCGAATTTCTCGATGAACTCATGGAGCGGATAACGGCCTATAATCTAGCCGTAATTGATATAGTCCTGGAGTACCCGGTAGATGCCCTCTTCTTCGGCGATGACTGGGGCCAGCAGAAAGGGCTCATAATGGGACCCGGCTACTGGAGACGCTTCATTAAACCCGGTCTGGCAAAAATGTACCGAAGAGTCAAAGAGGGTGGAAAATATATCTGTCAGCACTCCTGCGGTGATATTCAGGAAGTGTTTCCCGATCTGATCGACCTTGGACTTGATATCTACAATACCTTCCAGCCCGAGATTTACGATGTCCAGGCTGTCAAGAAAATGTACGGCAGCAACCTTACCTTCTATGGCGGAATCAGCACCCAGCGGGTACTTCCCTTCGGCACAGCCGCTGAAGTGCGTAACGAAACCCGGCAGATGATGCAGATAGTCGGCTCTGGAGGGGGCTACGTTGTCGCCCCCACCCATGCCATGCCCCCCGATATCCCTGTGGAAAACATGCTCGCCTTTCTCGAGGCTGTCCAATCGCAATAACTGCTCAGGAGCACCCGTTGCTGAATTCGCGCGCTGAATTACATCTTACTGCGCGCTGCGCCCCGTATCACGCGCGCCGTATCAGAAAAAAACTATTGAAAAATTTATCATCTCACCTCATACTCAAACCATGAAGCAATGGTACGAAAAACTTTTTGAAAATTACGGGGAAAAATATGATCAGGAACCGTTCACCCAGGGCACCATGGGAGAATGCGACTTTATCGAAAACGAGATCGGCCGGAACAGGGACCTGAAGATCCTCGATATCGGCTGCGGAACCGGCCGGCATGCGATAGAGCTCACCCGACGGGGGTATTCGGTGACCGGTGTAGACCTTTCCGAAGGCCAGCTGCAGCGAGCAAGGAAAAAAGCAGCGAATGCCGGCCTGGATATCCCTTTCCAGCGGCAGGACGCCCGCAGCCTCCCGTTCAGGCAGGAATTTGATGTCGCCGTCATGC
Organism: Spirochaetales bacterium; assembly: GCA_018399255.1. Taxonomy (GTDB): domain Bacteria; phylum Spirochaetota; class Spirochaetia; order JABMQR01; family JABMQR01; genus M55B182. The sequence goes on along the minus strand of JAGYPA010000047.1, from coordinate 2,287 downwards.
TTTGTGAGGGCGGCTTTCCTCTCATGGAAACCGACGAAATGAATTACCAGATTCTCAAAAGTGCGGCAGCAGCCCTCAGGCCCAGCGGCAGGCTTATATTCACCACCCTTAACGGACTCTTTCCCCTCTTTCATTCGGTGAAGGACTTTCTGAACAGCAATCAGGAAGCCGGCGGAGGAAGCGATCCGGATAACGGTGAAGAAAACAGTGAGAGTAAGAACATAGCCTCCTATTCGGATTTTTCCTTCGACCTGATGACCTTCCGGGAGATCAGCACCATCGAAATTGAAGATGATTCCGGAAACATAAACCGGATGGTAACCAGTGAGCGCTACTATGTACCCTCCGAAATCACCTGGCTGCTGAAATCTTTGGGATTTACAGAAATAGCAATATTCGGGGCTAGACTGGGGGAATTCAGCCGGCAGCACACCCTGACAACTGAGGATTACGAAATGCTGGTAACCGCAGTCAGGCCCGCCTGAATTCTGCTTGTAAAACCCGGGTCCAGGCAGCAGTCCGCAGCAAAAAACTGCAGTAGAACGCGGCGTAGCAGAACGCGGCGCAGCAGAACGCAGCAAAAAACTCCTTGATAAGATGCAGATCACGTGATATCCTGATTTCCGGACAGTGCAGTGTTCCGAGCTCACAAGCTCCGAGCAAAAAATGCTCGCAAGCTCAGCGGCATTTCTGGAAGAAAACCAGAAAGCCTGCAGGTACAAGGAGGAAAAGTGATGATTGTATATAAACTCGCTCCTTCGGTTGAGGATGCTCTCGACCGGGTTTGACCTGCTGCCGTCTTTTAAGGATTTAAAGAAAGGATTTCCGCTCCGCGAAAGCCAGCATTTATTCAGTTCATAACCCGTCAACGAATTCTCCCTGACCGAAAAAACCGCAACTCTGACAGTCCCATAATCATCCGGAGACCTCTGCAAGGATATCAAATGATATTCAGGACTTCACCGGTGATTTCGCAAATTCCCTTTAGTAACTGGAGAAACAGTAGATGCAATTACATGAACTGGGCTGGAAAGAACCATTTTCCAGCAGTTTTACGCAATATTCAGAAGAAGGAATGATTCCTCTGCGAATCGTACGTGAAGATCGTGAACACTATGCTGCCGTAGGAGAGGCCGGTGAATATGCATGTGAAGTTACCGGAAAGTTCCGCCATCAGCATACAGAGAAACATGAGTTCCCCGCCGTAGGCGACTGGGTAGCTGCATTACCGGTATCCCCGGCCCCTGACCTGCAGCAGAAAGCCAGGATTCATGCCGTCCTGCCGCGGAAAAGCACATTCAGCAGAAAGGTAGCCGGGGAGGTAACCGAGGAACAGGTGGCTGCCGCCAATATCGATACCCTTTTTATCGTGACGGGATTAGATGAAAACTATAACTTACGGCGTATAGAACGATTTCTCTCTATCGCCTGGGAAAGCGGAGCTCAGCCGGTGGTCCTGCTGAATAAAGCCGATCTGTGCCTTGAGGCGCAGGAACGGAAGATTGAGGTTGAGAACTCGGCTCCCGGGGCTGATGTGCTGATTTTGAGCGCCGCTGCAGAAACGGGAATTGAACCGCTTCGCCGGTATATTGCGCCGGGAAAAACAGCCGCCTTTATCGGGTCATCCGGGGTAGGGAAATCTACCATCATTAATTGCCTGATAGGTGAAACCCGTCAGAAGATCGGAGAAGTAAGCGATCTCGGCAGTCGCGGGCGTCATACCACCACCCGGCGGGAACTTATTATTCTGCACGGTGGAGGCCTGCTTATCGATACCCCCGGTGTCCGTGAACTGCAGGTATGGGGGGAGGAAACCGGCTTGAAGCAGGCTTTTGATGATATCGAAATCCTGGCTTCCGGCTGCCGCTTTCGTGACTGCAGTCATACCGGGGAACCTGGCTGTGCCGTGGCAGAGGCAATTGCCGTCGGCGAACTGGATCCGCAGCGACTTGCAAGCTACCGAAAACTCAAACGGGAGTATGCCTTTCTGGAGAGCAGACAATCCATGAAGGCGAAACTGGCTGAACGGGCAAAATGGAAGGAGAGAGCAAAGTATATCAAGGTGATACAAAAAGAACGGCAGCGGTAGAGGCAGCGGCAGGGGCAGCGGTCCCGGGAACGGTCCCGGGATCCGGGAGTTCGAAAAGCTGAGACTGGAAATCAGAAATTCTGATTCAAAAAACGCCTAGCCACTGGAATTTTTTCATGCTATAGTGATTGCAAGGCTCAGCCGCCTTGTAATACAGAGTTAATGTACCGCTATAACGAGTCAGTGCAGCAGTCAGGG
>JAGYPA010000046.1 GCA_018399255.1 Spirochaetales bacterium | reverse complement strand
GAATGATCAGGGAAGACAGGGAGAAGGGGCTACGCATCTTCGCAAAACCGATAGGGGTTGTTGCCAATATCGTCCCTTGTACAAATCCTGAGTCCACCGTGTGCTGCATAGGCCTGAGTCTCCTGAAAACCAGAAATGCCATGATTGCATCTCCCCATCCAAGAACTCCTGGCAGTACCAATCTTGCCGTTGAGTTAGGACGCAAAGCTTTGGCTAAAATCGGAGCACCTGTGGATCTTCTGCAGTGTATAGCCGAACCGACCAGGGAAAAGACACGGGAACTCATGGCAGGCTGTGATTTTGCCATGGCAACTGGGGGTGCCGCGCTGGTACGAGTGGTGTATGACGCCGGGAAACCATGTCACACTGTCGGAGCAGGTAATGTAGTATCCCTTGTTGATGAAACAGCTGATCTCGATGCCGCGGCAGCAAAAATCGTCAAATCTAAAACAGCAAACAACTCAGCCTCCTGTTCTTCTGAAAATGCTGTTGCTATAGAGGCTAGCGTATATGATAACATGCTGAAGGCTCTGATTGGAGAGGGGGGGTATCTGTGCAGTGAAGAAGAGCGTGAAAAGCTGCGAAAGTATATGTGGCCGGACGGGGAAACATTGAACAGAGAAATTATTGCAAAGCCCGTATCGTATATAGCAGAAAAAGCCGGCATCAACATTCCTTCATATACCCGTTTTCTCATGGTGGAGGGGTTGAAAGCCGGGCCAGAAGATAGATTCTCGGGAGAAAAGCTATCTCTAGTGCTGACCCTCTGGAAATGGACTGATTTTGATGAGATGGTCCAACGAACAAAGAACATCCTGAAATTTTCCGGAGAAGGGCATTCCTGTTCAATTCATACTGAAAACGACCAGAGAAAAGTGGAACTTGCCCTGCAGCTGAATGTTGGGAGAATCAACTGTAACATGCCGCATGCTGCAGCAAACAGTGGCAGCTTCTTTAACGGGCAGCCAACAACCGACTCTCTGGGAGGAGGAACCTGGGCGGGAAATATGACCAGCGATAATATTAATTGGAGACACTTCCTCAACTATACCTGGTTATCCGATCCCATTGCTGAACATATTCCCACAGATGAGGAACTTTTTGGAGATTATCTGAAAAAATGGGGTAGAGGGTAGTTTTGTCAATTAAAGCTGTTGTGTTCGATTTCGGTCAGACATTGGTAAATTCTGCTGAAGGGTTTCGTACTGCGGAAACCCGGATACAGAAAAAACTCTTTGAACATCTTGGCTCTGGACTGGCGTGGGAAACATTTATAGAGTCCTACCGTTCTAAGCGGAGGAGCTATAAGGATAGTGTTAACCTGTCCAAACGACTTCTGTGGCAGGATGTTCTAGTCGGGTTCGGCATGCATCCAGATGCTCAGCAGCTAGTTACCTGGGAGTCTGAATACTGGGAAACAGTTGCTGCTGACACTGAGCCATTTCCAGAAGCTGAGCAGGTGCTGAAAAGCCTGCAGAAACAGTTTCGGCTTGCGGTAATATCAAATGCCCAGGGAACGGCAGCCAGCAGCAAGCATCGAATAACCCAACATCCGCGACTGACAGAATTTTTTGAGACAATCATTGTGGCCGGAGATAATCATATTCCCCCGAAGCCTGATCCAAAGGCGTTTCTCGTATGTCTCAATCAGCTCAATCTGAGCCCGGATCAGGTAATGTATGTTGGGGACGATTGGCATAATGATATACAAGGAGCCTTAAGTGCGGGCATAACACCCATTTGGATAAAGCATTATCTGGTCAAGCGAAACTGGCCGGAAGTTTCATCAAGCGTCAGGGTGATTACGAGTCTGCATGAGCTTCTTGATCCGGAAATAATCAAGGCAGAACAGCGGTGAACAATACTATAAAGGTACTGCCAGGCAGAAAGAAGGATGATAGGCTGAGCATCTATTGCTCTTCTAACAAAATGCAATAGAAATTACAAGTATGCATGTTTTTTCAGGGAGAAAATTATGAGTACGTACTACAACCCCGTAGAAATCTACTCCGGAACCTCAGGCTGCAGGCAGCTTGCTGACAAACTCGATGGTGAATATGCAAACGTATCCAGCATTCTGCTGTTGACGCGAGGAGGAGGTGTTGAAGCAAGAGAAAGCCTTCGTCCTCTGCAGTCCTGGATGCAGAAACGGACGGTGCAGCTGAAGGAATTATCAATATCAAATCCCAATCTCACCGACATAGTATCCTTGAAAACTCAATTAAACGATAATGATTTTCAGTTGATAATTGCAATCGGCGGTGGAAGCGTAATGGATGTTGCAAAAGCCATTTCAGCAATCCAGCATTTAAAAATAAGCACCGTTGAAGATCTACGTTCCGCCATCGCGGAAGGAGCATATGCTTTGGATAAGGTAACACCCTGGATCGGAATTCCCACAACTGCGGGAACAGGATCGGAAGTCACAAAATGGGCTACAGTATGGGATACGGAATTATCTTGTAAATACTCCATATCCAAAGACGTTCTCTATGCAAAAAAGGCCCTTGTTAATGCCGATTTGATGCAGTCCATGCCCTTGCGGCTGAGCTTTTCCACCGGACTGGATGCGCTGAGCCACGCCGTCGAAGCATATTGGTCGGTTATGTCCAATCCGATAAGCCGGATTTATGCATTAACGGCAATTGAGGCGATACGGACATACTTGCCCAGATTGATCTATGATCCATTATCTATTGAAATCAGAGAGCAGCTGGCTATGGCAAGTTTGTACTCCGGTCTTGCGTTCAGCAATACACGTACAACGGCATGCCATTCCATATCGTATCCTCTTTCTCTGATCCACGGTATCGATCACGGATTAGCAGTCAGCCTCCTTCTGGGTTCAGTAGCACGAATAAACGAACCGGCACTAATAGAACGGGAAAAACTCTATAAGGCCTTTGGCGTAGCGAATGTTGAAGGAATTGGACAGACGGTTCAAGACCTATACCGGTTGTATCAAATTCGCACAACCTTCGGGAATATGGGGTAACAGAGCAGTCTATTCCCGAAATAACTGTTAGTGCATTCACCAAAGGGAGAATGGACAACAATCCGGTTGAAATATCCGAATCCAAAGAGACCCCGATGTACGCCGCCTGGTCAGTGGGATTCTGAAAAATAAAGTGTCTGACACCGTTTTCCGCAATTCTTGTTGGCTGTGACACCGAATTCCGCAATTCTTGTTGTCCAAAATGGGGTATTCGGTGTCAGACACCAATCCAGATACCAATCCAGACACCAATCCAGATACCTCTTGATACATCCCAAACACCCTCCACCATAAAATACTATGATAAAACCACAAGGATGTGGGATATTGAAATCGCTGAAATCAGTCTATAGTAATTAATTAACAGGTGGAATTGCTAAGTAGTCATTTTCTGCATAACGGAGGTGTCGGGTTCATGACAGAAAGCATGAAAATCTACCAATTCCAGTCATCTGCTTTTACCCATCGGGTTTTTCCCCATCGGGCTGCAGCTTTTCGTGTTATAGTAATCTCATGAAATACCCCGCATCCAAACCTGAACAAGTCCATGCAGCCAGAAGTCATGTGAAAATATACCATCTTCTGCGAAAGACGAAGATCAGAAACCGTTTGGTTACCGCTTTTCTGATCCTTTCGATATTTCCCGTGCTCTTTGTGGGAATAATCTCTTTTGTCAGGACCTATGAGGATATGGAAAAAAAAGCAGTAGAATACTCCCGCAATATCTCGTATCAGATCGTGAACAATATCGGCTACATCCTCGATAATTATATCGACAAATTCGAACGTGTCGCTCTGAACAGCACAATTCTTGCAGATATCTACAATTATGAACTACTGAAGGAATACCGGCAAATTGAGGTAGAGAACAGGGTCCGCTATACATTAGCCTCAATTGTTGGGATAGGGGAAGGCATTGATTCGATGGAACTGCGAACCCCTGGCGGCGAACGATTTTACTACAGTTATCCCATATCGGATGAAGATATCGCACACAGTCGCTTGCTGGAGGAGGCCGGAAACAAGGAAGGCATAACCTGGAGCGTGACGCAGAAGGAGGTGGACAGCGATCGGGAAATCTACATCATACTGGCCAAGAAAATGCAGATCCAGTTTGAAGATGAAGTAACCGGATATGCCCTCATGTCCATCAAACGGGAGTATCTTGACCAGGTCTCCCGGAACAACAATCAGGATTGGGATTCCTACACCGTTATTACCGATGCCCGGGGAACAATCATATCCCACCCGGACCAGGGAAAAATTTTAGCCCCCTTGGATCGATTGATAACTATGAAAATTGACAGTTTCGAAGAGACTAAGACAGTACACGAGCAGCAGGATAATCTGTTCAGGATCAACAATGAATCGGGAACCTTCCTGGTATCGTATGCCGTTCTGGCAAAAAACGGCTGGAGGGTGATCAACATCGTTCCCTACGATACTCTGATGAAAAGTACTATGGATAACGGTTTGATGACCCTCTTTACGGTACTGCTCTGTATCGTTGTGGCAGTGGGGATATCGCTAATTGTCACCCGCAGTATCTCGCTGCCGGTGGAACATCTTATAACCAATATGGAGCAGGCCGGCGGCGGTGACCTCGATATCAGAATCGATGAGAACTGGTCTGAGGTGCGTGACGAGTTCGCCACTCTTTCAAAGGGATTCAACGATATGGTGTTCCGCCTCAAAAAGCTGATAGACGATGTTTACCGCGCGCAGCTGAAGGAAAAAGAACTCGAATTTCTGAAGAAAGAGGCCGAGCTGAACGCTCTTCAGCAGCAGATAAACCCTCATTTTCTCTACAATACCCTGGAAGCGATATTCTGGACAGCCCAACTGAAGGGGGAGAATGAGATCAGCGAGATGGTCACTGCCCTGGGTGATTTTTTCCGGACGAGCATAAATAAAGGGATCGAATACATTACCATAGATGATGAGATAAAGAACGTTAAAACCTATGTCTATCTCCAGAAAATACGGTTTGGAACCCGCTTCTCCGTCGAGTGGAATATAAGTCGGGATATTATGCAGTTTAGAACCATCAAACTGATCCTGCAGCCGATAATCGAAAACGCGATTGTTCACGGTATTGAAGGAATGGAGAACGGCGGTCTGATTCAGATATCAGGATACAGGGAAGGGCAGCGCATCGTTTTTGCTGTCAACGACAACGGAAAGGGCATGACCGCAGATGAAATCAATAGGCTTGAGAATTTTATCAATAACACAGAAAAAGATACAGGACGGAGTATCGGTGTAAAAAATGTAAACCAACGGATTAAACTCTACTTCGGGAATGAGTATGGGATCACCTTTATCAGCGCTGAGCAGCAGGGAACGACAGTGAGGATTGAAGTACCGGTATTTGAAAGTGAGCTGCTTACTGATTATCCGCTTGGGAAATATTCGTCAAGATAGCGAGGTTGAAATGTACAAGCTTATGGTAGTAGAAGACGAAAACCTGATCCGCGAGGGTATTGTCAAAAGCATCGACTGGGAGTCGCAAGGCTACCGGGTGACCGCTTCAGCAGTCAACGGGAGAGACGCAGTCCAGAAAATCCGTGAGGATGTCCCCGATGTCATCTTGACTGATGTACGGATGCCGGTTATGGACGGGCTCGAGCTTGCCAGATGGGTAAACGAAAACTACAACAATATCAGAATCCTCATTCTCAGCGGCTTCGCTGATTTCGAGTACGCAAAGTCGGCAATCAAGTTCAAAGTCTTTGAGTATCTCCTCAAACCCACTAATAAAGAAGTTTTCATAAATACCTTTAAGGCCTTAAAGCGGGAATTGGATCGGGAATCGGAGGAGAAGCTGCTTAATCAGGCCAACAGGAAAAAGCTTAAAGAGGGCCTGGTCAAACTGAGAGAGGCGTTTCTGCAGGAACTGCTTGCCGGGGAGGTTTTTTCGCTTTCAATCCTGCAGGATAAACTGAACTATCTGGAAATTGATTTTGCAGGAAGCGAATATGGTGCGGCTGTGATACGCATCAGCGCGGAACTCAAAGACTACCCGGTTGAATGGCAGACTGATACAGGCCTGCTCTCTTACACTATGACGAGTATTGTCAATGAAGTGCTCGATGAGGGTAATTACGGGGTTTGCATCGTCAATAGCCTGCAGGAAATCGTCATCCTCTTCAGTCTCGATCAGGACATGAATGAGACCTCTATCAAGAAAATTCTTAAAAAATGTGTATCCCATATCCAACATTTGATTCTTAAGGACCGCCGTATAAACATCGATGCAGCCGTCGGTCTCTTCTATCCAAATCTCCATCAGATAGAAAAATCCTATCGGCAGGCATTGAGCTCGTTGGAAAAGGCCTTTTTCAAACAGGGCAAGACATTTTATTTTTATTCTCAAAGCAGTCAGTCCGAACTGCTCTCCCATGAAAAAAAGTGGATTAAGGATTATCCGGCAGAAATTGAGGAGATTTTGCGTGAAGTCATGGAAGGTAATGGGCATCGGACGCTCGAACTCATCCGATATCTGTTTGAAGAGTTTAGAACGAAACAGGTGAGCTGCTTTCATATAAAGAATTATGTCTACATTCTCTGCTTTCTGCTCTCGGCGAATGTAAGTGAACTTGATGGCGGTGATAACGCCAGGGGCAGACTTGCAGCGCATCTCCCGCTTCATGAAGAACGTGAAGATTGGATGCGTCACATTGACAGTTTCTCAACAATTAATCAACTGCAGGAGCATATCATAGTATTGTTCCGGGATGTTGCTGAGAAAGTCAATGACAGAAAAACCGTTCACCCCCTCCATAAGCAGAAAGTAGTCAAAAAAGTTAAGACCTACATCGACGAACACTACACAAGCGAGCTCTCGCTTGAGGAGATCGGAAAACATGCCTGTCTTTCCCCCTCCTATGTAAGTTATCTGTTTAAGAGCATTACCGGCGAAAATTATACGGAATATGTGAAGAAAGTGCGGATGCGCAAGGCAAAAGATCTGCTCAAGCAGCTCGACCTGAAGGTGTACGAAATTGCTGATATGGTCGGTTATCATGAGTACAAATACTTTGCCCTGCAGTTCAAGAAGATGTTCGGAATATCTCCGAGCGAGTACAGGGAGCGTTACTAATCAGGTCAGGTTCCCGATGATTGGGAGAAATATGATGAAGAAGTCCATAGCATTGAGGATCACCCTTATCCCTCTGATAATCATAGGGCTGTCGATCAGCTGCTCAGGCAGAGAGCTGCCGGCAGACAAAGTTAACTCTACTGCAGCAGAATCTGCCAAGAAGCCCTATACGATTGGAATTTCTCCCCTTACGCTGCAGTTGGAGTACTATGTCAGCTATGTGCAGTCGATGCGCAAGATTTCCCAGAACTACAATGTAGAGCTCGTAATCATAGATTCACTCTGGAACACCAATAAACAGATCAGTGACATCAGGGATATGATCGGTATGAATGTCGATGCCATAATCTGTTCGCCAACCGATCCGGTCAAGATACAGCCGCACCTTCTCGAGGCCAAGAAGATGGGAATTCCGGTAGTAGTGGAAATGACGCGGGTGGAGGGAATCTATCCGCTTGTGGGGACTGACCAGAAAACCGGCGGGAGACTGGCTGGAGAATACGCGGGCCGCTGGCTCAATGAACACAGCGGCGGACGCGGTGAGGTTGTCATTCTGGATTTTCCCTATTTCCAGAATATTATTGACCGGGTAGATGGGTTCATCGAAGGACTCCACGCCGTTGCACCTGAAGCTGAGATCTATGCCCGGGTGGATACGAAAGCCAAGTACGAAACTGCATCTAAAACGATGGAGGATCTGCTGGAGCAGAACCCTGATATCCGGTGCGTCTTCGGAATAAATGATGATTCGGCAAAGGGAGCCAATGCTGCATTTGAAAATACCGATATCCCCACGGAAGAGGTTTGTATCCTGGGTTTCGATGCGGATAAAGGCGCGACTAAACTGATAAGTGCCGGCCGTTACCTGAAAGGCAGTGTCGCCGCCGATACTGATAAAATTGCAGAAACCTGTCTTATTACAGCGCTCAAGCTCATCCGCGGGGAGTCTGTCCCCGACTGGGTTGAAGTGCAGGATGCCCAGTATCTTATCAGCCAGGAGAATGTAGCCGGATTCCTCTCCAAAATCGATTGAAATTGTCGGATAAAATAATAAATGCCTCATATATCTTTCGCCCGGATGGTGCGCTAGAGTTCTTCTGTAGCGTTGTACCGGTTTTGTAGGGGCATTCCCGCTGACGGGCATTCCCGCACTAATCAGTATCCCCCCCCCAAGGTGTACAAAGCTTCAGCATTCCCTATAAAAACGGAGGAGCATGTGGTCATGAAATTGAAAGGAAAAGTTGCAATTGTAACCGGTGGAAACTCAGGAATAGGAAAAGGAATTGCATTGGCATTAGCCCGGGAAGGAGCGGACGTCTGTGTTGTCGGACGCAATCTGGAACGGGGAAACCAGGTTGTCCAGATGATCGAGGAAATCGGAACCCGGGCCACCTTCATTCAGGCGGATGTCGGCGATGAGGAGCAGACAAAACACTATGTAGCTGAAACCGTAAAGAAATTCGGAGCAGTTCATATCATGGTAAATAATGCTGCGCTTATTCATCAAGCCCTGGTAGTTGATCTCAAAGTCGAGGATTGGGACTACATTATCAGGACAAACCTGCGGAGCGTCTTCCTTGGAAGCAAATATGCCGCAATTGAGATGATTAAACAGAAGCAGGGAGGCAGGATCATAAACGTATCTTCGATCCATGCCGCTATATCGGAACCTCAGGCGGCTCCGTATACTGCAGCCAAGGGAGGCATCGAAGCCTTTACCCGGACACTTGCTACGGAACTGGCTCCTTACAAAATTACAGCTAACATTCTGGCTCCCGGAGCAACCTACACGGAACTGACCGTACCGATGTACACCCCGAGTGTTAAAGAAGCCCTTTACAAAAGAATTCCGCTCCAGGATATCGCAAATCCTGAGGATATTGCCTGCGGGGCGGTTTTCATGGCCTCTGACGAGTCCCGTTATATGACTGGTGCCAGAATATGCATAGATGGCGGATATGAGATGGACGGCAGTCTACCTGGTGCGAAATATTGGAGCGATTGATAAGAGACAGGAGGAACAGTATGGATTACGGCATTCATGGACTGATTGATATCAGTGTAGAGCTATCCGAAGATACTATCATTTACCCGGGAGATCCGAAACCGGAGTATGGTCTCTTTTTCAGTCTGGCAGAGGGAGGAATTGCGAACGTAGGATATTTGAAGCACGGCATCCATCATGCCACACATGTTGATGTTCCCTATCATTTCGACTCACATGATGTCACCTTCGAAAAGGTGTCAATGGATCACTGGATCGGCAGAGCGCTGGTAATCGACCTGACCCATGTAAAAACCTGTATCAAGGATACTGATCTTGCAGGAATTCCCTATGAAAAATACCAAAGGATTTTGTTGAAAACCAAAAATTCTATTGAGTACTACAATCTGAAAGAGTTCTATCCCGATTTTATCTATCTCCATAAATCTGCTTGTGATGCTTTTGTACAGGCTGGAGTGAAGACGGTGGGACTTGACTACATCACGGTTGATCCCTATGGAAGCGAGGATTTTCCTGCTCACAATACACTGCTGCATAACGGGGTGTGCATTATCGAGTGCATCAATCTTGCTCAGGTCGAACCCGGCGAATATTTCCTGATGCTTTTGCCGCTGAAACTCAAGGGCACCGACGGATCTCCCGCCCGGGCTGTACTGCTGGATAAAGGGTTCGCAATGTAGAAATGGCAAGCCGTGCAGAATTATTATTAACGGAGCAGGTGGACATGACACAAAGATGCAGCGAGCAAGCTCTTACCGATCCAAAACCGCTTTCTAAAGAGATCGTATCACACATAATCCGGGATACCCTCACCGGGCTTAAGCTGGATGGAAAACGGGTGCTGCTGATAGTGCCAGATTCAACCCGTTCTGCCCCCGTTGAGCTGCTCTACCGTGAAATATTCACTTTTCTTGAGCAGAGAGCAGTCGGTATCGATGTGCTTATAGCCCTCGGTACTCATCAGCCCATGACAAAAGAAAAAATCTTCCGCCGGCTTGGGATCAGTGCTGCTGAATATAAGGAGCGGTTCGGTATAAAAACCCGGTTGTTTAATCACCAGTGGGAAAATCCGCTGGCTTTGGCAGAAATCGGAAAGCTGCATGCCGATGAGGTTGCACAAATTACCGGAAATTTGATTCATGAGCCGGTCAGGATAACCATCAACCGGATGATCTTTTCTTATGATCACTTGCTTGTTATCGGTCCAGTATTTCCTCATGAGATAGTCGGTTTTTCCGGAGGAAATAAATACTTTTTTCCGGGAATCTGCGGGGAAGATATTTTGAATATGTTCCATTGGATCGGGGCACTGGTAACTAATGCAGTGATAAACGGAACGATTGAAACCCCGGTGAGACGGCTTATTGACCGGGCTGCAGAATTTATCTCAGTTCCCAGAACTTTTTTTCATCTGGTGGTGAAGCACGGGATCCTCCACGGGCTCTATCCCGGTACGGCAGCAGAGGATTGGAAAAAGGCAGCAGTTCATTCTTCTCGGGTCAATATTGTCAATACCGGTCGTAGATTTTCGAGTGTGCTCGGGATAGCACCTCCTAAATACGATGAGTTGTGGACCGCGGGAAAGGTTGCCTATAAAGCGGAAACAATTGTCGAAGATGGGGGCCGGCTGATAATCTACGCACCGCATATCAGGGAGCTTTCTTTTACCCATGGAGGATTTATCCGCAAAGGCGGCTACCATGTGCTCGACTACTTTCTCAACTCGCAGGCTGGTGGACTCAATGTGCCGGGAAGTGTCCTTTCTCATCTGATCGCCGTAAAAGGAACCGGGACCTACTGCAGCGGTCTCGAAGAACCCCGGATACGGGTGGTTCTTGCAACAGGAATACCGGAGAAGACCTGTCGGGCCGTCAATCTGGAGTATATGAATCCGGATGATATTGTCCCGGAGCAGTGGAAATCACGGGAGGATGAGGGAATTCTGGTTATCGAGGATGCCGGAGAGGTGCTGTACAGGGTTAATGATGAAAACCGGCAGTCCGGCAGAAATCACGTTCCCGCTGGTGAGAAGAGTTGAGGAGAAAAACTTATGAGAGCTTTGATGAAAACGGCAAAAGGGCCTGGAAATATTGCTGTGCAGGAGATTCCCGTTCCGGAATTACCGGATGAAAACTGGGTTCTGATTGAAGGAGCGCCGCCGGAGTATGTGGCACGGATCTCCATATCTGGCATGATGAATTTCCTACCGGGCCTCCGGTTGTTATGGGACAGCTTCGGAACCATCGGCCGGGTTGGTATGGCTGGAACGTTCAAAACCCGGCGATAGGGTGGTGGTAGAACCGCATTCCTGGCCTGCGGAGTATGTGAACTGTGCCAGGCCATATCCAAATCTGTTAACCCTCCAAACGCTCCCCCGGATGGGGAATAAACGGGGTGATTAACATTATCTGGTAATGCCCAGCCATCTGCTCCACAGAATACCACAGAAAATTCCCTCTTGATATTGCCGCCTGCCGAACCCATACAACCGTTCATCAGGTACTGAACGGGGCACTATAGAATGTCAGGATATTGTCGTCATAACAGGATCCGCCGATCGGCATGCGAGGCCTGCAGCGCAAAGGCTGCGGGAGCTTCCAAGGTGGTTGTTACAGGAATGGGTGCCTGCAAAGCGGTCCGCTTTCCAGCCGCGCTTTCCCTCGGAGCCGATTTTGTCGTAAACGTGGAGCAGGATGATCCGGTGGAGTTTGTGAAGGATCTTACCAACGGCAGGGGAGCAGACCTGGTAGTGGAAACGAGCGGGGCTGAGCCGGCTATCCGGCAGAGTGTCGATCTGGTACGCACCCGTGGTCGAATTTCTGCCATTGGAATCCCTAAAAAAGAGACTGTCGCCTTTCCTTGGACCAGGGCCATGCACAAAGTGATAGATGTCAGGTTTAATATGAGCTCATCGTATACCTCCTGGGATCGGGCGCTCTCCCTGATGGCTGGCACTTCGAAAAATTTGCGGCAACTGATTACCCATACAACCACTATAAATCACTGGAAGACAGTTTTTGACGATTTGGAAGCTGAAAGAGGGATCAAAGCGCTGTTTATACCTGAAGCGTGAGTGCATGCGGGGAACTTGCAGCGATGAATTGGAAGATAATATTAAAAATCTGTCGGATATACAGGTGCAGATTTGCATCCTAGAATTCAGATCAATACTAGTATTTCTGAACATATCGGGAGGAAATTTCAAAAGTAGATCATTTTGGAATTTCGGCAGTTGGGTCAATTTAATTAATTCCAGAGTATTGGAAAAGGAGTAAGGTGTATGAAAAAATGTGTACTGTCAGCAGTCGCGGTTCTGATAGCCGCAGCAGGGGTGGTTTTTGCAGCCGGTCAGCAGGAGAGTGCCGGAGAAGCGGTTACTGAAGACGGACTTCGAGAAGTCACTGTGGGGCTTTCCTGGAATGTGAAAGATGATACGCTCATCGTAGCCTGGGAAGATTACATGGTTGAGCATAGCAAGGAGTACGGCAGGGAAAATGGCCTTGATATCAACTGGATCATCAATGTAGCAGACCGTGATCCGTCGCGGCAGAATGCCAACATAGAGGATATGATTGTCCAGGATGTCGACCTGATCATTACAAGGGCAGAGGATGGCGCAACCATCGGCTCAGCAGTTCGGGCGGCAAAAGATGCGGGTATCCCGATTATTACTTTCGATCGAGAATCCAAAACAGTAAAACCTACAGCCCACGTCGGTGGTGACGGGTACGGTATGTCCTACGAAGGGGCGAAACAATTTGCCGAGTATCTGAAGTCCATCGGAGTTCAGGGGAAGGTTATCGAGCTGCACGGAGATATGAAGGATCAGAATGCAATCGATTTTCACAACGGATGGGCCAAGGCTGAAGAGGAGTTCGGCCAGTGGGAAACTATTGTCACCATTCCTACAGAGTGGAAGCCGGAAAAATATGAGAGCGGATTGACTAATGCGCTGCAGAGCTATCCGGAGGCCAATGCCATCTATATCCAATCCGATTTTGCCATGGACGCCGTACGGGCTGCCTTGGAAAAAGCCGGCAAATGGAAGAAACAAGGTGAACCAGGTAAGCTTCACATCTACTCCAATGTTGCCTCAACAGCGGCGCTGCCGGCAATCCAGCAGGGATATATCGATGTTACCGGTGTCTGGGATGCCTACTTCCATGCAGTGAAAGCGGTTGAAGTCATGGTCAGTATTCTTAATGGGGAAGAGATGGACGGTGCCATGTTCAAGGTTCCGGGAAGAGTTGTAACTCCCGAAACAGTCGACAGCATGGAGAAGCTCTATTCCAAAGACTATCTGAACTATTAGGACTTTAACGGCCAGAGGAACAAAAGTATGTTTCAGCAGGCTCCATGCATTATATGTCTGAAGCCTGCTGATCGTGTGAAAGATGTTTATTTGCACATATCAATCAAAAAATCTGAAGGAACCTGGAATATGCTTGACCAAACGCAGAACGAAGACCGGAATTCTTCAACAACCCAGCTGATGCTCACTTTTTTCAAGAGTGTAAGCAATTCACCCCTCTTTATATTCGGTGTTATTGCCGTCGTCCTTTCGATAACCGTCCCGAATTTCCTCTCGGTGAGAAATATCGTCAATCTTCTTACCCAATCCTCAACAATCGGGCTGATGGCCTTAGGGATGACCTTCGTTCTTATCCTCGGAGGGTTGGATTTGTCAATACCGGCAAATATGGCATTCAGCGGAATTCTGGGAGCGCTCTACATGCGTGACATCGGCAGCCCGGTGATTGCTGCCCTGATTATGGTTGCTGTTGGAACGGCAGTAGGCTGCATAAACGGTTTTGCCGTCGCCAAACTCAAAATGATCCCGTTTATCGTCACGCTATCTATGCAGGCCATCCTGATCGGGAGTTCGATCTGGATCACGAAAAACGACAGTGTCTATAATCTGCCCGATGCATTCGGCGATACGATTCTCTTCCGTATGGGTATCGTGCCGCTGCCCGTACTGGTTCTCTTTGTTATAACCATCATAACTCATATTGTGCTTAAGCTGAGCTTTTTCGGCCGTTGGATTTACTACGTCGGAATCAATAAAAATGCAGCCGGGGTAAGCGGAATCCCGGCTGAGACGGTAACCTTCTTCGGCTATCTCCTTTCCGGCTTTTTTTCCGGACTTGCGGCGATCATTGTGACAGCGAGACTCAATTCCGCTTCAGCGAGCATGGGATCAGAAAATATTGTCCTCGACATCGTCAGTTCCGCCGTTGTCGGGGGAGTAAGTATCTACGGCGGAGTCGGTACTGCACTTGGGGCCGTGATTGGAGTTATATTCATTACTGTCATCACAAACACAATGAACCTGCTTCATGTGCCCTACTACCTGACATTGGTCATCAAGGGCTTGGTGATTATCAGTGTGGTGGGATTTGACTCCCTGCGAAGCATAAGGCGGTCATGATATGAGCGAATCCTACCTGAAAATGAAGGGAATATCCAAACATTTTTTCGGAACCTATGTGCTTAAAAATGTTGACTTGAAGGTCGGTGAGGGCGAGGTTCTAGCCCTGATGGGTGCCAATGGTGCCGGAAAAAGCACCCTGATGAACATCCTGGGGGGAGTTCTCGAACCGAATGAGGGCAGTATCACCATCGGCGGAGCATCCAGGACATTCAGGAGCGTTTCAGATTCGGAGAAGGCCGGCATAGGATTCATTCATCAGGAACTGGCTTTATGCCCGACCATGACGGTGGCGGAGAATATGTTTATCAACCGTTTTCCTGTCAAGGGCGGGGTTATCGACAGACGGGTTATCAGGGAACAGGCAAAGACAGTTCTCGATACGCTCGGATGTAAAATTGATGTGCTGGAGATCGTTCGCAACCTGAGTGCGGGAGATAAGCAGCTGGTGGAAATAGCACGGGCGCTGCTTACCAATGCCAAGATTCTCATTTTTGATGAACCGACATCTTCTTTAGCCCTTGAAGAGAAGAGTCGTTTTTTCGATATCATTCGTGCTCTGCAGAAGGAGCAGAAGGTGATAATCTACATCACCCACTTTCTCGACGAAATTTTTTCCATCTGCGATCAGGTTCAGGTGCTGCGTAACGGAGAAACATCAGGGGATGGTATATTAAAGGATTACAACCATCACGATATAGTCAGCATGATGGTGGGAGACCTTGATATCCGCAAGGAGAAGAAGATCTCAAAAGCAGCCGATAAAGTGCTGAAAGTAGATCAACTCAGCCGCACCGGAGTTCTGGACTCCATCTCCTTCGAACTTCATCGGGGTGAAATTTTGGGTTTATGGGGTTTGATGGGTTCCGGGCGGACTGAGGTGCTTCGGGCAATCAGCGGGCTTGATCCAATCGATGCTGGTCACATATCGGTGAATTTCAATGGAAGCATGCAGAAAGTGCATCCCAAACGAGTGAAAAAATGGGCAGGAATGGTAACCGAAAACCGACGTGAGGATGGTCTCTTTCTGCCGTTGAGCGTAGCATCGAATATATCCTCAGCTAATTTGATGACCCTGCTGTCCAAAAATCGATTTACTGTTCAGAAACAGAAAGAGGAGCAGGCAGCCCGAAATCAGGTTGAGGCTCTCAATATTAAAATCTCCAACCTGGATCAGACCGCCGGCACATTGAGCGGAGGCAATCAGCAGAAGGTGATACTGGCGCGATGGCTCAGCAAAGCCCCGCCGATCTTCTTTATGGATGAGCCGACGCGGGGAGTGGATGTCGGAGCTAAAAACGAGATCCATAACATTATCAAGAATCTTTCAGGCAGGGGTTTCAGTCTGCTGGTAGTCTCATCTGAGATTGAGGAGATGATGGAACTCTGCCACAGGTATCTGGTTATCCATAGCGGACGGATTGTAAAGGAGCTCCCGGGTGAAGCTGCAAAAAAGGATCTGATGATCTGGGCTTCAGGAGCAGGTTCAGAAGCAGGTTCAGAAGCAGGTTCAGAAGCCCCGGGCAATGTGAATTTGGGCACAGAAGGCGAAGCGGAGAGGGAGAAGTGAGCATGGGAAATGAAAGCATAGCCGGAATTCAGGCCGTACGGACAAAGAGAAACGTTAAGCAGTTTCTAGCCTCCTACGGGTTCTACATAATTTTCATTCTCGTTTTTATGATCTATTCACTGCGGGCTCCGAGTTTTCTCACCGTGACGAATATTATGAATATGCTCCATACGACGGTCCCTCTTATGGTAATCGCCTGCGGGATAGGGATGGTAATCATTTGCGGAGAAATTGATCTGTCTGTTGGTTCGGTTGCGTTTCTCTCCAACAGCATCGGAACGGTGCTGATGGTGAAAGCCGGAGTTCCGATTCCGCTTGCTTTCATCGTGGTCGTTCTGACCGGGGTTGTCCTCGGGGCTATAAACGGCTTTTTTGTGGTGGTGTTCAGAGTAAGCTCTCTTATCGTTACCCTTGGCATGCTGATTTCTTTTCGCGGTGTGGCGCTTCAGATAACCAATTCCCAGGTGATCGGACTTCCCGAGGCGTTGAGGGCTTTTGGAAATTTCAGGATAGCTTCGTTCTACATTGATATCGCATTTGGTCTTATCATCATTCTGCTGCTGCACACGCTGCACACAAAAAGGCCGTACGGAAGGTTTGTCACCGCAACCGGTAATGACCGTGAGATAGCAGAAAAACTCGGTATTCCGATCAGGAAGATCAAGTTTTCGGTATTTGTCATTTCTGGAGCTCTGGCGGCCGTCGGCGGTTTTTTTTCTATGACCCAGGTAGGAGCGATAAATCCGCTGCTGGGAAACGGGGCTGAATTTACCGGTATTGCAGCCGTGATTATTGGAGGCATCAGCCTGTTTGGAGGAGAGGGGAAACTCTTTCCAGGAGTATTCTTCGGGGTTTTCCTGCTCACCGTTATAGAGACGGGGTTGAACCAGATGAGTGTTTCTCCATACGTCTACCCATTCTTTCGGGGTGGTATCATCTTTATCGCAATGTACGCTGACTCCCTTAAAGTGCGTTTAAGAAAGTGATTTTGGTGCTCCTGTCAGGTGTTCTTTTTATAGACTCTTTTTTGAGAAACTTGCTGTGTTTTTCAACAAGGAGAATTCAACCCCGAGTTGCTGTCTTTGCCGTCTTCTTTTTGGTGGCTGAGCGCCCGGCGGTCGCCTAAATCAAGCTGACTTTACAAGGTTTACGGTGTCAGACACCTCCTGATACACTTGACAAAATATTATGTGCGCACATATACTGTGTTCATGAAAAATATTACCCTTTCTATTGAAGATGATATATTAAAATCAGGAAGAGAGTATGCCAGAGCTCACAAGGTCTCATTCAATGCCTTAGTTCGAAAACTGATAGAACAAACAGTTAAAAACAATTCCACCAGTTGGGTTGATGATACTTTTGAATATATTGATAAGAACATTCCTTCCTCTCAAGGAATTAGTTGGAAAAGAGAAGAATTGTCGTGGCTAAGATATTTATAGATACCAATATATTAGTTTATACACTTGATAAAAAAGATGAAGAAATAACTCGTAATCTCAAGAGAAGCAGTAAAGTTCATTACCTCGTATATTCTCCGGTTATTTCAACGCAAGTGTTACAGGAGTTTTATAATGCTCAACCAGCAAGTTGAAACTTGATAAAATCTAATAAAAACATTGTGCACAAAGTTATAAAAATATGGAAATGTGACGATTGATCTACAAATAATTGAACAAGCTATAGATATCAGTGTCATATTTCAATTATCTTTTGGGACTCTGATAGTTGCCACAAGAGAGCTGGGGAATTAAGTAATAATCTCATTTCAAAGGATTTGAGTAGTGGAAAAAGATATGAGGAATAAAATTTTAAACCTGTTCAACCAAAATCTCCATAAACTTTAAAATAGAAGAAAAAATATTAAAGGAGGATTACAATGGGCATACGAGTGTTGTGCGTAGGTGAATCGTGGATTTCACATGATCAATATCATAAGGGATTTGATTATTTTTCTTCATCTGCATATGAAACAGGGCATTTCTATTTGCAGGCCGCCCTCGATAAAGCTGGTGAGTTTGAGTTATATATGCCGTCCCATATAGCATCAGAAGCTTTTCCGGAAAGCATCGATGATCTACGGAAATATGAGAATCATATTCAGTGACATTGGTTCAAATACCCCGCTGTTGAGCAGAAAAGTGTTCGTTGAAGGAAACCGCGCCTAACAGACTGAGGATCGTAAAAGAGTGGGTAGAAGAAGGCGGCGGATTCTGCATGTGTGTGCGGATACCTCCTTCGGCGGATTTCAGGGCGCTGCAGTAGTCATAAAACCTCATAGAAGAAATCCTGCCAGTCAGCATTTATCCATATGACGATAGAATAGAGGTACCTGAAGTGAATCAGAGGCATCGTTGCTGATCCTAGGTCATCCAACAGTTGCAGGAATCAATGAGGATTGGCCCTATCTGCTCGGTTTTCAGGGAAGCAGTCCTTAAAGATGATGCCAGATTAATAGTCAGGACCGATTCAGGTATCCGTTGCTAGCCGTAAGGGCGAAGACGGCAGGGGCAGAACGTTAGTAGCGTGAGAAACCCACAGGCTGGGAGCTCGTGGTGCGATAGGTGGTTTACTCGGACAAAACTGTACGAAGAAAAAAGTCTCTCCCTTGTGATGGCAATTCCGATAGCGGTTCACAACGCATTTCGGAAAGAAAACAGAGGCAGAAAATAATGTCTGAAAACAGCTTATCACATACGAGGTGATTGGTACCTATCACATCGTATGGATTCCGAAGTACCGGAGGCTATTTGGCGAATGTCGGAATGAAATAAATAACATCCTGAGAATTCTGCTGGATAGAAAGAAAATAGAAATAGTGGAAGGATCTATCAGTAAAGATCATATCCACATGAGCTTGCGGATACCGCCGAAAGAATCAGTATCTGCAATAATGGGATATCTGGAAAGGCAAAAGTGCACTGATGCTGTTTGACCGACATCCAGAATGGAAGCGCCGGACTGGGAAGGATAGAACTGTTCTGGGCACGGGGTTATTTTTGTATCTATGGTCGGGGTTGAATGAAGAAATCATAAAAGCATTATATCCAGAATCAGGAAGAGGCTGATAGGATAGGCGCTGGAGAATAGTGAACCCCTTTAGTAAGTAGCCAGAAATTGGTGTGAGGAACCGGCAGCTTCTTTAGCTGGCAGCTTTGTACCATGCCCTTTCTAGGGCGGGATATCAAACCTCCGGCTCTGGCTGGTGGGTCATGATTGTGGATGACAGATATCGGACCTCATTGGTGTCCAAAAGAGTCCCAAACTGGAACGGCTATCAACAGCTTTGGAAGCAGTCTCAGTGGCTGGCAAATACTTGAAAGGAGAAAAGTGTCTGACACCGTATTCCGCTTTCCCAGCCCGGAAGCCCTTGGCGTACCCGGCCCATTTCCCAACTCAGTGCCCATTACCCGGTTCATCTTTCTGCAGCTTCCTGACCAGCTCTTCAAGACCATTTGCCTTTATCTCCTCGAGAAGCTGCATCATCTCCCCCAATTTGCCGGAGGGATAGCCTTTTTGCTTGAAACTAGAGAACATAAGCCTGTGCGCTGATCAGATATCTGCCGGCATACTTTCCGAAAGGCATTCTGGTATTAGCAAGCATCGGTGAGGAATTCGTCAGAACTATTGGAATTTCATATCGCTCTCATAACTGGAGGTGCGGGAAGTAAGTTTACGCCTCCACAGTGTAAGATAAATGCAACATTTACCAGCCAGGTAGACGGCTGGCAATGACAAACCCTTTCTTGAGGTCACGGTATGATGGAACTGAAACAGATGTGCATTGAAGATTACGAGGATGCCCGCTCTCACTCTGGGAAGCGACCGAAGGAATGGGTATGCATGAGATTGATGATTCTCCGGTACGCATGGAAGCTTTCCTGGGGCGTAATCCAACCACCTGCTTCACCGCACGTGATAACTCCGACAGGCTCCTGGTCGGAGTTATTCTCTGCGGGCATGACGGCAGGAGAGCAACACCTATCATGCCGCGGTGCGGGAAGATTACTGAGGAAGCGGGATCGGGCGAAAATTGGTCGAGGCTAATTTGATGGCATTGGCGGGGCGGAAGAAACTGCAGTTCGCTGTCTGGTCTTCAGCTCTAAATTGTGAAACGGGAAACCGCTTGGAAAGTTAATGGGCTTTTCAAAGAGGGTGATGTAGCCTATTGGGATCGGACCATCTGATCGGCCATCTCCCGATAGGTCAGCCCCTTCAGCATACAGGCGCAAATAACATCTCACGGGCGGTAAGCTGATAATCTTCGGACGATCTTTCATCCATGGTCAGCTTCTGCGCCTGATTGGAGCGCCTTCCTTGCCGCGTGAGGGCTGATCGGTGAACCCCGCCGCAGACACTCTTGGATCTGCCGTACCAGCGCCCGTGCCAGCTCCGCAGTATTGTCATTCTTCAGGATATAGCCGGACGCCCGGCATTGATCGCCCGAATAATCTCTCGCGCTCAAAATCGTCAGGATCAGAATAAATATCAATAGCAGGATACGTTCGCTTGATCTGTGCAGTCGCCTCGATACCATCAATACCTGGTACCAATATCCATCAGCACAAATATCGGTGAGCCTGAGATATCCTCCTATCTGCAGCTTTTCAAGAAAGCATCAAATGTCTGAGCCCTTGATTTCCTCATCGAGATTGAGAAGGTACTGCAGCCTCTCCCGGATTTCGGTATATCTTCCGTTCTGCTATGCGCTGACTGATATATTCAGCAAGATCCCCGGCGGTAAAGGGGGCCGCCCCATTAGTAATAAGCAGCTCTTTCAGATCCTTATCCCTGAGCGGATTCTGGCCCAATGCGATCGTGCATCCTGCCGCCAGCTCACCTCATTCCTGCAGCCTCGTGTCGAGAATCATGGCTGCTGCAAAGGCGTTCTTTCCTGATGATGCGCAGACGCGTTTTCCTGCCGCAGACCCACCACCTTCCGGTTCCGCTTGGCCACCCGGGTCTCCAGCTCCTGTGAGGTCTCATCCGAAAGGCCGGCAAGCCGATTGAACAGCCTGCTATCAGCTTGAACTCGAAAGCTTTCTGCCCGAATATCTCGCGTATTTATCACTTCCCGGCGCCGCACCCTTGACAAAACTCCCTTTTAGACATCATGTCATCATATGACCATATGACTTCGGGAGGGCATCATGAGTATCAAAAACTGCGCGCCCTGGCAGCCTTCAACCTTGGCTTTCATTGGTTTATTGTCGGCCTTATCATTCCAGTCCTGACCCTGTTTCTCATCCGTAAAGGATTCACCCTGCTGCAGGTAGGGTTTGCATTTGCTGTCTATTCCGGCACGACTGTCCTCCTGGAGCTCCCCACCGGGGGATTATCAGACTCCTTCGGACGCAAGAAAATCTACCTTATATCCCTGACCCTGCAGTTTGCCGGAGCGCTGCTCATCATCTTCCTGAACAATACTTACGCAGTTATGACCTGCTTCATCCTGCAGGGTGCCGCCAGATCCCTCTCCTCGGGAACAATGGATGCCTACTTTATCGACCAATTCTATGAAACAGATCCGCAAATCAATCTCCAGAAGGAAATGGCACGGATCGGATTTTTCATACCCGCTGCGCTCGCTTTCGGCTCCCTCCTGGGCGGAGCCCTCCCCACGCTCCTCAAAAGCCTGACAGAAGGACCTCCCCTGCAGAACATCTATGCCGCCAACTATCTGACCCTTGCCTTCTTCATTCTGCTTCAATATCTATTCACTGCAATACTTATACAGGATGATCATCCTCAAGGGGAAAAGGGACACAAGCTGGAAGGGTTCCGACAGTTTCCGGTAGTCCTCAGGACCTCGGTACATTACGGCCTGCGACACCCCATCATACTCCTCCTGCTGCTGGCCATGTTCTGTTGGGGCTTTTCCGTCGCCGGACTGGAACAACTCTGGCAGCCCCAGCTGAAAAGCATAATCAAGGAAGACACCGGAACCTTCATCTTCGGCCTGCTGACATTCGGATATTTTGCAGCGGCAGCAGTCGGAAATCTGCTGGCCACACCCATCAGCACCCTGATGAAGGATCAATATGCCCTGGTGCTGTTCGTTTCGCGGACAATAATGGGCGCCCTCTACCTGATACTTGCATTACAGCAGCAGGTTCTTTTCTTCTCGCTGATATATGTAATGCTGTTCCTGTTCAATGGAATCCAGGGATCTCCGGAAAGTGCCCTGTTCAACAGGGAAATCCCATCGGAAAAACGATCGACCCTGCTCTCCTTTGCCTCGCTGTTTCTCCAGGCAGGGGGAATACTTGGCTCGATACTGTCAGGGTTTCTTGCGGACCAATTTTCCATCAAATTCGCCTGGCTGCTGGCCGCCGCAGTACTTACCCTGTCGGCACTGCTCTACCTGCGAATTCAGATTATCGAAAACCGGACCAGAACTGCAAAAGCATCGTACAAACTTCAAGCAAATCCCGAACCAGCCAAAGCACCCCACAAAAGGAGAAATGAGACATGAAACAATTTACCGCCGTAAACCGACGTGAAACCTTACCCGAGAAAATCGTCTCAATTATCAAGGAAACCATACTGAACGGCGAGTTGGAGCCGGGGGATGCCCTTCCCACCGAACCCGAGCTGGAAAAACAATTTCAAGTCAGCCGGGCCGTCATACGAGATGCCATGCAAATGCTGAAAGCCCAGGGGCTGATTGAGGTCAAACACGGAAAAGGAATGTTCGTATCATCAACAGTACTGGAGGCATTCTCCGATGCACTGCTCACATCGCTTCGCAGAAACAACGCAAGCGCATGGGATGTAGAACAGTTCGAACATCTGCTGCTCCCGGAAGTAATGGTACTGGCTGCAAAGGAGGCCGATGAGCAGGATATCGCAGCACTGAAGCTGGCGGCAGATCGCTACCTGACCCTTTTCAGCCAGATGACAGAAGCTGATACCGATACCGACGCAAAAACTGATACAGAAGCGAAAGCTGATTCAGAAGCAAAAGCTGAAACTGCCCGAATCCAAGAGGACGCCCGACAAGCCTTCCATACCTTTATGAAAGCCATATTCTCAGCCACCCACAATAAGATGATTTATCTCATCGGATCAGTTGCCATGCACCTGCGCCCCTGGCGCACAATTGTCGATATCGATGCGGATACCCACCAGCTGCTGGCCCTGGAGCGTTCCTACATCATGAACTGTGTAGACAGCATCTCCGACAGAAATCCCCAGAATATCCGGCGAACGGCAGAGGAAAGCCTGGTATCCAATGAACAGATCATGCAGATCCTGAAACAGACGCCAGTCGGGCAAAGCCCCCGCATCCCGGGAATGTTTTTAAAAGTGTCTGACACCGGATCCATCAAAAAAACCGAGTTGAATTGAGGAATCCGTTGCTGAACAGCATCAATTCTGCGGGATCCGGTGTCAGACACCATTTATCTGGTATCAGACACCGTTTTTGCCCCTAAGACTTCCACGTAACCAGGATCTTTTCATCTCCGATTTTGGCGCTAATAATGTCAGCCAACCGCAGCAGCTCATCTTTGCAGCAGTCGACGGTTTTTCCAGTCTGCAGCCTGGTTTTCAGCTCTTCGGCAAATTCGGCAATGGTGATCTCTTTTTCCATGTGACTACTCCTTGTTTGTATGCATTTGCGGGGGAGTACAAGTTACCCACAGGCTTGGGCACCGTACCAACTGCAGGCAGTTCACCTCTGAACATGGACAGAATGGAGCCCGGGGGTGAACCTGAACCGGAGGTGAGCCTGAACCGGAAACGACTTCCCAAAGAAATTCAGCATACAGCGATTTCTTCCATAATACTACCGCACGATTCAGTTTGCAATACGGTTACATCCTGCATGATAAGGGTAGGGGAATGTAATTCCAGGAAGGAGAAACCATTCATTATAGCTTCTTCCGTCTTTCAAAAAGCAACCTGTTGGTGAGCACACCAACAGGTTGTGGTGAAAACTCCGACAGGCTCCTAATACAAAAATCAGAGATGGTCACGATGTATGTATTTTTCAAGTTCTATGATACTATATTACTCAGCATGATAGCAAAGACAATCCACAAGCAGGCGCTTCATACAGAAATATTAAATACGCATGACCGGGACTTCTGGCTCAGCCAGTCTTCCGAGGACCGCCTGAATGCAGTAGAGTTTTTGAGGAAACAGCTATATGGTGAATATCCCGAAAGACTTCAAAGAGTTTATACAATTACTGAACGAACATAGGGTCCGCTATCTGATTGTGGGAGGATATGCCGTTCTGATTTTATCATACGCATCACCAGCTATTTGAGAACGGGGCATATTTTTTATTCAGATGCGGCATCCAAGCATGCTGCCGAGCTGAGGGAACCGCATTTCTCCGCATTTCCCTGTCAATTATGTTGACATTTCACCGATCGCTTCCCTGATCCTCATTCCACCGGTACTTTCTATTTTGTTTTAAAACATCGGTATCGCAGCTCAGACATAGCCCGTTATGGCAGCAAATGACCCCGCCGCACTGCGGACAGCGCCACTTATCCTCCTCCCCCCTTAAAAAAGCCTCCATCCCGTCCTGCTTAATAGATTCAAGATTCTCTATCATACTCATGTGGTACTTTGTGCGGTAACGTTTGTCCAGGGATTTCAGCCGCTTGCAGGGATACTCATCACATTCAAAACAAAACCGGACTTTTCCGTTTCCGAGCAATTCACATCGATCTCCCATGTGGGTGCAGTTTTCTCCCCTCGGAATGCAGCCGGGACAGTATTTCCTGTGAAAACCCTTTTTATTCAGATCCATCTGCATACCCTGATATGCGATGCAGAGGCTGCAGTTCATCCCGCAGGGGGCAATAAGATCTTTCTCCATTTTTCACCTCAGCCATCAGCCTTTATTGATAGTCCTTACCATTCCCGGGCAGCAATAACCCGGGCAGTAATAAAGAGTTCCGGACAGTTCATACGCTCCCTGCAGTATACCATGATTTTTTTTCTGTATATCGCAGAATGGTGTATAATGTGGGAAAACTGGTCTCTGCTCGCCCGTTGGGGGATTGGGGTATCGATTATCGAAAGATCCCGGTGTCCATCAGCCAGGAATCAAGATAAGGTGATCAAGATAAGGTGATCAAGATAAAGATGTCGTGATCAAAATATTTGGAGGTGCCGCATATGATAGAATTGCCCGAAGCCTGCGTGACGGCGGGCCAGCTGAACAAAACGGTCTGCGGCCGAGAGATTGATTCATTGACCATGAACGGTACCCCTCACAAATTTGCTTTCTATGCCGGTGACCCTGCGGATTACGGTGGTTTTCTCAAAAGCAAAAGCTTTGAAGCCGCTGTCTCCTATGGCGGTATGATTGAACTGAGAGCTGGCGATTACCGGCTGGTCTTCTCAGACGGCGTCAATCTCAGATTTTATGACGAAACCTCCCGAAGGCCCGTGAAGCATCAGATGCTGATCGAGTTTTACGACGGTACAGCGTTAAGCGGCTCCGTCCAGATGTATGGAGGATTGTGGGGATTTGTCGATGGGGATTTCGATAATGAGTACCGAAAAGCAGCCTTGGAAAAACCGTCCCCTATATCATCAGCATTTGATAATGCCTATTTCAGCTGCCTGATTGGTGCAGACAAAGTCCAGAAGCTCAGCTTGAAGGCATTTCTGGCAACAGAACAGCGCATTCCCGGATTAGGGAACGGGGTACTTCAGGATATCCTGTGGAGGTGTAAGCTTCAGCCAAGGCGGAAAGTTCTGACCCTGTCCACTGAGGAGAAGGATACCCTATATTTCGGAATCAGGCAGACTCTGGATATGATGATCTCAGCCGGCGGCCGTGACACCGAAAAAGATCTTTTCGGCCAAAGCGGCGGATATCCTGTACGGATGAGTACATTACACGCATCCGAAGGCTGTCCGGCCTGCGGCAGCAGTATCACGAAAGAGGCCTATATGGGGGGCAGCATCTACTATTGCCCGGCGTGTCAAAAGTTGGGGGATGGTGTCTGAGGATTTGGTGTCTGACACCGTTTTCCTCAAAAAACATACCGTTAAATTGCGGGATCCGGTGTCAGACACCGTTTTACCTTTACGGCCAGATCTTTCCGGGAAAACGGTTTCTGCAGAAAATTTATCCCCTCATCCACCACCCCTCGATGTACGATGACATTGGAAGTGTAACCGGACATGAAAATGCACTGCATGGGGTAATGATCCCCCTGGATTAATGTAAAGAGGTCTTTTCCGTTCATGTCGGGCATAATCACGTCGGTAATGAGCAGGGAGATGTCGGAGTGCGTTCTGCTCAATTCCAGCGCTTCGCTCGGGGAGGCTGCGGCGAGCACCCGGTACCCGAGCTGCTCAAGCATCCTGATCGTCAAATTGCGGACCATCTCATCATCATCTGCCACCAGTATGGTTTCGTTACCAGTCGGTTCATCCGGAAATGT
>JAGYPA010000045.1 GCA_018399255.1 Spirochaetales bacterium | reverse complement strand
AGTGGTTCGGCGTCTTCTCTTCCAGAACCGGCTCCTCTTTCCTGCAGATATCCTGAGCATAATTGCAGCGGTTGGCGAAGCGGCAGTTCCGCTCCGGATTGATCGGAGAGGTAATCTCACCGCGCAGAATAATCTTCTCCCCCCTGTTATCGAGCGACGGGCGGGGAATAGCCGAAAGCAGCGCCTGGGTATAGGGATGCACCGGGTTGGAAAAAAGCTCCTCGGCCGACGCCTTTTCCACCAGCTTGCCCAGATACATAACCGCGACATCATCCGAAAAATGGTTGACGACAGACAGATCGTGCGTGATAAAAATATAGGTGAGCCCCAGCTTTTTCTGCAGATTCTTGAGCAGATTGAGAATCTGCGCCTGAATCGAGACATCCAGCGCGGAGACCGGTTCGTCGCAGACAATGAATTTCGTATCCAGGGCCAGGGCGCGGGCAATACCGATCCGCTGCCGCCTGCCGCCGTCCAGCTCGTGCGGATAGGTGTTCATCAGCCTTCTCGAAAGCCCCACCAGATCCATCAGCTCGAGAACCCGTTCGAAGCGGGCCTTCTTATCCCTGATCAGCTTGTTCAGCTTGATAGGTTCCTCGATAATCTCGCTTACCGTCATCCGGGGATCGAGGGAGGAGAAGGGATCCTGAAAAATAATCTGCATCTCCTTGCGGAGCGCCCGCATCCGGGCAGCCGGCAGTTCCCTGACGCTCTTCCCCTCAAAATAGATCTCCCCGTCGGTGGCATCGATAAGACGGAGAATAACCCTTCCCGTCGTCGACTTGCCGCATCCGGATTCCCCTACAATGCCGAGGGTTTTACCCTTTTCAATGGAAAAGCTGACATCATCTACCGCATGCAGCTTCCCCTTGGGCGTGTCAAAATATTTCTTCAGATTTCGTACTTCCAGAATCGTCTCAGGCATATCTTCGGTTCCTCGCTTCTTACTTTCCGCCGTTAAGCAGAAAGTCCGGATTATCGGAATAGAGATGGCATTCGGTAAAATGGGTTTCGGAAAACCAGGTTTTCGCCGGCTTTTCCGTTCTGCAGATGCTCAGCGCATAATCGCAGCGATCGCAGAAACTGCATCCGGGGGGGAGATTGTAGGGATCGGACATCAGCCCCCGGATGGGCTTGAGTTCGGCTTTGCGGTCATCAATATTGGGGATCGAGTTGAACAGACCCTCCGTGTAGGGATGCTTTGTCCTCCGGAAAATATCCTCAAGAGTTCCCTGCTCGACAATCCGGCCGGCATACATGATAGCGACATCGTCACAGACTTCGGCCACAACCCCCAGATCATGCGAAATCATGATCATCGACATCTTGAACTGGGTTTTCAGCCTTTTCATCAGTTCCAGCACCTGGGCCTGGATCGTGACGTCGAGGGCGGTGGTCGGTTCGTCGGCTATCAGCAGCTTGGGGCTGCAGGAGAGCGCGATGGCGATGATGACCCGCTGCTTCATCCCGCCGGAAAACTGGTGGGGGTACTCCTGCATTCTATTGCCGGGGATGCCCACCAGCTCGAGCATTTCCCGGGCCTTCTCCACCGCTTTTTCGCGGGAGACCTTCTGATGGATGCTGATCGCCTCGGCAATCTGATCGCCGACGCGGATTACCGGGTTCAGCGCGGTCATGGGGTCCTGAAAGATCATGGAGACCGCCTCGCCACGGATCTTCTCCATCTCGTTTTCGCTGACTTCCATCAGCCTGATGCCGTCAAGCGTAATAGTACCGCTTACAAATTCTCCGGGGGCTGGGGGACCAGGCGCAGGACCGACAGGGCAGTGGTGGTTTCCCCGCCCCGGTTTCGCCCACCAGTCGAGAGTTTTACCCGTTTCCACGATATCAATCCCGTTGACCGCTTCGACAATCCCCTCTTCGGTGTTAAAGCGTATTTTCAGATCCGTTATTTCAATACCTTCTGATTCATAATTCCCATACCTTTGAGGAAATTGCCTCTAATCAATACATCGCTCTTGCCCCCGGCAAGAACCTCGGTTATTTGAGTTTGGGATCGAGGGCATCCCGCAGTCCGTCGCCGATCAGGTTGAGCGAGAGGACGGTGAGCACGATGGCCAGCCCCGGATAGAGTACAATGTACCTTATGGTCGCGAATATAGGCCCGGCCTCCGGCCGGCATGTTGCCCACTCGGGGGTCGGCGGCTGGATTCCCAGCCCGATAAAGCTGAGCGAAGAGGTGGCCATGATAGCCGATGCAACCTTCAGGGTGGCGAAAACAACGATCGGAGCCATCGAGGTGGGGAGCACATGCTTGAGGAATTATTACATGATCCTTTGCCCCGATAGCCCGGGCAGCCTCGATGAATTCCTGGTCCTTCACGCTCAGCACCGATGCCCGCACCACCCGCGCGAAACCGGGAATGTTCGATATTCCCACGGCAATCATCAGGTTGAGAATGCTTGCTCCGAGAGCAGCCACGATGGTGATGGCCAGCAGGATCGTCGGTATGGCCAGGAGAACATCCAGCACCCGCATGATGGCATTGTCGATTTTTCCCCCATAGTAGCCCGCTATGGCCCCGAGCGTGCCGCCGACAGAGAGGGCGATGCTGACCGAGATGACCCCGACAAAGAGCGATATCCGGGTTCCGTAGACGATCCGGGCGAAGATATCACGTCCGAACTCGTCGGTTCCGAACCAGTGGTCGAAGTTGGGAGCAGTCAGACGCTGACGGACGTTCATTGCAAGGGCATCTTCCTCGTAATCGGCAATCAGGGGGGCGAAGAGGGCCATGCCCAGAAATATGGCAATCAGGATAATCCCGATGACGGCGGTCTTGCTCTTCTTCATGCGCCGCCATACATCGACAAACTGGCTGCGCTTCTTCGTTTTCAGAATCTGCCGGGAGCCGGGGCCCGAGCCGAGGCCCGGGGAGCCCGGGGAGCCGGGGCCCGAGCCGGAAGAACGGCCCGGCTGGGGTTTTACTTCTATCGCTATATCCGCTGCTGCGGCTTCAGTTTCTGCATCAATGCTCATGATCACAATCCTTACCGGTAGTTGGCTTTAATCCTGGGATCGATATAGGCATAGAGAATATCGATGATCAGGTTGACAATGCTGAATGAGAGGGAAAATACGATGACGCAGCCGAGGACCATCGGGGTATCCTTGCGCTGGATCGACTCGACCATGAGGCGCCCGATTCCCGGCCACGAAAAGACGGTTTCCGTGAGCACCGCTCCCCCGAGCAGAACCCCGAATTCCAGGCCGATAACGGTTACCGCCGGAATGAGGGCATTACCCAGGGCATGTTTTCTGATAACCCGTCCCCGGCTGACGCCCTTGGCCTTGGCGGTATTGATATAGTCCTGCCGGATAACCTCGAGCATAGAAGACCGGGTGGTTCTGGTAATGCTCGCCGTTGAGGCGATAGCCAGGGTAAAGGCCGGCAGAATCAGGCTTTTCAAGCCGTCCATTCCCCCGGAGGGGAACCAGCCCATCTTGAGTGAGAAGGCGATAATCAGGATCAGTCCGGTCCAGAAGGAGGGCATGGATATCCCTATCAGGGCGATAATCATCCCGACATTGTCGAAGATGGAATACTGCCGGGTGGCCGAAATAACCCCTATGGGTATTGATATGAGTACCGAGAGCAGAATTGCCGTAACGGTGAGCTTGAAGGTGTTGGGAAAGCGCTGTCCGATTTCTCCGGCAACCGATCTGCCGGTGGAGTAAGAGGTTCCCATATCTCCCGTAATCAGATCCAGCATATAGCGGCCGTACTGCACGATGAGGGGATCATTGAAGCCCATCTTTTCCCGCAGCTCCACTATGCGCTCTTCGGTAGCGCCGTCGCCCAGGATCATGGATGCCGCATCCCCGGGGGTCAGACTGATGATGAAGAAGACGAGGAATATTACCCCTACCATGACCGGTATCAGCATCAGCACTCTTTTTGTAATATATCGTAACACGATGCCTCCAATCTGTGTATGCAGTGATGCAGTCCGGTTTCAGATCGGACTGCATCACGATAATTAAGCTATTTATACCAACTGAAACAGGAACCTAGTAGTGGATTTTCTCGATATTCCACAAGCCCTGCGGACTCAGTTCAACCCCTTTGAGACCGGCATTGGCACCGACGATGTTGTTCTTGACAAACAGCGGCACCCAGGGAGCCTGGTCCATGACGTATTCATGAAATTCATTGTAGACGAGGGCTCTCTCTGCCAGATTCAGCTCTTCGCGGCCCTCTTTGAGCAGCGCGTCGAGCTTGGGATCGTTGATCCGGCTGAAGTTCATTCCCCCGATATTGCCGGAGAAGAAGATCGGCGTCAAGGTTGCATCCGGGTCCGGGTTGGAGGTCCAGCCGAGCACGAGGGTCTGAGCCATGCCCTTGAGCACTGAGTCGATAAAGGTTCCCCACTCGAGCATCTCGATTGAGGTCTTGATGCCGACATCGGAGAGACTTGCCTGAATAACTTCGGCGATTCTCTTCCGGTCGTCCCCGGAGGTCATCAGCTGCATCTCGAAACCGTTCGGATAGCCGGCTTCGGCCAGCAGTGCTTTGGCCTTCTCGGGATTGTACGAATATTCTCCGGCTTTGTAGCCGAGGAAAGATGGAGCCAGGACAGAATCGGCCTGGATTCCGGCGCCGTCGATGGCAACCATGATAATAGCCTCTTTATCTACTGCATAGTTAACCGCCTGGCGCACCAGTTTGTTGTCAAAGGGGGGCTGTTCGGTATTCATGGCAAAGAAATCGACCCGGGTAGAGGGTTTTTCGTAGAGAGCCAGTTTTGCGTTGTCGGCAACCTTGCCGATGTCCATGGTCGGCAGTTCATCGACGACATCAACCTCGCCAGTTTCCAGGGCAATGGTTCTTGAGGTGCCTTCGGGGATTACCTTGAAGGTGATTTTTGACGATTGTCCCATATTCTCCGCATCAAAATATGCGGTGTTCTTCGCTACAACCACTTTGTCTCCGGAAACCCATTCCACAAAGGTGTAGGGACCGGATCCGACCGGGTTCTTGAAATCGTCCCCGGATTCCACATATGCCTTGGGGAGGATCGATGTTCCGGCATGAACCAGCGTATAGAGGAAGGGGGCGAAAGCTGACTTGGTGGTCACCTTGATGGTGTAGGTATCGACAATCTCGATTTTTTCGATTTCGCTGAGGACCTGCTGCACTTTCGGCATTCCTTTTGAGCGGTCGAGACTGAACTTGACATCTTCGCTGGTCATTTCGGTGCCGTCATGAAATTTGACGCCTTCCTTGATCTTGATAACCCACTCTTCGGGGGAGGGCTGTTCCCAGGATTCGGCTAAATCGGGAACCACTTCGAAATCGGTGTTCAGCTTGAACAGCCGGTTGAACAGCAGAAACGAAACCCGCTCCGATTTGGTATCATTGTGACCCTGGGGGTCCAACGAGGTAATATCGGCGCTCAGTGCGATAGAGATATCTTCTTTTACTATCTCCTCGGCAGCCTCCTGCTGTCCGCCGGCAAATGCCAACAGGGAAACACACAGGAAAGCCAATGCGAAATACAGGGTCAATCTTGTCTTGTACTTCATTTCTCACTCCTTTATTGATTTATTCTATAAGCCTGTCACACAGGCTCATAATCACCTTTTTCGGGACTTCAGCCGTTACTCACCCTTCCGGGAAATGGAGGGCGAAGTCAACAAGAATATCCTCGAGCTGTTTCACCGACGGAGTCTCGACATATTCGCCGTCCCCGTGCCAGAAATTTCCCTTCGGGCCGAACTCGATGGCGGGAATGCCTCTGGCCGCAAAGAATCGGGTATCCGAACCGCCGTGCTGGGCGGCATACTCCAGAATCTCGTCGGGACAGACCCGTGCCAAAGATTTTTTCAGCAGCTTGACATAGGGGTCTTCCGGGTCGACATTTACGCCGGCCTCCACAACCTTTACCCTGATGCTGCCCTCGACGGCTTCTTCGATAGCCGCTACAATCTCTTCCGGGTCGAGATGGGGGACAAAGCGGATATCGAGGCCGATTCTGCATTTGTCCGGAACCCGGTTGTAGATGTCCCCGCTGGATATCCGTGCCAGATTGACGGAAGATTTGCGGTAGAGGGCCGACCCGGTGTTCAGGATCGGCAGCCGGGTAATGACGGCAAAGTTTTCCATGGCCTTGAGAATCGCGTTTTCCCCCTCCCAGGGTCTGGAACCGTGGGCTGCCACCCCTTCGAAATCGATATCCATGATAATAATGCCCTTGGACTGTATCGATATCCTGAGGTTGGTGGGTTCGGTGCAGATGACAAAATTGCCAAGATATCCCTGATCGGCAAGATAGGCAGAACCGTGCATCCCGCCGGTCTCCTCATCAGGGACCAGCTGAAGCATCACCCTGCACCGCAGGTCTGCATCCTTCAGCCGGATCATGGCCTGTATCATGGCGGTGCAGCCGCCCTTCATGTCGGCGGAACCGCGCCCGGTTATTCTGCCTTCCGTTTCGATCGGCTCGAACTGGGAAGGGCTTCCGGAAACGACATCAAGATGCCCGTTGAGGACCAGCGTTTTTTCTCCCTCGCCGATGACAGCCGTATAGCTGGTAAAGCCCTCATTGTCGTGGAGCTGCCCCGCTATGCCGTTGCGCCTGAGGTACTCCGCGGCATACGCAACTGCCTTGTTGGCAGCGGTTCTGTCAGAACTCTCGATTTTAATCAACTCTTTCAGTAAGTTCATAACTGCTGCTCTGCCGCCTCGCTTTTCAGATAGGTATTGAACCAGGTGAGTAATTCTTCGTATCGACGCAGCTTGCTCTGCGGTTTTCCCCGCACCGGCAGGCTGTGGTTTTCGTGCTCAAAAAGACAGAGCCGGGCGGGAACGCCGTGATAATTGAGGGCGCTGAACATGGAGACCGATTCCGTATGGTGGCAGCGGTAGTCGTCTTTTCCGTGGATGAAGAGGGTGGGGGTAACGGCCCGGTCTGCCTGGAAAATGGGGGAGGCTTCGATAAGCTCCTCCCGGGCTGTCCAGGGGGCCGGCGTATTTCCCAGGTATTCGTAGACAAACTGGTAGCCGATGTCTGAGGTGGTGAAGGAGGTCAGCAGGCTGCTGATGCTCCTTTCAGAAACGGCGGCCTTGAAGCGGGCGGTCCGGGTTATGATGCAGTTGGTCATATAGCCACCGTAGGATCCGCCCGATACGCCGAGACGATTCCGGTCAATGCGGGGGTACCGTTCCAGTATGCGGTCGGTGAAAAGCATCAGCTGTTCGTACGGCAGGCTCCCGAACCGGCCTCTGATGTCGGCAAAGGCGTTGCCCCTGCCGTCGCTGCCCATGGGGTTGGCGCAGATGACATAGTATCCGCTGGCGCAGAGCAGCTGGATTTCTTGGGAGTAGACAGCGGCATAGAGCATCTTGGGTCCCCCGTGGATCATCAGCACGGCGGGGCAGCACGGTTCCTCTCCGGAAGTTCCTTCGCCAGCTCTTTCACCGGAGGATGCCGGTTGCGTACAACCGGAGGATGTCGGTTGCGTACAACCGGAGGATGCCGGCTGCGTACAACCGGAGAATGCCGGCTGCGTACAACCGGAGTACGGCGGGTACACGTATCCATCAATCTCCACTCCGTTTATAATTTCGGTTACCGGCACCGGTCGAGCTCTCTGCAGCTCCTCAGCCCACTGGTTATGAGCCGACAGCTGTCGGGGGATTCCCTCCTCGATAGAATAGACCTCGCTCAGCTGCATACCGCGCAGTCCTATGGCAATAATATCACCAGCTCTCACCTGAAAACTGCCGATTACCGTAAGCCCGGTTTCCACCGGCTCGCCGCGGGCCGTCGGCCAGGTCCGCCAGAGCATCTCCTCATCTCGTTCTAATCTCTCTGCAGTAGAAGACATCCCCATCTTTCTGAACAGGCAGGGAGGTGGAAAAATAGGAATCGGTAACGACAGCGGGGGATTCATTGCTCAAATCGATAAAATTGCCGAGAGGACTCAGGATCCCGGTATCAAGGGCCATCTGATAGAGCCGCTGGTTGTCGTTGCGGCTGAATTCCTGCAGGTTTACCCCGGTGAACAGGACGAGATCGGCACCCATCGACTGCACATTGCCGATTCTGAAAGGTGCATCGCATAAGATCCTGAGATCATGCTTCCGGATGTCGAAAAGATAGAGGGCGGAGGCGACGGCTTGAGACGCTCTTTTGCTGAAGGCGTTGAACAGAATCTGCCCGTTGGGCAAGTCGAATGACCTGTCCACATCCATATCCAGGAGGTGATCAGGGTGATGTCCTGCTGTCCTGCCGTGCCTGAAAGAGACCTTTACGCCGGCCGCTGGAGTTATCCCGCGGCGGCCTTCCTGGTAGACCGGGCCGTATTCGGCAGGAAGCCGCGCCCCCTCTCCTTTCGGAGCCGTTAGTCACGTTCGTTACAGCGCTGAAATAGAGGGCGGCAAACTGTCGAAGGCAAACTGCCGCGACCGTGAAGGGGACCGCCGCGTTCGGTTATGGTCCGCTTTGCTGATCATAGCGGTAGAACAGGTCCGGTCGTCCCGGAAAACCTTTGAAATAATCTCCGAATGCTTCAGTGTATAGTCGTCCGGCTCAAAGGGGAGATCGAGTTTTTCTATTGAGAGGTCGGCGAGACTGAGCAAAATTGAACCTGCCGGTGCCAGCAGTCGGCACTTTGTCGAGGGTATATAGGCAAAGTAGAGGCCGAAAGTCCAGGAATCATCAATCTTCAGGTTGGTGAGAATGTGGTTTTGTAAGAAATCGTCAAGTTTGATATTCCCGGGAACGTTATTCATTGTATAATACAAGCAAATTTCGTGCCAAATATTTTACTGTCAAGGAGCCGGACCGCATGAAAAGTATTGCCGTTATCACCGATTCAGCCTTCAAGAGCGGCTGTCCCAGCACGGTGGACCGACGATCAGGAGCAATATTCTCGCAGTCTTCGGCGGCAGGTCTACGGTAACCTGCTATTTTATCGATGCCCTCTCCGCGGTAACCGAAATCTCGGAGGATCTCATCATCGTGATGGCAGGAAGCCGGGTGGTAAAGATCAGGAATCATGTCGCAAGTCAGAGAATATTATTGTCGCCAAGCGGACGTTTTCCCGCAGCAGCATCTATCCGCTGTTCAATATTCCCAACGGGACCGATGTGCTGGTGGTAAATGATGATATCGAAACGGTGCTCGAAATCGATCTCCTCGCTCTACCATATCGGGGTGAAGCATGAATTTGATACCTTCGAGGCCGGCAAGGAGTACCGTCATATCCGGCATGTTGTCTGTCCCTTCGAGCTCGAGCTGGTTCCCGACTATATTCCTCATGTGTAGTGATGTCGGCGTACTCTCGCGTGGTCGATATTCCCACGATGTCGGCCATCGGCGCATGCCGCATATCAGCGATAAGCAGATCGGCAAAGAGAATCTCTATACCTAACATCAGGAGATTTTGAGTCCAAATGAAGGCATTATAGAGAATTACACAGTTCGATGACCCGGACCGAGGAGCTTGACCTGTCCGCTTGATCTTTCGTATGACGGAATTCTGCTCACCGACCGGGAGGGGAAGGTTATTATCTGCAACCGGCAGTTCAAGGAGATGTTCTCGCTGTCAGGTAAGCTGGAGGGGCGGTATCTGCATGAAATTCTTCAGGATGCCGATATTCAGCAGTGCTACAGCATGGATTTCCACGACGATCTGCTGACGATCGATAAGAAGATCATCAATCTGGAGAAGCGGGATGTCCTTCACTTCAACCAGGAGGTGCGGATGTACTTCAGTTTTCAGGAGGTCACCCATATCAAGAAGCTGGAGAACCTGAGCTGTGAAGCCGCGCCGGAAGGGGCAGATTGCGCGGTATACCTTTGATGATATTATCTGCGTACTCGAAGGAGATGCGCATTATTATCGATAAGGCCAGGAAGATTGCCCGGACGGATCTACGGTTCTGATAACCGGCGAGAGCGGGACGGGGAAGGAGATTCTTGCCCAGGCCATTCATAATGCCTCAGCCCGGCATAATCAGCCTTTATGGTTAACAGTGCCGCTATTCCCGACAATCTTATTGAAAGCGAGCTGTTCGGCCATGTAAGCGGATCCTTTACCGGGCACGAAAGGCGGTAAGCAGCTTTTGAGCGGGCCAATAACGGGACGGTGTTCCTGGATGAGATTGCGATATGCCGAATCATCTGCAGTCCAAGTCAACAGTGGGTGCTCCAGGAGCGGCAGATTACCCCGATCGGTCCCGGGCAGGATTATCTGAGCATCGATATCAGGTTATTGCCGCCACGCACAAGTCGCCGACGGAGATGATTGTCAGCGGTATTTTTCCGGAAGGATTTGTTTTACCGGCTGAATGTCTTTCCTCTGAGTTTGCCGCACGTACCCGGAAAGAGGATATTCCGGTTCTGCTGCAGGCCTTTACGGGCAATCGTTATGCTTTCAGCGAGGAGCGGCGAGTCTGCTGATGCAGTATGACTGGCCGGGCAATATCCGCGAGCTCAATAATGTTGGACAGTATATTTCACTGTCGAGGAGAGCGCCGATGCGGCCGGTCTGGGGTCGCCGCCTACTATCTGGTGCGCAAATTGAGCGCTTTTGATGAACCGGTCGCAATGCGGCCGCGCTCTGGTGATGGTCGCGCCGCGGACTCGGGTGCCGCTTGGACACGGGTGTCGCTTCGACACGGGTGATGGGTGCGGTGAGGCCGCGACCGCTGGCCGCGCAGTTTGAGGATGAGAGGCTGATTCTGGAGCAGAAGACTGATGGAGAGATTGCCGTTTCGTGCTCCGGGGAATTGAGCCGCTTAACCGGATCGGCAAGACAGCCGCCGGCAGGAAGCACTTGCTGGAACTGCTGGGGATGACGGGATGAGGGCAAGCTGGGAGTTTGGATTACGGGAAGTATATTTACAGAAGGAGATTGCGCAATTCTCGATGTGCTTCAGGGAATCGGTTTGATCCGGGTTGAAAAAGGGGAGAAGCGGGAGCTATCTGACCGAGAAAGGCATTCCTCTTTCTGGAGTTGATATACAGGTTGATAAATAGGTTGCATATCCAGTTATTTCACCTGTTTAAAAACCTGTTTGTCAGCCAAAGCTACCTTTCTCTCCAAATGGACGCTTCAGCAAGAGTTCTGACGTGGGTGCGGGCAAGGGTGCGGGTACTGGTGAAATGAGGAGGAAATCGGCAATTTCCACCGCTTCCTGGCGCTAAGGTCGGCTCACTTTACACA
The DNA here is from genome assembly GCA_018399255.1 of Spirochaetales bacterium. Classification (GTDB taxonomy): domain Bacteria; phylum Spirochaetota; class Spirochaetia; order JABMQR01; family JABMQR01; genus M55B182. The sequence goes on along the minus strand of JAGYPA010000045.1, from coordinate 16,879 downwards.
TGTCGCACGAGTAGAAATTTTTCAGTCAGTAAGTCCTTGTTACATAGAGATCTGCCTCCAAGCCTGAAGAACGGCTAAGGTCGGCTCAATATACACACGTCACACGAGCAGCAGTCGGTCCCCTGATGCTGCCCCTCAATCAGCAGGCTTGCTGTGCATAGGAGAGCGTAAGCACGTTAAAATACATGTTTTTTCGGTCGCTGGCCCCTGCAAAATAACACCCCTTTCTCCTCGTGCGACACGTGTGTTTTAAGCCAGGCTTAAGGTTTTCGAACCCCTCTTAGCAGCTCTTTGCCCTGAAAGAACATATTTATCTCGTTCCAGCTACTCGTGCGACATGTGTAAAATGAGCCTGCCTTAATCCCGCGTGCTGCAATTCGGCAGCTCTGAACTCGAGGGTTACTCCCACCCCGACTTCACGGAGCGGGTCTCAGCGGCAAGGGCTACCTTTGGAGGCAAGATCGGTGCAGTGGGCAGGCGTGCGCTGATTTCAGGTTGAGGCTGTGCAGGCAACGGCCGGTTTCCCAAACGGGGCGGCAGGCGGATTCTGCAGGTGGAGTCCTCCGATAACCGCCGTTATGCGCTGTTCCTGACATACGGCTTTTGCCTGTTCAATAGTGTTGCAGATGCCCGCATGGGCGCACCCGGTGATAATAACCAGCCTCGGAGCTTTTGTAGGCCAGGGAGTGACAGCCCGGGAACCAGACTCTTCCCGAGCCTGCTTTCCTCGCCGATGGGCTCCTGACTTCAAACCTGTTCAGGCGGGGATTTCGCCCAGGAACTGCAGGTGATCGGTCAGGCATAGGGCTCCCGGGTCAGGACGATGTCGAACCAGTGAGCCAGCGCAAGCTGGGTGCGATTACGGGTCCGATTTCCCGATATCATCGAGAAGTGTACTTGTAAAGGTGTCGGGCGGGTTATCAGCAGGGGCTTTTTACGCGGTTCACCTTCGATCCGTTTTTCGGTAAAGGGCCTGCAGGAGGTGGTGAAGACCTCAGGTATGGTCAAGATGGCTGTGGGAAAGAACCAGGCATCAATCTGTGTGAGATCAATTCCCATGTTACCGGCATTCTGCAGGAAGATGCCTGAGTATCCGCAGTCGAAGAGGATTTTCCGGCTTCGTCCTCTATGTAGAACGATAAGCTCCGGTTCGGCGAGAGAAAGTAGCGGTCTATGATGGTGTTGTTGTCAACCAGTACGGTAATTTTCATCAGGTTTCTCCTCGATTCTCTATCCTTTGTCTCCGTCTCCTTGTCCCACTATCTTCTGCTGTAAGTGTCTGTCCCTTTGTGGGCTGTTCTCTGCGTGCCCGTTCTTTGTAAAACCCCGCCGCAGCCTGCCTTCGCACTCCTGCATCCTACCACAAAACAGGAAAACGGCAAAAGAGGAAAATCGCCGCTCGCCTCGGGATGGGACTTATCATTATTGCTGATCAGGGATATAACTAAGATTCAGACAGGCTCTTAGGGAAGTGAAAGCCTGCTGTCTGAGATGCAGATGGTTCAGGGTTTTCAGGGAGGAAAGATTGACAAATAACGATGTGCTGCGCCGGGTCCGCTTTATCTTCAATATCGGAGATTCCGGAATGATGGAGATTTTCAGCCTGGGCGGATATGCGGCCGCCCGGGAGCAGATAAGCGACTGGCTGAAAAGAGACGAAGATCCCGCGTTTGCTGCATGCGGCGATAAACAGCTTACTGCCTTTCTCAATGGGCTGATAACCGTTAAGCGCGGGGAAAAGGAAGGTTTCCAGCCGGTGCCCGTGAAGCAGCTGAATAATAATATTATCTTCATGAAGCTGAAGATAGCGATGAATCTCAAGGCCGAGGAGGTGCTCGACATGCTGAAGCTGGCGGGATTTCCTCTGAGCAAGCATGAACTGAGCGCGTTTTTCCGCAAACCGGACCACAAGCACTATCGGGAATGCAAAGACCAGATCCTGCGCAACTTTCTCAAAGGGGCACAGCTGACCTATCGTCCGGACGCCTGACAGCCGTGAAGCCGAAGGAAGATACCAGCCTGAGTCAGGAAGCCGCCGATGCCAGCCTGAGTCAGGAAGCCGCCGATGCCAGCCTGAGTCAGAAAGCCGTCGATGCCTGTATAGCCGTCCTCATACGCCTTGGGGAAAATGGAGCCGATTTCGCGGCTTTGCCGAAAGATACGCAGATAGCGCTGATGAAGGCGGCAGGCCAGATTGCCCGGCCTGATTACTATCAGCTCCGGCAGCGCAGAAAGGCGGTGCTGAGAGAGAAAAAACTGGAGACGGATAAGGCTGAACGGGAAGCGCGGGCGGCAACGGGCATTCGCCAGGCACGTACTTCGGCGCTATTCACGGCGCCCGGCCAGCTGCAGCTGGACTCCAGCCAGGAATTGCTGGACCCGGGTACGCTGCAGCTGGATCCAGATCAGCAAAAGCCGAACGATGAGGGTTCCCTTTCCGGCGGCAGCGAGCGTGTGCTGCATTCCCCCCGCAACTGCTATGTGTGCAAGGCGGAGTTTACCCGTCTGCATCATTTTTACGATGCTCTGTGCCCTGCCTGTGCTGAGTTGAACTACCGGAAGCGGTTTCAGCGGGCCGACTTGACGGGGCAGGTTGCTCTGATAACCGGGTCGCGGTTGAAAATCGGATATCAGGCGGCTCTGATGATGCTGCGTTCCGGGGCGACGGTTATTGCCACTACCCGTTTTCCGGTGGATTCTGCCTTGCGGTATGCAAAGGAGCCCGATTTTGCAGAGTGGGGAGACCGTCTGCATATCTATGGGCTCGATTTACGCCATACTCCCAGCGTGGAACTTTTTTGCAGGTACATTGAGCAGAACTACGACCGGCTCGATATCCTGATCAATAATGCTGCCCAGACAGTCCGTCGGCCTCCCGCCTTCTATGCGCATCTTATGGCATGGGAAACCGCCCTGGTGGAAGAACAGCCTGCCGTTGTCCGGAAGCTGCTGCGGAATCATCATCAATGTCTCGCTATCCTGGAAGCTCATGACCAGCTGCCTGCAGCAGCAGCTGCTGCGGGGCTTGCTGGAACGGCCGGTTCCGGGCTTGCTGATACAGGAAACAGCAGGTCTCCGGGGATCGGGATCGGGATCGGGATTGGGATCGGGCTGAGAGAATCTGCCCGGCTTTCCCAGGTTCCCTATGTCAGCGATGTCGCCCGAGCTTCCGAGGCCGTTTTTCCTGCGGGGAAGCTGGATGCTGACCTTCAGCAGGTTGATCTGCGGAGCACGAACAGCTGGCGTTTGAAGATCGGCGAAATCGAGACGGCGGAAATGCTGGAGATTCAGCTGATAAATGCTATTGCTCCCTTTGTTCTCTGCAATAAGCTGATTCCGCTGATGAAGCGGGAGATCACGGGGCAAAAGCATATTGTCAATGTATCAGCTATGGAGGGGAAGTTCCTGCGCTTCAAGAAAGGAGAGCGGCATCCCCACACGAATATGGCCAAAGCTGCCCTGAATATGCTCACCCACACTTCGGCCAGCGAACTGGCGAAGCACGGGATTTTTATGAATGCGGTGGATACGGGCTGGGTAACCGATGAAGATCCTGCCCGGCTTGCTGAATATAAGCAGGAGGTCCACGACTTTCAGCCGCCCCTGGATATTGTTGACGGGGCAGCCAGAGTCTGTGATCCGTTTTTTGACGGGATACTCACGGGCCGCCACTGGTGCGGCAAATTTCTCAAGGACTATGTTCCCATCGACTGGTAGTGAGGGGAGGGGAGCTGGTGATAAGCTGTTTCAGTGCTACCAGCGAAGGCTGAAGGTGGTAAACTGTCTTTGAATTTCCCCGCCGGCAGCTGCCTCAATATGATCCACGCGGCCTGACGGCGGACCCTGTTTCAGGGCTGCTGCAAATGATGCGAGCTGTTCCGGTGTCCCCTGGGCAACGACTTCCACGGTTCCATCGACAAGATTGCGGACATATCCGGTAATACTGTATTTCTTTGCCTGACGGATGGTGAAGTAGCGGTAGCCGACCATTTGCACTTCACCGTGTACCGTGTAGCGGACCTGCTGCAGCATAACGGCATACTCCTCTTCTTTCTTGAAAGTACCTCTCTCTGCTATGCAGTGTCAAGGCTTGCTTGCACGAGCCGCATAAGCAGCCGCTTCAGAGGCTGTCCGTCGAACCAGGTATTGACAACAATCCCGATGCGTATAATGCTGACAGAGGGTGACTGACATGAAAAAAGTACAAGGTAAACTGACGGGTCTCTGTTTTATGATGATACTTCTCATGCTTTCCGGCGCTCAGGCCTATGCTGCGGGGCAGCCGGGCGATCTCGAGAAAGCCGCAGCCGGGAATACCGATTTTGCCCTCGATATCTACTCCATGATTAACGGGGAGGAGGGGAATATCTTCTTTTCTCCCTACAGCATATCGTCTGCCCTGGCCATGACGTATGCCGGAGCAAGGGGTAAAACGCACACGACGCACAGATCGGTTTTTGTTCCGGCACACAGTTTCTGTGCCAGGGGGATTGCTGATGGATTAATGCAGACGGTTCTGCAGCCGTACTTGATGCCGTCAAGGATGCACTGCTCAACCTCTGCCTGGGTGAATTCCGGCTTCAGCACGGAGTGGTCAATATAGGCGGCAAGCTCTGAAACGGTCATTTCATGAGCTTTTTTTGTACTTTTCATTATTACGCTCCTGTAAAATGCTGACTGCTGATGCATATGCCCTGAAGGTCAGCTATATCCCGGGACTCCCGATATCAATTTCAATTACACAGAGATCATTCCCGCTGAGCAGAGATTCAGCTGCGGTAACTGTAACTGGCTGTTCCAGTATATACTCCCAGAGATGACGGTAGAAGCCGGCCCCGCACAGGCAGTACATTCCCGAAACTGCAGGAATTTTTTCGCTATCGAACTGTTTTCTGATTCGAGTACAGTGGCAGTAGAGTTTTTTGCGGACTGCCGGGTCCTTTTCTTCATACCATGCGGTAAATTCTTTAGGAATCTTAACGGCTCTGATATGGTTTCCGTCAAGGAGTCCTGCCATTCCCATACCTTTTCGCACCATAAAATCGACATGCTCACTGTCAAGCTGCTTTGCAGTGCGGATCATCCCGATAAACCACTCCTGCAGAGCTGTGTGAACAGTACCGATGTCTCCGGTCCGGCGATACAGATCCCGGAAAGCTGTCAGTTCTTCTTCAGGGAACGTGCAGGAGCACGCAGTAAGGATGTCATAAAGGGCGTTGTCTCCCAGGCTTGACTGCGTTAGATCGATTGCCCTGCTCGTCCACTCAACAGTATTTAGATCTGAATCCGGATCCGGCAGGTCTTGAAGATCCAGTAGGTCTTGAAGATCCAGTAGGTCTTGAAGATCCAGTAGGTCTTGAAGACCTGGCAAATTTTCAGGGGATGGCGAACTGCCCCTGCGGGCGAGAAATTCAGTGTGGAAGCATCGGCGCCAGTTACGTTCAAAATCATCAATTTCTGACATGCTGAGAGTATACCATAATTTACTTGCACAGGGTACATCGGCAAAACTTTTCCCTGAGATTCGGTGTCTGACACCGAATTCCTCAAAAAAGCCTGGGTAAATTGCGGAAAACGGTGATTGAAATCTGGTACAAAGCTCTCTGGTACGAGTTTTTCAAGCAGTTGTACTGGATTATGTGACTGTCACCATTTTTACAATTAACTCAGAGATCTTCGGTTTTAAACTTGCTGTAACCTTCGTAAAAATAGCTCACGTCAATGCCCTTCATAAACAGGGAACGGTCATTGATTCTATCCGTTAATGCACTTATAAGGAGCTTTTTAATTTCGACGTCTTTTACCGGACTTCGCTCCATGGCAGAGAGGTATTCATTCCTGTCTACAAGATTCCAGTCGATGACCTGCCGTATCTCTTTTTTCAGAATCAGATCCAGCCAGATACGCGCTGCCCTTCCATTCCCCTCCCTGAACGGGTGGGCAATATTCATCTCAACATATTTCTCAATAATTTCATCAAAGCTGTTCTGGGGCATGGTGTCGATGTATTTCAGAGAATGTTCCAGATACATCACTGGGGCAAAACGGAAATGGCCTTTGGCGATATTCACTTCTCGCAGCCTGCCGGCAAAATCATAGATATCACCAAAGAGGTATGCGTGAATGAAAGCCAGTCCGGCAAAGGTGCCTACGCTCACGTGATCGAGGTCTCCTGTATCAAAGAGCAGCCGGGCTTTTTGTTTACTGATTTTTTCCTCGGCTCTCGCCAGTTCAACCTGACTGGTTATGTGTAACTTGTTGTCCATTACTTATAATACTACATTGTAAGCGATTGAGAAACTGATACGGGTATCAAACTTCTTTTTCCTTTTCTACTATTTTTACTTCGAATTTGGTTTACAGCTGAGAAAATCTATAGTAAAATACTTTTATGACATATGGTATCTATGGAATGAATACATACCATCATATGTTTTTACTGCTCTGACAGCAGGTATGCAATATGCCTGTTCGAACTCCGAAGGCTGGTAAGTCGCAGATGGTTGAAACACCATTTTAACAGCACAGTGAGAGTTTTTTCGGATGTGGTAAGAAAAAGGATAAAAAGAATGCCATTGTCCCAAAAGCAGAAAACAATCCATCAGCTTAAAAGTCTTATCTCTACGCAGAAAGAAACGGGTGAGTATCTGCTGCCAACGGAAAATGAGCTTATGCTGAAATATGGAGTTGGAAGAAATACACTCCGTAATGCAGTTAACGAGCTGGTCCTTGAAGGGATGTTGAAGAAAATTCAGGGAAAAGGAACTTTCATACAGGACCCGGTAAAAAACATAGTTTTTCTGAATTGGGCCGAAACGGAATTCACTGATATACCGATAATGCAGGATTTTATAACATCTTTTCAGAAGGATAATCCGGCAATAAACATAACGAGCGAAAGCGTTCCCTATACTCTTTACGTTAAAAGAATACTCCGCCATCTACTGAACAATGAGCCATTCGATGTAATGCAGATAACACCATTCTGGCTGCAGCGATTCAAGCATCTTGATGCATTGTTTCCCCTGACAAATTATTCAAAACAGCATTATATTGGTAATCAATATCAGAAAGCTCTTGAGTTGGAGGAGATAGATGATGAACTTTATGCAATAAACTGGTCACTCTGCCCTCAGGTTCTGTTTTGCAACAAACGGGTGATGAAGCAGGCAGGACTTGATCCGGACAGTCCGCCCGAAACAATGGATGATTTCGCCCGTATGAGCAGACAGATAGCTGACGCATCTCCTGAGGGAACCTATGGTCTCTGTCTTCCTCTAGATTCATTTGCCTATAATTATCTTCAGCTTTACCCCTTCCTGATGGCTTTTGGTGGGGGCTTCAGCAACTCAATCAATAATTTCACTGTGGAAAGCGATGAGAATGTTGAAGCCCTGCTTTGGCTTTCGGACCTGTATCGTTACAGTGGAGCAGTCAATGCCAGAAGCATTAATGCCGGACGTATTCTATTCGCCTCACATAAGGTTGGCTTCCTGATAGATGGACCGTATTGCAGGGGCCATCTGCGCAGACTGAGCGGAGAGGGAAAAGGCTTTGACGACGAATATATGGTAGCGACAATACCGAAAGGGGTTGACGGACGGGGGGAGAGTATCCTTCTTACGCATTCTTTGGCGATTTCACGCCAGTCAAAAAAGCCGGAAGAAGCCATCGAATGGATAACATACCTGTGTACGAATGAGGCAAGCGGAAGAAAGTATTTTGAAGATTTTGGTATGATTCCCACATCACGGGAAGTGCTCGAGAAACCTTTCTACTCAAACGATCCTTTTGCATCAGTGCTGATCCGGCAATTGGAGCAAGTATCCATCGGTCCGCTCAAGCACCCTCTATTTATCAAATCTTTGCCGTTCCTTCTCCAGATAATGCCCAGCATTATTATAGATGGAGAAGATCCGAGAGAAAAGCTGCGCTTTCTTGGGGAGGTTATACGTATTATAGCCAAAGACAATACCATGATATATCTCTGAAATCTTGAAACCTGATGGTTTGTTTACAGCGGTTTTTTTACAGCGTGAAAAAAACGGTTATTACCGTTATTAGTTTACATTAGGAGGATTGATATGAAAAAGATGAAAGCTTTGTTGCTGCTTACGGCAGTAATAATGCTCTTGCCGATGGCGCTGGGCGCAGGTGGTCAAAACGAGGCACAGACATCGGCAGAAGAGCAGGGGGTTCTCAACTATTATTGGAACCCTGATCATTTATACAACATTTATGATCAGGTAATCAATGAGTTCGCCCTTGAGAACGGGTATGCAGTCAGCAGTCAGATTCTGAACTGGGGTGAGTTTCAAACAAAAATAACGGCAGATTTTGCCGCGGGCACTGTTCCTGATTTGATAGAAGTACCTTCTCCATGGATTGCAGGATTTGCAGCCAAGGGCTTCCTCGAGGATTTAACTGAGCAGATAACTTCTCATCCCAGCTATGAGGACTTTTTTGAGTCGACCTGGACAGAAGTCTCCTATGGGGAGAGCCTCTATGGTATGAAACTGCATCACACCTGCTTTGGATTATTCTACAATAAGGATCACTTTGCAGACGTTGGCATTTCCCCTCCGGAAACTCTTGAAGAGATGGTTGAGGTTATCGACATAATTGACAGGGAGCTTGGTCCGGATATTCAGGCATTCGGGTTTGATCCGACAGGTCAGTATCTCATACCTTTTCTTGCCAGCGAGGAGACCCCGTATCTTATTGAAGATGGAAAGTCTGCCCTTGATACGCCTGTAGTCCGTAAAACTATAAAAACATTGCAGGGTGCTGCTAATAGCGGGAAGGTGTTCGTGCCCGATCCAGGAAGTGAGGACACAAGAGGAGATGTGCGAATTCTATTCCTGACGGGAAAAATATCAATGATGATAAGCGGACCATGGGAAATAGGGAATATTAAAAACAACTATCCCGACTTGAACTATGGACTGGTTATGGTTCCCCATCTTGCCGAGGTTAAGCCGCTAACCTTGACCGCTGGAACCGGGCTTGCAATCCCTAAGGGTTCAAAACTGCCGGTAGATAAGACCTTCGAGCTGATGACCCGGCTTACTTCAGTCAATACTGAGGTTGCTGCCACTTTAGAAGCGGGAATGCTCATGCCCCGTGCATCCTGGGCTGCTGATCCCCGTGTTGCTGAGGAAAAAGCTGTTCAGCTTTTTGGGAAAATTCTTCCTTATGCAACTCCCTTTGACATAGACGTACAGAAGGTTGGATTGCCGGAAATTACCTGGGGAGGGACAGTATTTACCAAATTATATCAGAAAATGCTTTACACTGATAAAAGCATGGATGCTGCATTGGATGAATATATAAAAGAGACAAACAGACTGCTGAATTAACAATTCTTCCGTATCGAGGCTCAAGCGGTATTCCCGAAACACTTGCTGAAGCAGTTTTTTCGGTCTGATACGAAGCATGTCTTGATGGAGAACGGTTTATGCCGCCCGGAGAATGGTCGGGCGGCAGTACTATCAATCAATGGAGAAATAATGTGTCATTGCTCAAAGCAGGCTCTATGAACAGAGAGAAGGTGAATCGGTATGTGTTCGGTTATTCCTGCATCGCACCGGCCTTTTTTTTCTTTCTGATGTTTTTTCTTATACCCCTGATAAAAGGGATTATCGTAAGTCTCCAGCGCAACGTCGGCGGCAGGATGATATTTGTCGCGTTCAAAAACTATGTGAATATATTTACTGATCCGGAATTCTGGAACTCCCTGAAGGTCAGTGTAATATTCACCATATTTTTTATTATTCTCAGTGCGGGGCTGGGGCTGCTGCTGAGTCTCTATCTAAAAGAGCGAAGAAGGTACTATCTTTTTATAGTTGCCGCTTTTTTCATTCCCTATATATCTACTCCGGTAATTGGAGCGCTTGTCTGGAAAAACATACTTGCGGATCCCTACGGCATTTTTAACACGTTCATCGGACTGCTGGGATTATCTCCTGTTTCCTGGTTCAAGGATCCAGTGCTGGCGATGATGTCGCTGATTATTATCCAAGTCTGGTATACCATGGGATACAATGCAATCTTGTTTCTTGCGGGACTTCAGGCTATACCAGAGAGCTATTTTGAGGCTTCTGATCTCGAAGGTGCCTCGTTTTTCCAGAAGCTGCGTTATATTATACTGCCGCTTCTGATCCCGACCCTGGTATTTGTTATTACCATTTCCACACTGTACGGATTTGTAAATTCATATGTACTTGCAAAGCTGATTACGAACAACGGGCCCTTTCAGGCCACAAATGTCATGATGTCATTCATTTTTGATTTAGGTTTTAACAGGTTCGACCTGCCGCGGGCTAACGCAGCTACAATGGTCATTTTCGTTTTATTTGTTTTTCTGGCATTCATTCAGTTTCGTTATCAAAACAGAAACTACCATGGATTGGATTGAAAGGACTGACTTATGAGTACATACAAACCGGCAATAAAGTTGAAAGATGTTTTAATGGTTGCAGCAGCACTAATTATGGCATTTCCTTTTCTCTATCTTGTCAAGCTTTCTCTCCAGCCCAGCGCAGATGTTATGAGGCTTCCAATATTGTTCATCCCAAGCAGTCTGCAGATTGAAAATCTCTGGAAGGTCAATGATCTGATTCCTGTATTGGATTATTTTACAAATACTATCCTTTATGCTGTTGTAACAACCATCTTGACCATTACCACAGGGACTATAGCTGCTTATGCTCTGGCCAAACTGGATCTGCCGGGCGGCAGGCTGATAATGATGTGTTTTATTGCCTCTGTCCTGCTTCCTCCTGAGATACGGGCTATTCCAATGTATACGCTGGTCTCCGGTTTTGGATGGATAAACAGTTGGAAGGGGATGATCATTCCCATGGCATCCACCGGATTTTCAATTTTCTTTCTTTATCAGTATCTGATAACGATCCCTTCAGAAATTCTGGAATCGGCAAGGATTGACGGTGCCGGAGAATTCAGAATTATGGTTTCCATAGCAGTTCCGATGTCTCTTACTGCTGTTACGTCTATGGCTTTGTACAACTTTCTTTTCCGCTGGAGAGGGTTTATCTGGCCTCTTATTATGACAAGAGGTCGTGTAACAACGCTGTCCGTGGGGCTTTCTCAACTTAAAACCGGCGAGCAGCTTACGCAGTGGAATATGATTGCGGCCGCGACAATGTATACATTCATCCCTGCTTTATTACTCTTTCTGTTTTTGAGGAAGTATATCTTCAAGGCAGTTTCCATGAACTTGAAATGAGGTATTCACATGAAAAAATATAACATTCTCTTCTTCTTTTCAGATCAGCAGCGGTGGGATACCTGCGGCTGTTATGGGCAGGCATTGCCCGTTACTCCAAATCTTGATGCCATGGCCGATGAGGGAGTTCTGTTTGAAAATGCCTATACCTGCCAGCCGGTATGCGGTCCCGCACGGGCATGTCTTCAAACTGGAAAGTTTGCCACGGAAACAGGATGCTTCCGAAACGATATCGGTTTGCTTCAGGATGAGAAAACGATAGCACACCATTTTCAGGAGAATGGATATCGCACCGGGTATATCGGAAAATGGCATCTTGCCTCAACAAATTCGGGCAGCAATGATACGGCACTGTACAGCAGCAGCGGAGCAGAACCCGCCGGAAGAAATGCTTCGGGAAACAGTTTGCAGAAACGTCCCGCTGTAGATTTTCATGCAGCTCCAGTTCCCGTACCCTACAGGGGAGGGTGGAGGGATCAGTGGATAGTGAGTGATGTACTGGAGTTTACCTCGCATGCCTATGACGGCTATATGTTTGATAAGAACAATAAGGTGAAAATGTTTCCCGAGGGTAGATACAGGCCGGATGCACAGACGGATTGGGTTCTTGAGACACTGGAGGAGTGGTCAGACGACCGGCAGATTCCCTTTTTTCTGTTTGTTTCTTACATAGAGCCTCACCATCAGAATGATCACAATCAATATGAAGGTCCGCGGGGCTCAAAGGAACTTTTTTGTGATTTCAGTCCACCTGGGGATCTTGTTGGGCATGAGGGGGACTGGCAGGAGAATTACCCGGATTATCTTGGAGCAATCAACAGTCTGGATGCTAACTTGGCAAGAATTAGAAGAAAATTGAAAGAGCTGAACATGGATGATTCGACTATCATTGTATATGGAAGCGATCACGGATCCCATTTCCGGACCCGGAATAATGAATATAAACGATCCTGTCATCAGGCCAGCACGCATGTGCCGCTGGTTATCTATCATCCTGACAGAGCGCAGGCTGTTCGTCTGAGAGTGAAGAATATGGTTAGTCTGATAGATTTGCCGCCTACTTTCCTGGATCTGGCCGGATTACCCGTACCGTATACTTTTCAGGGGCGTTCTCTTGTACCTTTCCTTGACAAGGCCGCACAGCTTGATGACTGGGATGACACAGTATTTATTCAGATTAGTGAATCACAAATAGGTCGGGCAGTAAGGACCAGACGCTGGTGCTACTGCGTTGCTTCCCCGGGTGGTGACCCCTGGAATGATAAGGACAGTACGGTATATCAGGAATTGTATCTCTATGACCTTGAAAAGGATCCTCACGAGCAGAACAATCTTATACATGATTCTGAATATGCGGGCACTAAAGAATGGCTCAGAGAGCAGCTTGTTCGGAAAATGCAGGCTGCCGGTGAGGATTTTCCGGAAATAATTAAAGCGTCCTGCTGATTCATTAATCCTGGTAACCAATCCTGGTATAGGGCATTGCTTCAGGAGGCGGCTGCAGCTCCATATTCATTGCGTTTGATAATATGATCCTGAAATTCTTTATCCAGCTCAGTGAAATAGCCGCTCCAGCCCCAAACCCGCACTATCAGGTTCTTATAATCTTCAGGCTGCTGCTGCGCTTTCAGGAGAGTCTCTTTATCCAGCGTGTTTATCTGCAGCTGGTGTCCTCCGATCTCTATAAAGAACTGGACGAGTTTTGCCGTTTTCTCTATTCCCTGCCTGTTTCTGAATACCGTGTTATGAACTTCAATGGTGAGGGGACCGCCGTTTGCCGCTTTGAAAATGTTAGCCGGGGCAAAGGATTTAACAACGGATAGAAAACCCGGATGGCGCTTCAGCAGAGAGGGGGAAAAGTTGGCCGGGAATGGCTGTCCCTGCTTTCTTCCATCCGGGGTCGCTTTCAGGGAATCAGCATGCCAGATATAATACATCGCAGTTCCCGTGCCGGGACGATAACATCCGCCCCGTTCATTCTTCTTGCCGTCGAAAGCATCACTGAACATATCAATAACCTCTTCGGTTAATGAGAACAGCTCCGGGTCATTATCTCCCATTTTTTTCAGATCAAGTATCATATTCCGCTGTTTTTCATACCCCTCAAAGTTTTTGTTCAGCATTTCCATCATTACAGACTTACTGACTGTACCTTCCTCATAAACGAGCTTCTTCAGGGTATACAGCGAATCGACAACCGTGGAGATGCCGCTGCCATGGATACCGTAGTTGTTATAGGTGCCGCCTTCAGATATATCACGACGATTTTCAATGCATCCATCCATGCAGATTGATTGAAAGGGCGATGGAACGATATATATGGATCGATGGGATTCAGTAATATCGGTTACCTTTTCAGCAATGCTTTGCTTGTACAATCGTTTCAGTTCTTCAAAAGTCGGGATCTCGTTCAGTCGAGTATGGACTATCCCGTTCAACAGCTCAGGCAAGTTAACTGCGTCGATATTGGGTATGTCCATACCCTTTCCCGGGATGATGAACTCCCAGCAGGCTGCTGTAACATAATTTCTTGCATCATCAAGATCGTACCCCCAATCGGTCAAAGCTTTGATTATTACATCGTCATTTGAATACTGGGGGAATCCCAGGCCGGCTTTAGTCAGTTCGGTACCCTGTATGAACCAGGTTTCAGGGGTCTCTTTTGACACACGGAGATTGATTTTGGGGTCAATCATTTCAATTTCCAGACTTGCCTTCAGACAGAGTTCCGTAAGCTTGTTGAAAGCCGGATTTCCGCTGCTGTCGCATCCGCCAAGAACCATGCTCTGCCCGTTATCTCCCTGCTGAACGCCTTTGTAAAGGTAAGAATCTTTGTTGAGGGATAGAAAGGTTTCAACGATCAGTTCATATGCTTCATCCTCTGTGAGCAGGTTTTTATCAATATCATGAAGATAATAAGGAAGCATATACTGATCAAATCTTCCGATTGTATTGTGATAGTTTCCATTTATCCACAAGGTATAGTTGATCAGTCTGAAGAACTGCAGGGCTTCATGAAGCGTACGGGCTCCCTGTTCAGGAACGCGGGAAAGCACTGCGTAAATTTCACGACTGCCGACTTTCAGGGCTTCGTCCCTGTACCTCTCCGCAAATGCAGTTACCGCCTGCAAGGCAGTATAGGCAGCCTCAAGGAACTCGATGCCTGCCGTATCCTGCTCTTGTTTTGCCTGGTTCAGGCTGCTTAGAATTTTTTCTCTGCGAACGCCCAATCCTTCCGCGATAAGGCTTCCATAGTCTGAACATATATTGAAGACGTCACCGCTTTCACAGATGAAATGTGATGATGATATTTCCTTCCATTCGTTATCGGTGAACAGAGGGGGGATGGTTTTTACGGTACGTATCAGTGCAATCCTGTCTTCAGGAAAAATGTGCGGTATCTCCTTTTCCAGCAGCATCTTCAATCGCTCAGCCGATCGAACAGCTGCGGTATATCCTTTCTGATAAAATACCGGGGCAGGATTCAGGTTGTCATCCTGCAGGTACTGCTTGTAGTCATGGGCCCTTACCTTGTTCATGAGTGTTTCTATCCGATTGTTCATCTCAGTTTCCTCCCTCCAGTATGTGCAGATAACTGAGCCAATTTCAAAATGCTTCGCATTTTTGAAAATTGGCTCCAAAACGTCACTCTTGCTTTTTGCAAGAGCCGCAACCTTCTATGTTAATACTTCGTATGGAATAGCGTACTTTTTTACAATGTCTCCACGGACTGCCGGTATTGCCTGCGGATCAAACTTCGGTTCAAACTTCCTTCCTGTCATCGGGTATTTTGCATGGGCAAGAGGATTGTAGGTTAGCAGTTCCAACAGCTGCAGATCCGGGTCTCCATTAATAATCCGGCAGATGCTGTCAATATTATCTTCTGTGTCGGTTACCCCCGGGATAAGTGGTATCCGGATAATATGGGGAATGCCGCTTTCTCTGAGCAGGGAGTAGTTTGCAAGAATCCTGGTATTGCTGACCCCGGTATGATAGATATGTGCGGCCGGGTCGGCAATTTTAATATCCATGATAACTAGCTCGCAATGCTTAATTACCCCCATAAATGCCGCTTCATCCGCAAATCCGCTGGTCTCTATTGCGCGATGCAGGCCTTCCAGATGCTGAAGCAGTTCAATTGCAAAATCAGCCTGAAGCAGCACTTCCCCGCCGCTGAGGGTGTCCCCGCCGCCGGAGTAGTTCAGGATATCGCTGTTTTTCTTCACTTCCCGGGCAAGGGCTTCCGCTTCCATCCACTTCCCGCTGATCCTGAGAAGCTGATTGGGGCAGGCTTCAACACAAGCCCCGCACAGCAGGCAGGATTCCGGGCTGGGACAGACTACTGCACATTTATTGCAGTGCTGACAGCCGTTAGGGTTCTTAATAATTTCCGGCGTGAATGACAGACCTTCAGGGTTGTGGCACCAGCTGCATCTCAGCGGACATCCCTTGAAAAAAATACCGGTACGAATGCCGGGACCATCAAACAGGCAGAATTCTTCAATATCAAATACTAATCCTTTCATCGTATCCAACTGATTATAAGTTACAAGTTTTTCACGTCGTATCTTTCACGTCGTATCCTGGTCAGGAGGACAGCTGTTGTTTTGCTGCCTTTGCGTAAACTTCCCGGCAATAAATATACCATTCATGTTAAATATTGTAAATACCGGTATAATTAATATTTTTAACATTAATTATTGACAAGCGAAAAAAGTTACTGTATGATTCTCGTTATACCCCTTCATCACAGGTAATAAGGTTGGGCTGATGGTTACTGCCAATTCTGAAGAATGCATTATGTCTCTGCAAGGCATCCACAAAGGTTTGTATGATGCAGGCGGAAGAACACTGAACAGCAAGGTTAAAGTACTGGAAAACGTAAATTTCTCAATTTACAGAGGAGAGGTTCACGTTCTGCTTGGTGAGAATGGAGCTGGAAAGTCTTCATTGATGAAGGTTCTCTGCGGGGTCATTCCCGCCGATGAAGGAAGGTTGGAATGGAAAGGTTCCGCCGTAAAATTCGGATCTGCGAATGATGCCCACAAGAAAGGTATCGGGCTGGTAGCACAGGAGTTCAGTCTTTGCCCAAACCTTACAATTGCCGAAAATATCTGGCTGGGAAGGGAGCCGAAAAAGTTCTGGCCCCTTCAGATTGACAAAAAGAAAATGCGGCAAGATGCTGTGCGTTATATGCAAATGGTCTCTCTGGATCTTGATCCGGGCATCCGTGTACGTGACCTTACGGTAGCTCATCAGCAGCTGGTTGAAATTTCAAAGGCGCTTTCTATGGATCCGGAAGTGCTGATTCTTGATGAACCTACATCGGCCCTGGCTGATAATCAGGTTGAGCGTCTCTTTTCTGTGGTTGAAAACCTTATCAGGCAGGATGTTTCGATAATTTTCATTTCACACAAACTGAATGAAGTCATGCGGATCGGGCATAAAGTTACCGTTCTGCGAGACGGAAAGACTGTTGAAACCTGCAAGGTGAAGGAACTCGATCATGTAGACGACCTTGTCAGAATGATGGTCGGCAGGAAGCTTGCCTCACTCAAATTCAGCGATGCCGATCATATTGGGAAAACAGTTCTCAAAACCTCAGGAATAACCAGAGGCAGCCGCCTTCAG
>JAGYPA010000044.1 GCA_018399255.1 Spirochaetales bacterium | reverse complement strand
CTCTTCTCCGGAAAGCTCCCTGGAGATCTCAAAATCCTTAATTACAATAACCCTGTCGCTGATTGAAATAATTTCCGGCATCTCCGAAGAGATCATAATGATAGATTTCCCCGAAGAGGTCAGCTCGGTAAACAGTTCATACACTTCTACCTTGGCATTGACATCTATTCCATGGGTCGGCTCATCGACAATGAGCACATCCACCCCTTTGAACAGCCACTTTGCAATGACAACCTTCTGCTGATTGCCGCCGCTGAGCGTATTTACTTCATGCTCAGCCGATGCCGCCTTCACCCGCAGTCTTTTCATCAGTTTTTCGGCCAGCTGCTTTTCCCGCTTCATGTTGACCAGAAACTTCCCGATGGAACCTAATCCGGCTATCGTAATATTCTGATAAACCGGCATGCCCATAAAAAGACCGTCAACCTTCTTATCTTCAGTCAGCAGGGCTAATCCATTTTTTACCGCATCCCCAGGCGATTTCGGTGTTATATCCTTCCCCTTCATTACAATCGATCCGGCAAACTTCTTCCGGGCTCCGAATATGGCACGGGCAATGTCTGTTCTTCCGGCACCTTTCAGTCCGGCAATTCCCAGAACCTCCCCCTCGCGCAGCGAAAAACTGATCTCCTGAGAGTGCGGCTCGAGCTTGAGACCCGTAACCTCGAAGACCGTTGCCCCGATAGGGTGCCGCTGCTTCTTATAAAAGAGATCCACCGGTCTTCCCACCATATCGCGGGAGAGAATGTCCGGCTTCAATTCCGCATCTTTTTTATCGTAGGTACTGATAAGCACTCCGTCTCGGAGAACGGTAACCCGATCGGCAACGGTAGCAATTTCATGCAGGTCATGAGCGATATAGATTACACTCACCCCCGCTTTTGTGATTTTCCTGACAATGTTGATGACCAGCTCGGTATCCTTTACATTGAAGACCTGGGTAGGTTCATCCAATATCAGCACTTTGGGATACTGGGTCAGGGTTTTCAATATTTTGGTAAACTGCTGGTCTGAAGGATTGAGGTTTTCATAGGTCTGCGTTACATCCAGCAGTATGCCGTATTCATCAGCAAGCTCCGATGCCCGTCTGATCATATCCTTGTAATTTACCACAAAGGATTTCTTCTGATACTTTGAGCCGAGGAATATATTTTCTGCAGCACTTATCTGGGGAATCAGGATATCCTCCTGATAGACCGTCTGAATCCCGATGCTCCGCACAAACTGAGTAGTAAGCGAGGGGTACTCTACCCCGTCAATGAGTATTTTTCCGCCGGAGGGGGTATAGGCTCCGGAGAGTATTTTTATAAAGGTTGATTTTCCCGCTCCGTTCTCGCCGATCAGACAATGGACTTCACCCTTCCGCAGTTGAAAGTTAAAGTCCGTCAAGGCTTGTACGCCAGGAAACCATTTCTGTATGCCGTATGCCTCCAGCACGAATGATTCCTGCTGTCTGGTTTCTGTCATTCTGTTTCGGGCCCTTCCTGTGTGCTGATACTGTGCACTGATTCATTCCGGATAGATAGCAATGCACCGGTCTTGTCGTCTGGATAGACCGGTGCAGGGTGCAGCCATTTTTTCCCACCCCTCGAGATCTTGTCAGACCTTAGAGGGTAAATCGATTCTCAGCTTTCTTCGATTCTCAAGCTCTCCTACCATTCATCCAGTCCGCCGATCATTTCGATCAGCTCGTCAGAAGGTATCCAGGAGATGTTCTCATCAAGGTTGTCCAGCGTAATAGCGGTCACTCCGGGAGCTATGTGCTTCTCGGGAGGCAGGATTCCCTGGGTTTCATAGAGATACATTGCTTTGAACAGATACAGCCCCTGCAGCGAAACCGGTCCGGCTATCGTTGCCTGGATAATACCGTCTTTAAGCATCTGCACGCCGGTAGGGCCTCCGCCGGTTGATACAATCGGAATTTTCCCGGCAAGTCCCGCATCTTCGAGGGCATTGTAGCAGCCAACTGCCATAGACTCGTTGTTGGCAAAGATAACATCAAACTCCGCACCGGCGGCAAGAACATCCTGGGTAGCATTGAGCGCAGTTTCCGTATCCCAGTTTGTATCCCGGTAAACCGTCATTTCAACGGTGCCGAACTCTTCGAGGGCATCGTTAATTCCCCGCATGTATTCTTCCACAATACCCATTCCGGGCAGTCCCCGACAGTAAAACAATTTCGTTCCGGGATAGGTCTGGCTGATGTATTTTGCAGCCTCGTAGCCGAATTCATAATATTCGAAGGCAACATTCACCAGATAGTCACCAGTCACCTGTCCCCCAAGCTTGGTATTTTCAAACGAAATGGGAACACCGGCATCATTTGCCCTGTCGATAAAGTCCTGGGCCTGTTCCGGGGTGTAGACGAATACGCTGATCTGATCTACATCCTGAATAATGAGATCCTCCAGATTGTTCAGGGCCTTCTCCCCATCCCACTCTGAATCAAGGACAACAACCTCCACGCCCTTCTTTTCGGCAGCGTACAGGAAGTTTTCCACACTGTATCCGCCCCATTCATCAGACATCGCAACAGGAATGTTTCCAAAGACGATCTTGCCGTCATCGGCTTCACTCGCAGCTGCTGACCAGACAGTCAGCGTCGGGATCATAAGCATGATAACCAGCAGCAATACCAGTTTTTTCATTTTTCTCCTCCTTCTCCTCTTCAAAACATTAAATATCTAAAAAAACTCCTCAGGAGTCTTTCCAAAGCCAGACATAGTATCGAGAACCGGGAATGAAGCAGGTAGAGACAGCCAGATCAATTCATTTCCGCTTCACACGATCCGATACCGTGAACATAATAGTTGAACTGCACATTGGGATGATCTGCCAGAAGCGACATCGGTACAGAAGAATCGGCCAGGTTTTTTGATATCATCAGCGCTGTCAGCCGCATGCCGAAGGGATTGTCATGGTATCCGGGATGCCAGATTGAGACCTTCTCCGCTTTCCAGGTTTCCTCGGGACCGACGGTGAGCGCACGGGCTGGAATATTGGACACCACCCCTCCGCCGGAGGTCCGCGCATTTTGAATAATCGTCATCGGGTGCAGATCAACTATACGGGCTGCCTTTTTCCGATATTCCGCCGGACTTGGCGGTTCGGCGCTGTACGCCCCTTCCCGTTTTACCGGATCGTTAAAGGCCCAGTGCTTCACCTCTCCCTGTCCGCCCTGCATGACCAGACAGCGGACATCATCGAATGATGATGAATAATCGGACAGTCCAGCGACCGAAGGAAAATGAAGATTGCCTTCATCCAGCCGATACTTCCAGTCGATGCGATTGAAGCAGAGATCCATATCGGCTTTGGCGAAGCTGTAGGGATTCGATTTTTCAACTTCCTTGCCGTCAACTACCCATTCATCCATGCCCCAGAAATGCCCGCTGCGTATATCGACTCCCAGCGCATTAACAATCTGGGCAACGAGCGGGAGCTGCGCGGTCGGTCCGATAGGTCCGCAGATACCTGCCGGATTATCGGGAGTAGACTGAAGCCAGGCTTCGACATACTCCAGGGCTTCGGCCGTATAAAACGATTCGAGCGTATCAAAAAACCGGATAGTAAAACCCGATCTTTCCAGCTGCTTGATATCTGAAACTGTCAATCGGGCGGCATCCTGAAGAATTTCATCGTCCAGAGTCGTATAATCCCACCATGCCGGGGCAACTTTACTGAAAGACCTCACTGCATCACCATCCATTTGTTACTAACAGTACGTTACTACATACTAGCATGAGCATATGTGCATCGCAAGAAAAATTTTAATTTAGCCGAATATTGACTTTTTTTCAGGATATGCTCCACCATCTTGGTAACATCATGTTACCAACACACAGGGCAAAACAGCCTGACGTCACGAAAAACTTCCCCACCCTCAGGATATCTTCAGCCTTCCTCATCCATCAGGATCTCTTCAAGCCGATGTACGTTCAGAATGTTTACATTCCGCCCTTTCCGCTCCAGAACCCCTTCTTTCTCCAGCCGGGCAAGCTCGCGTGATACCGCTTCCCGGCTGTTGCCCAGCAGCTTGGCCAGCTGGGCTTTCGGCACGGCGGCGACCATGGGTTCTTTCGGGATTTTCGACAGAGGATAAGCCCCGTCCCAGTCGTTCGGAGCTGCCCCATAGACGGTATCGAGTCGGGAAAGGAGGTATCCTGCAATTTTCTGACGTATAGTTTTCAGATTGAGGAATTCCAGCCGCTGCAGCAGATGGAGGGTATGCCGGGAGAGTTCTTCGAGAAATGCCTGCAGGAACTCTCGATCGCCCATACATTCCAGAAGCAGGGTGTTCTCGATTTCCAGAACCGTGCAGGAACTTGCTGCTATAATCCACCCCGGATAGGCAGCATCACGGGAAAATGCCACCATCTCACCAAACGAATCACCTTCGCTCAGCGTCCTGATAACATACTCCTTCCCCGAGGGCAGAATACGGCTTATGGCCAGTCTGCCCGCAAGGACAAAACTGACATTCTTGCAGCTATCATGCGGCGTATGGAGCACTGCATGGGTATCAAGCTCAATAACCCGGCCTCTTTTGCGAACCTTTTCAAGCTGATCGTCATGCAGTCTGCTCAGCAGGGTAAAATCCTTCAGTTCCCGCATACTCCACCCGTCCCCGCCCGGAATCTTGCTGTTCTGTCAGGTTTTGGAATTTTTCCAGTCTATAACAGCAACCGGACAGGCCTCACGACAATTGTTGCACAAAAAGCATTCATGAGCAATGATTTCCCGCTTTTTCCCCTGGTCCTCTTTCGATATCGCCATGCTCGGACATACCGGCTCGCACTTGCTGCAGCCGATGCACTGCTCTTTGGCTACCCGCATCTTGCGCGGCGATATGCGGGAGGTAATGGAAAGGATGGTCCCGAAGGGACAGACAACCCGATGCCAGACCGCCTCATGAAAAAACAGGGAAACCAGCACTGACGCACCGGTCAGATAGAGGAGGACCGGCTGCTTATCTCCCGATCGCATCATGGGAACAAGCAGAGCAAGAAATCCGACGAGAAAGAGTATCCTGAACCAGTAGTGCTTAAGGGCTGCCGCTTTCGGAGTCTTACGCTTTATGCGAAGCTTCTTGAAAATCCAGGTCTCAGCCCTCAGCGCGGTACCCATGGGACAGATCCATCCGCAGTAGATCCGACCGGCAAACAGGGAAAGCACGATCCCGAAAACGGCAAAGACTGCCAGCCAAAGCTGGCTCCTTCCCGCTATGACGAGCAGCATAAATGCCGCCAATGTGATAATCTGCGTTATGGTACGCAAGGTCTGAAGTGTTCTTGTTTTCATGAAGGGAATTCTACAGACAGCTGTTCAAGTTTGATGTGATATCTGTCACGCTTTTCCGAGATAATACTGGAATAATAACCATCAGGCTCTCTTCGGCTTCACCGCCTGACAACCGGTCTCCCCATCAGAAGCAATCCACCCCTTTTCAGAGAGAACCTTATAAGCCAACTTAATCTGCCTCGTATTGAATTGTTTCTTACGATCATTCCATTGATGTACGGAATCAACAATTTGCCCAATAGTTCGTGCTTCTTCTCTAGCTGCAACCCAATGAACCGATGACAGCAATTCCATTCCATACGGAGATTCAAAACCTTCTACCAGGTCCGAAACATTATCATAGTGTTTTTTTGTCTGCTGATACTGCTTCAGAAACTCAGATGCATCTTCGTATGCCCCAGGTACCAGTTTCAGCTGCTTATCTGGATTATCTCCGCCGTCAGCATAGCCGGAAAGAAGATGCCCTTCAACCGCATGCAGAACATGGCGAAGATTTTCTGCATAGGGACCATAGGCAGCTTTAACGAATTTCAGTTTAAGATCCTCTCCGCTTTCCTGAAGAAAATACAGGAGTTTATGTACTTCCAATAACGTGATGAACGGATCAAGAAGACCCGAAAAATATCGATAAACCAATTCCACCAGAGCAGCTCTGCCTGGTGTCATATTGGGAACCTTTCGGTTTTTTACCATTTTCCCCGATTCTGGAGCCCCATTGGGTTCAAACACAACTATGTCAACACTTGAGAATTCTGCAAGCGCATGTTCAATCTTCAACCGAACAACATCCCAATCGAGTCCACCTAGTCCGCATCCCAGCGGAGGGATAGCAATTGATGTAATTCCATAATCTCTTATGACTGACGCCAGACCATTCAGACCCGATTCAATATCTTCCAGCCTGCTGGCTCCACGCCAATGCCGTTTCGTAGGAAAGTTAATAATAAATTGGGGATTCATCAAATTTCCAGTTTTGAAAACCAGCATCTTCCCAGGAATCACTTCTTCACGTTTGCAAGCTTTTTCATATACCTTGAAATTATCTGGAAACTGTTTCTTAAACTGAAGTGCTATACCGCGACCCATTACCCCAACACAATTAACTGTATTTACAAGGGCTTCCGCATCTTCGGATAGAAGATCTCCTGTTTTATAGGTAATCACTGGCCACTCCTTCCATTCAATAATACCAGTTTCTCTTAACTTGTACAGGTGGTTGGTGATTTGATAAGCAAAAAACCTGATGAACATCATGCTGCTGCTTTATCGAATAAACGCCTATATTCTCAATTAATTCCCATGGCAACTTTTTTTCCACAAGAAATTCCGCCTGTTTTTGTTCCTGTTGACCTTGCCAGCTTGCTGCATTTACCGCCGTCCAATTAATCCTGTTCAACTGAGAAAGATCGTTGTAGTCATTGAAATAATAGGAACCGGCATTGGAATCGGTAAATACCCAGCGCTTGCTGTTCTGAGTTGCCCATAAAATCACCTGCTGCAAATCGGTTACCAGATGTATTAGAGGTTCCTGTCCTCCGTGATAGAGGATATCTGGATGGTTATTTCTATAAAACATATAAAGCATGACTGATCGGGGACAAAAATAGAAGGGGATACATTCATCTACATGCAGATCCGGGTAACTTGTGAGATTTCTGAAGTCTACGCCTTTTGATTGATGTCATCCCAATGTTTGTGCCGGAGGAAGTTCTCTTCTGTACTTCCGCATCGCTCCACAGGAATGAGTCCTGTATAATCGACGGAAGCCGATCAACATGAACTATGTGATACAGTTTGATAGTTGAGGGAACAGAACTACTCATAATCGATACCCTTCTCAACCAGAGTCCCAGCATTCAGCGACTTATTTCAGACAACAACTCCTACCCAAGTATATTAGCTGCTAACCACTAAGCATCCCTCGATTATATAAACCAATGAGGTAATAATATCAACTGCAGCTTTTATACCTTTTAAATTTTATTACACCAGCAGAAAAATCACAAGGTAATAGAATTGAGAAAGATTTCCACAATTCTGAATCAGGCTCTCTTAGGCTTCACCGCCTGAATAGTGACGGAAATGATAAAATCTGTTGCATCACTGCCGGGTACCCACTCGGATATAAACTCCTGACTCTCATATTTCGGGGTTACAGAAATCTCAGTAAAACCTGCTGCAGACAGCAGCTCTTCGATTTCAGATACCGGCGCTGCCCCGGATATGCACCCGGCATGCAGAGCAAGATCAGCTTTAACAGCCGCCGGCATCTCGGAAATTGCCGCCGTGTCTGAAATTGCCAATCGACCGCCGGGCTTCAGAACCCTGAAGGCTTCTGAAAAAACCCGCTGCTTATCTGGAGAAAGATTGATGACGCAGTTCGAAATGATGACATCGACCATATCATTTGCAAGAGGAAGGTTTTCAATTTCCCCGAGCCGGAATTCCACATTGCCGTATCCGCCGGCTTCCCCATTCTTCCGGGCCTTCTCAACCATCTCCGGGGTCATATCAACCCCTATTACCCGACCGGCAGCCCCAGTTTGCGGAGAAGCCAGGAACGCATCGAACCCACCGCCGCTGCCAAGATCCAGAACCGTTTCCCCTGGCTGTATCGCTGCCCAGGCAAGCGGAGTTCCACATCCCAATCCCATATCAGCTCCAGCAGGTACCGCTTCGATATCGGCTTCAGAATATCCCAGCTTGCTGGACATCGACTTGTCAGCGGCCGTTCCCTGCACTTCCTGTTCCGGGCTCCCGCAGCAGGAAGAACCTGAACAGCACCCGCTCTGCTTCACCGAGACCGCAATGCGGCCGTAGTTTTCCCGGACCGCCTTTCTTACTGCACCTTGTTCTTCCGCATTCATTTAATATCTCCCTATTCAGTCTATTCAGTTAAGGCTTTCCAGCCCTGAGCGTGAGGTACTGTTCAAATTCACTTTTCATTTTTTTCTTTCAGTATTCCTTCCTTTACCATGGTATCAGGCTGCACCTTCGGGCAGGGTTTCAATAAAGGCCCTGATTTCATCCCGCACTCTGCGGTAACAGTCGAGCTGGGTCTCTTCCGAGGCGCCCTTTTCAGCCAGTTCCTTGGCCAGGCGGGGGGGATCTTCGAATCCTGCATGCATTTTTCTGGTTTTTCCCAAATAGATTGGGCAGTGCTCATTGGCATGCCCGCATACGGTCACAACCAGATCGAAGGCCAGGGATTTGAACTCATCAACATGCTTTGAGACATGGCCCGATATATCAACGCACGGCTTCAGCCATGACCTTCACGGCCCGCTGGTTGAACCCATGGGTCTCGATTCCAGCCGAATGAGGCATCGATACGATCCCCTTTACAGCTTCCGCGCCCAGCCTTCCGCCATCTGGCTCCGACACGAATTTCCCGTGCAGAGAAACAGCACCTTCAGTTTATCCTTGAATTCATCTATACTTGCTCCTTTTTCGCAATTCAGCCAGTCTCATCCAGCCAGTTCCGCAAGCCATTTTATAATTTCTGGCCTCGATTTCGTCACTGGGCTGACCCCTTCGGAACACCACCAGGCGATCTTCTTCGGTTCCTTCAGCCGCCGCCGGATCGTCAAACGGCCAGTACATGCGGTTAGAGACGCCCGGCCAGGTACTTGGACATTCGGATTCGGCTTTTGAGCAGACTATGATCACATGCTGCAGAAATTCGCCCCAAATAGTCCTGCACTTTCAGATTTCCAGGGGACTGGTATCTATGCCCGCTTCATCCAGAACTTTAAGCGTCATCGGATGGATTTCTGCGGGATACAGTCCCGAGCTGAATACCTCAAACTGATCCCCGCGTGCTGCCGCAGCAGGGCCTCCCCATCTGGCTGCGGCAGGAATTATGGGAGCACAAAACAGTGACTTTCTTTTTTTCAGACATCTGGTAATCCTCCGTACAGGATATGTGATCCTTTTTTCGGTTATCATCCTTTATCGGGGGTCGTTCTGTACCAGCTCATACATCTGGCTTGTCAGCGACCTGATAAAAGGGTCCGGCTGTATCTGCAGGGAATAGTAGGTCCACTTATTCTCCCGCCGCTTGCGTACAAATCCGGCATCCACCAGAACCTGCATATGCTTGGACATGGTAGAATCGGCAACCTGCAGCACCTCGGAAAACTTGCACAGGCATACTTCACCTTCATGCAGCAGAGCCAGAGCCCACCCTTAGGGGATGGGAGACTGCCTTTCCTGCAGCGGTGATAAGGTTCAGGAAATCGGATTCGCTTTGTCGTTTAGTCATATGACGAAATGTATAAATA
This sequence comes from Spirochaetales bacterium, assembly GCA_018399255.1. GTDB lineage: Bacteria > Spirochaetota > Spirochaetia > JABMQR01 > JABMQR01 > M55B182. The sequence goes on along the minus strand of JAGYPA010000044.1, from coordinate 18,946 downwards.
AATATATTCGGTGTCAACCCTCTTTTTAGATTTTTTGCAAAAACCAAACGACGCTCTTGCTTTTTGCAAGAGCCACACCTCTTTTTCGGAAGCGTTGGAGCCCAGAGATTATGAACGGGAGTTTTTGAGTATTTAAGCTGCAGCTCGCCTCGAAAGTTACCCTGTCTCGATACCGGAGCTGTCCCCGGGAGAGGTCCAGGCAGGAAATCCTATGAAAAGCGTCTTTACCGCCATCTTCAACAGGGATATGTGCCTCCGCCTGGCTCTCTTGAGCGCAAAAGGCAGTTCAAGAACATGCAGCAGTTCCACGCTGAGATAGATAATAAACCAGGTCCCAGCGCTCCAGCCGACAGGCCGGTTCAGCACGACAGAAATAACTCCCAGCAAAAGCGGGGCTATAGTAACCAGAAATGTGAGCAATGCCAGAATCTTATTTACCAGCTTCCCGATAAAGTGGTGCCGCATATTCCCGAGAAAAGAACCGGCGACAGAGTCATCCTCGAAGGCAAGCGCCTCCCGCTGTTCTTTCCGGGTGAGCCTCGGCAGCGGCCATTCAACCCATACCCGCTTGCGCTCTTCTGCCGTAAGCTCTCTGACCGGAACTATGTCGTCCGCCATCTGCATCGGGACATCAATGGGAAGTCCCTGCTTTATGAGCGATCTTCTCACACCGCGAGTCTTGAGCATGGCCGCGCCAAGCTTGAAAAACTGCTTGTTATGCAGCGAAAGAACCCTGCAGGGCTTTCCGGCTAGAGCATGCAGAATCGCATGCGGACTATTGGGAAAAGGAATGCATCCCGGGGCATAGTAATCTGCATCCCCGGAGAGGATTTCACCACACGAACCGATTACCGCCATTTTGCCCGGCAGCCTGAGAATATCGTCTCTCGTATACGCCTTCCCGTCGCCGTCATACCAGTACCGCTGTCCATCAATCTCGATTCCGCCGCCGAGAACCACCGCAGCCGGATTCTTGATCTCGATCCCCTCGGCCTTGAGCATCCCCAGCCCGAACCTGACCGTGGCAATGCACCCGCCCCGGCAGACCCGTTCCATCGCGCGGACAAACTCCCGATCCTTCGGAAGCTTATGATCCACCTTATCGATGCCGAGCAGGAATTTCACCTGGGGAAAATCAGCCCGCACCCTCTCTGATATCAGCGACGCATCGGCCGGCCGGAACTTCACCGGGGAAGTATCTCCGTACACCTTCACGCTGTCGGGTTCCCCGAATCCCAGAGCATCGGCAGTCTGCATCAGTTTGATGGATGATGGATCGAAGCCCATCAGCGCAGCGGCTGCCCGGTCGGTCTCCACCGTGTGGTCCCCGGCAATAATCATCCTGCTGTCAACCGGATCAACCGGAGCCGGGCACTCACCTTCACCCCCGACAACTCCATCGATCAGGGTAATATCGGGTTTAAATAGATAGAGCATCTCAACCAGCTTCTGATTAATCAGGCCCGTATGATTGCGCTGCCGCAAATTATAGGGGATTACTCCCATGGCATTCTTGAACCCGAGCGTTACCTCGGTATAGAGATTGGTTTTCAATTTCGGGACCGAAACATACGCCGCATCCCCCCGGACTACCGAGGAAAAAATCCTGGGAATAAGAATCTCCTTCTGCACTTTTGCCCGGGGCAGAATATACCGGTCAACCGGCTGCTCCTCGAGGGCTATAATTTCGCAGCCCCGGTGACGGGCTATCCGGTCAAGTCCGGAAATCCTGAAGGAGCTCCGGGTCGGGGATCCGCGACCGGATGACTCAACAATGGTTATTTTCGAAGCTCTCTGAGCCAGCCACAGTACAACGGCATCAAATACCCGCGGATCGGTAGTCTCCGGCGATATCGGATTTATGGTTCCCATATAGTAGTAAACGAGTACGAGGTTCGGTTTGACAAGCACCGGCCGGCTGAGGATTTTCTCCCGGATGCCGCTCTCTTTCTCCAGCTTATCCAGCGCTTTGAACACCGCCGTACGGATAGCCGCGTTTTCCGGCCGGGTCTCCCAGCTCTCTCTCCCGTAATCCTTCGTCAGAGCGGCGCAATCTTTTACATAATCATGCTGCGGCAACCGTTCAACCACTACTACTGCCATACTCGTTCAGCTCCTCTCAACCATCGTGATGCAGTCCATGGGACAGGCCTGCAAGCAGATACCGCAGCCGGTACAGGACTCCTGCTGCTGCAAAAACGGAAATCTTTTTCCATAACGGACAGCCGCACGACCAACCTTATCAGCACTGCCGGCCGAACCGGCAGCTTCACCTGTCATTGACCCAGCCGTTGGACCAGTCGCTGCAAGCTCCAGGCAGCTGAACGGGCAGGCCTGAACGCAGATACTGCACGACATGCACAGGGAAAACTCGAATCTCGGAATCATCCGCTTTTTTTTCGATACAGACTCATTATTTCCCATCCACGTCCCCTTTACTTCCACCTTCACCTTCACCCCCGGCCCCGGCCGCAGCTCCTGCATCGGCAGCACCTGCCGCCTTAGCTGCACCTGCTGCACCTGCCAGCAGAAGATCGAGTCCCAGCTCCACAGCAGTCTGCTCCAGTGGAACTCCGGTCCTCCGATCCCAGCCCATCATATGCCAATGTTCACCTACCATCTCCTCGATCGGCACCGTTTTTCCCTTATTCGGGCCTTCGGTCAGCGGAGGATCCCCGTACATGCGTGGATGAAGCTTGAAACTTCGCGGATCAATCCCGTGCTTGATATTAAAAAGCTGACGCAGGGTCTGAACCCGCAGACCAGCCTCCATATAGTCATCAGCAGTGCGGTCCCAGCCTGAGGCGGCATTGATATACTCGAATATCTTCCAATGCTGAACCCCGGTAATCATAGCAAACATGCACCCGCCGACGGTATCAGTGAGCGCCTTGTAACAGGCATTGGCTTTGGTCTTCAGCGCATTCGTCTTACTTGGCAGGTAGTCGGACGATTTTGCGTAGGGACGGGTAACCCGGGGAGCCCAGGAGACTTTCTCCCAAAGATGGGAAATGGTGTAATACAAACCCGCCCCGATAGTGTGGCGCCCAGGCGTAGGATCAGCAGCAAAGTGAACACCGAGCAGCGGATCAAACCGGGAATCATGCAGTCCCGGCTCCTGACCTCCGGCATGAACGGCATACTTTTCCGCTCTGTCCCCGTTCCCGTTTCCGTTACCGTTCCTGTTCCCCAATCGCAGAGCGGCTTGCTTTGTTCCGTCAGCCAGCAGGTCCCCAATTCCTTCTCGGGCAATCATCCTTCTCACCAGTTCTATGACTGACTTTCCGTCACCCCAATTCAGTTCCAGACCATCGGTATCCTTTTTGGTCAGCAGTCCATTCTGAAAGCACTCAATGGCGAATGCCGCCGTACTGCCGGCTGAGATCGTATCAATCCCGCCCCGATTGCACATATCGTTGATGATAAAAATTGCATCAAGATCATCGTTGAGCAGGTCGCCCCCGAAAACACACACCGTTTCGTACTCAGGCTTGTGTGAATGGGTAGTGCCGGGGACCAGATCGCTTATGTCGCAGATGCCTCCGCAGCCGATAACACAAGAATAACAGTGATACTTCCTGGTTTCACGCCCTATAATATTGTCAGGGTTTATCTTCCGATAGCTTTCTGCCGGGTAGTCAACCTTTGATCCGGACCAGTTTTTCAGGGGGGAATCTCCATTCACCACCCCCGCGGCATTGTTGTAGATGGTTCCCCATTTCTTAAATAGACCCGTGGTAAGCATGGCATCGAGCGGGATTCCGACAGGGAGTCCGAGGGCTTTGCCTAAAAGCGGAAGAGCGCCTCCTTTGACGATGGGGGGCAGGTTCTGACGACGGATTTTTGCGCTGTACTCTTTCGACAACTCCTTTACTGTATCAGGGAAGGCACAGCTGATTTTCCGGATTCCGGCAAAGGCTGCCGCTTTGAGCTTCTTGGAACCCATAACAGCACCTACGCCTGAGCGGGCTGCAAATCTTCCCAAATCGTTTGAAATGCCAGAAATAAGTGAACGATTTTCACCTGCAGGACCAATTACAGCAACTGAAGGTCGCTTCCGGCCCGGGTATTCCGCAATGATGGTCTGTTCGGCAGTAATGGTATCCATTCCCCAGAGGTGCGCTGCATCCTCCAACCGGGGTCCTTTGCTGTCAACTGCAAAATAGACAGGCTTATCCGATACCCCGCTGAAAAATACTGCATCATAGCCGCTCTGCTTGATCGCCGGGGCAAGATTTCCTCCACAGTTGGCATCCCCCCATCCGCCGGTAAGCGGTGATTTGCAGACCGCCATCCAGCGCCCGGTCATCACACTACCCGTGCCTGTAAGCAAACCGCTGACAAAACCCAGGATGTTCTCCGGCCCGAGCGGATCGGCATCTGCGGGAATATGCTGATAGAGGTAGTAGGCCCCAAGCCCGACCCCGCCGATCAGCTGTTCATAGACAGCCTCCGGTATACGCTCTTCCCGCATAGTTCCTTCAGTGAGATCAACCCGTAAAACCTTTCCCATAACCCCTTTCATAAAGACCCCTTTCCGGAAAAACCGAATCCATTCTGTTTTATTGTATTACCGGGAACAGAAGCTGTCAACAAAAACAAATTCCCTTCTGTCAGCTTTTCGCCCGCTCTTTTCGCGGTGATTCAAACTTGCGAATTTTCCATAATTACGGTATACCATACCATATGAATTCCGGCAGAATCCAAAATAATAATTCTCCCGCTGCAACGAAAAAAGGACGTGAAACCCGGCAGCGCATTTATGCCGCCTCGATAAAACTGATAAACGCCAGAAGCTATCAATCGGTCACCATCCCGGAAATCTGTCAGGAAAGCGGGATATCGGTAGGCAGCTTCTATCATCACTTTTCCTCAAAGAAGGACCTTCTTGCCGGCTATGTACGGGAAGAAAGCGGCCGACTGATGGATTTTTACACTAATTTAGGAAAAAAATCATCGATTGAGGAACTTTTTCTTACCATCCATGAATTTTTCAGCTACTTTAGCGTCAAGGGAGCCGATTTTGTCAGTGCATTTCTTTCCATCATCCTCACTTCTCACGGCGTATTCTTTCAGCCCAGAGAATTCGCCCTCTACCCCATTATTTCCGATGCACTGTCCCGGGCTGCGGCTGCTGGAGAACTGAATCCCGCAATGCAGACCGACATGATTAAGAATCTTCTCACCGGAAGCATCTGGCAGCTGATGATTGAATGGTGCACAGCAGACAGTCCCAGCAACCTGCAGCAGATCGCTGCCGCCCGCATGGCCGCCCTGCGCCGTCTGATTACCGTATCGGACATGCCTGAGCATTATATACCCATTACCTGATAACAATAAGGAGCAGCAGCATGAGCATTTTTGAAGCATTGATGATTCTTTCTTTCGGGGCAGCCTGGCCGGCATCCATCTACCGCTCCTACACTTCACGCTCGACAAAGGGCAAAAGCCTCGCTTTCCTGATCATCATCTGGATCGGCTATCTGTCGGGGATTCTCCATAAAGTGTTTTACACCTACGATATCATCATCGTTCTCTATATGCTTAATCTGATAATGGTAAGTGCGGATTTAGTACTCTATTTCCGGAATAAGAAGTTAGAGGGGCAAGCTCCGCAGGCTGAGGCTTAGCCGATGATTACCTGAAGGGCGAGTCAATTTCACTTTTGCAAGATTATCGAGAAACCACTATTGAAGTATCTCAGGTTTTTGGCTGCTGCAAGTAGGTTTCCACCAGTTTGATACGCTCCCGGTAAAAAACTGCCCGGCGGCGGTTAAATTCTGACGGATCACCGGAAATACCGGTTACAGCCGGTTTCAAATCCCGATATTCGTCCCTGAGCAGTGAAAGATAATCCTTCCACCCCATATCTGAATGCACACTTGTCCGGGGGACAATATTCATAACCTTTCGCCAGTCTTTCTTCAAAGCTTTCAGAATAAGCACATACAGAGTCAGTTCCTGAGCCGATAAATCTCCCAGAATCCGCTCACTCCCATTGGATTCATGGAATACCGCATTATAGAAAGAGAGAAACTCTATTTCTGCCTCATTAAAAGAGTTCTCTTCATAGAGAAGCTGGGCGAACAGCGGCACTCGAAGATGAATCATATATTCCCGGCATGCGTCTGTATCCAGATACTTCCTGGCTTCTGTAAAATCTCCGTTTTCAAATAATGCGTTACCCAGAAAGAAAGAGAGAACCGTATCTTCTGTGCGTTCATACCCGGCCACAAGTACTGCCATCCGCATCTTGAGATCGGAGGATTGCGAATGGTTCAGAAAATACTCTGTGTAGACTTCCGGACGATCGGGAAATTTTCCTACCGCCTTTTCCAGAAGCGCATCAGACTTATCCAGGTTTTCCCTGTGCCGGTAGTACCGGGCATTATCTATCATACGCTTCCAAGCTGGGCTTTTAAGATACGGCAGCCCCACCCGGAAAAAAACAACCAGCAGAAAAAGAGCCCCGGGAATAAGAAAGAGATAGAGGTTCATGCATCGTCTCCGTCAATGTTCAGTATTTCATATTTCCCCGTCACACCATCCACCAGCACTCGAAAGGAACGGCGCTTACGATCCATACATTTAACAATCCAGAAGGGTTTATAGAGCGTTTCCTGCTTCTGAACTTCGGCTTGCGGAAGAAGCAGTGTTTTCATCTTATGCACCGCAGAGTGGAGCAGATAGGTCTCTGCTGTCTTTATTGCAGTTTCCTGTTCCACCCCGATGGGAATCAGCGACTCAGATTCAACCAAGACTGCTTCATAGTCGAACTGATCGGCTGTAGCGGCAATATTATTCAGCAAGTCGACCAGAATGTAGGCCCGTATGCTCCGCTTACCGAGAAAAGTCTTCACCGTATAGACATAGTGCACCCATAAATAGGGATAGTAGACCATACGCTGAACCTGCGGCTTGAAAACCCCGGCCTTTGCCGTCAGGATACTTGCAGCCTGACTTCTGCTTATACCGACTGGAATACCATTAATTTCTTGTTTCATGGGCACCCGCTGTTCCAGGAGTCTGGTAAACCCCGGTATTATAAATAGACAAGAATACTCCCGTGCAGAGCGGAAAATCAACCCCGACACGGGAGCATTATAGTAAAATGAGCATTTTGAGCCAATTCCCAAAAATGCAAATCATTTTGAAATTACCTTGAGAAATAATCTATTTTTTTAGCGATCTGGCAACTCCTTTTGCTTCGGCTGCCAAATTGGAATCGGCTCCCGCCAGCATTTCCTTCGGAACCGGACCGACTCGATCGGCTTCCGAAATAGCTGCCAGTATATGATCCGGAACAGGATGGTTCTTCTGGGTTGCCAGACTTACCACTACGATCAGCACTATGGAAACAACGAGACCGGCAAACATAGGGTGAATCGCTGTTGCCCCGGCTGCTCCGGTAACCTTCCAGAAAAAAGCCACGCCCGCCCCGCCGCTCATAGAGGCAATGGCTCCCGGCGTATTCGCCTTTTTCCACCAGACCGCGGCAACATAGACCGGCAGGAATGCACTTCCCAGAACCGATGTGGTAAATACCACGATGGCAAAAACTCCCGGCGGCTGAATAATAGCTACCAGAAACCCTATAACACCAATCAAGAGCACCAGCAGCCTGGATACTAAAACCATCTGCTTGTCATCGGCTTTTGGATTAAAAAATCGCTGGTAGAGATCTCGCGAGGCTATGGTACCCACCTGAAGAAGAATTGAATCGGCAGTTGACATAATGGCGGCCATAATAGCTGCCATGACAATACCTACAATTGCCGATGGAAGCAGGGCGCTTGCAACCTCGAAAATGGCCATTTCCGGATCTGCCAGATCGGGAATAATAACAATTGCCAGAATACCGACAATATAGGGTGCTGTAACAAAAAACAGATTCCAGATGGTTGAATACAGTCCAGCCATCCGGGCCGTTTTAGGACTGCTCATTGCCATATGCCGGGTAACCACATGCGGCCACCCCATATAGCCCACCGAGAAAATAAGCACAGCACCGGCAACCTCGCCCCAGGCATTCTGATACTGCAGATCCTTTCCCCATATAGAAAGATAGGTCGGGTCAATATTGGCTATGGCTGCATTGGCAGCCGTCCATCCGCCGACATAACTCATAGCAGCGGCAAAAATCCAGACAACCCCGATAACCATGATAATACTCTGAAAGAAATCGGTATAGGCAACCGCAAAATACCCGCCAAGATAGGTATAAACCATGATAATACCCACAGCAATCAGCAAAGAAACCCAGTACGGCAGCCCGGTAACCAGTGCCATGCCCTTCCCGCCGGCGATAAACTGAGCCAGAACATAGAAAAACAGAAAGAAAATTGTCAGCACCCCGGCTACGAGACGCGTTGCCGCGTGGGGATACCGATGCTCCAGATATTCAATTGATGTGAGCGATCCCAGAATCTTGGAAAGCTTTCTCATTCTCCGACCGATAACCGAAAGGTTTACAACACCGCCTCCTATATCACCTACGGCATACCATATGGCCCAGTATCCGGTATTAAAACCCTCGGATCCGGCGCCAAGGAACATGTAGCCGCTCATCGAAGTCGACTGAAGCGTCATGGCCGTAACCAGGGGGCCTACCTTTCTACCTCCCAGAAGATATCCCTCAAGATTTTTTGCACCACCCTTTTTTACTGCCCAGAAACCGATCCCGACAACAACGACATAGTAGAAGATCAGAAAAACAAGTACTACACTGTTCATTCGCTGCCTCCCTCGTCATTACCGTCATTGTCATCCGGCCAGTTCCGGGACTTCACAAAAAAGACAATTGTGTACACAACCCAGAATGCGGGGAAGCCAAAAAGCACCCAGCTTGTTGCCGCTGGTAGTCCAAACATACGCATACCTCCAATAGATTTTTGTTGTGAAAATAATTGTCCCCCTTTGTCTGACAAATGTCAAGAAAAAAGGGGTATTTTTATTACTTTTTTAATAAGGTATTGAATAAGACTATAACTTGTGGCTCTTGCAAAAAGTAAGAGCGACGTTTTGGTTTGAAGTTTGCCTTCATACCTGCCTGCCTCAGGAATATGCCTGACTGGTAAAAAAGGAACTGTTTACGAGTCAATCTGCGCCCCGATCAGCCCCATGAGCGCGTAAACCAGCCGGGCGGCGGTAAACTCGCAATAGTGGAGGCCGCTTATCGGGGCCAGCTCCACGACATCAAAACCGACAATAGTCCGCTGAGCGGCGATCGATTTGAGCATGCCCATCAGCTGATACCATCCCAGCCCCCCGGGTACCGGAGTTCCGGTTGCCGGCATAATTGAGGGATCGAGACCGTCGACATCAATGGTTATGTAGACCTTCTCCGGAAAATCTTCAGGCAGCCGCAGCTCACTGACCTGCCGAACGACAGCCTCCTCGGCGGCAAGCCCGGGAATCCGATGCTCCGCAATAAACCGGTTCTCCTCCTGACTGATTCCCCGAAGACCGACTTGGAAAATCGGCAGCTGCAGCTCGTCAACAATCCGGCGCATCACACACGCATGACTGTAGGGTGAGCCTTCATAGGTTTTCCGCAGATCAGCATGGGCGTCGAACTGGACTACCCCTATCTCCCCGTACTTCTCCCTGCAGGCAGAAACCGGGGCAAAGGTAATGGAGTGCTCACCGCCGAGGATAACTGGAATCGCTCCCAGATCCAGCGCAATCGCCGCTACGGAAGCCGTCCGCTCAAAGTAGTCAGGCACTGTCTCAAAATCGAGCCGTCGTATCATGTCCCAGGTGTGGATCCCGCTGTCAGCAGGAGTTCCGCCCGCCCACGCATCCTCACCATCATCCTCACCATCACTCTCACCATCACTCTCACCCTCGCCCCTGCCCACGCTCACGCCCCCGTCCCACAGCTCAAGCTGCGAAGATGCGGCAATTATTGCCTCCGGACCCTCCGCGGTCCCTCCCCCGTAGGAAACGGTCTCTTCGAAGGGAACGGGAATAACATGAAACCGGGATTTTTCGGGATCACCGTTGGCTATCTCGGATGAGAGAAACCAGTCCTGCCGCTGTTCCGTAGCACTCATGAAAGTCTGCTCCTGAAATCGTCATAACCGAAGGTCCGGATAACCTGGCAGGCATCATCGTGAGGATCAAAAGAAACTATGGACGGCAGCCTGACGCCGTTGAAGGTCGTCGTTTTGACCATGGTATAATGGGCCATATCGGTAAATACCAGCCGGTCACCCAACGAAAGCGGCCGATCGAAGCTGTAGTCGCCAACGACATCCCCGGCCAGACAGGAGAGCCCGCCCAGACGATACGTATACCCTTTTTCCCCCGGCAGCCCGGCTCCCCATATGGCAGGCCGGTAGGGCATTTCCAGCACATCCGGCATATGACAGGTGGCAGATATATCGAGAACGGCAATCGGCATCCCGTTATAAATAATATCTATAACCGTCGTCACCAGCACCCCCGTATCCAGAGCTGCGGCCTCACCCGGCTCCAGATAAACCGTCACCCCGTAGCGTTTCCTGATATCCTGCACCAGCTTGACCAGCACATCAATCTGATAATCGGGCCGGGTTATGTGATGCCCGCCCCCAAGATTTATCCAGGAAAGACCGCCCATCCACCGACCGAACTTACGTTCAACCGCATCCCAGGTACGCAGAAGGGCATCGGCATTCTGCTCGCAGAGATTATGCACATGAAAACCGTCAATTCCCGCAAGATTTTCTCCATCAAACTGGCTTACCGGGATACCGAGGCGCGAAAAGGGGGCTGAGGGATCGTAGAGGGACATCCGCCTCCGGCTGCTCCGGATTGAGACGCAGACCGATGCTGATATCCTATTTGGGCTTCTCGGCACGCCCGCCTGCGAACCCGGGCGGAAGTTTTTGCCACAGATTTTTCCGCCACGGAAAATTCCGCCACGGAAAACTCCGCCACGATTTTTCCGCCAGGACCGGACGCAGCCGATCCAGCTGCGCCTGAGGTTGAAGACCAGGTGATCACTGAAACGGAGAAATTCCCGCAGGGTTTCGGAGATAGGCCGGACAGTAGCCGTGCACCTCTTTGTCTATCTCTTCCCGCCCCAGGCGGGCCATCAGGAGAGCTGGCACATACCCCGTCAGTGCTTGCCGACAAGACCAAGTCGAGAACATGCTGAAGGCCTTCAAGGCCAGCGTATCCGGGCTCCGCTGCGTTCCTTCACCCGGTAGAGCGTCTGCGGGTTGGTTTCCAGCGCCATGAGATCCACCACATATGCCGGGACTCGGCACACGTTCCGGATCAAACTGAGGCGCAGCTGAAACGGTCTCTGCTTCCACGGCGGCCCTACCCTTCCACGGTCACGATATTCCACGGAAGACCGTAGAATCCGAGATCGGCCAGAACGCGGTCCGGATCAAGCTCTTCCATATTGAAGACCCCGGCACCTTCATGTTCCTTCCATCAGCATTTTGGCTCCCACCATGCGGCGGAACCCCGTTTGTATAAGCTGATCGCCTGCGAACCCACCTCGCCGTAAGCTTCCTGATGGTCACCAGATATTATAGATATAACGTTTGAGCGGTTTTCCGTCCTTCACGCCGGAAACAATGCACCCGATGCAGGTTTTCCCCCTTTGTTTCAGCTCCACGGGAGACGGCTCCGGCAGAACAGCCTTGAGAAACTGCAATGGAACAATTTCCTGACCCTGATAGACAACGGGATCGATCCGGGTCATCCCGACATTCTGCAGTACCCGCAGGTGGGTAAGGTAGTTCTCGGAAAAGCTCATCCAGAACTGGGCTTTCTTGAGGGTTGGAAAATTCTTGACCAGCGATTCCAGCTCCTCATGATACATCCGGTAAATCGTGTAGGTGCCCACCCCCTCGGGACAGGTATAGCTCTGCGATTCACTCATAGCCGGAGTCTCAGAAAACTGATCCTTTTCCCAATGGCGGCAGGGAGCGGTAACCTCACGGATGTTGATCTCAGGGTTGAAGTTGGTGGCGAACAGACGCCCGTGGTCGCCGCCGTTGACATCGACAATATCCAGCTCATGAATCTCGTCAAAATCGTGCTTTGCGAGATAAGCCGTAAACACATTGGTTACCCCGGGGTCAAATCCGCTGCCGAGCAGAGCCGTAAGCCCGGCCTCGCGGAATTTTTCCTGATACGCCCACTGCCAGGAGTATTCAAATTTAGCCGTTTCACGGGGTTCGTAGTTGGCCGTGTCAAGATAATTTACGCCGGTGCGCAGGCAGGCATCCATAATGGCAAGATCCTGGTACGGCAGCGCTACGTTAATAACCAGATCGGGCTTGAACGATTCAATCAGAGCTGAAAGCTCATCAACATTATCGGCATCCACCCGAGCAGTCTCGATCTTCCGGTCCAGCTGGGCCGCAATGAGATCGCATTTCATCTTTGTCCGGCTGGCCAGCATGATCTTTCCGAAGACCTCCGGAACCTGCGCGCATTTATGCGTTACTACCTGACCGACCCCGCCGGCCCCGATAATCAGTACATTTCCCATAGTGTTTCTCCCCTCTCCTTCCTCGTTCTTCTTTACCCGATTCAAGTTTCCCGTTACCCGTTACCGTTCGTAATAGGTGTAGCCTCGGAGCCCGGATTCAAACCGGGCAACAATGTCCTTGCGTTCACGCGGGGTCAGATACCCTTCGCGTACAGCCCTTTCGGCCTTCTGACGGAACCGTTCTGCAACTACCTTCACATCGTATTCCACATATTCCAGCACATCCGCTATGGTATCACCCTCAATTTCCCGGATAAAATCGTACGATCCGTCTTCATTGATGCGGATGCTGACCACATTGGTATCCCCGAAGAGATTATGCAGGTCCCCCAGTGTTTCCTGGTAAGCTCCCACAAGAAATGCGCCGATATAGTACTCCCCTTCCGGTTCAAGCTCGTGCAGCGGCAGAGTCCGTTCAAGATCATGAAGACCGATAAACTGATCAATTTTTCCATCACTGTCACAGGTTATGTCGGCCAGAATCGCCTTGCGGGTGGGTCGCTCGTTAAGACGGTGGATCGGCATGATGGGAAAAACCTGATCGATAGCCCACGCATCCGGCAGCGACTGGAAAACGCTCAAGTTGGCATAGTAGATATCTGCCAGGGCTTCGTCAAGATTCTCCAATCCGGGAGGAATGCGCTTGCGGTTACGCGTTTCATCGGCGATTTTGCGCATCACCAGCTGAAACAGATTTTCTGCGAAACCCCGCTGCCGCAGCGTAATCTGTTCGGCCTTGAACTGCTGGCGAATCTCATCGCGATAGTAGATGGCATCGTTCATGCACTCCTGCACGTTCTTCTGGTTGACGGTGGTATACACATCGTAAAGGTACTGGATCATCTCCGGCATTACCTTTACCGCATCGACATCCAGCGGTTTCGGGGCAAAATAGGCGGTATCGAGAATATTCATCAGCAGCACCGAATAGTAGGCTACAATAGCCCGGCCTGATTCGGTGACAATGGTCGGATGGGGGATATCCTTCCCATCGAGAGCGCTCATTACCACCTCGACAACATCGGCCGTATACTCATCAAGATGATAGTTTTTACTGTACTGATAATTGGTCTGGGATCCGTCGTAGTCGATAGCGAGACCCCCGCCGATATCGAAAAAGCCCATGGGAGCTCCTTCGCTGACCAGATCGACATAGAACCGCCCGGCCTCCATAACCGCCTGCCTGATATCCCGGATATTGGGTATCTGGGACCCGAGATGGAAATGGAGCAGCTTGAGGCAGTGGATCATATTCTGTTCTTTCAAGGTATCTACGGCATCAATAAGCTGAGAAGGCGAAAGGCCGAATATACTCCGGTCCCCTCCCGATTCGCTCCAGTTGCCGCCGGCGCGGGTGGAAAGCTTGAGCCTCACCCCGATGAGCGGTTCCACATTGAGCACGCGGGCCCGTTCCAGGATCAGATCCAGTTCTCCGGGCATTTCGATGACGAAAAAGCACTGATAGCCCATTTTTACCGCTTCCAGGCCGAGGTCGACAAATTCGCCGTCTTTATATCCGTTGCAGATCAGGCAGGCTTCCTTATCCTCGAGCAGAGCCAGAGCGGCGATAAGTTCCGCCTTGCTGCCGGCTTCCAGTCCGTGATGGTACTGTGCCCCGAACCGGGTTACCTCCTCGATAACCTGCTGCTGCTGGTTTACTTTGATCGGATAGACGCCGCGGAAGGTTCCAGTATACTTGCAGGCTTTCATGGCCTTGAGGAAGCTCTGATTGAGACGGGTTATCTGGGCATCGAGCAAGTTCTCTATGCGCAGGAGAACCGGCATGTCGAGTCCGCGTTCGGTAATGCCGGATACAATATCGAGCAGCTTTACTTCAACCTGGCTGCGTCCCTTGAATCCGGGAGTAATGGTGACATTTCCATCCGCGGATATGTTGTAGTAACCGGCACCCCAGTCATCTATTCGGTATAATTGTCTGGATTTATCGGTTGTCCAGCGATCCAGCATCTCTTCTTTTTTCATTCGTCACCCGTCCCTGGTTCTCTTAGCTGCTTCGGCAGCTTGGCATTATGTCTGTGCAGTAATATCGGCATCATCACACCTGCACAGTACACAGGCATAACAAAGACCACGGGCTCTCCCCCGTGGCAATTATTTTTCTCCTGCTTTGTTTTCCGGCAATCCTCAGTTCTACCGTAATACGGTGCGCTGTTTAGATCAACCCTTCCTCTAACGCCAAATCGTATTCATCCGGGTAATCTTCGAGATCCTCTACGCTGATATCATAGATTTCGTAGTAGAAATAGTCATCATCTTCGCTGAATTGCTCTTTGTACTCTTCCGCTTCGTCCTTTGTTTCAAAGCATGCCAATGCACTGACGCCGTTGGTCACAAACCAGATTGCGTTTTTCATGTCTCCCTCCGGAAACCGGGTTTGCTGAACCTGAATTGGTTCGGGCTGAGGATTTTGGTATAGGTATGCTGTATGGCCCTTCCATGCGATGCTCTTATACCTCCCAGACATAATCCAGATTCTTTCCCAGTAAGATATAAACAGACATCGTTAGCTTGAAGGGTCCGTGTGTCTGCTGCAGTAAAAGCGTCTTCAATATACCGCATCTGAAATAAATGTCAAGGATTTATTCTCAAAGAACAGGATCCGTAATATGCTACCGAAAAATAGCATACGGACCGGGATTGTGAATGCGCTTGTTTTCCATTACCATGGAGATGGCATATGGCTCTGCCCATGCCGATCAACTTTTTGAGGTATGCCTGATGAAAAATAAATTTGCGTTATTTGCCTTTAACGGAGAGCCGATGTGCTTTGCCCATGTTCTGCTTAATGCCCTGGACCTGGACAGCAAAGGCTATGCCGTCCAGCTCATAATCGAAGGTTCAGCCGCAAAGCTTGTCGCTGATTTCGAAAGAGGAGATGCCCCGTTCACTTCCAAGTATCAGGAATGCCTGCAGAAGGGACTGATTGCCGGAATCTGCAAAGCCTGCTCGGCTAAAATGGGTACTCTGGAGTCGGCTCAGCGTCAGGGACTTACCCTGCTCGATGATATGTCCGGGCATCCAAGCATTGAACGCTACATCAAAGAAGGCTATTCGATAATCACCTTCTGAGAACGCAGTTTCTTCGCCTGTCGCAGTTTCTGAGAAATTTCCTCCCTGCGAAGAAAACTTCTGTAAAGTTCTTCGGCTTTTGTAACCGATGTTACATTCCCGCTTCCGCCATCCTGATATCGTGAGTACGGAAACCTGAAATACCGGTTTCGTTACAAACGAATATGGAGGATAGGAGAATGTTTTGTTATCAATGTCAGGAAGCTTCGAAAGGAACCGGATGCGCCGCGGCTGCGGGAGTCTGCGGAAAAACCGATAAAACCGCCCGGTACCAGGATCTGCTGCTGCATGTCCTGAAAGGTATCGGCTGGCTCTGCCAGCTTGATCCGAAAGCCGGAGCTTCCGTCGAAGGTCTCGACCGGTTTGTCATAGAGGGGCTCTTTGCCACCATCACCAACGCCAACTTTGATACCGCGGTATTCGAACGCCGGATCACCGAAGCCCTCGCTTATCGTGAAGCAGTCAGGAAGGCGGTTGCCGAAAAGGGAACGGCAATACCTGACGCTGCCCCCGACGCAGTTCTCTGGACCCCCGCCCCCGGATCAACGGCTGAATATGATATCAAATCGAACTTTGTCGGCGTGCTGGCCACTGAGAATGAAGATATCAGAAGCCTGCGGGAACTCCTGATCTACGGCCTGAAGGGGATTGCCGCCTACGCTGAACATGCTGATAACCTCGGGTTTGAAAATGCTGAAGTATCCGGTTTTATGTACAAGGCCCTGGCATCGGTTCTGGACAATTCCCTGGATGCCGATGCGCTGACCGGATTAGTGCTTGAATGCGGTAAGCACGGGGTGGCTGTAATGGCGCTGCTCGATGAGGCCAATACCAGCTCGTACGGTAATCCCGAGATAACCGAGGTTGATCTCGGCGTAGGCAGCAGCCCGGGAATTCTGATCTCCGGTCACGATCTCAAGGATCTGGAAGAGCTGCTGCTGCAGACCGAAGGCACCGGCATCGATGTATACACGCATGGCGAAATGCTGCCTGCCCAGTACTATCCCGCCTTCAAGAAGTACGACCATCTGAAAGGAAATTACGGAAATGCCTGGTGGCAGCAGAAGACCGAATTTGAAGCCTTCAACGGCCCCATTCTCTTTACTACCAACTGCATCGTTCCTCCTAAGGATTCCTACAAGTCACGGGTTTACACCACCGGGGCATCGGGATTTCCCGGCTGTATCCATATAGCCGACCGCGAACCGGGCAGGCAGAAGGATTTTTCGGTGATTATCGAGCATGCGAAAAAATGCGCTTCCCCGGCTGCCATTGAAGAGGGTACTATTGTGGGGGGCTTTGCCCATAATCAGGTGCTCGCTCTGGCAGACAAAGTGGTGGATGCGGTAAAAAGCGGCGCAATTCGACGGTTCTTTGTCATGGCCGGCTGTGACGGCCGAGTGAAAAGCCGTGAATACTATACCGAATTTGCCGAAAAGCTGCCGAAAGATACGATTATTCTTACTGCCGGCTGCGCCAAATACCGCTACAACAAGCTGCCCTTAGGCGATATCGGAGGAATTCCCCGCGTTCTGGATGCCGGACAGTGCAACGATTCATACTCACTGGCTGTCATAGCCCTCAAACTCAAGGAAATTTTTGAGCTGAACGATATTAACGAGCTGCCGATATCCTATAATATTGCCTGGTACGAACAGAAAGCGGTAATCGTACTGCTGGCCCTGCTCTATCTCGGCGTCAAGGATATCCATCTAGGACCGACGCTCCCTGCTTTCCTCTCACCCAATGTGGCCAAAGTACTGGTGGATACTTTCGGGATTGCCGGCATCGGCAAAGTTGATGAGGATATCGAGCTGTTTCTCGGGGCGTAACCTGACGATTCCCGACCGTCATTCTCCGGCTACCCGCTGATATTCCGGGGCGGCAGTTTCGCCGCCCTGGCCCTCAGCGCCAGAAAGATGGTCAGGGCCGTAAGGATGGTTATCAGGATCGATACCATGATGGCCTGAGGGGAAAAGAAGGTAAATATTTGGCCGGTAAGAAAGGGGAAAACCATTCCGCCGATGGAAGTGCCGGCAAAAATGACCCCGCTCACCTTTCCCGTAAGTCCTACCGAAGTTTCTCCGAAAGTCATAAGCATGGGAAATATCGCTCCCATCGACAGTCCCGCAAGAACCGTTCCCGCCCAGATGGCTGACATGTGAGCTGAACCGGCAATTATGATAGTAAGTCCGGCAGCGGCTCCGGAAAAGTAGAAGACCAGCAGTTTTCTTGCCGGCATCAAGCGTATCGTTATAACCGAAATAATGCGGCCGGCAGTAATAAACAGCCAGAAGGCAGAATTGATATATCCGGCCTGCCGATCAGCCCCCGGGAAAAGCGTCCTGATATAGGTAAATATCCAGCCGGTAAAGCTGATTTCCGACCCGACATAGATCATCGTATTCAAGGCAAGCAGCAGCACGAAAAGATTGACCGGAGTAAACAGGCCTGGCTTCGGCTGCCTTTCTGCCGCGGCTTTTGCCGCGGCTCCTGCATTTGCATCCTTTCCCGCATCTGCATCCTCGCCCGCCGGAACAGCCCGGCTGTCTGAAGGCGTCGGAGTACCTGCAAGGATAACTAGCACAAAGACAAAAAAGAGCGCATAGCCGCGATAAGCGAGGATAATATCCCCGCTGCTGCTAATGCTCCAGGCAAACAGCAGGGGGGTAAGAAATGCTCCCATACCATTGACAATATGCATGCCGTTTATCAGGGTTCCTGTCCGCTGACGGTCGACCCTGGTTATGAGGGAGTTGCAGCCTACGACAATTGTCCCGTTGGCAAACCCGAAAAACATGATAACTATGCTCAAAACCGAAAAAGAGGATAAAACGGGAATGATAAAAGCTGTAACTACAGAAATCAGCCAGGCTCCGGCTAGAATACGGTTACCGGGTAGATGATCGTACAGATTCCCGCTGACTAGAGAACCGGTAAAGAAGCCGATACTGCTCATGGTAAACAGCAGAGCTGCCTTATTAAGCGATACGCCGGTGTGTTCGGCAAGAAACGGCAGAGCCGGACCCATGATGGCGATGATCAGGCCGAAGGAAAAAAAGGAGAGATAGTAAGCGGTAATCTGTCGTTTCTGGTCAGAGTTCATTATACTGCCTTTTACATCCCGTGCACTATAGCATGCAGTCGGTAATAATACCACCAGCAAAGCAGGAATATGCCCGACCGCATCAGTCGTTATCTGTAAACGATCAAAGCGAAAAAGCCTGAAGAAAGGGTTTCCTGATTAAGTGAATTTTACTATATTTAGAGGATGAAAGAACAAGATGCTCTCTGTGTATTCAGGGGTTTTACCAGCGAACAGATAACCGGCATTTTTTCCAAGAAGAAAAGACGATATTC
>JAGYPA010000043.1 GCA_018399255.1 Spirochaetales bacterium | reverse complement strand
CCAGTTCATTGTTCAAGAGCTTGAGAAGCAGCTTGTTGTATACTTCTTCGGATAGGGAATTCTTCATGGCTTTCCTGCTTTCCTGCTTTCACCCTTTCGATAAATGGAAATTGGCAACAAAACTTGGGCTTCGATAGTTGGATCGACCGTTGGGTCTATAGCTGGTTCGATCAATGCAAATATTATATAACATATCTTGTGATATATCAAGATTTTCAACGGAAATCCTATCCAAACGGTGTCTGACACCGTTTTTTGCAATTTCCAAGTCACCGGACACCGTTTTCCGCAATTTGAGGCGCTTTTTTTGAGGGATACGGTGTCAGACACTTTTTAAGACTTTTTCGGCCGCACCGTCAGACACCTTCTTAAGCTCTAAAGCTGGACCGCTCCGGTGATAGTCAGCTCCACATCGGTTTTGTCTTTTGAATCATCCAGCAGATCGTCAAAGTACGTACCTTCACTGGCTACTGCTATTTCAAAGATACCGACTCTTTTGCTGATTTCAAATCCGATATTGTACTCCTGCGAAAGCTTATCATGGGTCTGCTTTGCTTCGGTATAGGCATATCCTCCGTCAAACGAAATCGAGTCCAGCCAGGGCAGCGGTAAGTCAAGACCAAATTCAATTTCATGCTCAAGGTTGGTGTCGGCAGCAGATGACCAGCTGCGCTCGTAGGAGCCGTCAATACCTGTACCAAATAGTTCAAGATCGGCTCCCCCGCCGGCAGTATAGCCAACCTCCCAGGTCGGATCAGCGACGACAACTCCGGAAACTATCAAATCCTGAATCCATTCAATTTCCCCATCCCCTTTCAAGGATATCCGTACCACATCCAGGTCCAGCACCTGCGGGCTCCAGACTGCTCCGGCAATGTGGGCAACATATTCGTTGTTTTTATCAGATTCTGCCAAAGTGTATGCGGCTTCGGTTTCGGTTTCAGGAACTGTCAAATCAGCTGCATTCGTAAACCCATGTTCAAAGAGATAACTGAAACTTACCGTACCAATAACAGGAATCTGCGGAAGTCCAATATTCCCCTCAGCTTCCAACTTCTTGTTGGAAATCAGTTTGGCCAACCCCTCTTCGGTTGTCGGAGCAGCCGGTGCATCCATCAGCCCTGTCAGCGGAATAATTGTCTGCATCAGCAGATCTTTCATATTATTCTCTTCCATTGAAAAAGAAGCATCCACTGCGAATCCGCCAATGTCCCTGCTCAGCTCTCCCCCATAGGTAAAGATGTCCGATGAAACTGAGGCCCCGAGACTTTTGTAGTTCTTGTCTGATCGGATGAGAAATCCGCTCAACCCGAATGTCGGCAATTCCATCTCTAAGGCATACGTGAGCCCCCAGAGGGTTCCTGCTGATGCCTGTCCGTCAAGCCCGGCCAAGGCACCTCCGGCAAGTCCATTACTGAGCGGGAAGTAGTCGAAAATGGGGAATATGCTGTATATATCATTCACGATGATTAAATAGGGATTGATTACTCCGGTGTCGATGGCAAAGCCCTCAGCAAGCTGATCGGAAAGCACATCAAGATTTATCAGCGTGCTGGTATCATCGACATAGAGGGTTAGTCCACCGTCAGCCTTCAGCGAGAATATCTCGCTCTCAAAGCCTAACCCGAGGCCGGCGGAAAAGCTCTCTTTCGGCTTTACCGCCTCCAATGAAAATAGTTCTTCAATGGTTTGGGCTTCAGTATCTTCAAGATCCGTATAACGTCCCTGATAGTCAGATATGAACGAAAGGTTAGTCTGCAGCCAGAGAAGGTCCTGCTTACCTACTCCGACCTGCACGCCGAACAGATTCTGGGGGTAGGCAGCACCAATTTTTCCAAGCTTGGTCAATCCCTTTGCTGCCTTAACCCACAGTATCGGCGTGTTCAAGCTCAGCGAAACACCTCTATAATTGAGCGAACTTACCGTCTGATCCTGAAAGGTAACACTCTGATCGCCAATTTCGTAGATAAGAAAATCGGTAAAAAGCGAAATACGGCCATTGAAGCTGCCGCCCGAATCGTACGTTCTCCTTCGACCTTGCGCGAAGCTGAATTCTGCATCGAAGTTCCAGGGGTTGAGCATGGCGTACACATCCAGGGCATCTGCCAGGATATCGGATGAGACCGTATCCCAGAGATGATCTATGGTTCCGCCGTAAGACTGCTGATAATCCAGTGTCAGCTCAAGAGGGCCCAGCTTTCCGTAGGCATCCCCTCCGAATCCGAAAGAAAAATTGTACCCATGCTCAATGGGTGTAAGTGATGCCAGGTCGGTTCCCAGCTGGTTTAGTGTTCCGCTGGAGAGGGAAGCCTCGTAAGTTATCTCCGCCTCACCGTAGCCTCCCAGTGTAAAATCCAACCACTCGATATTTGGGGGGGGCAGAATCGTCAGTTGGTAGCGCTCTTCAATCGCAGAACCGAAACTGTCCTCGGCTGTGACGCCGATTTCGAGGGTCTCTACATCTTCCTCCAAAGGTGTTATCACCAGTCGAATCAGGGTCTCATCGAGACGGTATTCAATATCGGTTCCATTGAGCGTGATTTTCAGCTTATCGGGATTCACTAATCCTTCATACCCGATAAGAACCACCTGAGGTATCCCATATTCCAGCTCTCCATTCCTGGGATAGATAATACTTACCCCGGGCATCGGCAGCAGCTTCTGCAGATCTATCTGATCGTAACCTTCTGCCGGCAAACGGTGCTTGACGCCGTTCGCATCTATCAGTTCAATGAAGTATTCAAGAATACTCCGATTTTCAAGCACCTTGTAGGGTATTACCATTTTCCAGCTGCCGGCAGTGCTTTCAAGTGGGATAAAAGCGACTGCATTGTCCATTTCGAAGTAGAATCTAGCCTGACTAACAGGCTGGTCATTATCTTCTGCAGCCAGCTCGCCAGGTATTCCGTCTAGAACGTCGGCTATCTCGGTGAATTTCTCGGGATAGGTAAAGGTGTAGCCCGGCAAATGAATCATACATGCCAATAAGATGAAAGCAGACAGTGTTGTTTTTGTGATCTTTTTCATGTTGAACTCCTATTCCCATCTGCTATCAGCGCTGTTCCAGGTATACGTTCCACGCTGGGACACCGTTTCCACATCGCCCCTCGATTCATAGTTAAAAAACTGCATTTCACTGTTGCGCATAAGAATCAGCTCATCGGCAGACTCAAGCACTGTTCCCACGGTTATCGTGGTTCGTACTCCGGCACGCGCTATATAACAGCGTCCTGACACTCGCAGGGCTGTACCGACAGCCCGTATTTCTTCCGCTTCCTCTTCCACTTCCTCCCCTGAGGAGAGAGCTTCAAGGAGTGTTCCTCCCCCATCGTCATCCCCATCGTCGCCTTCAGGATCCTGATCAAAAACGAACTCTGAGCCTTCGGTAAACAGGACTAACAGGTTCAATCCTTCCGATTCCTCAGCAGGTACCGTGACTGATTCCAGACCAGAGTCACCATTGTCATCTTCATTGTCATCCTCATCGTCATCTTCATCGTCATCCTGCAGATTTTCCCCTGAAGAGAGGGCGCTAAGGAGTTCTTCCCCAGAATTACCATACTGGTATTCCAGACGGATTCGTCTTATCAGATTGCCGCCGTACTTACTGGATATGACTACCGACATGGGAAATATTCCTTCTGCCAGCAGTTCCCTCACCGTCAGGGTATTTCCGGTATGCACCACACCCATTGCATCATCAAGCCAGCTGATATTCTGTATTGATACCGCACTGCCGTCCTGATCATAGGCCTGAACGACGATCTCATCCTCATTATCATCAAACACGACAACTGCTTCCACAGTCGGGTCCAGCGGCGTATCACCTGTCAGCAGGACAGCCTCCATCGGTCTGAGCACCAGAAGTTCAAATCCATCTGCAACCGGCTGTCTTTCCTGATCCTCCTCATTCTGGGGCAGCTCCGCAGATATCCAGTGAATACCGGCCGGCAGATCTGCTATAGAAAGATCCAGTGTACTGCCGGATGCCAGGAATCCAATTCTGTTAGATTTCCAGGTAACTGCTGCCGGCTCTGCTCCTTGAACCTGGACTTCGATGAGAGCTGCCGCACTATCAGTTCCAGCGGAGTCGGAGGCGTAACCGTAGCTGTAGGATACCGGCGGATTTGATATCGATAGATAGGTTTCAGCATCAAGTATCTCGAAAAATGTGGATTTTTCCACTTCTACACCCTGTTCTACAGCAGTTATAACAACATTTTTCATGCCCGGCTGGATTAGATATTCCGGGGCAGCCGCCGCTGTATAGCGGGTGCCTGAGGCTTGGGGTGTTTTTTCCCATGCGATCGGTACCGGCCTCCCATCTATGGTAAGCCGCGGATCACTGCCAGAAAGTCCGTGTCCGACAAGATTAAAAGTAACCGGCTGACCTAAGGCAAAGGGCTGATAGAGCCCAGGTTCCAATATTTCCAGTCTGGGCGAGGCCACAACCTGCAGTTCCACAGCCCCGGTAAAGACCTCCATTCCCCGGTCAACCACCTGCAGATAGATCAGCGCCGTTCCCTCTTCAAGATTTTTCATACCGAAGGCTGCTTCAGCTCCCCGCTGCTCCATAACCGTCGTTCCCTGCAGCAGTCTCCACAGAACCTCCGGTGCATACCCGCCGTTCACTGCCGCGGATACAGATAACTGCCCATCTCCGTCGAGATAGAGGTATCGACTGCCGTCCTGCACAGTAAAAGAGGCAACTCTGCACGGCTGATAGGTTTCAATCTGGACAGTGTCGCGGCTTTCAGCCTCGTAAGGATCGGTTGCAGCCACCTCGATCGTATGGGGACCTACCGCCGAAGGCATAAGCACTGCGTTCCGGCCTCGGGCTGCTTCAATCCCGTCAACCATCCAGACAATTTCTGAATCTGCAATTTCCTGATCATCGTTGACCATACAGAAAGCAAGCAAGCTCTCACCGGAGGTCAGGACCGCCCCCTCCTCCGGATATCGCAAGGTAACCTGTGGAGTCCGATTTACTCTGAACTCGGCTGATGCTGAAAGTCCTGCATTAGCTGACTCCCGATATTCTGCTGTAAGCAGATGATTTCCGCTCTCTTCAGGCGCGATCAACTCGCTCAGCGATTCAACCCGCTGGCCATCGATATAGTAGACCAGATTCGGGCTGTAATCTTGTATGTCAGTTCCGTAGCTGTCAACTCCGGATATTTGCGGAGCGAGGGCTTCTCCTGGAACATAGAGTGAGTTCGCCAGTACAAGCTGGAGGAAGGTATCGGATATAGCAGCATCGATTTGCCTGAAATCACTTACTGAATCGCTCAGGACCGGGTTTTCATAGGTACAAACCACATAGTAGATCCCGGGAGCGGGTATTGCTGCGGTTCCGCTTCGGCCGACAAAGACAACTGTCTCAAGATCGCTGTCAGCCGGGGTCAGTTCCCATGTATAGGTACCGCTTTGCGGATCGAAACCTGATACTTGCTCAAGACGTGCTTCGAGATAGAGACTGCCGTCGTTATAATCCATCTGCCCCGTCGGCTGCAAAATGGCGAGCTGCGGAAGCGGCACTTCCGCAGCTGCAGGCTCAAAAGCCCCTGCAAGGAAATCTTCCGGAGTCGCCGGTTTTTCTACTTCATCAGCAAAAACCTGGCTGTCTTTCACGGTTATATCTATAGTATCAGTGCAGCCGACACTTTTGAAGAACGTAGTCACCGATACCTTCCATGAACCAAAACCGAAAATTTCAGGCAAAAAGGAAATTGTACTGCCGCGCCCTGCCAGGTAGCCGTTAACCACCCAGCGGTATTCCGCGAGAGATTCCCCTTGGGCAGCCAGCCTCAGGGTCTGATCCTGCGAGGTGACGATAATCTCTTCGCCGTCCAAAGGTTCAATAATTTCTGCCCGCTGCATAGGCCGACTGACTATTTGTACCGGCCTTGACTTGGCCGTGCCGTATATCCCGCTGTACTCAGCTGTCACACTATGCGTGCCGGACTGCAGCTGCAGCGATATCTTAGGTCCGGTACCGACTAGCTTACCATCGACCAGCCATTCGGTACTTCTGAGAACTTCGGAAAGCACCGCATCCAGTTCCCGGTTGGCAGCCTGGACTTCCGCCTCAAAGCTCACCGGCAGTTCTGCGTAGCATTCCTTCGGTACTACCGCATTGAGAATCAGATTCTCCTGGATTTCTATCTCAACGCTGTCCCTGTAGACTGTTCCCAGCAGGTCTTCAACCCGGATGCTGACGGTATGCTTCCCGCTCTCTGAACCCGGAAAGATAACTGCCGAAGCTGGTTCATTTGATACGATTACCCCATCTAAACTCCAGGTAGTCGCAGCTATATCTCCACTGCCGATACTGGTGCTTTCGCGCGAGATGTCGGCTAATGCGGTAAAATTCTTCTGCTCCATAATTGTGGAACTGGCAGTCGGCTGAAGAATCTCCACATTGAGCGGTTCATAGACCTTGACAGACATTTCTGCGACAGTTTCCTGCCGCTGCGTGTCGATCAGCACTGCCCGCACCGTATGGGTTCCCGGAGAGAGTCGGCTGAGATCAATGAACTTACGGATATCGGAAACCGCAGTATGCAGCTTTCCGTCAATAAAAACTTGTATGGTATCCAGAAACCGCACGTCACCTTCATACAGGAACGATGCCGTCATGGACTGGCCCATGTACCAGGCCGAGCGGGCAACCGCAAGCCCCTTCAGGATTACCGGCGGATAGGCAGTCCAAACGGAAGCGGCCTCCACGAGATGATACCCCAACGTACCGTCAGGCTTTCTGATCCGTGTTTTGCCGGAGACTGTCACGTCGTTTTGCCCATCACCGAGCAGTACAGTATTCTGCGAACTCTGAACGGGAACCCCGTTGATTTTCCACTCCATGGTCTCCACATCCCGATACACATCGGGAAGAAGAGTGACCGGCATGCCGCTTTGCAGCTCCGGTCGATCTCGCAGGAGCAGGTAGGGGCTGCGGACGAAAACCGTAACAAATTCCCTTGCTTCAATCCCCTCACTGCTGACAGCTTCACAGGTCAAGACCACTTCATTTCCGGATTGCTTGCGGGTATCATAGCTGAACCGGTATTCTATACTTTCTCCAGTTCCTATCAGCTTCCCATCGTTATCAAACCATTCTACCTGTTCAAGACTCAGGCCGTTATTCTCTTTGACTGACAGGGTATAGTCTATCCCGCTCAACACTTTGTCATAACTCTCAACTCCCTGTATAATCAAATCGGGCGGGGTGAGATCACGAATACGGAATTGTACGATATCGCTGACTGTCTTCGTGGAAACTGTCCCGTTTCTGTCCAAACTGGAATACTTGCCAACCACCTCAATACTGTGAAGTCCCGGTTCCAGGCTGCGTATCTCCGGTGCGGCGGTGCCGACGCTGATCCCGTCAACTATATAATCGGTAACGGTCACATCGTTTCTTGCAGTCTCGACCTTCCTGCCGCTGTCTGCTGTGTAGCTGCCTGCTGCATAGCTGCCTTTTTCTTTCGGATAGGTTATCTCAAGACTCGGATCTATCGTATAAAAGAACCAGTCCTGCCGCTTCATTCGCGTTTCAGCTGCCGGAAACATATCGTAAGATCGCACAGAAATGCGATAGTTCCTATTAATACCGTCAGCTGGCAGGGTAAACGAAACATCCTGCCCACTTGATGATGCTGCCGACTCAATCAGCACGCCATCCTCGAACAGTTCCCACCTCTGCTGAATATCTCCATTATCTGAATAGGCATCGGCTCTGAACTGCAGCTGACTGCCGCTTATCACTTTCTGGTAGGTATAGCCGCTGCTTTCGGGAAACAAGCTTTGATGCTGCACCTGACTGCTTGAATAAACAGTGAATGCAAATTCCCGAGAGGGTGTTTCCATTATCATGGCCCCCCCCTTCCCGTCTGCGGTACGCAGTCGGCCGACTGCTTGAACCGTATGCACTCCTGCCTCGCTGAATGTCGGGGCATACGTCAAGGAGGTAGTATTCTGTTCCTCACCATCGGTGAACCAGGCAATATCGGCATCGAAACGCTCTGCAGTAAACACCACGGGAATCCCGGCAGGGTACTGCACAGCTGATGAAGAACTTGTCACCCTGATATCCCCGTCAAGTATATCGATATAGCGGGTACTTGACGAAACTATGCCCGTGGTGCTTTTTGCGCTATAGACTACTTTTATCCCGGTTCCCCGCAGCGTCTTATAGGGGGTGAATACTGCATCCCCCTGTGAATCGCTATCGTAGCGCTTGCCGCTAATCGTCCACCAGGCTTCGTCAATGCCAGCCTCGGAATCCGCTTCAGCATGGAATAAATAGGATTCATTTACTGCCAGCACATCATTATTTCGGGGAAATGTCCAATCAATATCGGGCGGAGTACCGTCGAGAACGCTCAGATCGAAGACTTCATCCAAGACAAACTCCTGCATATTCCCGTCAGCATCTCGATAATTCCATCCAGCTTCTACCGTAATCCTTGGATTTCCCGTCTCATCAAGTATAAAGAAGCGCGTCGCTATCTCTTTTCCATCAATGTAGATCGACTCCCGATCGGCTGAAACAGCCTCGACATCGAGCTCTACCATCTGGGTATTGAGGACTGCAAGGCCGTCTTCAATGCCGGAAACAGTAAGATTCGGCTGCAGCACCCGAACAGGTATAGAGAGTACTCGCTTCAGAGCAAACGAATCGACTATCGTACAGGTTACCGTCTGCTGCTGCAGACCGGACGACTGACTGCCGGTATACTGAGGCATTATCGTGAATTCTTCCCGTTTACCCTCTGCCGCATCGGTTTCTCCGTTATAGCTCCAGCTGGTGCTGACTATCTCGTTTCCAGATTCAATGGAAATATCGATGCGGACAGGGACTCCGGTCAACAGCACCTGAGACTTTGGATAGAGAATTGCAGTTCTCGGCGGCAGAGGATCTTTAACAAATACCGTTACAGGCGGCGGAGCAATATTCCGGATAACGGTCGCAAAATTCTCATCGAGCCCAACTGTTTTACCTGTTACCTGTACAGAATGCTGACCAAAATCAGTAAACCGTACCGATGCCTCGGCGGCAACCGCTGCCGGCTGATCGTCAACTATCCATTCAATATCATCAATATCTGTCGCGGAGGCAGAGAGCTCGATGATGGCATCCTTTTCGTACAGGCTTTCAGCAAAGGGTTTGCGGAGGGCAAGAGCCGGCATTACCTGCTCCAGTTCCCTGGAAGCTGATGCTGAGACCCCATATTCGTTCAGTGCTTCTGCCCTCAGAACAATTTTCTTACTGCCTTTGAGGAATCCGTACTGATCCAGACGGAGACTGAGCGTATCTGGCCCCTGCTCAACCCGTACATCATTAAGATACCAGCTCACCTCGTCAATCTCACTGAAACTCTGGATATCAGCTTCGATCTCATAAACGATATCGGCAAAAAGACGAGCTCCTTCCGGCGGTCCGGCCAGAGCTATCGCAGGCGGGGAAATATCGACCACCTGAATGTCCTGACTATAGCGGGTCTCCAGAATTTTCACTTCGGGATAGTTAATTCTTGTCTGTCCGACGATATCCAGCTCGTAGAATCCGTCTGCATTAAACTCGACCGGATCAATTTTACTTCCGTCTGCTTCGAACCAGTATTCATCAATGTTGAATGTATTTACTACTGGAGTCAGCGGCATATTCTGCGGAACATACTCTGAGGTACCTGCCAGGTAGTAGGAGATGCGCGGCGTAACCACATCCACTTCCAGCATTTTTTCATCCCGATACCCGAATTCGTCGGTGCAGGAAATCCTGACAGTATGCTTTCCCGAATCTTCAAGACTAACCCGGTAGGACGCATTAATCCGGGTTTCCCCTGAATCACTACTCTCTATCCATGAAAGCGGTTCAACACTCTTTCCGTCAATAGTAAATGCTGTTTTCAGGGTATTGTTAAAAACAGTATACATGGTATAGATAAGCACCGTACCATTTTCAACGCGTACAGCCTCCTCGTTATCTGCAAATACACCCTCCGAGTCGATTACGGCTATCTGCGGCGGTTTGTTCGATCGTACCGTCACGTTGACCGAATTTGAACGATACTCACTGGTCCTGAAGCTTCCGTTGGAATCGACCCACTCCCGGGTGCCGATCGCATGAATACGATAGGTCCCCGAGCGTTTCAGAACGTACTTTCCATCAGCGTCAGGTTCCAAAGGTTCTTCATCGGCATAGCAGGTTATCGCATCAGGATCAATTCCTTCAACGACTGCAGTTACGGCAAAGGGTATTCCAGATTCCAGAACGCTTCCATCAACCGGCTGCGAAAGCCGTATCGATGGAGCTGTCTCCGTCACGGAAATCACCTGACTGCTGCGGGCACCGTAGTTGTCTTCCGCATGCACCGTAACCTTCACCGGGCGACTGCCGCTGACTATAGACGGTAAATAGGTAAATTCATCGCCATAGTAGGCTTTCGAATCAATTACCCACCAGAGAGATTTAATGCCGTTTACGCTTTGTGCCGAAGCCGAAAACAGGTACTCCTGTCCCAGCAGCAGTTCGGTTCCCTCCTGCGGGAAATTACTCAAAATGACCGGCGGTTTTTCATCAATAACCCTGCCGGTTACATAGTCAAATTCTGTCATCCGCACAATCTGCCACTGTGAATTGTAGGCGGATATTTCCGCCTCAACACCGATATCCAGATTTTCAGCAACCTGATCTAAAACAATGGCAGAACTTGTCTGTTCAGTATTTCCCACGGTCCATACCACTTCGTCAAACTTGGCATTGGCAAAATATCTGAGAGCCAGTTCTGTTCCTGTCGGATAGACGAAACCTTCCTCAATACCTTCAAGCGAGATTGCCGGATCCCATACATTGAACTTGTACTGAACGGCATTTACCTGACCATAGCGGTCCACTGCCCTGGCTTCGATCGTATAGGAGCCATAGCTTCCGGGTTCAAAGAGAAAGCTGCTGCCAGATCCGGCATCTGCTCCGTTTACCTTCCAGAGGACAGAATCGATGGGATTGGGCGAGCTGGCATCAATTGCAAACCGGTACTGGCTGCCGACCAGCAGCGGGATCGACTCATCGAGATCCATTTTGGTGATGGACGGACTTCCTGCAATTTTCAGCAGATACTGCCCTGCAGGTGAGGTTACGGGATATGTCCGCTGCCTGCCGTTCGGATCGATATAGTTATAGTCAGCTCTTACGTTAATACTGCGGATTCCCCAGTCATTACCGAGACTGCCGGTATAGGTTTTGCCGGTTCCGGATTGAACAGAATTGATATACCAGGTATGGCCTGAGTATGCTGCAGCATCTCCGGTTGTGATGCTCCGTATTTCCGGCTGACTGGTATCCCAGTAGGACTCCATCAGGTTGGCAATGGTAATTGACGGAGCGACGGCAGTAATCCGCAGACTCTCTGATGCTGCAACCCCGTACTCTGTTACGGCTTCTACTTCGACCGTATGAATTCCAGCTGTACGGAAAGTATGTCTCAATGAATCGGGGCTTGATGAGACTTTTATCCCGTCAACTGTCCATGAAACAGAAACAACCTCGCTTTCTGCCTGAATATCGGCATACAGTTCAAATTCTTCGTTAACTATAGCCTGCGAATCATCCGTACCGGCAAATGCTGCAACGGGCGGAGAGCTGTCGAATACCGAAAGGACAATAGTGTCTTCATACACATGCTGGATATCTTTGTAGCCTGATGTTCTGTCAGGGAAGGATTCCAGCCTGCTTCCAATTGCTTTTATAGTTATCTGCCCGGTTTCATCCGGAACAAACTGACTGCTCAGCTGCTTTTGGCCGTCAATTTCCCAGACAAGCCCGCCGTGAATGTCCGTCGTTTCGGCCTTGAGAGTAATCTCCTCACCCAGCGGCACCACTGCGCCGTCTTTCGGTCCGGTTATTGTTAGATCTGGATCATACACGTAACAGGTTATGGTCTGCTCCGACTTGCGGCTGCCGGCCAAATTCCTGATCGCCGCATCTTCGGAATTAATAAAGGCTGAATAGAAACCATCTCTGGCCTCGTATTTCACGGTTACCGTTCCGCGCTCGGTCGGGATAAAGGTATAGCTGCTGCCCGCATTTCTCGATCCATTTACCGTTACGCTCTCCTCCGCGATGCCGTTACTGCCGGCAGACTCAAAAGAAAACCTATATTCCTTGCCTGCTAAAAGATAGACATTCTTTGCATTGGGTACCGCCCCGAAAATCTGCGGAGCGTCCGGATGGTAGATGCCGATAGTAACGCTGCCGCCGGGAATCTCCTTTTCAATGGCATTCCCGTCAAGACCCATGCCGCGGACTTTTCCGCGCAAAGTGATCTGGTGATTGCCTGCTGACAAATCACTGACGGTCAGAACCGCCCCTTCTCCGTAGTAATCTCCATCGATATACCAGTTGTAGGAGTTGATCGATGATCCGGCAGCTTCCAGGGTCAGTTGCCGGCCGAGAGTTTTAAAATCGTTATTCGTCGGACTTTCAATGTTCAAAACCGGTGCTATGACCGGCAGCTCCCATTGCAGACGAGCTGTTCCGTTACGAGAATCGGTCACCTCCACCTGAACCGGGAGGGTATAATTGCTCCCCTTCGCCGGCGGGGTAATAATCACGGTATCACCACTGCTCGTTTGTCCATCGACTGTCCAGATTATTCTCTCGATCGTGTTATTCGAGAAGGTTTCTACCTGCAGCGACACTGGCTCACCGACTATAAGAGGATAGGCAGCAAAGTCATACGTTTCGCTGATGATCGGCGGGGTATCATCAAATACCTTAATTGTTACAGTATCACTAACTTCGGTTCTTTCCCGGGAAGGATCTGCAGCTGATTCGCAGAGGACTGAACCAACGGCACTGATCGCATAGCTTCCGGGCTCTCTGAAAGAAAAAGCATCAGGATTTACCGGCTCATCGTTAACCAGCCACTGCAGCCTCGATTCATCAATATCGACGGTATCGGCGGTAAAGGAGACTGCATTATTCATATTGTAGTTTCCGTTCTGCCGGAAGGATGTAATGAGCACCGACGGATTAATGACGGTAAAGGCGGCAGTACTGGTCGTGCGCTTTAATCCATAGGAGTCTTCTGCCTGTACCCGGGCGGTATAGGTGCCGGTCCGGTCGGCCGGCCACTGAATCTGCTCTCCTTCATAAGTGGTTCCGTTGATAGTCCAGACCGTCCTGACGCTGCCGTTCGGGCTCGAAGAGGAGGCTGAAAACTCATATACTCCGTCAGCAAGCAGCCTGGCACCGTCATAGGGGAATGTCATACCGACAGTCGGTTCAGTTCCGTGAATAACGGAAAATTGGACTTCATCGGCTGCAGCGGTCCCCCAGACTGTCGCACCTGAGGAATTGGTATAGCGGTACCGTCCCTCAGCGTAAACCGTATGTGAGCCGACAGGAGAGCTGAGATATTGATAATCGTTCCCGACAGCCGCACGCTCACCATCCACATACCAGGTTACGGTCTCTATATCCTGCCGATTTTTCAGCGTAAAGTTCTGAGTTGCGTTCAATATCAGCCAGCTGTTGTCCGGCAGCGGATTAACGGCTATCTGCGGTTCTATTACTTTTACAGCCAGATCGGTCGTTCCTTCGATGCCGAATTCGTTTCTGGCTTTTACCTGTACCGGCAGCGTGCCTTCGCGACGGGCATCAATCGTCAGCGTTACTGTTGATCCGGTAAACTCCCTGTCACCGATTACCCAGGTTATATCATCTTCAGCAGTGACCTGGTTCACTTCAGCAGCAAGGGTATAGGTTTCTCCTACCATGAAGATCTGGCTCGAGAGATTTCCCAGAACCGTTATAACCGGCTTTGGCGCATCGCTGACCAGTATAACTGCCTCTTTTACGACAGGCTCTCCCGGCCCGTATTCTGTGGGAATGGGAAATCCTCGAACCGTAATCGTGTGAGATCCGGCAGCGTTTAAATTAAATGAAGAGGATTCCATCGGCAACGTATCATAGAAATACTCGATTCTGCTCAGGTGCTCGCTTTCCAGGTAATCCGCAAGATTCAATCTCGCATTAAAAGCAAATACGCTGTTGTCAGCAAGACTGAAGGTGAGCCGGGGACTGTTGACCGTCACATACCAGGTTCTCGATGCCAGTTCCTGTCCGAAGACATCGGTGAAAGTTGCCGTTACCGTATAGCTGCCGGCTGCGGCAAAGGACTGGCTGTACTGTGACTGTAACGTTGTCTCACCGGCACCTGAAGTTGTATGGGTCCTGTCCATTCCAGCTGCCGGAATACCGTTAGATCGGCGCACTCTCCACTCCACCCGGTCAACCGGATTCTCCGAGGCGGTTACGGCAGCGCTGAACTGCAGACGGTCGTTGATATTGTATATCAGGTTGGCGCCGGCCTCATGGCTCCATTGCGTCGATGCCGGACTCTCAGACCGCACGGAAAAATCGAGCAGGTTTGAATTAATTGCTGCGGCTGCGGGATTGCCCTCGCTGTCACTATATGCTGCCTCGGCGCTCACACTGAGCGTATGCCGCAGACTGACTTCCGTCTCAGTGAATCGTATGGTCCCCGATCCGCCTGATGCTGCGATTGAAGCTGTATCGCGGACTGTACCGTTGACACTCAGCTTCAGGGTATCAGCTTGAATATCGCGATATTCTACGACAGCGGTTATCTGCTCACCCTTCTCCCACAAGATTTCATTCCCGTTCACGTCACCGGCAAAGGAGACGGAAACAGCAGGATCGATAACCTTGACGAAGACCTCGGCGCTGTCGCTAAGCCCGTTGGAATCGGTTACGGTTACAGATATCCTCAGGGTATCTGTACGTTCAGCCGGGGTGAAAGTCATATTGGATCCGGTTTTTTCCGTTCCGTTTATATTCCAGAGAACATTTTGTTCCTGAAGCGAGGCCGAGTCATCCAGGACAACCACTGCGGTACCAGTTACTGGATCCCCTGCCCGGAGCACTGCCCCGTCCCGGGGCAGGCTGATGGATACCTGCGGAGGTTCAATAGTCTCCAGCACTTCAAAATTGATCTCATTGACAGCTTCTGCAGATATCACTGAACCCGACTGGGGATCGATATAGGAATAGGTGTAGACACCTTTGAGCGTGTGTGAACCAGGATCGCTGCAGGTATAGAATCTTGATGCCAGTTTTTCATCGTCAACATACACATCGGCCCGGGGACTGCCGGTTCCGGAATCGGTAATGGTGTAGGAAGCTTCAAACTGCATGCCTTCGGAAAATCTGGCTCCATCTTCAGGATTCGTCAGGGTCAGCTGCGGATCAATTACCAGCACGTTCAAGGTTTGCACATCACTCTTTTTTCCATAGAGATCGTAGGCGGCCATGGTTATAGTTTTCTCGCCAGCGGTAGTAAATCGATAGTCAACACTGCTGCCGGTCAGCAATTCGCCATCAGCATTCCATTCTATCCGGTCTATCCCGTTGAGGCTGGAAGCATCGGCTTCCAGTGTGTAGAGGAGACTGCGCTTGAGCCGGCTTCCGGCATAGGGAAAACTGATTGAAGCCTGGGGCGGCTGAGCATCGATATAGCGGAACGATGCCGTTTCCACGGCGGCTTCCCTGCGCACCGGGGACCCGCTTGCTGCGTATCCCTCGGCATAACCAATCGCCTTCACTGTGTGCTCACCCAACTTTGAACTGGTATAACTGAAAGATACCGTTGAAGCTGCCTGACTGCGTATATCGTCAGTTCGCATCAGCTCGTCATCTACATACCACTCAATCTCATCGATATCCTTCGTCTGAGCGGGGTCGAGCATCAGGGTATAGGGACGAGAGGCATCCAGAATATTCTGGGCGGGTTTTACCAGCTTCAGCCGCGGTGCCTTGACTGCAGCTGTAACCGTTTTGCTAGTCGAAAGTCCGGAACCGTCGCTATAGGTGACAGTAAAGACGGCTGTCAGCGGATCGTCTGCGGTATATCTTCGGGATGGAGTAAAGGGCACGGAACTGCCGGTAAGCAGCTGGCCGCCAATACGCCACTGGGCAGCAGCGGGTATGCCCACGTCTGTCCATGTGCCGGAAAAGGTGTACGCGGTATCGGCAAAGAGAATATAGCCGGTTTTAGGAAAATTAAGCTGAACCTCCGGAGGATCGCGGTCCAGAATCTGGACAGCAACTGATTCCGAGACAATTCGGCTGGTCAGTGAGCCGTCTGATGCGCGGGCTGAAACCGATGCTTGCACGGTAATGGTATGGCTTCCTGATTCTGATACGTAAAAATTGGCGGGATTGTTAATCTTGCTGCCGTCCAGGAACCATTCAACTGCGGCTTCCTCAATATCACTGAGATCTACGGCCAGTTCTATGGCTTCATTTACCGGAAATGAGGCACCGGCAGCCGGCCTGACGATGGTCAGTTCGGGATTTACCACGGTCAGGGTAAAAGGATAGGTACTGCTCTGGTCGAAGCTGTCTGTCGCTGTATAGGAACCGGTTACGGTGCTGCTTTCCGGGATTTCAGCTGTCTTGTTCCGGCCGGGATAGACGGTTCCGTCGATCTCTACCGCGTATGAGAGCTCGCCGTTGGGGCTTGCTGCGCTGAAAGTAAATTCGTATTCATCACCGGCAAAAACCTTCCACCCGTCAGCCGGGCGGACCTGGGTAATTTCCGGTTTTTGAGAGCTGTAAACAGTAATAGTTCGCTCAGAAGAAACGACGTTCTCAGTGATCCGGGAGCCGGAAGGTGCCGTATAGGCAGCGGTTCCCCGGGCTTGAATCCGGTAGATTCCAGCGGCAAGGGTTCCGATATCTGTGGCGGTTCCAGCTGTTCCGCTGGTCCGGAAGCTGTCGTTCACATACCAGCCGAAGTTTGCGATATCAGCTGAAGCGGCCGAGAGGGTTATCGATTGGGCATCATTGATCTCGACATCGTCTGAGGGCAGGGTGATATTCAGTGCAGGAGCTATCGCGGTAAGGGTAAATGATTGAGATGCTGACTGCAGATAGGTATCGCGGGTAAAGAACTGGCAGGTGTATGTTCCCGGTTCATCGAATGCTGCCTCAGCATCTTCCCCGTTATACCGCTTCCCGTCGACTATCCACCAGCTTTCTTCTATGGTGCTGACGGCAGTTACTTCAGCTTTCAGGGTGTAGGTTTCCCCGGTTCTGACTGTTATGCTGCCGGCTGGGAATCGGACGTCGATCTCAGGAGGGGTACTGGCGACCATGCTGAAGGTAACGGAATCGGTTACTTCATAGTCTGATTCTGACCCGTCCGGGCTGATATAGGATGCGCTCCCGCTTGCCTGCAAGGTGCCTTCCCCTGCCTCCTCGGGCATAAAATTGGTAATATTGCCTACCGGGGATCCCTTGTAGGTCCAGGTGAGACTGTCGAGGCTGTCATCAGCATCCCAGTCAATGTCGAGCAGCGATCCCAATGGATAGGAGTCGCCTCCCCGGGGACTGGTTATGGTTATTGCTGGGTCGATTACGGTTACCAGCACTGCAGCTGACGGATCGGAAACCTGATCATACTCATCGACTGCCTTGACGCTGATGTGATAGCTCCCGGGCGAGGTCGGGCTCCAGATATACGTGGAATCGGCTGTTTCGTAGGATTTTCCAGCTATGGTCCAGATAAAGCGGGATACTTCGTTATATGCGGTATAGCTGAGGGTAAGCGGGTACTCCAGGCCTTTGAGAAAGCGAACGCTGCCTGCAGGGAATTCCAGTTCTGCTTCCGGCTTGCGCGGGTCTTTTACTGTAATAGAAACACTATTACTGAGTACCTCTTTGCTGATCTGGCCTCCATCCGGTCCGATGCCCCTGCTGATGCCTTTAGCCTGAACGGTATGGTTGCCAATTGCTTCGCCGGTAAAGCTGAAAGTTTCTCCGGTGCGCATCTGTTCTCCATCGACGAACCACTGTACTTCGTCGATGTCTCTGGTTTCGCCCTGGTTGAGCGAAAAAGCAAGGGCTGAGCCGCGGTTCAGAAGGGTGTTTGCTGCCGGCTCTATGGCTATTGTCGGATTCCTGATGCTGATGCTTCTGGTCTCTGACATTTTTTCGTAGTCGTAGGAATCACGGGCGATTGCCTGGACTGTCAGTGTTTTTCCTGCATCGCCTGCAGCCGGGGTGTAAGTTACGGTCTGACCTTGTTCCGTCCTGGTGCCGATAGTCCAGTTGGCTGCAGAGAGTTCCGCTCCGTCGTACAGGGTTATATCGGCTTTAAAGGTGTAGTCTTCTCCGGCAAAGAGCTGAGCTCCGTTGACAGGCTCAGCAATTGCCACATCGAGTTCATTGTGCGCCGGGGTTGTGAAAGCACGCGGGTTTTCGGGCGCCGAGGTAAAGAACGGGGCTTTATCTGTTTTGTAATACGGGATGACATACCAGGTATAGTCGGTTCCCATGGCCAGTTTTTCATCTTCAGTAAGGGTGTAGGAGGTTGATCTGATTTTTTCGATGGTCTTTTTCTGGGACCCCGGGCCTTGGATAACCAGATCGTAGTACTCTACCCAGGTCTGATAGAGCTGGTAGCTCCAGGTAAAAGTAGGGGCAGATGTCGAAATTGATCCTGATGGGCGGCTCAACTCTGGTACGGCTTCTGCGAATGAGAAGGTCCGGGTCCGTTCATCTATCATGTCATTGTTCCAGTCCTCAAATCGGACGACGGCACTGTAGTTTCCGCCCATCCGAAAGGGGATGGAGTAATCGGCGAGATCTATGGCGGCGTTGCCTGAGCCGCTGATAATGTCGCCAGCGGGAAATCCTTTCAGTCCGGTTCCGTCAGTCGAGGTTGGCGGCTGATCATGGGTAAAGATCAGCTCTCGGGGGGTGTCGAGTCCGGTTATGGTTATCTCTGAATAGCTGACGCAGTCGATATCATCGTACATGGGGATGGCCGGCAGGCTCCATTCCAACAGCATCGATGTAGTAGAGGCGGGGTATTTTGTTATGTTCAGATCTTCGATTGTTACTACTTTAAAGTTCAGGGTATCGGTTGCTTTCTCCTCTTCATCGTCCCCCACTTCATTGGAGACCTGAGATGCGGTGAGAGCGATGGCGTAATTTCCTTCAGGGAGTTTGAGGGCGAGGAAGTCGTCCAGGCTTCTTACGCTCAGAGAGGATGGGAGATCGTAATCCTGTATTTCAACTTTACCGATGTAGTCGTTCACTTCAGAGTTGTCGAAGATGAATTTTTCGTTTCCTTCCAGCAGATCGGTAAAGTAAAATGTGAAAAAGCCGCCGGCCCAGTCGCCGGTGATCATGTCGATCCGGATGCGGATAAGTGCCCACGTGGGAATGTTGTCGTTCTGGATTGAGGCTCTCACCATTTCTTTACTGATGATTGTGCCGGTATCTATGCGGGCATATTTTGTTGTTTGTATTGCGAAGTCGTCCTGTCCAAAGTTTCTAACTGTCGCACGGGTTATTTCGGCTTGAACGGGAAGGGTGAGTCCTATCAGCAGAAGGGCAGCGATCAGGAGGATAAGGATCCGGCAGGGTTTAGTCACATAAGTGTTCATAAGTTCTCCCATGGGGCGGTGTAAGGTGTTCCGGCAGGATGCTCTGTCGGCGGGTACGCAAGCAATGCTGTGATTTCTGTGATTTCTGTGATTTCTGTGATTTCTGTGATTTCTGAAGGAATGCGCCAAGGGCTGGAATGCTCAGGGCAGCAGCGTCATGGATTGTTCTAGTGTGTGAGCTCGAAATCGCTCTGTTAATCGTATTTATCTTCCGTGCTGACCGTGCTGATCGTGCTGTTCGGGCTGATCGTGCTGTTCGGGCTGTTCGGGCTGTTCGGGCTGTTCGGGCTGTTCGGGTAGCGTAGTTGGAGATTGCCGCTGTTCTCGGTATAGTATAAAAACAGGTAAGTTCTGCCTTATTACAGAATACCAATGAGGAGAAGCCAGTTGTAATTAAGCAGCAGCATTCCTGAATTGTATTTTTCCTTATCAGTTTTTTTAAACTGTCTTTAAAAAAATGACCATCTTACAGTGCTTTCGCTATTTATCGATTCAGTTACACCTGTTTTAGCAGAAATTGCCAAGTAAGCACTATTTGATAGTATAAACTGATTACGAGAAACGCCAAATCAGCATTTGTGAATTCAAAGGTAAGCATATATTGATTAGACCATCAGCATTTGCTTATTTTTCACAATACGTCGGGGTATACGCTGTGCTGTGCGGTGTTTGACACCCTCTCAATCCCCTCTGGCAAAGTTCCGGAGCGCAAGAAGGTTTTCGGTGGGGGTGCCGCGAGGGATCTCACATCCTGCATTGACGGCATATCGGGTTGATCCAACGGCTGCAAAGCATTCGGCAAATTCGGCGGTAATGGATTCGGGGGTTCCCTGCATTACTCCTTCCACTGGATTGACATTGCCGGTGATGATGCAGTCCGGCCCGATTGCTGCGCGTACTGCTGAGAGCGAAACCATGGAGTCGATATCAAAAATATCCGGTTCCAGATCACCCATCCTGGGCAGGAGAGCTGAAATATTGCCGCAAATGTGCAGCCGGACCGGCACGCCAAGGGCATGGATGCCTTTGATGAACTTGAGGTGATACGGGTGGACATACTCTTCGTATAAATCAGGTCCGAGCAGTGAGCAGGCTGCATCCCCGATACCGATCCAATCCGCTCCTGCCTGCACTTGTTCCCGGGCAAATTGCAGCTCCATATCGAGGACGAAGGCAAACAGGTCCCGGACAAATTCCGGATTATCGTAGAAATCCATCAGCAGGCGATTTATTCCTCTCAGGTCTGCCGATTCGGCAACCGGGCCTTCTATCCACCCCTCAACTATCCGATCATGCCCGGCAAGACGGCGCAATTCGGCTACTCCGGCAAGGCGGTTGGCCATACGGCGTCCCCCCCCGCGCGGGGGCGGCTGCAGATGGATGAGGGTCTCGGGATTCTGCAGCAGGGAATGTGCTTCATCCAAGGCAGGGGGCTGATTCTCTGGAAATAGTACGGCTGCCCCGCAGTCTGCAGCCTCCACGGCCGGATCAGATATAACTGAGACATGATCAAATCCAAACTGTTCACTCACCTGAGCTTGAGCGTGGGCGAGCACATGATAATCGGCTGCATATTCACGATAGGTTCTTCCGTACAGGTCGGCAGCCAGCATCATCGTAATAGGGATATTGGGCAGTACGTCGGACTGTTTTCCCGCCAGTACTGCCTGAAGGCGCTCTTTTCCGTTCATGGTGGTATCCTCGCTGTTTCTCTTGTTACTAATCATCCTGGAAATCATCCTGGGAAACATATTGATCTTCATCGAAATGTTTTAGAAGATCAGTGTATGGAATCAGTATAGGTGGATTCCGTGGGAAATCTACAACTTTTCCAGCTTTATCCGGTACTTTTGTTACATTTTTGCAGTTCTCTACGCATTTCCATGGTATAAAAGTATTATGAAACCGCGCGAAGAACGTAAAGTTCCCTATCCCGAAGGATCAATGCATGCTGACAGACGCGATGAACAGCAGTTTCCTTTTGATTGGCATCGGCATGAGGCTGTGGAACTGACCTATATTATCGAGGGGTATGGTACCCGCTATGTCGGCAGCAGTATTGAGCCCTATTCTGCCGGGGACCTGATTTTGCTTGGTCCCGGGGTACCGCATTCCTGGCAGTCTGATGGTGAAGGCCGGATTAATCGGGCTATCTACTTTCAGATTGCACCCCAGGTTTTTACCCAGCTGGGAGCTCTTCCGGATTTCTTTTCCTTGACAGAACTTCTAAAGAAGGCTGACGGGGGTATCAGCCTGCAGGTTTACGACCCCGGGGTTGTTGAAGCTGCACTGAGCAGCATTCTGGTGCTGCCGAGGAGCGTGAGGATTATCAGGATTATCGAATTTCTGCTGAACATGGCTGAGACTGCGGATATCCGCAAATTGTCGGAAATTGCCGGCCAATCATATCAGGAGTCCGGGTATCGCATAGATACGGTCCTTTCCTATATTCAGAGTCATTATGCTGATGTCATTCTTCGCTGTCAGCTTGCCGATCTGGTTTCTCTGGCTCCGGCAAGTTTTTCGCGTTTTTTCTACGCCAGCACCGGGACATCGTGGAGCTCGTACCTGATGAAATTCCGTATACATCAAGCCTGTCGCCTTCTTCAGAATAGTGAACAGCAGGTACTGCAAGTTGCTTTGGATACCGGGTTTCATTCGCTATCCCTTTTCAACCGGAAGTTTCGGGAGCTTACCGGATTTACGCCGACTGGTTATAGGAGGCGGATCAAGGAGGGTGTCTGACACCGGAGTCCGATGGAATCCGCTGGACTCTGCCGGACTCTGCAGAATTTCGCTGGACTCTGCCGGATTCCGCAATTTGACATCGGTTTTTTGAGGGATCCGGTGTCTGAGGGATCCGGTGTCAGACACTTTTTTTGTAGAGAGAATATATAGAGAGAGGATTTGATTATGGGAGGAAAAGACAATCGCGTGCCAGTGAATCTCAACTGGCAAGGAGTAAACAATCTTCCAGACAACGAAATCAGGACTATTATCAGGGGCGCTGATGAGCTGATTCATGCGGGAGGCCGGAACCTGCTGTGCAGCATTCTCAAAGGTTCCAAAGAGAAAAAGGTGCTGGAGCTGGGACTCGATAAATCACCAGCATACGGTTTCTATAGTCACTTGCCCAGGCCGGATATCATGCGGAAAATCGACTGGGTAATTCATCGGGGATACCTGGAGATAACGTATGATTGGCGTATGCCTCTTCTCGTTTATTCCGAAACCGGCTGGGAAATAGAACGAGATACCTACAGCGATGAACTGCTCCAGCAGCTGCGCAATATGCTT
This sequence comes from Spirochaetales bacterium, assembly GCA_018399255.1. Classification (GTDB taxonomy): domain Bacteria; phylum Spirochaetota; class Spirochaetia; order JABMQR01; family JABMQR01; genus M55B182. The sequence goes on along the minus strand of JAGYPA010000043.1, from coordinate 6,500 downwards.
GACATGATTGACGGGCATGAGTTGGAAAAATTAAACACCTATCTTGATGCACTCGACATATCACAACGAACCAACAGAGCATATTCCGAGGATCCGAAAAACGAAGCTTCGGAAAAAGATGCAAGAAAAATTATTGTCGAAACATCAGGGGCTGTACGTAAAAAAGAGTACGGTCAGGAGTTCAAGGATACGATAAGCAAAGAATTCACCCTGTTCAGGGAAATCTTCAGCTTGATCAATTCGCTCAAAGACCGCGACCGAACCCTGATCTTCCTGCTTATCGATAAAATCATCCAAACAGATGATACCCGTTTTATTCCCGTGCTGAAGTACTGGCAGAAGGTCGATTTCAAGAAAGTGCAAGCTCGTCTTAAAAATGCGGTAACTTCCCTGAAGGTAAAAGAGGGTGTCTGACACCGTATTCCGCAATTTATGAGGTTTCTAACGTTCTCTTCCTCAATTTAACTCGGTTTTTTTGCGGGATACGGTGTCAGACACCTTCTGGGGGGCTCAGAGGCTCTGTTTCAGGATCATCTGCAGTTCTTTTGCTTTGTCCTGGCGCGTGAGCCAGAGGTTCAGGGTTTCGCGTGAATCGTCAGCTATGTTGTAGAGTTGGCCGGCAGCGTCACTGTCTTTTGCTGTATACCGTCGCGGTTCGCTGAATCCGCCGGAGCCGAGGCCTTCTATGTATTTCCACTCTCCTTTGCGTACCGAGTACATTCCATCGTACGCATGATGGATGAGCGAATCCCGTAATCCACGGGGCTGAAATGCTGGTTTCTGCCCGTTCGCAGGCCGCTTCGGGGTTTTCAGCAGCGGGTAGAAGCTTATGCTGTCCTCAGCTGTCCCGTCCGGTAGTGGAATATTCAGTATATCGGCACAGGTGGCCATGATATCCATCAGGGAAATCAAATCATAGCTGATCTGTCCTGGATCAATTTGTCCCGGCCAGCGGATGGCCAGGGGTTCCCGATGTCCGCCTTCGTAGATATCAGCCTTCTGTCCGCGTAAATCTCCATTCGCTTTGTGACCATAATCTTTTCCATCAAAGTTGGTAAGTCGGGCTCCGTTATCGCTGGTAACGATAAAGAGGGTATTCTCATATTGTCCCGTCTCCTTCAGGACTGCTGTGAGTTGTCCTACTGTCCAGTCGAGCAGGGCTACCATGTCTCCCCGCTTTCCGGCTTCACTTTTGCCCCGCATAAATTCCGGGGGCAGGCAAGGTCGGTGCGGTGCCGATGGGGCCATATAGAGGAAGAATGGTTCATGCGCGTTTTTTTGTCCCTGTTCGCGGATGTAGTCAACGGCTTTTTCGGTGAATGTGAGATCTACTTTGTCATCTTCCCAGTCGGGGGTCATGAGTCCCGGGCGCTGCTGGGGTGCATAGTATGATTTTTCCCGGTCGGGTATTCCTACTGTTTGTCGATTCTCTATGAAACAGTAGGGTGGCATATCCAGCGAGCCGGAGATGCCGAACCAGTAGTCGAATCCATGATCTGCCGGGCCTCCTTCCAGCGGGCGTGAATAATCGACATCCATTCCTGACTGGTTCCATCCGTCGCCTTCATTCCAGCCGTCCAGGGTTGTGTCCGCTAGTACTGATCCGTTTTTGTGATGCCACTGGAGTCCGAGGTGCCATTTTCCAAACATTGCTGTCTGGTAGCCTGCCTGTTTGAGGATTCCGGGAAGTGTGCGGCGGTCGGGGTCGATCAGGGGCTGTCCGAATCCGCCGAGCACGCCCCTCTTCAGTCTGCTTCGCCAGCAGTATCGACCATTGAGAATGCTGTAGCGGCTGGGGGTACAGACGGCGGATGAGGAATGAGCATCCATGAACTGGATGCCTTCTGCTGCAACGGCATCCATATTGGGTGTTCGGATTTTCGTGCTTCCGTAGCAGCTGAGGTCTCCGTATCCCATGTCATCTGCAAGTATCAATACAATATTCGGTTTCATGTTATTTGTAGTTTTCATCATCATTCCTCTTCATGGTATGTTTTATATGGCTGCTTGCTTACGTGCGCTTACGTTCGCTTACGTTCGCTTCCGTATGACTGCTGCTCGCTTACGTGCGCTTACGTTCGCTGTCAGTCTTGATGCGGCGGTATCGGGCTTATCCATCAATCCGGCCATGTTCATGCACGGCATCGATCAAGGCCAGGTAGTTGTCCCGCATCTGTTCCGTTATGCCGGTTATTGGATATCCGGTGCAGCTTACTATTTTATGATCCTTTTTCCCATCGGCAAACAGCTCCTTTACCATCGTATTTATCTGTTCGGGGGTTCGTGAGGCCAGGTCTTCATACTGGATGTTTCCAGCTAGTGTCATGTTTCCTCCTGCTGTTATGGCGGCTTCGGTAAAGCTGATGTCTCCTGATGGCGGCGCTTCCACCGGGTCGAGGAGATCCGTTCCTGCTTCTGCCATCCTCGGCAGCACTTCCCGTATGTTTCCATGACAGTGTACTGCGGCAAACCGGCCGTATGAGTGGATGAGTGTTATCATTTTTTTCTCATAGGCGTGGACACTGGCTGCATAGGTTTCCGGTGATCCCATCGGGGGTGTTGCCTGTTCGCTTCCCATGATGCGATAGACTGGTCCCATTCCTGCTTCGAGGCAATGGCGCAGGGCTTGTTCAATTTGTTCATATGCGGCTGCGATCATCTCCTTGATGAGTTCGGGTTCGGTTATGGTCATCATCAGGTATTCTTCGAAGGGAAAAGCGCTGGATACGGTAACCATGGGCGTATTTATCAGGATCATCATGATTCCGCGGTCACCGATATGCCGCTCCAGTTCCCAGAAGTCGAACAGATTCATTTCCTGCGGTTTTCTCTGGTCCCGGGTATGTATGGAGAGTATCTTGCGGGCATCTTCGGCATCTTTGAGCGGGTATTCGATCTGCCAGGGTGTTGCTACATTATAATCCCAGGCAACCGACGAGTAGAGGTTCCCTTTCGGGGTCTCTATTCGGTAACGGTTAATTTTTCGCTTCCCTGTATAGGTTTCCTCTATTTTTGTGATATAGCGGTCGGGAATCGCAAGCATCCGGTTGCAGTATCCGTAGGGTGAGAGTTTTTTATACTCGTAAAAGAGTTCACATCGTTCCCAATAGGCTTTGCGTACCGCATTGAAATTATCGTCATCGATCATCCAACGTTCTGTCCAGGGGTCTATGGGGTCTGCAAGGTCTATGGAGTCTGCAAGGTCTATGGGGTCTGAGAGGTCTATGGGGTCGGAAAACCCGTGTTTAAAGGGCCTATGGGGTGTCAGACACCCAAGGTATTTTTCTGAGTGTACACCCTGTGAAGAGGTCTCCGGCAATGGATTTCCCGGTGGATTTGCCGGTGGTATTCTCGCGAAGGAATCCATGAGCCAGAGGGGCACGCGATCTGTCTTTTCTCCCATTAATGTGGCCAATATTCTTTCTCTGCCGGTCATTTTTTTTTCAGTCTGCACGCAGCTGCTCCTGCTTTATATTAATTTCTGGTCTCATGCTATTTTCTGGTCTGATTATCCTTTCAGAACTGGTCACATTTTGATTGCCCCGGAGGTCATTCCGCGCATAAACGATTTCTGCATGAACAGGTACATCAGCACCAGCGGCATGGAGGCGATAACGGTTACTGCCATCAGTTCGACCCAGTTGATATCGTACTCTCCAACCTTGCTCGCGATATAGACCACCAGCATTCTGGTCTGTTTCGATATCGTCAGCACTCCGGCAAACAGGTATTCGTTCCAGGCGGTTATGAAGGAGAATATGCCTGTGGCCACCAGTCCGGGTTTGGCTATCGGCACAATTATTCTCACGACTGCTCCGAAAACTGAGCAGCCGTCTATTCTGGCGGCCTCGTCTATGGATTTGGGGACAGAGTTCATGAATCCTATCAGGGAAAGGGTGCAGAACGGCAGCGATAGTGAGATATAGGCGATCATCAGTCCCCAGATGGTATCGAAGAGTCCCAGGGTGAGAAAGAATTGATAGAGCGGGAGGGTAATCAGGATTATCGGGATCATCTGGGTTGCCAGGATGTAGAACATCAGGGCTTTCTTTCCGGGAAATTGGTAGCGGGATATTCCGTAGGATGCCAGCAATGCGATGGTAAGTGAGAAGAAGGTGGTAGTAAGTGATACGACAAAGCTGTTGCGTATGCCGATCAGCAGGACCGGATCTTTCAGTACGGCCAGGTAGGGTCCTATCTGCGGCGCGGCGGGCAGCATTTTCGGGGGAAACATGAAGACTTCCTGGTTTGTCCTCAGGGATACGGATATCATCCAGAATATGGGGAAGAACATGATGATAAAGATGAGGGCTGTACCGATAAACCAGGCGGTTCTGCCGGCTGCCTGGCGTCTGCGATAGGAGTTCAGGAGTCTGGGGGAGAAATTCCGGCGTCCGGGGGAGGTTTTTCTGTTTCCGGGGGAGTCGTTCGGGATCCCTTGGGAGGGTTTTTTCATCAGGTTCTTTGTCGGGGTTTTCACTGGTGCACCTCCGCTGATGAATAGATGCGGATGTAGGCAAGCGCTATCAGGCTGCAGATGAAGAGCACTACCACTCCCTGGGCTGAGGCTACGCCAAATCGCAGGTTTTCGAAGGCTGTCTGGAAGATTTTCACCGACAGGGTTTTAGTTGATCCCAGAGGACCGCCGCCGGTGGTGAAGGCGATTACCTCATATTGTCGGATGCACCAGACCATATCCAGGATCCCCAGGGTAAGAAGGGTCTGGGTTATCATTGGCAGTGTGATGGATCGAAATGAGCGCCACATGCCGGCTCCGTCAATTACTGCTGATTCGTAAAGTTCCCGCGGAACGGTCATGAGCGCGGCATAGGTCAGCATGAAGAAAAACGGAAGGGATTTCCAAACGGTGATGAGGACAAGCCAGACCATCGCCGTACCGGGGTCTCCGAGCCAGACTCTGACTTCCTGGGTTATCCCCCAGGTTTTGAGGAGCCCGTTGAGCACTCCTGACGGGTTGAGTATCAGGAGCCAGACGGCTGCAGCTACGGTCCAGGAAAGGAGCCAGGGTATTATGATAAGCCCACGCATGGCAAAGGCCGTCTTTCCCACTGCCCCGCCGTGTCGATCAAAAAAGACTGCCAGCGCAACGGCAGAGATGATGTGAATAGCCGTTACACTGACAACGTAGACTCCCGTTCGTCCTATTGACTGCAGAAAGTCATCATCCTGCAGTATCTTCCCGAAATTGCCGAACAGGATGAAGGTCTTCTGCCGGTCTGGAAGGTAATGTTCGAAGAAGCTGGTTACAAGCACATGCAGCAGCGGAAAGAGGGTCGTTGCCATCAGAAATATGATGAGCGGGGTTACAAAATAGAGTCCGGTTCGCGCGCGTCTGTCCATATGCAAATTATCTCCCTCGGGATAGGCTCGGGTCCTAATTACTAATTGCTGTAAAACTTTTTCAGCAGTACGTCATATTCGGCGGCTGCGTCATCGAGGGCCTGCTGCACGCTTTTCTTGCCGAGCATGGCTTCATGGTAGGCTTTCACAACCAGCCGGTAGAGTTCGGTTTCATTGGGTACTGAGCCGGTCCGGAAATAGTTGTCTGATACGGCAAGGGTGTCCAGAAATCCTGCGTAGGCTGCCTGGTTTTCCGGGAGGGTGCCAAGGGCCGGGGTGATAGGCATATTGCCGTCTTTGTTCAGCAGGGCCAGGTTTTCGTCAGTATACAGGTACTGGAGGAAATCCCAGGCTTCGTCCTTGACTTCGGATTCCTTGGCAATTCCCCAGCAGGCTATGTTGATGACGGTTCCGATATTTTCCGCAGCCGGCATCTGCACGTACTCGATATCTAGCTCAGGATAGTTGGCATAGAAGGGGGTTCCCCAGGCGCCGTCAAAGGTCATGAGCACATCTCCGGCAGCCATTATTTCCCGCATGCGGCGGGCATCGATGGTGATTGATCCGGGGGTGGCAATTTTTACGTTCTTTTCCATGTCTATCATCCACTGCATGGCTTTTACCCCGGCGGCATTGTTAAAGGAGGCTTTCTGATTTTCCACATAGCTTCCGCCGAAGGTGAAGAGGATCGGTCCGAAGTTACAGACATTGGCTCCGGTGACATTGCTTTCCGACATGCAGAATGCTGTTGCATAGAAGTTTTTATCCGGATTTGATACTGCTTTTCCGAGGGCTGCTACCTCTTCCATCGTGGTGGGAACTTTCACTCCCAGCTCGTTGAACAGGCCTCTGTTTATGATGAGGGCTGAGTTTCCTCCCAGATAGGGAATTATCCAGGTTCTGCCGTTGTCTTCTCCGAGGACCGGTTCATAAAATCTGTCATTCATTCCCGCGGCGGCTACCCGGTCGGTAAGGTCTTCGAGTGCTCCCATCTTGATGAAATCCTGCAGCCAGTTCCGGTTCACCTGGTAGAGATCGGGCATGTTGCCCGACTGGCTCATCAGGATGATTGAATTGTAGGCTTCGTTCCAGTTTGTCTCCATCAGTTCGATTTCCACTCCCGGGTTTGCCTCCATGTA
>JAGYPA010000042.1 GCA_018399255.1 Spirochaetales bacterium | reverse complement strand
CTTCTGTCCCGCAAACTCCAAATGTTTTTATCAGAAGCGATTTATTCTGGTAACCATCATTTTCATCACCTTTCTCCTCTCCTGTTTATTCCCAAACGAAGCGAGAGGAGCGGAACCAACTTGTTGGTTCTATTCCCGAGCGAGTGCCGGGATCGCGGGGCAAGCTTCGCTTGCCCTTGTTGAGATACCCCGCCCCTTGGGGCGGAACGGAGGCACGAAGTGCCTCGGGTCCCAAGCATTCCCTTCGGGAATGCCGCTTGCCCTGGGGTATTGATACCTTTCATTGGGAAACTGTGTAAGTGTTTTAGCCGGCGGCATTTTAGTGGTTTTTCCTTTTTAGATGGGTGGGAGAATGAGCTTCCTGCCGGGTTTCCAATGCGCGCTGCCAGTAAACCTGTCGTTGGTATCAACCTTCTCAAGTATTCATCAATTTTGTCTGTGCATTTCAACCATCCCACCTCCTATGATTCCGGGAGATCTCTGGTGACTAGGTGCGGCAGCAGTACTCATCAGCATGGGGTATGGGTTGAAACTTGTACAGCCCGATGTAATTCTGAGCTTGCGTATATGGCCCCCTATTTCAATGGCTGGCTGGTTTAGGGGGTTGTTATGGGAAGTGGGAAAAAAAACCATTGTGTGTTTATTGAGGACGTTCCATATCATTTAATCGCCAGGGTAAATGTTGGTGAGGAAATTTTCCTGGATGCGGCGGCATGTGAATTATTTCTTGTTAAGCTTGAGAAGGCTAAGGCTAAGTTTCCCTGCAAGGTTTGGAATTTTCTTATTCTTCCGAGCTCTATTCAATTGTTAGTTTATCCGGAGACTGCTTCATCGCTGCCGCTGTTCATGAAGCAGTTGCTGGGGACTTTTGGTCAGTATTTTAATTTGCAGCGAAACCGGCTAGGACATGTCTGGTATTTTCGATATGACCGCTTTCCAGTTATGGATGATGGGGATTTCAAGATCATTTTTGATGAGATTTCCTTGGGTGCTGTTAAGGCAGGGTTGGCTGATATGATAACTGATTATCCTTATTGCGGTATGCATCACATTTTGCGGGAAAAATTCACGATTGTAGAGCCTCTTTGTGATACGACGCTGCCCATTATTGAGGAGTTGCTGATGCGGTAGGATCAGGGTGGTCAGGGGCTGATGCAGTGATTATTGGTGTGAATGAGAGGGGTCGGAGGTCCCCTGTGGGTAAATACTCATTATTGGCAGGATGTTGTAGTATAGAGTGAATACACATAGGGGACCTCCGACCCCTCTCACACACAGATTCTCCCCTCGCCCCCTCCCCTCACTCTTTTTTTGTTTTTTTTTCTCAAATTTGAATAAAACCGGAATATTTTCTGGTTTATTTAAGTATGAGAAAAATTCAACCAAAAATTCCCGGAGCATACTATCACGTAACAGCCCGGGCAAACCTCAAGGAGGACATTCTGAAAACTGATGAAGTCAAGCTGATGTTCGAAGAAGTCCTCAAGCGTGTCAAAAAGCGTTACAGCCTTCGATACGCTCAATATTGCATAATGGACAACCATGTGCATATCGAAGTTAAACCCACCAAGGGCAGTGATATCTCTGATATTATGCGGTGGATTTTCAGCGTTTTCACCAAAATGTTTAACAAACGATTCAACCGCAAGGGGCATCTCTGGGTCGATCGGGCTCATAGAAAGGTAATCCAGACAAAAAGTTACTTTCGTCAGGTTTTCTATTATATCGCCCGAAATCCAGTGAAGGCCAGGATGGTGGAGTCTATGTATGACTACAGATTCGGTGGTTTTTATAAGCTGCTCAAAAAGGATTATCGAATTATGGATCCACCTGACGAGGATCTGCTGGAAATCTGCCCCATGCTCCGTCACCTGGCTGTCCCGGTATAGAGAGTATAGAGAGTAGAAATTCTGCGGATTCTCTGGATTGCTGCGCAATTTATAAGTATATTTTCTCAATGATAAACCAGAAACACTTGCATGAAAGCAAGAAGGGTTACCGTAGGTCAGCTCTCTTAACTGCTGCCGTTCTGCTGCTCACTGCAGTAATACTTCTGTTCACAGCCTCCTGTTCAAGTTATGCTCTGATAATTGGACCTGAGGGGTCTGAATCTGCTTGGAAAGAGCATTTGGAGGTATCCGACGGCTATCTCATTCTTAGGCCGCCTTCAGCCGATAGTTCTACCGGTATAGTTTTTTATCCTGGGGGCCTGGTCGAGCCTGAAGCTTACATCCCATCAGCCTGGGAAATAGCCCAGGCATCTCAAGCGGTGGTAGTTATTGTTTCGATGCCGCTTGATCTCGCCGTCCTCGCTCCGAAAAGGGGATTGAAGGTACCCGAGATGTTTTCTGAGATTGAGAAATGGTATATTGCCGGTCATTCCCTTGGGGGTGCTATGGCTGCATCCCTGATTACGGAACCCCCTGCTGTCACAGATCTGGAATACGTGGGTGATGTGAAATCTCGAGATTATCTAAATACTGATTTTTTCTTTTCCGGATTGATCCTTCTGGGTGCATATCCGGCGAACAGCAACTCCCTCAATTCCAGCAGGGTTCCTGTCCTCAGTATTTACAGCGAGTTTGACGGGTTGGCAACGACGCAAAAGATTGATGAAAAACGATTGCTTTTACCCCCATCAACTCGTTATTACTATATTGCGGGGGGTAACCATGCCCAGTTCGGGTCCTACGGCCCCCAAAAGGATGATGGGGTTGCGTCAATATCTCCGCAGGAGCAGTGGGAAATTGTGGGAATTGCCGTAGCTGATTTCATTCACGGTACCGGGGGCTCCTCGCAGTAAGAGGGGGAAAGAGGGGTCGGAGGTCCCCTATGGGTGCATACCCACAATTGTATGGGTATTATATTATTGAGTGAATACCCATAGGGGACCTCCGACCCCTCTCACTGCCACTGCTTCTCTCTCTTGCATCACAAAATTCCCACAAATCAGCTGCCTCATGTTATACTGGTTGCAATTATCTCTTTTCTGGTTCTATCAGCTGGAATTGAAAGCTGGAGCTGTCAATGAGTTCGAAAAATGTGTTTCTACTGGTGCTGCTTGCAGGGTTTCTTGCTGCCCTGCTGGTGACCGGATTGATTGTCGACGGTCCTGCCGGGGCTATGCGCGGGTTTGCTGCTCTTCAGGTTCAGCCGGGAAGGCTGATAAATGACTTTTTTCATGTGGTGGGGATCGGCGGCACGCTCATCAATGCGGCGCTGGCCGGGGCCGTGGCCCTGGTCCTGATATTGCTGAATAAGGTTCAGCTTTCTGGTCCGACCTATGCGGCTGTCTTTACCATCGTGGGTTTCGGGTTGTTCGGGAAAACCCCTGTCAATATCATCCCGATCATTTTCGGGGTATATCTTGCTTCCCTTGCGGCCAAAAAGAAGTTCCAGGAGTATATTATTATCGCCTTATTCGGCACAGCGTTGGGGCCCATCGTCAGCTTCATCGTTTTTGAATCGGGGCTGACGGGTGCCGCTGCAGTTATTACCGGAATTGTCGGAGGTACGTTTACCGGATTCCTGCTGCCTGCCATCGCGGTCTCCATGCTGCATATGCATCAAGGTTATAACCTTTACAACTTGGGTCTTTCCTGCGGGTTTCTCGCCCTCTTCGCAGCTTCGCTCATCCGGGCAGCCGGCCATTCGTTTGCGGTTTCGATGCTTTGGTATACTGATCCATCACCCGTTCTTATCTGGATGATACCGATTCTTTCGCTCATCCTCATCATCTCGGGGTTGATTTCCGGGGGCAAAAAGGTTTTCCAGGAGCTGCTTGAGATCCAGAAGATTTCGGGGCGTCTGCCAAGTGACTTTATGGATATGTCTTCAACGGCCAGTTCGCTGATCAATAGCGGGCTGATCGGTCTTGCCGGATCAATCTATGTGTTTGCTGTCGGTGGTGATTTTAACGGGCCGGTTATCGGGGGTTTGCTGACGATCATGGGGTTCGGGGCTTTTGGTACCCACCTGAAGAATTCCTGGCCGGTGGTTCTGGGTATTATTATCAGTACGCTGGTTTTCGGGCAGGAGCTGTCGGCTCCCGGGCCAATTCTGGCGGCGCTTTTCGGGACGACTCTGGCTCCGCTCGCGGGTCAGTTTGGTATTTTCACCGGTATTCTAGCGGGGTTTATTCACCTGTTTATGGTTCTTCAGACCGGAGCCTGGCAGGGGGGCATCAATCTGTACAATAATGGTTTTGCGGGCGGCTTGACGGCTACTTTGCTGGTTGCCGTGATCCAGTGGGTCAGGTCGACAAAAGATGATTTTTAGTGTGGGAATATCAGCTCGGTAATATCGAGATCATCGGGATCATCGGGATCGGGTGTTTATTGAGATCAGATGTTCAGTTGTGCAGTTGTCGGGGTAACGGGAGCTGTGTCCGGTTCGCGTTGATTTTTCCGGCCATTGTATGGCTAAGGGTTTGTAAAGAGTGTACCATATGGAGAAATATAGAGTATGAAAAGAAAAGATTTGATCCTGCACTTGCTGGGTGAGATTTCGAGCTACATTCTTGAGGAAAATCCCCGGAGGATGGTGGTTTCTCTTCATCAGGAAAAGGATGGTCTTCATCTTTCCTTTATGGATGACAATGATCACAGTGATGACGAGCTGGTGCGGTTGAAGAAGCTGCTCAACAGTCCGAAGCGGCCTGAACTGGCGGGGTACTATGGGGCTATGACGGGGCATGATATGCTTGGTTCAACTCATTTGGATCTGCTGGGCTGGCAGGTCAAGCATGCTGATGTGAGCCGGATAGACAAGGGTATCAAGATTGATCTCTGGCTGGGCGGTGAGCGGTTCCAGTCCGAACACTTCACTATCCCGAACAAGTCCTAATTGCCCCAGGCAGCCGGGTTGTGAACGATGCTATGCGGCAGCCCCGAACTGGTTGATGGTTGCTGAAACCTTGCTGCAGGGGGGGGTTCAAAATGCATAGTAGTCGCCTCTCTGGGAAACAGGCTAATTATAATACCCATCTTTTTTTGTGTATGCGCTAATGTATTACCCAAGGCCTTTTCAAGAGGAAGTTACTCCTACTCACTTTCAGGTTTGCATTCACTCATAAGGTACCTCCGATCCCTTCAAGTGATCACTTCAAGAGGTAGTTACCCGTACTCACTGTCAGTTAGGTATCCACTCATAAGGTACCTCCGGTCCCTGCTTCAGTGTTGCTGTATGGGCAGCTGTGTATGCCACTTGCCTTCTTTATCTGCATCGTGCACGGCACTGACTATTGCAGGGGCGGTAGCGAGCAGCGGGACTTCGCCCATCCCTTTGGCGCCGTAGGGGCCGTTTGGATCGGGGACTTCCACAATAATCGGCACGATTTCAGGGGCCTGCTGAGACCTCGGCATCCGATAGTTGTGGAAGTTGTCGGTTTTCTGCATACCATTTTCGTAGACAACTCGCTCAGACAGGGCATATCCCATTCCCTGCACTACCCCGCCGTATATTTGTGAACGGACGTTGAGGGGGTTCAGTGCCCGGCCGCAATCCTGGGCTGCCCAAATTTTCAGGACTTCTATGCTGCCGTTTTCCTGATGGACTCGGACCAGGGCGGCTTGGGCGGTGTAGGCATAGGACCAGTGGGTACGGGAGCTGGGGTTGTTACGGGTCCTCTGGGGGGTGCTATCGGGGCTGCTTATACCTCCGGTACCTATGCTGCTGCCGATTTGCAGGTTTTCAGGTGTGCCGGGTGCTGCTGGTTGCATCGCTGTCCCTGGTTGTCCGGGTGCTGGGGGTTGTTCAGCTGTCCCTGGTTGGCCGGGTGATGGGGGTTGTTCAGCCTGGTCAGGTTGTCGATACGGTACGGCATCGGTGCGAAAGGCTTCGGTTCCGGGTGCCCGATAGCGATATGATGCTTTCATTCCTGCGAAATCGGGTGATATAAGCGGGATTCTGATGTTCTGTTTTGCGCTTGCCAGTATTGAATGTCGGAGGGTCCAGTCTGCTGCGGTTCCTCCATACCGGGCGACGGCTCTGGCGATTATATCGTTCCGGAGTTTTTCGGCGGCCCCGGATATCACTTGTTCCTGTCAGGAAGGTCTGACGGGGAGGCGGTGGTGGCGCCGGTCTCAGGTGAGTGTTCGGTCTCGGTCAGCTGCAGTGAGATATCGGAAAAATCAGCTCCCGAAGTGCCTCGGCAGCCCAGCTGGCTGGGGGCAGTAGGTGATCCCTGGCCCATATTCAAGTGCCACCCAATTGCGTTGTTACGAGTCTGCCAACTTCAGGTTTGCTCGCTTCTTCTTCCCTGGAGCCCATGTCCGAAATGACATTCTTCATGGCTGCTGTGTGGTCCATGTATAGGTTTTCGGTATCGGCTGGTTTCAAATAAATCCCCTGTGGTCTTTTCGAGGGCCTCCAGGGTTTCCAGGGCGGCGGATTTCCTTATTCGATGCCCTGAGGGCCAGGTACCGGCCGGGTGTCAGGGCATTGCGTTTGCCGGATTTCCAAGAGGCTCAGCTTGAAGTTTTCTGCCAGTCGATCGATAAGCTGTTCGACGGCGAAGAGGCGGCCTAAGGACGCCGAATCCGCAATGTGCGCCTGAGGGCGGGTTGTTTTGTGTAGACAGGTCTTCGGTGATGTCGATGTGGGGACTTCGTAGGGGCCGGCGCCGAAGGTAGGCATATTTTCGAGGATATCGGGTCCGAGTGATGCGTAGGCTCGGTATCTGCGAAGTAGTTTCTGCCTGTACGGCGAGCAGTTTGCCGTTTTGTCTGCTGCCATTCGGTAGTACATGGTTGCGGAGGTAGCGTTTGGGGTGGACTTTGAAGAGATTCTTCTCGCGTCGGGAGTGATGCGGACCTTTCGTCCGGTTTCCAGGGCTGCGAGGGCGGGGTCTTCTGGGAGGGAGTGATGTCCTCTTGCGCCGAGGCGCCCGCCCATGGGGATGGCGAACGATGATATGTTCTTCCCGGAGCAGGGCGAGGGCTGCGGCAGGTAGCGTCGGTCATCGAAGGCGCTTTAAGGTTCCCATTTCGACTAATATTGCTAGTTTGCATCAATCCGGGCGGATTTCCCGGATTCAGGTTCGAGGAAGCCGGGGTCGATGGGGCGCTGGGTGGTGAAGGTTTCTTCACGACTGCGGCAGCGTTTTCAAATGCTCTGCTGATGTTTCCGCAAATGAATTCGGGCTTGATGGCCAGATGTTGCCGTTTCCGGGTGCGCCGGCGGTATCAGAGGATCGGCAGTATCCCGGTACGATGGCGATTTCAGAGGGGAGTCGGGAGGTGTCCGCTTATTGTAGCCGGGTGGATGATGGGGGCTCCCGGGGGCCAGTGCGGCACCGGGGTGAATAGGCTCCGTGGGGCTGGGCTCATAGTTGATTTAGCCGCAGCTGCGGCTGCGGCTTCCCGGCGCGTTCCCGGTTTTCGTAAATACGGTGACTATCGGGTCGGCTATGCTGTTCACTTTCCATCCAGCAAGGGGCTGACTGGTCTGGCAGGATCATTCCAAGGAGTGTTTTTGCCGGGGACATCTTTGGCGCTCAGGATCAGCTGGACTCCGGGCAGTGTTTCCGCCGGGGTGTATCGATGGTAAAGGTGGCTGATGGATGGCTGCTGTAGATGATTTTACCGTAGAGGGTTTGCTGCTGATGCGGCAGATCATCGCTCGAATCATTTTTCCAGTATTTTTGATGGTGAGGTCACGGTATTCCGGAGTCCGACGTGTTTACTGATTTCTTGTGTGTCAGGATTTTCTTGTGTATACTTGCTTCGGACTTGTTGCGTCAGTATCAGCCCTGAATCGCAGTTTTCTAATGTTTACGTCCCGGACAATTGCGTGGTATCAGCCCTGGGTCGCAGTTTCTTATTAATGTTGCCCCTCCCGGGCCTCGCGTCAGTATCAGCCTGGGTCGCGGTTTCTTGTGTGTCTGCTTCGGGCGGGGCTTTCCGGGTTGAGTGGGACTGTTTGATGGGGATGCGGGTTGTTCCCTTCTTTGCAGCAGTTTTTGCATTTATCGCTGCGGCGGCATCTGGTGGCGTACAGTGCAGCGGCGGGGACATCTGGGACTTTGCGTACTTACAGTCGTCGGGGTCGGGGTTCCTGGCCGGCAGGGCTTTGTCAGCCATGATCATTCCCCGGGGTGCAGTATCCCGCATAGTTGCTCCTGCGGCTATGAATGCATATTGGATAAATTGCACCGATACGGTCGTCTGACCCAGGTTTCGATGGTTTCTATGGTCGTTCCGGCGGTTTCTGTGCTTGAATGGTACAGCTTCGTACCGCTTTTCCGTTCATGATGACGGTTAGTACCGCAGACGCTTTTCCACTATTGTTTTGCTCCTGTCGGAGCCGGGCTGGTCTCTAAGGCAGCTCCAGCAGGAAGCTTTGCTCTTTGGCTTCAGGGTTGATACTTACGCTCACTTTTGGCCGTTTACTATCAAGGATATTCTAGCTGCAGGCTCTAATTGCCAGGGGTCTAGTTCTTATTGTAGTTTAGCAGATGCGAGTTTGAAGTCTTGCTCTCGGGTTTGTGTTAGTTCATCTTGCCTCTGAATGACAGCATTCCTGGGTTATTGTGCTGACTGCTGGTTTGTTTGTCCTTTTGTTCTTCCTGGTTTTCCTGGTTTCCCGGTTTTCCTGGTTTTTTCTTTTTTGCCGCCATCGCTCTGTTTTGTGTGGGTTTCCACTGAGACCCTCAGTACGACCCTTTGGCGGCCACATTGCTCTCTATTTTGTGTGGGTTTCACTAACGGGGACCTCCGACCCCTGTTAGTGTAGGGCTGCTACCAGCGAGCAGTGCGCTGTGGCCAGTTTCTATTTCGCGCATTGGCGGGTAGGTTTCGCGGCAGCGCGGTTCAGCAAAGGAGCCAGCGCGGTGAAAATGGCAGCCGTTTGAGTTGATCAGTGACGGGACGTCCCCCATGACTATCTTTTTAGAACTTTCGCGGTCCCGCGGGTTGGTCACCGGAAAGGCCTTGAAGAGGGCCTGGGTATAGGGATGCAGCGGATGGCGCATCAGTTCGTCGCGACTGGCAATTTCAACGATTACTCCCGGGATACACGGCCGGGATTCAGGTTGAGATAAACTCCACTACTGCCCGGGTCGTGGGCTGACCAGACATATAGGTGAACTGGTGCTTTGCCTGAAGGTCGAGGCAGGTTCAGGATCTGGGCTTGTACTGATACATCAGGGCCGAGACGGCTTCATCGCAGACTATGAAATCGAGTCAGGCGAAAATTGCCCGGGCTGCCTACCCGCTGCCTGTCCGCCCGGAAAATTGAGTGAGGATACCGGCCGCGGTATCAGGGGATAGTCCGACCCCCCCTCGAGCGGATGGTCGACCCGCTCGCGCTGCTCGGCCGGTGGTTTTTCACGATGCTTATTCGCAGGGGCTGTTCCTATGATGCTTCCAACTTTTTCCGAGGGTTGAGGGATGGTAGAGTCCTGGAATATCATCTGGATATGGCGGCTGGTGATTTCCTGCATTTCTTTGCGGTTTCAGGCAAGGGTCTTTGCCGCGGTAGAAAACCGATCCGTCGGTTTGTCGACACCCAGGCGGAGGACGGTTTTCCCAGGTGGATTTCGCAGCGGATTCGCCTACGTGCGGGATTTCGCCCTGCTGTATGGGAGAAGCTCACGTCATCACGGCTTTAACCAGGCGTTTTCGCTTCTTGCTCCTGAGTTGTCATCAAGTATTTTTCCAGGTTAACCCACTTCCAAGATAGCTTTAGTTGTCTGGCTATTATGGCTGGTGCATTTTGCCACTCTGGCCTGCTTTGCGGATATTTTCAGTCATCTTGCCTGTGGGTATTTTCTTGCTCGTACGGTATTCCAGTTTTTATGCTAAGATTCTCTATCTGTATCTTTGCTCTTGCCGCATACTTTCTCAGCTTTCTGCTATCAGCTTTCTGCTATCAGCTTTCTGCTATCATTGTTCTCGATCTCCTGCCATCCAGCCATCCGATTCCCCTTTGTCCACCTGTTCACCTGTCACCTGTCCCCACTTATCGTTCGCTTTGTCGTGGTGGTGGCGCGGGCAGTGTGACTTGGTGAGGTCGGTTTCGGTCCGGGAAGGTTTCGGGAGCCAGGCAACATCAGCATACAGCGGTTGGCGAATGGACAGCCGTCACCGATGGTGATGAGATCAGGTACCGATCCGTCGATAGCTTCAGCCGTGATGCCCCGTTTATATTTCGGGTTGGACATGGCGAGTTGAGCAGTCAAGGGTATAGGGATACCGCAGCTCATCGAATATCTGGACACGTCAGCCTCTTCGACCTTTCTGCCCGCATACGCAGCAGCAGCGGTCAGCCATTTCCCTTCGACACTTATATCGCCGGGTTAATCAGCAAGGGACATTTTCTACGGTCTTTTTCCGAACCGAGGCAGATCGAGTATCTGGGCCCTGGATGGTTACATCGAGGGCCGTTGTAGGCTCATCGGCTATCAGGAGGCCCGGGTTCCGGGGATGCGGGGGCCATGGCGATCATGCCCGCTGGCGCATTCCGCCAGAGAGCTGGTGCGGGTAGCTTTTGGCCCGTTCCTCGGGAGAGGATTTTGACCAGAGTGGGCAGCTCGACTGCCCGTCGCCAGACTTCTTCCTTTTTCATTCCCTGATGGGTCATGAATACGTCGGCAATCCTGGCTTCCTATGGTGAATACCAGGTTAGGGGCGGTCATCGGTTCCTGAAGATCATCGATATCTGGTTGCCCCGCAATGCCTGGATTTCTGTCTTTTTCCAGGTGTTGATCAGCTCGCCACATCCGCGGAACTTGACCGATCGCTGTGTCAATTACCCGGGGGTGGCATCGGGTTAAGGCTGATTGATCGGCGTATGGGCCGGTTACCCGATTTTCCCGCGCGGATTCGTACACGGGGTCATCGTTCCGCCCCGTTTGATGGTGAGCGAGAGGGTCTCGGACAGCTTTTACGATACCCCGCTGGACGTGGAAGGAGACATTGACGCCGCGCATTTCCCAGCAGCAGTTCCGGGGTGCCCGCTTCGCTGAGGTTTGCCAGGGTGCCTGCATACGAGCCAGGCCTGCGCTGGCGCTTTCATGGCAGGAGTGCTCGCGGGGGCTGGGGAGCCTAGTATTCGTCTGAGACGTGCGCGCGGCCGGAACGCCGGGTGCTCGCGGGGGATTGCCAGGGTGCTCGCGGGGCTGGTTTTTATTGCTTCTCTGGCCATAGTTTAATCTCTCATCCTTGGGTCGAGGATATCACGCAGTCCGTCTCCAAGCAGGTTGAATCCCAGAACGGCCAGCAGGATGGCGATACCTGGAAGGGTAACGATCCACCAGGCATTGGTGATGAATTCTTTTGAACTAGCTATCATGAGTCCCCATTCGGGGTGGAAGCTGGGCTCCGAGTCGAGAAACGAGTCGCCGGGCTGAGATCGCCTCGCCGATTCCCGGGGTGGCCTGCACGATGGTCGCCGAAAGACAGTTCGGAAGTATCGTCCTGAACATCAGCTCGAGATCCGAAGTCCCAAGGGAACGCTCGGCCAATACGTAATCGCTTTCCTTCTCAGCCAGTACTGAGGCTCTGACAACCCTGGCATACCGCGGAATCTGGGAGATGCCGATGGCTACCATGGCATTGGTCAGCGAAGGTCCCAGTATCGCCACAATTACTATCGTGAGGAGAATATAGGGAAATGCCAGCATGATATCGATGAGGCGCATGATAATGCGGTCGAGCCAGCCGCCGTAGAAGGCGGAAACTACCCCGATCAGGAGCCCGAAGACCAGTGAG
Source organism: Spirochaetales bacterium (assembly GCA_018399255.1). GTDB lineage: Bacteria > Spirochaetota > Spirochaetia > JABMQR01 > JABMQR01 > M55B182. The sequence continues at coordinate 17,637 of JAGYPA010000042.1, read as the reverse complement.
ATGCCGACAGAAACGATACCGATGAGCATCGATATGCGGGCTCCGTAAATCAGTCGGGAGAGCATATCGCGCCCCAGGTCATCGGTTCCCAACAGATATCCGGGAGTGAGCGGGGGCATCTTCCTCATCGCCATGGTCTGCTCCAGCGGGTCGTGCGGAGTGAGCAGAGGCGCAAATAATGCCATAACGGTAAATATCAGAATAATAACCAGCCCGGTCATGGCTCCTTTGTTTTTTTTGAGATTGTACCAGGATTCAGCCCATGGGCCAGGCTCTTTGATAATCGCCACATCGGCTTCGGATGCTGCTGCTTTACTTGTTACTGCCATGTCGTCCCCCTACTGCAGCCGTACCCGGGGATTGATAACCGTGTAGAGGATATCTACCACCAGATTGATGAGTACGAAAAATATCGATATGAATATGATCCCGCCCTGCACCGCGGGATAGTCACGGGCGCCGATGGAGGTGTATATCCACTTGCCTATTCCCGGCCAGGAGAATATGGTTTCGGTGAGGATGGCACCGGAAAGCAGCAGTCCGAACTGCAGTCCGATAACAGTAATTACGGGAAGCAGGGCATTTCTCAGCGCGTAGCGATAGACGACCCGCTGCTCATTGATTCCCGCGGATCGGGCGGTCTTGATGTAGTCCTGCTGGAGTACTTCCAGCATGCTGCTGCGGGTGGTTCGGGCAATGATTGCCAGGGGGATTGTCCCCAGTGCTATGGTCGGCAGGATAATGTGCTGGAGAGCCGATCCAAGGAATTTTCCATCCCCTGTTTGTATGAAAATTATCAGCCCGTCGATAACATAATAGTTGGTTATTGGCTGAAAATAGTAGCGGATGTTCATCCTTCCGCCGGTGGGCAGCAGATCGAGCTGTACGGAAAAGATCATGATGAGGACCAGCGCCAGCCAGAAGACGGGCATCGACACCCCGACCAGGGCTCCCCCCATGGTGGTATAGTCGATCCATGAGTTGCGCTTTCGCGCCGAGGTTACCCCGAGGATTATCCCCATAATCGATGCAAATATCATTGCCCAGATAGCCAGTTCGATGGTCGCCGGCAGGCGGGACTTGATTTCATCGGTGATGCGTTGTCCGGTGGCTATCGATTTCCCCAGGTCGAACCGGACTACCCGTTGGAGGTATATTCCGTACTGCACCAGCAGCGGCTTATCGAGACCCAGCTCCACTCGCAGTTTTTCGAGCTGTTCGGCGCTTGCCCGCTCACCGAGCATAACCCTGGCCGGATCGCCCGGGGAAAGGGCAATCATGAAAAACACCAGGGTGATCACTCCGAAAATCGTTGGTATCAGCAGAAGCAGGCGCCTAATAATGTATTTTACCATGAGCATTCCTATTGATTGCAACTTGAGATCAGGCACAGACAGGGGTTATCAGAGTCGGATGGCACCGCAACGGCTGCCGCTCAGAATCTGATTTTACCGCAATGGCTGCCGCTCTGCCGCTCAGAACCGTCTGTGCGGCAAACAGCGGAAGTGCTCGGTTGATATGCCGTTCGGCAAAAGCTGCCGTTCAGAGCCGTTGCCTGCAGACGATGTTATCTGCTTTGCAGACCTATCGGACTGCTTCTGCACCCGGTCGGCTGGCTCGCTGGTCGGCTGGCTCGCTGGTCGGCTGGCTCGCTGGTCGGCTGGCCATCGCGTGGTGTGCCGTTTCCGCCCGCAGCGCTATCAGCATATGAGGGGCTTCCAACTCAGCTGATCACTATTGGTGCAATTCCCATTCTTGTCTATGCATATTCCCAGTAAAGGTTTCCCGTAGAGATATCTTTGGCTCTATCAAGACACCGGCCCCAAAAGCTGGGGCCGGTTCATTATACCATAGTTTTTTCGTAAATAGACCGATAAATCACTCTATTTTTTGATCCACACATGCTTGAATACACGTTTACCGGTAGGATAGAGCACAAAATCCTGGACTGTGTCTTTTGCGGGAACGGTTACTACCGAGTGAGCTATGGTCACCCAGGGAGCTTCTTCATGAAATACTTCCTGTGCTTCGCGGTAGAGTTCTGTTCTTACAGCCTGGTCGGCAGTCTCTTTTGCTTCTCTGATCAGGTCGGTAAATTCTGCATTCTTCCAGAAGGCAATATTTCCGGCCGGCGGGGTTGCTGCCGGTTCGGAGAGCAGTACCCACAGAAAGTTGTCGGGGTCTCCGTTATCTCCAGTCCACCCCAGCATGGCTGCCTGATGCTCGCCGCTGTCGGTCCTGTCAAGGTAGGTTCCCCAATCATAGGAGATTATCTCGGCTTCGATTCCGACTTTGCTGAGCTGAGCCTGCATGATTTCAGCGATCTTGCGGGCGTTCGGGTTATAGGGTCTTGCAACCGGCATAGCCCAGAGTTCGGTCGTAAATCCATCAGGATAGCCGGCTTCGGCAAGCAGTGCCTTAGCTTTTTCCGGATCGTAGGGATAGGCTTCGATATCGTCATTGTAAGACCACATTCCCGGCGGAATCGGGTTTTTGGCTACCTGTCCAGCTTCGCCGTATACTCCGTCAATAATTTCCTGGCGGTCGATAGCATAATTCATTGCCTGGCGTACGAGCTTGTTATCGTAGGGTTTTTTTGATGTGTTGAGGGCAAGATAGCCTACATTGAGGCCGGCCTGCTGAATCAGCTGAATTCCATCTGCTGCGCGCATTGCAAAGAATATCTTCGGTTGATGGAAAATCGATCAGGTCAACTTCGCCTTCTGCAATGCAAGCCATCCGGCGGTTGCATCGGGGATAACTTTGAGGATAAGTCGGTCGAGATAGACCGGTCCGGCCCAGTAGTCTGCGCGTTTTCTGAAAACTATGTTGTCATCCTTCTGCCAGCTGACAAACTTGAAGGCTCCGGTCCCACGGGGTTGTTCTCTTAAGTCTTCTCTCCGTATTTTTTTACGGCAGCAGGGGATACGATCGGAGTGCAAAGTCCATGGCAAGGCTTCAGGATGAAGGAGTCGACTTTCAGCACCTTGAATCTGACAGTGTATTCGTCAAGGGCTGTCACTGATTCGGACGATATTGCTCATGTCCATGTAGCCCCAGTATTTCCAGGGTCCCAGGTCATAGTAGGATATCTGATAAACTGGCGTTCGCTGAGAACATACTACGGCATCAGCATTGAAGGGTTCCGTCGTGGAATTTGGACGCCTCTCTCAGGCTGAATGTGTAGGTAAGTCCGTCAATGGATACTTCCCAGGTTTCTGCGAGGGCCGGCTTGACAGCAGTCTGGCCGAGTTCAAATTCAACAAGGGTGTCAAATACAGCTGTCGATCCGTAAAATGACTCTCCATCAGTTTCACGTCCCGGATCGAGACCTACTGAATCGCCGGAACGTCCGAATACCAGAACGCCTCCCATTTTCTCATCACCTGCCGCCGCAGGGGGCTGCTTCTTCCTGTGCTCCGGCAAATACCAAAGCTGATGCTATTAGGAAGCAAAGATAAGTAATGCTGTAAATTTGTTCTTCATAAAGAACCCTCCTGTTTTTATTTACTTCCAATTATTATGATACTAAACGCGCTGTAATACAATAGAAACACTGGAATTCTCTGATTTTTTTTATATGTCATTGTTTTTTCCCAAATTCTGCAGGGTGACGGGCATATCAGCTTGGCAATACCGTGCAGGCTGACGGGCATGGAGGCTGACGGGCATGGAGGCTGACGGGTACGTGGAGGCTGACGGGTACGTGGAGGCTGGACGGGTACGTGGAGGCTGACGGGTACGTGGAGGCTTGACGGGTTCGTGGAGGCTGACGTGGGTTCGTGGAGGCTGACGGGTACGTGGAGGCTGACGGGTACGTGGAGGCTGACGGGCATGGAGGCTGACGGGTACGTGGAGGCTTGACGGGTTCGTGTCAGCTTGACGGGTCTCAACTTTACCTCTTCTTACTCTGTTATACCTTAGCTTCCACTAACAAGAGACCTCCGATCCTCTAAAGTGTCGCGCTGATTCACTTGGCTATACTGAGTACACACTAACAAGAGACCTCCGACCCCTTCTTTTCTTTTTTTTTTAGTTTATTCGCATGGTCAGTTCACGGGGTCTTGTGCCTGCATCAGTCTGAAGGTGCGGGGCGATTGGCTGATCACCCCGCCTCCCCGGATTACGGGTTGGCTTCGGGCATGAGGCGCAGAGTTTCTGAAGATGCCGCCGGTGCCGAGATGACCAGTTGGCGCATGCCTTCGGTGATTCCAACGATCGCTGATGCCGAATATCTGCGCGCTTTATGGTGATCATGTCGTGAGCTTCGACCTGTTCGGCGCTGGTCATGTGGGCGGTGTGCAAAGAGGAGGTTTGCGCCTGAGCACGCGTCGCCGTCGCTGAGGTACCAGGGCTTATTACGGAATCGTATGATGCTGACGTTGACTCCGCGGGCATGAAGTTCGTCAACTCGTATGTCCGCGCTAAATCTGTCGTTCCGGTTCATCAGGTAGGTGTTGTCAAACGGGTTGGTTATCACGCTGATTCCTGATTTGGCGAGGATGCTGATCAGTTTGAAGGCGTAGTCGTTGTCGTAGTTGTGCATGGCGGTGACGTGGCTTGGTCGCAACTCTGGGGCCGTTTTCCTGAGAGACAATGTTTTGCGCGACTGATGAAGCGGGACCGGGATCTCCGGTTTCATCGCAGTGGATATCGATCGGTGCGCTGTCGCCGTTATTTCCGCACCCTGCGGCGAGGTTGAAGGCGAATTCTACATCCTCGCACGCCGTCTTCCCGGGTAAGTTCGTTGTGGGGGAATGCCCTTACGATGTCACAGCCCATTTCATTGCCTGGCGCATGTCTTTTCGCCGGGGTAGGTGTAGATGCCGTCCTGGGGAAGGCGACGAGTTGGATTTCGACGAGGTCGCGCATTTCTTCCCGTATGTCGAGTATGGCTTCGATGTTTTCCATTCCCGTGCGGTGGTGTCCACGTGGGTGCGGATGTACTGGGTTCCGTGGGTCAAGGTACCATTCTATGACTTTTCTGGCGTTTTGTAGGTGTCGAGGTCGGCTCTCATTTTGCATTCGCCCCAGATGTCGATGCCTTCGAGCAGGGTGCCGGTGCGGTTGGGTCTGATGTAGTCGTCATGAGGACGGCGTCGAGGTGGACGTGGGGTTCGACGAATGGGGGTGATACGAGGTTTCCGCCGGCATCGATTATTTCCTGTGTGCGGCTTCGCCTGCTGCGGTGTTTGCGGTGCTGGCGTGGGTGTGCGGTCGGCTTCGCCTACAGTGCTGGTGCGGGTGTGTGGTCGGCTTCGTTTGCGGTGCTGGCTGAGTTTTCACGGGGAGGTTTCGCTTGCGGTGCTGGCTGAGTCAGTTCGCTTTCGTGATTTTCACGATGGTTCCGTTTTCTATCAGGATATCGACTGGTTCCAGAGTGCGGCAGGCGGGCGTTTATTATCAGCATATTGGCTCCTTTCGGCTTGAGTGTTCTGGTCAGCCAGTTCAGGCTCCATCGAAGTTTGTGCTCCATCGAGGGGCTGACACAACCATGCTATAGTATTCCAGCTCGAAACACTCGGCTATTGGCGCCATTTTATATAATGGTTTAATATTTTTTTAGTATATGTCGGATTTATCACCACAGCCAATCGGTGAGCACATCTCAGCCAGGTCGCGGCGGCAATCCGACAGGTTTTTTCTGATTTGTGGTGGGTTTGCTCTGATTTGCTCTGGTTTGCTCTTGTAGAATCCCGCAAAAAAAGGACTTGAAATGAAAGGTATCGATACCCCAGGGCAAGCGGCATTCCCGAAGGGAATGCTTGGGACCCGAGGCACTTCGTGCCTCCGTTCCGCCCCTAAGGGTGCCGCAGATTACTGCGGGGGGTATCTCAACAAGGGTAAGCGGAGCTTACCCCGCGATCCCGGCACTCGCTCGGGAATGGAACCATCAAGATGGTTCCGCTCCTCTCGCTTCGTTTGGGAATGAGAGAAATGCCCGTATTAAAATTCTTGGTAGTTTTAAGAAAGGAGAAAAGAGACCGGGCATAATTCTTTTGACAGTTTTGACCCGGTCTCCAAATAAAGCGATAATTTGCTTAAGAACCACAAAAGAAAATTACTGCTTTGCATCACGCTACCCTGACTGCAAGGCTTTTGTCAGGGGGTTGATCTGTCCCTTGTCAAGAAACTGAAGGAACATTCAGCCGGCATGGGAAGAACTGGAAATATTACTACCGCCTGGTCATCGGCACTGCATTCGCTGTAAAGTCTGCAAGCCTGCTGTGCCTGCTCAATGATCAGCCGCATCCCGGACTGTTCAAAGGCTTTTAGCTCTGTCACCCTTCCGTCTGGGTGTTGGAATTCTACACCCAGCCTGTGGGATGCCTTTGCCTTGAGCCCAAGGAGTAAAATCGATTTCCCATAGAAATCGGATTTGATGGAGGAAACTGTGATTCTTCGTTAGAAATCCACTTATCGGCTTTCTGGAGCGCCCAAGCCGGGCGCATATGTACCACTCTCACACATATCACACGAGTAGAAATTTTACAGTCAGTAAGTCATTACTTCAGGGACCTGCCTCAAGCCTGAAAAGTAAGCGCGTCGGCCTAATATACACGTAGGTCACACGAGCAATGGCTGATCCCATGATGCCTCCTCGATCAGCTGGTTTACTCGTATAAACGTGTGTCATACGCTCTAAGATATAGTTTATTTGCCCTGTCCTTTGCAAAATTCCGCTCCCTCCTACTCGTGGGACACGTGTTTTGAGCCAGCTTAAGGTTTTCGTGACCCTCTCAGCAGCCTCCTTACCCTGCAAAACCTTATTTGCTTCCCTTCCGCTACTCAAAAGGGACATGTGTATAGTGAGCCAGACTTAACCGGGTTTCTCTTCCCATCAGCCGCTTTTTCTGCCTTCTTTTTTCAATCATAGCCTCCTATGCAACCCTGAAAACCATGAAATCCTGCCCTCCTTTGCAGTCATAACAGATTTCCCAAAAAGAAGGAGGAGATCGGATTTCCACAGAAATCGGATTTCCACTGCTTGAGCGCCCGCCGGCTTAAGGCACCTGACGGCCGCTGTTTTCTTGTGTCACGATCAGGACGTGTATGCCCGCGCTATTGTCGTTCGGTAAAATTATGCGGGCAAATGAGCCAATTTCAAAATGCTTCGCATTTTTGAAATTAGCTCCAAAACGACGCTCTTGCTTTTTGCAAGAGCCTTAACAAAAGTTGATAATACCTCGGGATTTTAGCACTATCAAAGGATTTTCGGTTTAAAATAATGTGGGTATTTGGGTCAAATTAATTCGGGCACTTACATCTGAATCTCATGTAGAATTATTTATAAGGATTATCGATGCTTGAGGATTATGGATTCGCATGGGTACGATAGCTCATGGTCGAAGAGGTTTAGGCTGCTCATCAATCTGTTTGCTTCAGGCTATTTGAAAAAACTCCTTTAAAGTTGCTCTACAAGGTTCATCTGCTCGTCGACATAAGGAATATCAGATTCCTCACTATCGATACGAGGTGAGAAGCTTCCCCCTTCCCTACCGAAAAATCATCCATTTGCTGAGTGTTCACTCATAAGAGACCTCCGACGCCTCTCATAATTCAGCCCCCCCTTTGCTGAGTTTTCACTCATAAGAGACCTCCGACGCCTCTCATAATTACCATGGGTTTCACTCATAAGAGACCTCCGACGCCTCTTGCTGACCCCTCTCATTGTCGCTGGCGCTTTATAGCAGTATATTTTAGTAATATCAGGCGGATCCTGCGGGGGTCTGCCGGTAAGTGAGGTTTTTATATGGCTGCAGAGCATAATTATACGCAATCTTTTTCTGTTGAGGGTATGACCTGCGCTTCCTGCGTGCGCATTGTTGAGCGTTCTCTCAAGAAGCTCGACGGCATCAGCTATGTTTCGGTCAATCTGGCGACGGAAAAGGCTTTAGTTCTTTCAGATGTGCCGATCGATCCTGAGGTGGTCAGGCAGACGGTGGAAAAGACCGGCTACGGATATCAGGCGGAGAGTCCTGCCGAGGATGTCCTGACCCGCCGTTTCAAGGCGGCTAGAAAGCGGTTTATTCTGGCCCTGGGGGTAACTATTCCCCTGATGATCCTGATGATCCTCCACATGAGCGGTATCCATATTCCGGGGTTCCTTATTGTGGAACTTATCGGGGCGTCATTTGTCCTTTTCTATCCTGGTCTTCACGTTCTCAGCGGCGCATGGATTGCGGTATCGCATCGCCATACGAATATGGATACGCTGGTATCACTGGGAGCTGTTTTTTCCTGGATTACTATACCCTTTGCGCTGGCGGGCCTGCCTATCATGAGCTTCGGTTCGATTTCGGCCATGCTGATCGCCTTTCACCTTACCGGCCGCTATATCGAGTCCCGTCTGAAGTATCGGGCGGCATCCGATATCCGCTCGCTCATAGGTGCCCAGGAGAAGGATGCCCTCCTTATCACCCCGGAGGGTAAGGAGCTGTCTGTTCCTGTCGAGGCGGTCAAGCCCGGATCGATTATTCTGGTCAAGACCGGCGGACGGATACCGCTTGACGGGATCGTCAAGTCTGGTTCTGCCCTGGTTGATCAGTCGATGATCAGCGGCGAGCCGGTCCCGGTCCGCTGTGATGTTGGCAGTGAGGTTATCGGCGGGACACTGGTTACTCAGGGGGTTATTACTGTCGAGATTACCCGGGTCGGCGAGGATACGTTTCTTGCCAATATGATAAAGCTGATTGAGGAAGCGCAGGCGGCCAGTGTGCCGATTCAGGCTTTTGCCGATCGTCTCACCAATATTTTTATTCCGGTGGTTTTAGCTCTTGCGGTCATCTCGGCGGGTTTCTGGTGGGCTTTCTACCCTTCCCTTCAGGGGTACCTGCAGGCGGTATCGAGCTTTCTTCCCTGGGTCATGGGCGGTGCGGGCGCGTTTTCTTCGGCTGCGGCGGTATTTGTGGCAGTGCTGGTTATTGCCTGTCCCTGTGCTTTGGGGCTGGCTACTCCTATGGCTTTGATTGCCGGGAGCGGCGCTGCTGCCCGTCGAGGTATTATTATCAAGGATGGCGAGGCTATTCAGGGGGCGAAGGATATTGAGGTTATTCTGCTCGATAAGACCGGTACGCTCACGGCTGGCCGTCCGACGGTGAGCGGGACCGATCTTGAGCTGAACGATCTGCTGGCGGCGGCGGCTGTGGAGTCGTTTTCCACCCATCCGCTGGCCTCTGCTATTGTGGAATATGCTGCTGCTCGTGCTGGGGAGCAGGTCGGGGGGCAGGCTGGGGACAGGATTCTTCCAAAGGCTGAGCAGGCAGATGAGGTTGCCGGCAAGGGTATTACCGGAGTTGTCGGGGACGATACGTATCGGATTGGCCGTCCTCCGGCAGAGCGGGCTGATTATGCGCGTATTATGCAGAGCGGGGCGACGGTTGTTGCTGTCTGGAAGAATGAAGAGCCTCTGGGCTATATCGCCATAGCGGATGCTGTCAAGCCTGAGGCTAAAGCGGTCATCGGGGTGCTGAAAAAACTGGGTATTACTCCTGTCATGGTTACGGGGGACCAGGAGGTCAGTGCCCGGGCTGTTGCTGCTCTGGTGGGGATCGAGACGGTTCATGCCGGTCTGCATCCTGAGGATAAGCTCGAGATTCTGCGTTCATACCAGAAGCAGGGCCGCAAGACGGCTATGGTCGGGGACGGGATAAACGATGCTGCTGTGCTGAAGGCTTCGGATCTGGGGATTGCGCTGGGTACGGGGACGGATTTGTCAATTGAGAGTGCCGATGCGGTGATTGTTTCCGGCAGTCTTACCCGGATTCCTGATACGATGGATCTCTCCCGGCTCACCTTCCGCAAGATTCGCCAGAATCTTTTCTGGGCTCTCTTTTATAATGCCATTGCCCTGCCGCTTGCGATGGCCGGTCTGCTGCACCCGGCGATTGCCGAGGTGGCTATGACATTCAGTTCTATTAATGTTATTGTGAATTCGATGCGGATTCGAGCGTTCGTTCCGCAATTGGAGGATGAGGATACGTATGAGTAATATTTACAATTTTTCTGTACCGGATATGTCCTGCGGTCACTGCAAGATGCGGATTTCCCAGGCGCTCACGGGGGCTGACGGGGTCGGGGATTTTTCTGTCGATCTTGAGACTAAGGTGGTTTCGGTTTCAGCTGATATCGGTGCCGATGCTGTCATTGATCTCATCGATGAGGCCGGGTACGATGCTGTGCTGCTGGGCTAGCGTTTTCGTATGCTTATCGGGCAAAGCGGGCTTAGCTGGCTGATCAAGCTGATACGTCAGCCTTGTCGGTTACGTCAGCCTTGTCGGTTACGTCAGCCTTGTCGGATACATCAGCCTTGTCGGATACATCAGCCTTGTCGGTTACGTCAGCCTTGTCGGATACATCAGCCTTGTCTCGTATATTCAGCTTTCTCGCGGACGGCTATATCGCCCAGGGTCTCTCCGGCTATCTGGGCAATTCCTCGCTTGAACAATCCCTTCACTGCCTGTTCTCCAGCCGTTGGCTGTTGGTAAGCTGCTGCGCGTTGTAAGTTTGCACGTTGCGGGCCTGCGCGTTCCGGGTCTGCTGAGCCGCCGAAAAGTACGGACAGGATTTCGGTCAGTTTTATCAGCTCGAGCGGTCGGGCAGGCATATAGTTTCGTCCTGTCCTGTCGACACTGATAATGAATCCGTGCCTTTCGAAGAGTTCGAGAAACATGAAGAGCTGTCGGTCGGGTATTCCCAGTTCTTTGCCGAGCGCTTTGGCCTGTACGGCTCCTTTTCCTTCCTGGAAACGGCGGGCTATGTGCAGGATGATATCGATTCCGTTGGCCAGCTGTCGTGACGGGGGTTCTTCAAGTCCGTTCTTATGTTCGATTACCGGGCGATACTGATGTACATAGGCTACTTCCACTGCTCCGAAGATGATGATCCAGAGGATGTAAATCCAGATGAGCATGATAAGGATCGATGCCAGGGATCCGTAGATTACCGAGTAGTTTACGATTCTTATGACAAATTTGCTGAATATGCTATTGGCAAGTTGGAATGCTATGGTGCCGGCTACTGATCCGAGCAGGGCGCTCGATACCTTGACGCGAGTGCTGGGTACGGCGATTATCAGCATGAAGATCAGGAGCCAGGTAAGCAGCCAGGGGGCGAAGCGGGCAACCAGCAGGTAGAGGCGCTGGGTGATCATGGTGCTTCCCACGAGGTTGAGAAACCATCGGCTGAATACTGAGTTGATGCTGAAGTAGGCGCCAAGAAGCAGCGTTCCGACGACCAGGATGGTGATGAAGCGGGCAAATCGGGCCAGGCGGTTGCGGTTCATCGGGGTCCGGTAGATCTGGTTGATCATGATCCAGACCCGGTTGATGAGGATGATGGAGGTGATGAGAAAGGAGACTAATCCTATGGCTCCGAGGCCGCCGGCGTTGCTGATGAATCCGTCGAGCATGGTGGTCAGTTCGTTTCCGGCGACTTCGCCGAACTGGTCGACCAGCAGGTCCCGAAAGTAGAAGACGGCGTTGTCGAAGACCTTGAAGGCTGAGAGCAGGGATACTATGAAGGTGAGGAACGGCACTAATGATATGAGGGTGGTATAGACTATGCTCGAGGCCATGATTGAGCATTTGTCGTTGTCGAAGTGGCGGGCGGTCAGGCCGATAAAGGCGAGCAGGCGCCGATGGAGCGGCAGGGGTTTATCGTTGTCTGTCTGAGGTTGTGCCGCTGTCTGGGGTACGCCCGATTTGCTGGTGCCGGGTGAGCCGCTTGAGCTGGGTGAGCCGCTTGGGCTGGTTGTTTTGGGTGTTTTTGGTGTGCTGGGTTTGCTCGATGGGCCGCTTGAGCTGGTTGTTTTGGGTGTAATAGGTGTGTTCGAGGGGCCGCTTGAGCTGGATGAGCCGGGTGTGCTTGTGGGGCCGCTTGGGCGGGCTGTTTTGGGTGTTTTTGGTTTGCTGGGTGTGCTGGTATTCTTGGGCTCTTCTTCAGGTCGGCTTTCGGCTTTCATTCCAAGAATTGTACTGCCAATCAGCAAAAAATGGCAAGCTGTTTTATCATGAATTGGATTGGGTTTTCGCAGGCAGTTGGTAAGATGTTCCGACGCTCTACCATAGATGTGTATGGTTACTGATATTTGCAAGTGCTATTGTTTACCCGTTGCTTGCCCGGGTTTTCGGCTGCTGGTCCTCATTTCAGGGGGAGGGCGAGTAAGGCAGGGTTTCTTGTCGTGACTGTCGGTTTGGGGCGGCGCTGTCAAAACACTGTCAGTCGGGTTTGCCGGCGATTTCGGGTTTTTCGGGGGCGGAGGCCGCCTCGGCAGCTGCGGGTTTTTCGGGTTTGTCGGCAGCTGCGAATACATCCAATCTTGACCGCATCCAGCTTTCTATGACCTGTTCCACTTCGTCTCTGTTGGTTTCGTTGAGTATTTCGTGACGGGCATTCTCAAAGAGTTCCAGGGTTACGTCCTGCATGCCCAGTTTTTTGAATTGGTCGTAGACTTTCCGTACGCCTTTGCCGAATCCTCCTACCGGGTCCATGGTCCCGCTGGCTATGAGCACGGGCAGGTCCATCCGCATTCCCAGCTGTCGTTTGCGATTATTAATGAAGTCGAGTCCGGTCAGGAGGTCTGCGAAAAACTGTGAGGTGCAGATGAAGCCGCAGTAGGGATCATCAACGTATGCATCAACCTGCTCCGGGTCCCGGCTGAGCCAGTCAAATTTGGTGCGGTTCGGTTCAAATGCCTTTCCGTAGGAGCCGAAGGACATCTGGTCAAGTTTTTTGTTCGGGGTGCGGGCGCCGCTTTTTTTCACGGCCTGTCTGGCCAGGAGTTTCCCGATTTTGCCGGTTAGTCCTGCCCCGGCGGCGGTTCCTGAGAGCACGACTGCCTGATAGGTTTCCGGGTAGAGGATCATGAGTGTTCGGGCCATGAAGGATCCCATGCTGTGTCCCAGCAGGATTATGGGTTTGCCGGGTTCTTTTTCTTTGATGATTTCGGTGAGTTCACGGATGTCTTCTACGGCTCGCTGCCAGCCGTTTTCTTCGGCGAAGAAGCCGAGTTCTGTCTGGTTCTCGGCTGTTTGTCCATGGCCGCGATGGTTGTCGGCATAGACGGTATATCCTTGCTGGTTGAAGTACTTTGCAGTGTGCTCATAGCGGGCGGCATGCTCTGCCATTCCATGTACTATCTGGACTACGGCCCGGGTTTCGGCTCTCGGGATCCAGGAGAGGTAGTGGATGGTTTTGCCATCTGTCGCTGTAAAGGTATTATTCCGCGGCATCGTTATGCCTCCTTGCGTCAATCTTGAGTCAATCTTGAGTCAATCAGGACTGAATATTTCGGTTCAGACAGTTGTATTTGAAATGTAATTCTTTATTCCTGTTACTATTGTAGCTCAAGTATGCTTCAGTTAGCAATGTTTTTCTTTAAAAAAGAAGGGAGCGGGCTGAGGGCGGGAGTGTGAGGGGGCGAGGGCGGGGTCGGAGGAGACTTGTGGGTAAATGCTCAGTTTCTGTAGTGGTAGGTATTACAGTGCTTTCACCCATAAGTTTCCTCCGACCCCGTTGTTTGTGAATGCTTTATGTATGGGGGTATAGGGTATAGGCTACTCTACAAAGATTGAGATTCTTACATGATCTTTGTCATCATCAGCATCTATATCGACCAGCGGGCCATCGCTTAATTCGTCGATGCTGGTAAGGATTTCTGATAAATCGATTCCCTGTTCCCGCATTTGCGCTTTTGCATCGCCCGGCACCATTTTTTCTGCCAATTTAGCCAGTCGCATCGGTATGCGGATATTGACTTTGTCTTTTCCGGTATCGACATCAGTTACCATGATCCGCAGTTTTTTCCCTTTCAGGGAACTTTTCTTTTTCAGGTAGCCCACTTCTGTTCCGCTGCCGTCGGCTGAGGGATCAGAGCCGAGCGCTTTCATCAGTTCTGCTCCCTCTTCTGCGGAAAGCTTTCCCTCTTCGATCATCTTCAGTATTCTCATATACTCTTCATTCATTATCTTACTCCTGTTCTGGTTTGAGGCAGCGGGCTGCCCATGTTTCTTTTTCAGGTTACTCTGATTCACTTGCATTCTCTCCGGCAAGCAGGCTGGCAGCCTCCAGGGCGCTCAGCTCGCCTGCTTCCAGTCTGTCCAGTATTTCTTTCTTCTTTTCCGGGCTGGTGCTTCGGGTCGTAACCGGGTATCCCAGTTTTCCGATTACCCCGTCCAGCATCCCCCGGACGGTTGGATAGGATACTCCCAATATTTTTTCGACTTCCTTGATGGAACCTCGTGCCCGGACGAAGATTTCGACAAATTCCAGGTCCTCCCGGGGCAGGGAGAACAGGTGGGAATCGGGTGGCGAAAAATCACCTTCAATTCGAGTCTTGCAGGATGGGCATGCCAGTACCTTGACCCGGAGTTCTGATCCGCAGACCGGACAGTCATGCAGTTGGCTTTTTTTCATTTTTTCACTCCTCACGTTCTTATCCCCAGCTTTCGTATTTCAGCTGCCCTCATCGATAAAGGTACTGATTATCGGCATACTTTCGGTAGCGACTGAATTGGCTGTTTTTCAGCGTATCAGCAATGGCTGCCACTAGACTGCAAAGACACTCAACTATTCTGCTGTTTCCGCAGCCGCAGGCCTGACTTACCTGGTACCTTCTATAGAGCATCTGTTCTTCTCTTCGTTTTTTGAGAATTTCTTCATTCATAGCCATAATCATTCCCTCCTCTTCGGAAGGGACCGCGCGCGATCCAGCAGGATCTTGAAATACAGAGGCTTTCTGTATTTCTATTGATAATATAAAACGAGCTTAGTAATATGTCAACCTATATTTTTATTATTATTAATATTTTTAATTTTTTTATTAATTTTATTAATTCTATTCTTAATTTTATCAATTTCGATGATTGCAATAGCTAAGACTCTTCATTTATGAGTTTTTACACATGAGTGTCCTCCGACCCCTCTCATTGTTGCTGAGTTTTTACACATGAGTTTCCTCCGATCCCTCTCATTGTTTTTGTTTTTGGTTTTGTGCTAGTATTGGTGGTGATTATACGTCGCGTTTATCGTTGCGATATGAGGGGGAGGCTTGGGAGTTTGAGTTTGGTTGTGAGTTCAGCGGGTGTTGATTTGTCAGATTCCGAGGTGCTGTATGTGTTTGCCGATCTGCATGGGCAGGTTGATGCGCTGCAGGTGTTTCTTGAGCGGTTCGCGCGGGAAAGGGCTGTTCATCCGCATCTGCTGGTTGCCGGTGATCTGGGTGTCGGGTATTCTGAGCTGGCTGGTTCTCTGCTGCGCGCTCAGCGAAACAGGATTACTGCGGTGAGAGGGAACTGCGACAGTTCGCGGGACGAGGAGTTGTGCGGCTTTCCCCTGCCGCTTGTCCGTAATTGTTTCTGGCGGGGCAGGAAGATTCTGATCACTCATGGGCACATGCTTTCAGAATGGCGTTTGCCGCTCCTGCCCGAGGGCAGTATTATGATTACTGGCCATTCGCATTATCCGCGGCTGGAACGGGATGAGGAGACCGGTATTATCCTGCTGAATCCGGGGTCTGTCGCATCTCCACGGAGGGGATCGAAGGCCTCCTTTGCTGTTATCAGGCCGGGGAGGATCGAGATCCGGAATCTGGCCAGGGGCAGTGTGATGAAGGTTTTACGCATCGAGGATCTTGCAACTTGAAATTATGCTGCGCTGCGCCCACTCGGACCTTATCTTCGGTTCATAGCTTCCACTCGGCTCTTCGCGTCCACCCGGCTTTCCTCTCTTTGCTATCTGATTCCTGCTATCTGATTCCTGCTATCTGACTCCTGCTTCCTGCTCTATGACTGCTGGGGTGCCTGCTCACGCCCGGGTCTGATATGGCGTGAGAGAAGGGCTGCAAGATCGTCCCGGGTGTAGGGCTTGCTGATACTTGCTGTAAATCCAAACTCGGTCGGGTTTGCCATGATCGGGTCTTCAGAGTATCCGCTGGATGCAAATATCGGGAGCTCCGGGTATTCTTTGCGGCACTCGAGTACTGTCTCCCGGCCGCCCATTCCGCCGGGTATCGTCAAGTCGAGTATGGCACCGGCTACCGGCTCACCGATTTCGTGCAGTTCCCTGCAGAGGGCGAGAACATCTTCCCCGCAGGCAGCTTCGCGGACTTTGTAGCCCATGCTGCTGAGCATCGCGCCCGCGATATCCCGGATGATGCTTTCATCATCCATCACGACAAATATTCCCTCTCCTGCATGCTCGGTTGTCGGCTCATCCATAATAACATTGCCGGTATCATCGGCTGTCTTCGGGAGGTAGAGGGTAACCACGCTGCCCTGCCCCACTCTGGAGCTGATGTCGATGATTCCCTGATGCTTTTTGATAATCGAATAGCTGGTGGCAAGTCCCAGGCCGCTTCCCTGGGGTTTTGTGCTGAAGAAGGGATCAAAGACCTTCTCCATGAGTGCGGCGGGGATGCCTTCTCCTGTGTCGCTGATTGATATCCGGATATAGCCGCCCTCCGGCAATCCCGGGACTTGATTGTCTGCGAGGCTGCTATTGGCGGCCTTGATGGTGATTCTTCCGCCGTTGGGCATTGCCTGCTGGGCATTGATTATGAGATTGTCCAGTACCTGCCCTATCTGGTTCTGGTCAAATCGACAGGGCCACAGGTCTTCGGGGATGTCAAAGCTGCAGGTGCTTCGGGAGCCTGAGAGGGTGAGTGATACGCTTTTCCTGATGACGCTTTCCAGGCTGCCGTGCTGCAGGCTTGGTACGCCCCCTTTGGAAAAGGTGAGCAGCTGCAGGGTCAGGTCTTTTGCCCGGTCAAAGGCTTTCATGGCCTCGGAGAGGTAGTCTGAGACGGCCTGCTGATCTTCGGTGCTTACTTTTGCCATTTCGATATAGCCGAATACTCCGCTGAGAAGGTTGTTGAAATCGTGGGCTATGCCGCCTGCCAGGATGCCGAGCGAATCAAGCTTTGCGGTGCGCTGGATGTATTCTATCATTTTCTGTTCTTTGGTCTGGTCCCGGAATACCAGTACCACGCCGATAACGTTGCCGAGGTTGTCCCGGATGGGGGCGGCGCTGTCTGAGATGATGCGTTCGGTTCCATCGCGCGAGGTGAGCATACGCTGACCTGTCAGTTCATAGACTTCGCCGGAATCGAGTACGGTCGCTATGGGATCTTCCCCGGGGATGTCGGGGTTTTTCTGCGGCAGAAGGCTAAAGACCTCTTCGAAGCGGCGCCCGACGGCCTCAATCTGGGTCCACCCGGTGAGTTCCTCGGCTACTCTGTTCATGATCTGCACGCGCCTGTCGGTGTCGGTGGTTATTACCCCGTCGCCTATGCTGTGCAGGGTTACGGCGAGTTTTTCTTTTTCCTGGGCAAGGGCCCGGGCTGCATGGTGCTGATCGGTTATGTCCGACAGGGTTGAGACGGCTCCTGCGGTATCGCCGGATTCCCGTTCCAGGGGAGATGCATTGATTGACAGCAGGCGGCGCTCTCCTGAATCGCGGGTTATCCATTGCCGGTATCCGATTACCGGGGCATGCTGCTTCTGGGCTATCTGGGGTGGATGCTGTCCATCAGGGATCGGGCTGCCGGAGATATCGGCATTCCCCCAGCGGGTGTCGGTTAGGGTTCGTCTGACAATTTCCTCTGGTGCCACGCCGAGGATTTCTCCTGCCGCCGGGTTG
>JAGYPA010000041.1 GCA_018399255.1 Spirochaetales bacterium | reverse complement strand
GTAGATAGCCCCCAACAGGGAAAAAAGAATCTCGCAAAGAGAGAGAAAGAGAGGTGTCTGACACCGTATCCCGCAAAAAAACCGTGCAGAATTGCGGAATCCGTAGCTGGAAGCCGTAAATTCTGCAGGATCCGGTGTCAGACACCTTTTTTCTCTCCGCAGCCAGTCCTCCGGTACCCCCCGAGCTCCACCGCAGCCAGCCCTGGGGCACCCGCCCGAGCCCCCTGGCACCGGCTAAATTTCTTCTGCCAAAATCGGAACCATATGCTATACTGCAGGCAGAATCATGGAGTGCAGCCGGTGAAAAGCATCAACAAAATCCTCATAGCCCTATCCGGAATCCTCTTTATCGCCGCCCTCGGCATGTCCGTCCGCACCATCTTCAACCTGACCATGTTTCCTGAAAGCCAGCGGACCACCGGGATCGAAGCCGACTACCATTTTGCCGTATTCCTGCCCGATAACAGCTATAACTTCTTTCAGGAAGTAATCCATGGAGCCCGTCAGGCCGGGGACGAGCTGAATGTAGCCCTCTCCTTCCACCAGATCAGCAGCGACACGCCCGACTTCGCCATGGCCAGATATACCGGCATCGACGGCGCGATAGTCTATCCCAGCATCAGCGAAGAGGAGGCCCGCCGGGAACTGCGGGCGCTCACCGAGGCAGACATCCCGGTTGTTCTCATTGAACATGCCCTGGCCGACCGTTCCCCCTGGCCGTTTGTCGGCACCAACTCCTTCGACCTCGGGAAAAAAATCGGCGAACTGGCCGGCAGCGGCGACCTGGCTGACAGAGGCGGCACCCAGCCGCTCCAGATAGCCATAGTCTACAGCGAAAAATCACCCGGCATCCTCTCAGAAAAAGAACTCGTGGAAATGGGCATCCGCGCAGCCCTCGGCAAGCGCCTGATAGAACCCCTGGTCGGCAAAATCACCAACCTCAACCCCCTGGATGCCGAAAACCTCACTTACCAGATCCTGCGCAACGAACCAGCCATCAACACCATCATCTATACCGATACCAACGACACTCTGGCCGCAACCCAGGTGCTCATCGACATGAACCTTGTCGGATCAGTCCAGATAATCGGCTTCGGAGAGGACGCATCCATCCTGGAACATATAGAAAAAGGCATTCTGGCCGGAACTATCGCTGTGCACCCCTTCAAAATCGGCTATAACGCAGTCAAGGTGCTCAAAGACCTCGCCGCAGAAGGCCACTCTGCAGGGTTCGTTGATACCGGCGTGCGCACGATCACCCGAAGCAGCCTCAGATCGGGCAGCACCGCAGCCGGGGGAGGGGAGGCCGAATGAAGCAGCCCCGCACAACCCGGCAGCCCCGCATAACCCATCAGCCCACCGGAACCGGGAAACCCCGCGAGACCCATCAGCCCGCCGTAACCGTAGAGCCCACCGAGACCCATCAGCCTGACGTAACCGTGGAGCCCACCGAGACCCATCAGCCTGACGTAACCGTGGAGCCCACCGAGACCCATCAGCCCGCCGGAACCGGGAAAAAACGCAGAACCCGGCAGTCCCTCAGGGCCCAGCTGATCCTCAACGTCGGCCTCAGCCTGATCATCATCGTCCTCTCGATGTCCTATATCCTCTTCATCTCGTGGCAGACCCAGCGGGTAGTCGACGCGCAGTTCAGGTCCGAACGATTCTACCAGGAACTCCAGGACGAAATCGAAGCCATCCGCATCCCGTTTCTCGAATACCTCTCCAGCCGCTCCTCCAAAGCCCTGGCGGACCTCCTGATACGCGAGCAGACCCTGCGGGGGATGATCCCCGAAACCATCCCCATAACCCGCGACCCGATCGACCTGACCGTACGCGAAGTGTACCACCTGCTCGAATCCTACCTTGAAATGATGGATACCGCCGTACAGGAAAAACGGGGCCGGGCAATAAGCGAATATACCCAGCTCTACGAAACCATGGAGACCATGAACGCCTACATCTCCCGGCAGATCGACAAAATCAGCCTCTACGGATTCCGGGAACAGCTGGCCGACTACGAACAGTTCATCACCAGCTCCCGTGAACTGCAAATGTGGAACCTGCTGATCATCATCTTCGCCTTCGCCTGGGCAATATCATGGATCATGCACTCCATCAGCAAAATAACCGACCCCATGCACCGGCTCTCGCAGACTGCCGAAGAACTCTCAAAAGGAAACTTCGCCGTCGAGGACATCCATGTCGACGCCGTAGCCGAAGTGAGCAGCGTCGTGGAAACCTTCAACCGCATGAAAAAGGACATCAGCCAGTATATCGGCGAAATCCAGAAACAGAAAACCATCGAACAGGAGTACCTGAACGAAAAACTGCGCAACATGAAAATGGAACAGCTGCTCAAGCGCATGGAACTCTACACCATGCAGGCCCAGATGAACCCCCACTTCCTGTTTAACACCATAAATACCGGCGTCCAGCTGGCTATCATGGAGGATGCCGACAAAACCGCCGAATTCATGGAGAATCTGGCCGACTTCTTCCGCCACAACATCCGGGAACGACAGCTTTTCGTCCCCCTCAAGCACGAAGTCGAAGGCCTGCGGTCATACTTCTACATCCTGAATATCCGCTTCCCCAAGTCGCTCAAACTCGCCCTGGAAGTCCCCGACGACATAGACCTGGAAATACAGGTACCCGCCATGATCCTGCAGCCGCTGGTCGAGAACTCGGTTATCCACGCCTTCAAAGGAGTCGAGCGGATGGGAAGCATCGTCGTATCCATCAGCATGGAAGGACCGCTCCTGCGCTTTTCCGTACGCGATAACGGCATCGGCATGGAACAGGAGATGGTCGAAACCCTGCTGCAGCACACCGTACGCCTCGAACAGTACCGCTCCAAAGTCATGGGACTGGAAAATGTCATCCAGCGCCTCCATTTCTTCTATCCCGACAACAAACGGGTGGTGGAAATACGATCAGTGCCCGGCGAACTGACCGAGGTCATAATAACCATCGATACCAAGGAAGAACCATGTATAACGTTATGATTGTCGATGATGAAGAGCCCGTCCTCGACAGCTACGCCTACATGCTGGAGAAATACCCCGACGATTTCACCCTCTGCGGCAAGGCGCGATCCGGCTACGAGACCATCGAGATGGTGCAGAAAGTCCAGCCCGATATCGTCTTCATGGATATAGGCATGCCCGGCATCGACGGACTTGAAACAATACGGGAACTCCAGCAGCGGTATCCGGAAATCGTATGCATCATATCGACCGCCTATGAGCGCTTCGATATCGCCCGGCAGGCAGTCCCCCTCGGCGCCTTCGACTACCTGGTAAAACCGGTATCACGGGCGCGGTTTCAGGAAACCCTGCAGAAAGCAAAAATCTACCTCGACCAGAAACGCGACAAAATATCATCCCATATCCGCGAACTCCGTCAGACCGCCGGCACCAACGCCTGGGAAGAAAAAAACTTCCTCTCCCTCATCACCTGGAAGACCCTGAGTGAAGAAGAATGGACCCGGTACCGGCAGCTCTTCAAATTCCCCTCGGATGAAGGGGCCGTCCTGCTGGTCCACATAGCCCCGAAACCCGACGCCGCCCAGAAACCATACGCAGACCACGAAGGCGCACTTGCCGGGAAGCCTGACGATACCGGGAAATCTGATGGAACCGGGAAGCCTGATTGAACCGGGAAGCCTGACGGAACCGGGAAGCTGACGGAACCGGAAGTTTGACGATACCGGGAAGCTGTCCAGCAAACAGGTTGATAGGTACGCAGCGCAATCGGCACCTTTCGGGCTTTTGGGACCCCGCAGGTTCGTCGGACCCGGCAGGCTCTGGGACCTCGACAGACCCTTGGGACCCGCAGACTCTTGGGACCCGGCACTCACGCAGGACCCGGCAAGTTCTTAAAGTTCGGCACACACGGGACTCGCACTCACGCGTAACGATCTCACGAACCCGCAGGCTCGCGCAGGCTCGCAAGCTGGTCAGATCGGCAGGTTCGCGCTGGTTCGCAAGGCTGGTCGGACCCGCAGGCTCGCGCGCCGGTTCGCAGTCGCGCGCTGACATCCGTCAACTGTACACCCGTTTCATCGGCCAGCCGTGGGTCCATACCTATCAGGCCCCTCTCTTCCGACTACCTGGAAAAACTCCTCGTCTATATCCCCAAAGATGAACACAGCGGGCGCCTCCAGAACACCGCCCGGCGGATACTCGCCGAACTCATAGGCCCCGAGTCCTACTGTCAATACACACCCTGGGAGCAGGAACCTTCCGCCCGTACGGAGAACCCCCACCTCTCCCCGCAGCGAAGCACTTCTGAACCCTTACTAATGCAAGACAATGCCAAGCACGCCTGGACCAGGAACAGCGCATGATGCGCAGCCTTCCGCAAACAGCTCGCATTCTGGCGAGTGGATCGTACTGGCAGAATTCCGCCAGTACGAAGATCCGAACCTTTTCACCTGCACCTTTCCCGTAGGAAAAGGTGATGATCCAGCTCTTCAGTCTCCTCATAGAGGATCTGCTGCAGAGCGTCGGACGCGGAATCCTGCGCGTACCCCCTGACCATGCGGGAGAAATAACCGCAGCCAGGGACCGGGCAGAATTCCACACCTACCGCCGGAGCCTGCGGATACCACCGAGCTCAGCCGTGAAGTCAGACGGGGAAATCGCCCTGCCGCTGCGCAAGGCAGCAGCCTGCATCCATTCCTGGATTATGCCCAACCCCCGCAGCTCAGCTCGGTGGCGGAAACCTGCGGCGTATCGCCGGCCTACTTGAGCAGGCTGTTTTCCGAACACCTGCAGACAAACTTCGTAGACTACCTCACCGGCGTACGCCTGGCTAGAGCCGAAGAGCTGCTGCAGAGTCAGGAAATTCCCGTAAAAGAGATAGCCCGGGCAGTCGGATTTGCCGATGCAAACTATTTCAGCAGAATATTCAGGAAAGTACAAAGGGGTAACGCCCACCGAATACAAAACAGTAGAGCGGGGTGCCCTGGGATTACGGGCAGATTGCCAACCCCGGACAGTCCCTGAAAACCCAGAAGACGGCCGCAGCAGCGGTCCCGGGAGTTGAGATGAAATTGAGTGCGAACAGGATATGCAGGAACCCACACGAAATACCATGCTGCAGCAGCGGCCGCAGGACGACGCTCACCGCAGATCAGGAGCGGAACGATAAGCAGGCAGAAGGCTGGGTCCCGACCCCGGTGCTCAAACTGATGCTGCTCATACACAGGCGGAAAGCCGCCCCGACCCCGACCCCGAAAAAAACCGGCGGACAGCCGCCCCTGACCCCGACCCCGATGCTCATACTGCTGCTGCTCATAATCCTTTTGCCCTGACCCCGACCTCGGGCTGCGGCGGACAGCAAAGCGGCAGCGATCCCGGCAATGGAACGCGATCCCGGACTCCCCCGTGGTTATCGGCTTTTCCATCGCCACCGATACCTTTATCATAGAGCGCTGAATAAAGACATTAAAATCTTTCTCGGAAAGTGCCCGCAATCTCGGCGCCGAAGTAATCATGCAGCTCTCTCCGCCGGGGCACGCAGGCTCAGATAGGACCAGATAGAGTACCTAGCGGAAGCAGGAGATCGATATCCCGGTAGTCCTGCCCACATTTGGCCGACCTGCTCGCCGGTGTAATCAAGACCGTAAATGACCGCAAAGTGCCCGTTATTGCCTACGACCGGCTGATTCAAGGAGTCTCTATCACAGCCTTCCATCCTTATTTGACAACCAGGAAGTAGGGGCGGCTCTTCGGAGAAGCCCTGACCGAAAATACCGACCGGCCGCTATCTCATCGTTAACGGGTCAGTCAAGGACAATAATAGCTACGAAGTGAACACCGACTCTATTCAGTACCCAGCCGAAACTGGACAGCGGCGACATAACCCTTGTAGATGAATCCAGGCTCCAGGAGGGAGCTCGGACGAGGCAAACGAAAAATACTGGAGGTGCTTGAACTCACCACCGACATCGATGCCATATCCTGCGGAACGACCAGCTGGCCAACGCCGCCATCAAACTGCTGGCCGAGGCGGATGGCCGGCAGCGTACCGGGTAGTAGGACAGGATGCCGACCTGCTCTCCTGTCAGCGGGTAGTTGAGGGACTCCAGCTCATGACCGTCTACAACCCATCCAGCAGCTGGCAAGCCGGGCCGCCAAACTCCGGCAGTCGACATTGTCAACGGAAACATGCCGGAGCCTGACCGCCAGATAGAAAACGCAGCAGCACCCCCGATCCCCTATTATCTCGAAATCCCCATCCCCGTCTATGCGCATAATATGGACGAAACCGTAATAAAGACGGCGGACGACGTCTACCGCAACATGCCCGACTAGCTTATATGCAAAGGGTCGGAGGTCTTTGTTGGTAAATGTACCAGCAAATATGCGAAGGGTCGGCAAGGTCTTTGTTGGTAAACACCCAGCAATATATGCAAGGCACCGCAGGTCTCTTATGTGTAAACACTCTATCATAAAAGTAGTGCTGGGTGAGGGGAGCGAAATCATCTTGATGGTTCCGCTCCTGACAAGCCAAATCGCAGGAATGCCGTAAGGGAATCTCGGACAAGCTTTCGCTTGCCCTTGTTGAGATACCGCCGCAGGGTACTGCGAATACCGCCGCAGGGTACTGCGAATACCTTCACCGCAGGGCAATTGCGAATACCGCAGGGTACTGCGAATACCGCCGCAGTGGTACTCAGAAAAGCCCTTTGGGGCGGAAATCTGGAGGCACGGAGTGCCTGAACTCACATCCCTTCGGGAAATGTTGTTTTTGCCTCCTTAAGGTCAAGTTCTTGACCCGGGTATTGATACCTTTCATTACCTTGATCAGCCTCTTCCATTGAGGAAGCCACTTACCAAAATCAAGTTCTTGATCCAATTTTAAAATGCTTCGCATTTTTGAAATTGGCTCATTTGCCCGCATAATTTTACCGAACGACCATAGCGCGGGCATACACGTCCTGATGCAGCAGCACAAGAAAACGGCAGCCCTCAGGCTGCCTTAAGCGCCCGGCGGGCGCTCAGAAGCGGTGGAAATTGGATTTCTAAAGAAATTGGATTTCTAAAGAAATCGAAGATTTCTATTGGAAATCCGATTTCCTCCTTCTTTTTTAGGAAATCCTGTCATGACTGCAAAGGAGGGCAGGATTTCATGGGTTTGCAGGGTTGCATAGGAGGCTATGATTGAAAAAAGACGGGCTGTAAAAGAACCCGGTTAAGTCCGGCTCAATATACACATGTCGCACGAGTAGCCGGAAGGAAGCAAATAAGGTTTTGCAGGGTAAGGAGCTGCTGAGAGGGTCACGAAAACCTTAAGCCTGGCTCAAAACACACGTGTCCCACGAGGAGGAGGGGGCGGAATTTTGCAAGGGACAGGGGCGAATAAACTATATCTTAGAACGTGCGAACACACGTTTATACACGGTAAACCAGCTGATCGAGGGAGAGCATCATGGGATCGGCTGCTGCTCGTGTGACACGTGTATATTGAGCCGACCTTAGCGATTTTTCAGGCTTGGAGGCAGGTCCCTATGAAGTAAGGACTTACTGACTGTAAAATTTCTACTCGTGTGATATGTGTAAAGTGAGGCTGCCTTAAGCGCCCGGCGGGCGCTCAGAAGCGGTGGAAATTGGATTTCTAAAGAAATTGGATTTCCCGTGGAAATCGAAGATTTCCAATAGAAATCCGATTTCCATAGGAAATCCGATTTCCTCCTTTGGGCCCAAGGCCAAAGGCGTCACAGAGCTGGATGTAGAAATGGGGGTAGAGATGGGGTTAGAATTCCAACATCCAGACGGAAGGGTGACAGAGCTAACAGCCTTTGAACAGTCCGGGATGCAGCTGATCATTGAGCAGGCACAGCAGGCTTGCAGACTTTACAGCGAATGCGGAAGATGCTCGACACCAGGCGGTAGTAATATTTCCAGTACTTCCCATGCCGGCTGAATGTTCCTTCAGTTTTGCAGCAAGGACAGATCAACCCCCTGACAAAAGCCTTGCAGTCAGGGTAGCGTGATGCAAAGCAGTAATTTTCTTTTGTGGTTCTTAAGCAAATTATCGTTTTATTTGGAGACCGGGTCAAAACTGTCAAAAGAATTATGCCCGGTCTCTTTTCTCCTTTCTTAAAACTACCAAGAATTTTAATACGGGCATTTCTCTCATTCCCAAACGAAGCGAGAGGAGCGGAACCATCTTGATGGTTCCATTCCCGAGCGAGTGCCGGGATCGTGGGGTAAGCTCCGCTAACCCGGGGGCAAGCTTTCGCTAACCCCGGGCAAGCTTTCGCTTGCCCTTTGAGATACCCCCCGCAGTAATCTGCGGCACCCTTAGAAAATATGAAGTGACTCCAGTTTGCAATCGTGGATTTACCGTGCATACTGGAAAACAAATTAATCGTAAGTGATACCGCACAAATGGAGGTCACGATGAATACTAAATTTACATTGGAATCTCGATGTCCATAAGGATACTCTACACAATGAGCTCTTTTTGTTCTCAACAGGTAACAGTTTCGGGCAGAGCAAGATAGCCAGCAGTAGCGGCTCTTGGTCAGGAAATACGTAAAAAGCTGCAAACGGAATACCCAGGAGTACGAGGTGCTCTGCGGATATGAAGCAGGACCGACCGGCTACGGATTATATCGGGACCTGGAAAGCATACGGTATCTCCCTGCGTGATCATGGGCGCCGACGACACTACCCAAAGCCAGTGGGGATCGAGTGAAAATGATCGTCTAGATGCACAGCATCTATCCAAACAGTTGGGGCCTATGGGACCTATAGCGCAATCCATGTCCCCACCGTCAACGATGAGGCAGTGAAGAATTATACACGGTTGAGGAATACCAGGAAAAAAGCCCTCAAGAAAGCGAAGCAGAATCTGCTTGCTTTTCTCCTTCGTGTGGGCAGAAACTTTAATGAGGGAAAAAGCTATTGGACGAATATTCATTATAGTTCAGGCTGAAACGGCAGCAGTTCGGCGATGCTGTTGATCAGGAAACTTTCAATGAGTACCTGCAGGAAGTCATTGATCAGCAGGAGAAGGTAGCGAGGTATGATGAAAAGATCGAAGTAATTGCAGTACAGGATGCATAATATCGGGCGCAGGTGGCAAAACTTCGCTGTTTCAGAGGAATCGAGACCCATACCGCAGTATCACTGATTACTGAAATTGGCGATTTCTCTCGCTTTGCTCGGGCCCCACAATTTTCGGCTTTTCTGGGACTGGTTCCAAGTGAGGATTCCAGCGGGAAACGGGAAAGGCGTGGAGAGATTACCAAGGCAGGGAATACTCGGTTGCGCCTGCTGCTTATTGAGGCAGCAAATGCAACCCTACGCAGCAATAGGTATGGGAAGAAGTCAAAACGGCTGCTTTCGCGCCAAAAGGGGCAGAACGCTGATGTTATTGCCTATGCCGATCGGGCAAACCGGAGACTGCATAAAGTATATAATCATCTTGTGGCACGTGGAGTGAATCCCAATAAAGCGAAGGTAGCGGCAGCTCGGGAACTCTCATGCTTTGTATGGGGAATGATGACAGGGAATATCGAAGGGCACATAGTTACAGCAGCAAAGTAGGAGATTAAGGAGTCGGTATGAAAGAGATTGATAGACAGGAAGATCGGGTAAAAATCCAGCTATCTTCGACGCCCCTATGTAGACACCACCTATAGGTGATTCACGACCTTAGACGGAAAGAGCTTTAGGCGGACCATTGACCTGGGACAACCCCCGTATATCAGAGTGGTCAAATGCCGATTACTGATTTCCTGTCTATCAATCTCTTTCTTTTTCATAGACATACAGGGGAGATTATTTATGTAAGAAAATGTATTTTGAAAAAGCTTGACAAAGGTCACATCATATCAGGGGCGGAACGGAGGCACGAAGTGCCTCGGGTCCAAGCATTCCCTTTGGGAAGTTTCTCGCTTACCGGGTTGTTCAAGGCTGTTCTTGACCCGGGTATCGATACCTTTCATTTCAAGTCCTTTTTTTGCGGGATTCTACACACGAAACGATCAGCCTTCACGAAACGATCAGCCTTCACGAAGCGATCAGCCTTCACGAAACGATCAGCCTTCACGAAGCGATCAGGCCTTCTCACGTAACGATCAGCCTTCACGAAGCGATCAGCCTTCACGAAACGATCAGCCGCCACGTAATGATCAGCCTTCACGAAACGATCAGCCTTCACGAAGCGATCAGCCTTTCACGAAGCGATCAGCCTTCTACGTAATGATCAGCCTTCACGAAACGATCAGCCTTCACGAAGCGATCAGCCTCACGTAATGATCAGCCTTCACGAAGCGATCAGCCTCACGAAACGATCAGCCTTCACGAAACGATCAGCCTTCACGAAGCGATCAGGCTCTTCACGAAACGATCAGCCGCCAATGATAGTATTATCTTGTGATCGTATTAGTGTTATAGCAAAGCTGCTCCGGCCCCCATCACCCCGCCAGACCCGGAAAACAGCGAAAAAAAAGGCAAAATTTCCATCGAGACGGCCGCTCACCCTGCATACTGAAACAGGAAATCACTAATTAAGGAGTTTTTTATGAAAAACTGATGTTTATCGTACTGATCGCATTACTGGCCGTCGGCTCACTCGCCGCCCAGGCCGCTGAAGACTCGACATCGGCCTCAAGTGATGCCCGAAACCCACGTAGAAAGATGGCAGCGTGACACGGAACCGCCCTACTTCGCCGATGCAACCGCAAAAGGCTACACCGCCGAAGTAAGCTACGGCGACGCCGACCAGGGCAAACAGAACCAGCAGATTGAAGACTTCATCACCAAAGGTGCGACCTCCTCATCGTAGGCTCGATCAACACCGGCGTTGTATCAGCTGTCAGCAGCGCAGCCGAAGAAGGCGTCATCGTAATTCGCCGACCGCCCGGGATCCAGGACTCCGACAAATCGACTACTACATCACCTTTGACAACTTCAAAGTCGGCCAGTTTCAGGGGAAAAGCAATCGAAGAAGCTCGACCTTCCCAACGCCACCAAAGCCGATCCCAAAGTCATGACCCTCTTCGCAGGCTCACCGACCGACAACAACGCCAACTTCTTCTTCTTTGACGGCGCCATGTCGTCCTCCGCCCCTGCATGCGTGCAGGCAGGCGTCGTGAAACTCGGTCGGACCCGCACCGCTGGGATCCTCAAGCCCCGACTTCACCAGAATCGCCACTGAAAACTGGAGAGCCGACGTAGCCAAAGCAAGAATGGAAAACCTTCTCGGAAATGATGCCGCCAACGTAGTCCTCGACGCCGTACTCGCACCGAACGACACCCTGGCCTCGCGCCATCATCGAAGCCCTCTCAACCGACGAAAAATACAACACCGTCGACAAACTGCCCGTAGTAACCGGACAGGACGGCGAAGTTGCATCAATCCAGTTCATCCGGGACGGCAAGCAGTACATGACCGTCTTCAAAGACACCCGCAGCCTTGCCTCAGCCGCCATCAAACTGGCAGATGCCCTGAAAGGCGAAACCCCCCGAAATAGCCGGCGCACGCCTCGATACCGAAACCTACGACACCGGCAAAAAGGTAGTAAAATCCTACCTCCTCGAACCCGTCAACAACGTAACCCAGGCCAACTACAAGGCAATTATGATTGACAGCGGATACTACCGGAAGACGATCTCGCGTAGTGTTCCGGAACAAACCGTGATATACTGGATAGCGGCATCCTCACCGATGCCGCTATCCCTATGAAAAGAGGGTGATAATGGTGAATGAGATACTACTTGAAGTCCAGAACGTAACCAAAGACTTTCCCGGCGTACGAGCCCTGAACAACGTCAATTTCAAAGTGAAGCGCGGCGAAGTTCACTGTCTCTGCGGAGAGAACGGTGCCGAAAATCCACCTGATGGGAGTAGTCAGCGGAGTCTACCCGAAAGGCGAGTACGAAGGCAAAGTCCTCATACGCGGAGAGGAGACCCAGTTCAGAAGCCTCCGACAGCGAGAAAGTCGGACTCACCATCATGCAACGTTCAGGAACTGGCCCTCAGCCCGTACCTGTCAATCTATGAAAACATGTTTCTCGGACACCGGCAGCAGCGTTTCGGCATCATCAAATGGGATGACCTGCGGGCAGAATCCATCCTACCAAGCGGGTAGGCCTGAACGAATCCTGGACACCATCGTCAGCAAAATGGGCGTAGGCAAACAGCAGCTGGCTATCGAACCTGCCCGGGCGCTCTCCCGGAAACCGAACTGCTCATATTTGACGAACCCACCGCATCCCTCAACGTGATGCCGAAAGCGAAAACCCTCCTCAACCTGGATCCTCGAGCTGAAGAATGAAGGAATAACCTGCATCATGATATCCCACAAGCTCGACGAAGTCCTCAAATTGCCGAGATTCGATAACCGTCCTGCGTGACGGAGAGTCGATCCGCAGCTACGACGTGCATACCGAAACCGTAACAAAATCGATCATCATCAAGGATATGGTCGGTCGTGACATGAAGCACCTTTATTCGCCGAAAACACCGATATCGGGGAGAGATCGCTTTGAAGTCAGGAACTGACCGTATACCACCCGGAGTACCACAGCTCCTCAGCAAAATGACAACGCCTCATTCAACCTGCAAAGGGGAAATCCTCGCCTTCTGCGGACCCATGGGCGCCGGCCGGACCGAAATGATGATGAGCATATTCGGCAAATCCTATGGATCCCCTCCTGTGAAGGCGAAGTCCTGCTCAACGGCAAACCGCCGATTTCAAACCCCGCGCGACGCCATCAACCAGGGAATCGGCTACGTATCCGAAGACCGCAAGGACCTGGGACTCCATCCTCATCCAGACCGTCAAGGACAACATAACCAACTCGAGTTTCTCCGACAAACTCTCGAAATTCGGGGTGATCGACAAATACCAGGAAATTAACGAGAGCGAGCGGCTGAAGAAATCGCTCAACATAAAGACCCCGGACAATATTCCAGCTGGCCCGGAACCTGAGCGGCGGAAACCAGCAGAAAGTGGTCCTCAGCCGCTGCCTTCTGGCCGATCCCCAGATATTCATAGTCGATGAACCCACCCGGGGCATCGATGTCGGAGCGAAATACGAAATCTACACCATCCTCAACGAACTTGCCAGCCAGGGGAAGAGCATCATCATGATCTCCTCCGAGATGCCAGAAGCTAATGGCATGGCCGACCGCATCTACGTGATGAACGAGGGTGAAGTCAAGTGGGCGTACCGAGCGCGAGGAAGCATCGGAGGATAAAATCATGCACATGGCGCTGAGCTGAGCTGAGCAGGGCAGGGCTGATATAACCAGAAACCAGGTACCAGGAAACAGGGATCAGAAAACCAGAAACAGGAAACAGGAGCAAACAGATGGAACAGGAAGACAGCAAGTTTACCGCTGGAAGTTTTTTAACCTATGTGAAAGAGAATATCAGGAACTACTCAATGTTCCTGCTGCTTGCCCTGATATTCATAGCATTTTCCATACTGACCGGCGGGGTAAACTTTACTGCCAGGAATATCACCAACATATTTATCCAGAACAGCTACATCCTCATCCTGGCGGTAGCATGGTACCGGGTCATCATCATCGGGAACATCGACCTTCCTCAGTCGGATCCTTCGCCGCCTTCGTCGGGGCAATCAGTGCCATGCTCTACAACACGGGAATGGGACTGTTCCTGACCATCCTGCTGACCGTCGCGGTCGGCCTCGCCATCGGCGCCTTCAGGGGCTTCTGGATCGCCGAGTGCCCACATACCCGACTTATCGTGACCCTCGCCGGAATGCTCCTGTTCCGCGGCCTCACCCACATCATCACCAACGTCTCCCCATATCGCTCAAAGATGACGGATTCAAGCAGATAACCTCCGATCGATAACCATAGATGCCCTCAATATCAACAACCTCCACCTGCTCGCAATTCGATCGTCGGAGCCGTCATAGCCCTGGCCTTCATCATCCTCTCATTCCGGCCCGGGCTAACCGGCGTAAGGGGATTTTCCGAACAGCCAATCCAGCTCTTCATGATCAAGATAGTTCATCGTCATCCTGATAGCCCTGCTCGTGGGAAATTCGCCGCCTACCGGCATCCTGACCGTCGTCGTAGTAACCTTTTGCCATAGTAGTCAGCCTCTTTGTTTTCATAACAAAAACACCGTAATCGGCCGCTACATCTACGCCGTCGGAGGAAACGCCCGCTCAGCAAAAACTCTCAGGAATCAACTCCGAAAAAGTCATGCTCCATAGTCCATGCAATCATGGGCGGCATAACGGGACCGGCCGGACTCCGTCTTTACCGGCTACATGAACTCAGCCCTCCCTCAGGCCGGACTCAACTTCGAACTCGATGCCATAGCCGCCTGCTTCATCGGTGGCGCATCAACCTCCGGCGGAATCGGCACCATAATCGGTGCCATCACCGGAGCGCTGGTAATGGGCGTAATCAACAACGGCATGTCACTCATGAACATCGGAGCCGAGTGGCAGTCGGTCGTAAAGCCCTCGTACTGCTCTTTCGCCGTACTCTAACATTATCTACACTTGACGTAAGGCAGCTCCAGCTAGAGTCCCCAGCCAGACCGCAGCCGAACAGGAGAGGGAAACCCGGAAAGCCTTAACCTGAAAGCGGTTCCCCAACTGACGGCACCAGCAAACCCCACAGGGGGCCATCCAGCTGACGGCATCCGCAAGATTGGCAGAATCCGGAGCTGGACAGCACCCGCAAGATTGACGGAAGCTGTAAGTTTGACGGCACCCATCAACTGGTCGGAACTCAGGGCGAACAGCACTGCCGAAATCTTTGTATGAAAAAGTCAATTTTTATAAAGCGAAGCATTTTGAAATTGTCTAATTCAGGAGCATTATTTATTCATAACCCGCTATCTGCGTATTCTCCACATCGCAGGCAGCGGGTTTCTCTTAATTCAAGCTCCTGGTTGCACGAGCAAAAAAAGGGTCAACGCAGAAATCTGTGGGATTTGAAACACGAATCTCGCCAATATTACGTAATTAACCTGTAAACCAGGCTCACATTCCATAAATCGTACGAGCAGGTGAGGGCGAATGCAAGCGCGAGGGGCCGCTGCAGGAAAATCCTGTACGAGGGAGCGTGTGCATTCGCTGCAGCACGAACTTTCAGGAAAATCCTTTCTTCGCCGCCGCTGAAGTCAGAAGAAAAACCGCCTGCCAGCTGTTATACAGCCCTGCTGTTATACAGCCCTGCTGTCATGCTGCAGACAAATGGGAAATCGGATTTCCCAAAAAGAAGGAGGAAATCGAAGATTTCCACTGGAAATCCAATTTCTTTAGAAATCCAATTTCCACCTCTTCTGATCGCTTAAGTCCGGCTGACTTTACATAAGTTCCACGACAAATAATTAGGCAACCCGTAAGTGCTTTTTAAATAATGACCTACCGTTACTCCTGAAAAAGGCTTAAGGTCGGCTTATTATACATGAGTCCCACGAGCAGCGGCCGGTCCCCCGATGCTGTTCAGTAATCAGCCATTTTGCCGTGTAAAAGAGAGTATGTGCACTTAATATGGGTCAAAAACATAACCGCTGGCCCCGCAGAATCCTGCTCGCTCCTACTCGTGGGACTCGTGTGTTTTTATCTCGGATAGGGGGTGTAAGTGCCCGAATTAATTTGACCCAAACACCCACATTATTTTAAACCGAAAATCCTTCTGTAGTTGCTAAATCCCGAGGTATTATCAACTTTTTATTTAAGGCTCTTGCAAAAAGCAAGAGCGTCGTTTTGGAGCTAATATTCAAAAATGCGAAGCATTTTGAAATTGGCTCATTCCCAAACGAAGCGAGAGGAGCGGAACCATCTTGATGGTTCCATTCCCGAGCGAGTGCCGGGATCGCAAGGTTGAGATACCCCCCGCAGTAATCTGCGGCACCCTTAGGGGCGGAACGGAGGCACGAAGTGCCTCGGGTCCCAAGCATTCCCTTCGGGAATGCCGCTTGCCCTGGGGTATTGATACCTTTCATTTGCCCGCATAATTTTACCGAACGACCATAGCGCGGGCATACACGTCCTGATGCAGCAGCACAAGAAAACGGCAGCCGTCAGGCTGCCTTAAGCGCCCGGCGGGCGCTCAGAAGCGGTGGAAACCCGGTTAAGTCCGGCTCACTATACACATGTCGCACGAGTAGCCGGAAGGAAGCAAATAAGGTTTTGCAGGGTAAGGAGCTGCTGAGAGGGTCACGAAAACCTTAAGCCTGGCTCAAAACACACGTGTCCCACGAGTAGGAGGGGGCGGAATTTTGCAAGGGACAGGGGCGAACAAACTATATCTAAATACGTGCGTACACTCAGCTGGATAGGGAAAATCAGCTGATCGAGGGAGAGCATCATGGGATCGGCCGCTGCTCGTGTGACACGTGTATATTGAGCCGACCTTAGCGATTTTTCAGGCTTGGAGGCAGGTCCTGAAGTAGGCGGACTTACGACTGTACTTCTACTCGTGTGATATGTGTAAAGTGAGGCTGCCTTAAGCGCCCGGCGGGCGCTCAAGCGCCCGGCGGGCGCTCAGAAGCGGTGGAAATTGGATTTCTAACGAAATTGGATTTCCCGTGGAAATCGAAGATTTACATCGGAAATCCGATTTCCATCGGAAATCCGATTTCCTCCTTTGGGCTCAAGGCTAAAGGCATCACAGAGCTCGGTGTAGAATTCCAACACCCAGACGGAAGGGTGACAGAGCTAAAAGCCTTTGAACAGTTCCGATGCTGATCATTGAGCAGGCACAGCAGGCTTGCAGACTTTACAGCGAATGCGGAAGATGCCGATGATCAGGCGGTAGTAATATTTCCAGTACTTCCCATGCCGGCTGAATGTTCCTTCAGTTTTGCAGCAAGGACAGATCAACCCCCTGACAAAAGCCTTGCAGTCAGGGTAGAGTGATGCAAAGCAGTAATTTTCTTTTGTGGTTCTTAAGCAAATTATCGTTTTATTTGGAGACCGGGTTAAAACTGTCAGTGAATTATGCCCGGCCCTTTTCTCCTTTCTTAATACTACCAAGAATTTTAATACGGGCATTTCTCTCATTCCCAAACGAAGCGAGAGGAGCGGAAGCAACTTGTTGGTTCCATTGCCGAGCGAGTGCCGGGATCGCGGGGGCAAGCTTTCGCTTGCCTCGTTGAGATACCCCGCAGTAATTCGCGGCACTTTAGGGCGGAACGGAGGCAACGAAGTGCCTCGGGTCCCAAGCATTCCCTTCGGGAATGCCGCTTGCCCTGGGGTATCGATACCTTTCATTTCAAGTCCTTTTTTTTACGGGATTCTACAGGGGGGTCCAGGCCCCTCTCAGTAGCTCTTTACCCGGTAATGACTAATTTGCCCCCTTCCGGTTGCTCGTGGAACTTGTGCAAAGTCATCCGGGCTTAGAGGTCAACCATCAACCATCAACCATCAACCATCAACCATCAGCAGGCTGCGGCCAGAAACCTCAACTTGCACCCTCTACGTATCGTCAGTTTGATGATATACTGTACTGCATATACCTGAGCTTCGGGGCAGTCGACCCGATCTGAGCGGGCTGCTCTCAGCAATCAAAAGATCCGATAAACAGACCAGCAGCCGACAGCCGATAGACGTCAGGCAACAGCCGGCAGAGAGGAGAAAGAATGTGATTGAAGTGCAAAACCTTACCCAGACCTATCCGAGCGGCAAGGGGGTGTTCGATCTCAACTTTACCATCGAAAAAGGCGAAGTGTTCGGATATCTCGGACCCAACGGAGCCGGAAAAACCACCACCATCCGCAATCTGCTCGGGTTCACCAATCCCGGACACGGATCGGCAACCGTCAACGGCATCGACTGCCGAAGACATCCAGAACAGATACAGAACATGATCGGTTATCTGCCCGGGGAAATTGCCTTTTTTGAGCACATGACGGGATCCGGATTTCTGAAGTTTCTGCAAAGCCTGCGCCGCACGCAGGATGGATCTCGCAAAGAGGAACTTATACACCTCTTCGAGCTTGACGACCGCCAGAAAATCAGCAAAATGTCCAAGGGCATGAAGCAGAAGCTGGGGATAGTCGCCGCCTTCATGCACGATCCGGACATCTATATTCTCGATGAGCCGACCAGCGGACTGGACCCCTTCATGCAGAACATCTTCATGGATCTGCTGGAGCGGGAAAAGCTGCGGGAAAAGACCATCATGCTCTCATCGCACATATTCGAGGAAGTTCAGCGCATCTGCAGTCGGGCTGGAATCGTTCGCGAAGGCCGCATCGTGGCGATCGAGGATATTGCCGCCCTCAATACCATGAAGCAGAGAACCTATACCGTAACCCTCGGCAATGAAAAAGACACCGATACTCTGGCCGATTCGCCGCTTGCTGCCGTAAAGCATACAAATCGGCAGGTTCTTGTCACCGTCGGGGAGAACTACCGCGAACTGTTCACCCTGCTGGCGAAGCTGGAGGTGACAGGATTTTCATCCCAGCAGCAGTCGCTAGAGGATGTCTTCATGAAATACTACGGAACCGGAGATCCCGGGACACAGCAGGCCGGCGGCAGACCAGCTGGAAAAAGCCCAGTAGGAAATAAACCAGTCGGAAATAAACCAGTCGGAAACAAGCCAGTCGGAAATAAGCCAGTCGGAAATAAGCCAGTCGGAAATAAGCCAGTCGGAAATAAGCCAGTCGGAAATAATGCTGATGCGGCAAAGGAGGTCGGACATGAATAAAACCCTTTTTACCGCTGACCTGCGGGCACATTGGTCTCTGTTTCTCTTCATCCAGCTTGTGCTGCTCCTCTACGGAACCATCAGCGTGTACATGTTCGACCCGGAAAGCGTCGATGCTCTCGTCAACATGCTCCAGGTACTCCCCGAGAACATGGTAAAGGCCATGGGCTTCGACAATCTCAGCACCGACCTCACCCAGTACATAGCCGGCTACCTCTACGGCTTTATTATGATAATATTCCCCATCATCTATATAGCCATTCTCAGCAACAATCTGGTTGCCAAACATGTAGAACGGGGATCGATAGTCTATCTGCTCACCACACCCAACTCGCGAGTACGCATCGCCCTTACCCAGGCCCTCTATCTGCTTATAACTCTGGCAGTGCTGATCGGTGTGCTCACCGGAGTCGTCCTGATCATGTGCGCATCTCTGTTTCCCGGAATGCTCGATGTCGGCCGATTCCTGCTGCTCAACTTAGTAACCTTCCTGGTACTGGCCGTGGTCAGCGGGATCGCCTTCTTCGGCTCCTGCGCCTTCGACGAAACCCGCTGGTCCACGGCGCTCGGGGCTGGGCTGCCCGGCCTGATGTTCATCTTGAAAATGATCTCGGAGCTGAATGAGCAGTTGGCATGGGTGCGCTATCTGACCGTATTTACCCTCATGGACAGTGAAAATGTACTTGCCGGCGGCAGCTTCGTAACCACAGCAGTCATAGGAACAGCGGCAGCAGCCCTCCTGCTGTTTGCCGGCGGAATAGCCCTGTTCAACCGCCGCAGCCTGGCCGTATGACCAGCAGCATGTTGTGAGAGAATGCGTCGGAGGTCCCTTGTTAGTAAACACCCAGTAATATGTGAGAGGCGTCGGAGGTCCCTTGTTAGCGCTTGCTTATATAATAGTGAGTGCTCTTGGAGGGGCCTACCGCATAAGATCTGAAATTGAGCGATGCAGGTCAAGCGAGATGAGGTAGGCCCAAGGTGGAGCGAGATGGGGTAGGCCAAGCGATATGGGTGAGACCAAACGAGATTGGGGCAGATGCAAGGTAGAGTGATAGGTGGGGTAGGGTACAAGGTAATGTCAGGAAAGGTGAGATAGGCTTTGGAAATCAACGACCCGACGGATGCATCAGCCTGGTAGATCAGCCATCGACCCGACGGATGCATCAGCCTGGTAGATCAGCCATCGACCAGCCAGCCATCAACCACAGCAGCTATTCCATGCAGGTCAGCACGACATCGTACAGGCGGGCTCCGGCAAAGTTGGCAACCGTTTTGCATTTCGCCATAAAGAGATAGAAAATCTCCCGGCCGGAAAAGCCCGACAGGGACTCGAAATTCCCCTGACCCTTGCTGATAACGACGTCAGCATCCCGATAAACCTCGAGAAACTCCTGAGAAACCCGGGAAAGCACCGTGCCCGGAAGCGTAGAACCGCTGGAAAGAACCTCCGCGTAAACATCAATCCCGACCTCGCGGGCATCATCCACCGTAACATCATTCAAAACAGGAATATCCCGGACAGCAAAAATGATGGAAATCGCCGGAAACTGGCGGCGGATCTCCTTGAGCAGCAGCCGGTCAAGAACCACCTCACCATTATTGTCACCAAGATAGAGCAGGGTACGGGCTGATGCCAAAGCCTGAACAAAACGATCATAGGCAAAAATCCTCGAATCCTCCCGATGGATTTTCGACCGCTCCTGCTGCATGATCCGCTTGAGCTCCTCGGCAACATTAATATCCCGCAGAACACCAAAATCAATAATATTCCCGGCAATCGCAAGCAGCACCGCCTCCCTCAGAGGATCCTCACTAGACTCGATAATCGATTCCAACGCCGGCACAACCGCAAGAACCTCCCGATTACTCATCTGCTTTTCCGCAAGGAATGGATCGGCTTCCCCGGTTCTCAGCGTAATCTGATGCTGAATCGCAGCCGCATGCTGGGGAGGCGGCAGCGAGGGATCAAAATTATCAGCAAGCTCCTTCATCAGATCCTTCAACAGCAGAAGCTGCTCATCAGTGCTCATGCCGGTCTTCTCGGCCATGCTGACAGCCTGCTTGAAAAAACAGGTGATACATTCAGGGGCAGTATGCATATATGGGTACATCCTTTGCAAAACAGTGTAGGGGTAGCGTAACCTGAAACAAAACCAATGGTCCACCGCACCGGACCCGTTACCGGAAACCACGGGAGAACCAAGGCTGATATCTGCGCAATCGCCACGGGAGAACCCGGATTGATACCTGCGCAATCGCCACGGGAGAACCAAGGCTGATACCTGCGTAATCGCCACGGCAGAACCCGGATTGATACCTGCGCAATCGCCACGGGAGAACCCTGATTGATACCCGTGCAATCGCCACGGCAGAACCCTGATTGATACCCGCGCAATCGCCACGGCAGAACCCGGTCTGATACCTGCGCAATCGCCAAAGCCGTCAACAGTTTCGTGTCGCCTCAAAAAAAATCTAACCGGGCGCAGACTCTTCGATCAAAACGAACCCGGAACCATCACAACTCATACTGCACTCTGATGATACCGCAGCCCGCGGGTGAGACAAACCGCGCGCTGAAAGCCGGTACTTGTCTGGTGAGGGGTTTCGCAGGCATCCCCGGCGTCCTTGTTTCCGGAACTTCTGAATCTGAAGAAATAGGTGGAGGAACTGCAAAAAAGGACTCTGAAATGAGAAATGCCCGTGGCTGGGGGTACTTTTTGTAGTTTTAAGAAAGCTTATATAAAACATCACAATTTTTTTTTGACAGTTTTGACTCCGGTCTCCAAACAAACGATAATTTGCTGAACCACAAAAAGAATCACTGCTTGCATTCACTCTACCCTGACCGCAAGGCTTTGTCAGGGGGTGATTCGTCCCTGTTGAAACCAGCGAAACATTCAGTACGGTATAAAGAACTGGAAATATTACTACCGCCCGATCATCGGCATCTTCCGTATTCGTTGCAAGTCTAAAGCCTGTTGTGCCTGTTCCAATGATCAGTCGTGATCCTGACTGTCTAATGGTTGTTAGCCCCAATAAATTCCCTTCCAGTTCCGGTGTTGAATTCTTACACTGAGCCTCAGGTGATGCTCCTTTATTCTCTTTGCCTTGAAA
Organism: Spirochaetales bacterium; assembly: GCA_018399255.1. Taxonomy (GTDB): domain Bacteria; phylum Spirochaetota; class Spirochaetia; order JABMQR01; family JABMQR01; genus M55B182. The sequence goes on along the minus strand of JAGYPA010000041.1, from coordinate 8,107 downwards.
GCCCAAAGTTGAGGAAATCGACTGATGGAAACGGATTGAGGAACTTGGGATTTCTTTAGAAACCATCATCATCATTTTCCAGATAGCCCGCCGGCGCTAGCAAAACCTCACTTTACACACATATCACACGAGAAATTTTACAGTCAGTAAGTCATTACTTCATAGGACTCACCAGTTTGTGTAATCGCTAAGGTTTGGCCTAATATACACGTGTCACACGATGGGCTAATGATCCTGTATGATGCTCTCCTCGATCAGCCGGTTTATTGTGGCAAACGTGTCTGCAATGTTTAAGATATAGTTTGTCTGTCTCTGTCCTCGCAAAATTCCGCCCTCCTACCGGACATGTGTGTTTTGAGCCAGAAGTAAGGCTTTCGCACTTCAGCACCCCTTCCCTCACCCCCGTGAAAACCTTATTTGCTTCCTTCCCGCTACTCGTGCGATGTGATGATGAGCTGGACTTAACCGGGTTCTTTTACGCCCTCTCTTTTTTTCAACCGTAGCCTATGCAACCTGAAATCCCACGAAATCCCGGCCCTCCTTTGGCAGTCATGACATGACTCCAAAAGAAGGAGGAGGACGTGGGGATTCGGGAATAGAAAATCGGATCTCCGATGGAAACTGATCTTTAGAAATCCAATTTCTTTAGAAATCCAATTTCTTTAGAAATCCAATTTCTTTAGAAATCCACCTCAGAATCCAATTTAGTCAGAAACCACCCCTTTAGGAAATCCACTCTTTGTGAAACTAAATTCCCCTTTTAGAAATCCAATTTTTAGAAACTAAATTTCTTTGAAATTCAATTTCTTTTAGAAACCACCTCTTTTTTAGAAATCCACCTCTAGAAACTAAATTTTTAGAAATCCAATTTCTTTAGAAATCCAATTTCTTTAGAAATCCAATTTCTTTAGAAATCCAATTTCTTTAGAAATCCAATTTCCACCGCTTCTGAGCGCCCGCCGGGTGCTTTATCAAGGATAACTTTTCATAAAGTCCTTGAGCAGCATTTTGGCAGCCAGCAAGTCTTTACTTGGTAATGGAGTCAATTTTTGAAATTGGCTCCAAATCGTCGCTCTTGCTTTTTGCAAGAGCCTCAATAATCTACCGCCAAGCCTGCAAAAGTGTTAGAGTCGGACAAATATACACGAGTCCCACGAGCAGTATCCGGTTCCCCGATACTGTCCCGCAACAAGCCTGATTGCCGTGTGATAGCGAGCGCTCGCAAGCTATCAGGCGAAACATCTTAGCCGCTGGCCTCTGCAAGATACTGCCCGCTCCTGCTCGTGGGACTCGTGTGTTTTTAACTCGGAGAGGGGGCTTCGTACCCCTCTCAGCAGTTCCCTACCCGGTAAAGATTAATTAGCTATCCTCCGGCTACTCGTGGAACTTGAGTAAAGTCATCCGAGAGACAGCCGATATTTCGTCCGATCCGCCGCTTTCTGGGCGCTTTCTGGGTGCACGCTGGCCGCTTGTCAGGCGTTTACGTCAGGCTGACTTTAGAAAAGTCCCTCAAACAGGCAGGGTTTGAAACCTCATTTCCAAACGAAGCGAGAAGAGGATGGTGGGAAACCATCTCAATGGCTCCGACAGGTTACTGGAGAATCATTGGATTTTCAGTCTGCTGCAAACAGCCTCGACTCGCAATCCCCTTGGCTCCCAAATCCCCTATCTCGATCAATGACAACCCGCACATCGGCCAGTCGTCATCTGTTCGAGTCACCCACCAATAGATGATCATTCACCAACAGGTGTCCTCCGTTCCCTCACACATAATACCAAGCGTTTACCAACAGGTGTCCTCCGGTCCCTCCTGCACCCCTCTAAGTCACTGGTTTGTGTACTAAGTAAATAAATAGTTAGTATGCAAACAAAAAACAGCATATCCACCCTTCATGCCCCATCAGCTGCCGCCCGCCCGGGCGATCATAACATACAGCCCATTTGTAAGGAAGTTCCTAATGAAATGGCAATACAAGAGATATTTGCATCAGCATTCCACACACGCAATCTTCCCGCAATCACCTGAAAGCCGCCTCCATCCACCCGCCCGGAAGATTTTATGAAGTTCCTATACTTTGTGTTGTAATAAAAATGATCATGTTATATAATGAAGTATATTAAGGAGTCTAATTATGAAAAAACTCATGCTAACAAGTCTTGTCCTCGTATTTCTACTTTCTGCAGCCGGGCTGTTTGCCGGCGGAGAAGCTGAAGCAGTCGAAGACAAAATGATTATCAAAGTTGCCGAGCAGGTCCCCAACCTTATCACACCGGGAGTGTGGGACGGACAGGCATTCTCACTCAACCCGTCAATCTACGATTACCTGATCGAAATGGATGCCAATACCGGTGAACTCATACCCGCCCTGGCAACAGAGTGGACCACCGACGACGGAATCGTCTGGACCTTCAAGCTTCGCAAAGGAGTCAGATTCCACGACGGCACCGACTTTACCGCCGAAGATGTGAAATTCACCCTTGAGCGCACCCAGGATCCCGCCCTCGGCCACCTGAAAGCCCAGGACTTCTCCGTAGTCGAGAAAATCGAAACCCCCGATCCCTACACCGTAGTGATCACCCTCAAAGAGGCCCTGCCGACCTTCATGTACGCCATGACCGACTACAACATGGCCGTCCTCTCATCAGAGTACGACTACGGCACCTACGGCGAATCAGCCCCCATGGGCACCGGCGCCTTCAAAATGGAACAGCTGATTCCCAAAGAATCAGCACTGCTGTCAAAGAACGAAAGCTACTGGCAGCCCGGGCTTCCCAAAGCCGACGAACTGCAGATCTATTTCGTAGCTGATATTGACGCGAGCGTATCACTGCTGGAAGCCGGCGAAGTCGACATCGTCCCCCAGATCTCACCGACCATCAAGACCCGTCTCGAAGGCCTGGGCGGATTCAAAGTTGTATCGCCCTATCAGGAGTCACGCTTTATCGCCATGGCCCAGGATCGCGAACCCTTTGACGACAACCTCGTCCGACTCGCATTCAAATACGCCGTTGATCCCGAAATACTGGCAAAAGCCTGTCAGGGAACCCTCGGTGAAACCATATACTACAACGAAACCCCTATCGTCAACGCCCTGGCGCAGTATAAGGAAATACCAAACCGCGGACAGGATATCGACAAAGCCAGAGAACTGCTTGCCGAAGCCGGATACCCCGACGGACTGACAGTCGATTTCTACTATGGCTCAGATCATCCGTACGGAACCGAAATTGCCCAGACCCTCAAGGAGCTTACCGCTCCCGCTGGATTCGAACTTGATCTCAAGGGCTTTCCCCGCGATATCTACCTGTCGCAGTACTGGATGAATGCCCCCATGTCGCTGACCGGATGGGGCGTGAGAGTCGATCCCTCGATGCTGCTTTCCCTTGCCTTCTATTCAAAGGGACCCTGGAATGAATCCCACATGAACGATCCGGAAGTCGATGACCTCATTGACAAGATCAAGGGCGAGGTTGATGACGCCAAACGGCAGTCCTATTATGACCGCCTTCAGGAAGCCTTCTTTGAACGGGGAACAACCCTCAATCTGCAGGTGCCCTACCTTGTAGGCCTCAGTGAAAATGTAAAAGACTACCGCCAGCCGGTAACCATGATCTCTCAGCTGAAATACGCTGAAATTGAGTAAGGAAGCTCCAGCTGCATGCAGTTTCTTACCTGGCTGATAAAGCGACTGGGGTTTGTAATCCTCACCCTGGTCGCTATGTCTATGTTAATCTTTCTCTTAGTAGAAGTTATGCCGGGCGATGTGGCGCAGACTGTCCTTGGGCAGAGCGCCACCCCCGAGTCCGTTGCCGCCTTGCGCGAATCTATGGGGCTCGATGATCCCCTGCCGGTCCGCTACGGGCGCTGGGCAGGCGGGTTCATCCAGGGCGACCTGGGAGAGTCCCTCTACATGCGGGGAGTCCAGATCAATACGATCTTCTGGCGCAAGGTCGGCCATTCGGTCATTCTTGCGCTGACCGCCCTTCTGTTCTACGTTCCCCTGTCGATATTCTTCGGCGTCCTGGCCGGGGTAAAAGCCGGCAAACTGACCGATTCGATAATCTCCTTTTTCGGTCTGGCCACCATGGCGCTGCCTGAGTTCGTCTCGGGCATCCTGCTGATCACCCTCTTCTCGGTCAAGCTCTCTATCCTGCCGATAACGAGCGTCATCCCCATCGGACAGTCCCTCTGGGGCAACCTGCACATTCTCATTCTTCCGGCCCTCTCGATAACCTTTGTCATGTTCGGCTACGTATCGCGCATGCAGCGCTCATCGATGGTTACCGTCATGAATTCGGACTACATCCGCGCAGCGACCCTCAAAGGAATGCCGCGGGGCTATGTCATCTTCCGGCACGCCCTCAGGAACGCCCTCCTGCCGACGATAACCATTATCGGCATGAACATGGGCTGGCTCTTCGGCGGGCTCATCGTTGTGGAGACCCTGTTCGGGTTTCCGGGGCTCGGTTCGCTCACCCTCTCGGCAATCAAGACCCGGGATATACCCCTTATCGAAGCCTGCGTCCTCTTTATAACCGCAATATTTGTCTTCTCCACCTTCCTGACCGATATGCTCTATGTCTACCTGAATCCGCGCATCCGGTTCAAAGGAGGAGATGCATGAAAGACTTTCTTACCATGCTCAAGCGCAGTCCCGCCGCGATCATCGGCATATCGATCCTCCTGCTGTGGATCCTGATCGCCATATTCGGGCCGTCAATCTCACCCTATACCTATACGGCAATGGATATGGAAAACCAGATGACAGCTCCCGGTCAGGGCGGCCACCTGCTCGGCACTGATTCGCTGGGAAGGGATGTCCTGACCCGGATCATGTACGGCAGTCGGACCATCCTCACCATCGCCCTCATGACCAGCCTTTTCTCCTCAATTGCCGGAATAATCATCGGCTTCTCTGCCGGCTATTTCGGCGGAAACATCGATACCATCTTTCTTCGGGTCATGGACATCGTCATGGCAATACCTCCGCTGGTGCTGTCAATGGTGGTGCTTGGGATCCTGGGAGATTCATCGATCCTGAGCCTGACCATCATCGTATCGATTGCCTATACCCCGGCAACAGCCCGTGTTGCCCGCGGCGCCTTGCTCAGCTGCAAGGGTTTCGAATATGTCGACGCCGCCCGTATTCGCGGGGAGAACCATCTCTACATCATGTTTGTCGAGATCCTGCCCAACACCATCGGCCCCGTGCTCGTCGAGATAACCGCTCGCTTTGCCTATTCCATCATGATGATCGCATCCCTCGGGTTTCTCGGCGTCGGTCTGCAGCCGCCGACTCCCGACTGGGGCATGATGGTCATCGAAAACAAATCGATCATCCGTGAGGCGCCCTGGACCGTGCTCTATCCCTCATTGGCAATTGCTTCCCTGGTTATCGCCATATCGCTCTTTTCCGACTTTGTTAACAAGGTGATGGTCAATGACAAATGATTTTGTTCTGCAGATAAAAAATCTCTCGGTCTCCTACCGGACGCTCAACGATGCCGTTTCGGCAGTACGGAATATCAACCTGAATGTCGGAAAAAAGGAATCCCTCGGGATCATCGGCGAATCGGGGTGCGGCAAAAGCACCCTCTCCTATGCATTAATGGATTATCTGCCCTCCAACGGCAGCAGTACGGGAGAAGTGCTCTTCCGCGGCGAGAACCTTCTCACCAAGACCCAGAAGGAGATGATGGCCTTCCGGGGCAACCGCATCGCGATGGTATATCAGAACCCCTATTCTTCGCTAAACCCTTCGCTGACAATCGGGTATCAGCTTGATGAGGTAACGATGTTTCACCGGGGCTATAAGGCGAAAAAGGCGCGGAAGGCGTCTGTGGAGGCGCTTGCCGACCTCTATATCGGAGACCCGGCCGGTGTGGCCCGCCGCTATCCTCACCAGGTGAGCGGCGGCATGCAGCAGCGAATCTGCATTGCCATGGCGCTCCTCTGCCGGCCCGACCTTATCATACTCGATGAGCCCACGACCGCCCTCGATGTGACGACGGAAGTTGTTATCCTCGATATCATTGGTGAGCTGAAAGAAAAATACGATATGTCGATGATCTACATATCCCATGATATCGGGGTAATCAACAAGGTTTCCGACCGGATTGCCGTCATGTATCGGGGCGAGGTGGTGGAAGTAGGGGATCAGCGGACCATATTCAAGCACCCCGAGCATCCCTACACCCGAGCGCTCATCAACTGCATGCCGCGAGCGGGGGTGGTGAAGGAAGAAGTCCGTCTGAACACTATTCCCGGCTATGTCGCCCGACGGAGCGCCGCCGATACCGGCTGTCCGTTTGTTGACCGCTGTGAGAAGCGCAACGCCGACTGCGAAGCGAAGTACGGCATGATCGAGCGGGCCTCGGGCCATTTCGCCGCCTGCGACCGGGCCTATGCCGAAGACGTGCCCGACCGCAAGCGCGCTGCCCTCAAAATCCCCAAAGTCGGCAACGGTTCGGCCAAAGAAGAAATCCTTCTCGAGATCAGCGATCTCTACAAATACTACGGAAATCAGCACCGGCGGGTGCGGGCTCTGGACGGCGTCTCAGTATCCCTGGAAAAGAACAGCGTGCTCGGCGTAGTCGGCGAGTCGGGCTGCGGAAAAAGCACCATGGGCCACACCATAAGTGGTCTCATGGCCCCCACCAAGGGCAAGATCCTCTTTGACGGCATCGATATCTCCATCTCCTGGAAGCAGCGGACGCCCGAGGTGCTCCGCGATATTCAGCTGATCTTCCAGAACCCCGGCCGCAGCCTCAACCCCTCCTTTACCCTGGAGAAGATTATCGGACGGCCGATGAAAAAACTTCTGGGCATACAGTCGCGCGAAGAACGTAAAAAACGGATTGTCGACATTCTGCAGAAGGTCGATCTGGGTGAGGAGTATCTCTACCGCAAAGCCACCCAGCTGAGCGGCGGGGAAAAGCAGCGGGCAGCCGTTGCCCGGGCCTTTTCCATAGCCCCCGATCTCATAGTCTGCGATGAGCCGACCTCAGCCCTCGATGTGTCAGTTCAGGCATCGGTGCTCAACCTGCTCGGAGACCTCCAGAACGAGTCGGGAGCCGCCTACATCTTCATCTCCCACGATCTGAACGTAATCAACTATATCAGCGATTATATTATGGTAATGTATCTCGGGCGCATCTGCGAATACGGGCGCAAGGATGAGGTGGTGGGACCTCCCTATCACCCCTATACCCAGGCCCTGCTCTCGGCAGTTCCTGATGTGGATCCCTCCCTGATAAGGGAGCCTGTCCGCCTGGAAGGCTCGCCGCCCAACCCGACCCGGAAGATAACCGGCTGCCCCTTTGCCGGCCGCTGCCACCGGAAGATCGGACCGATCTGCGACACCACCCCGCCCCCGAAAGTCCAGGCATCCGACGACCACTACATCATGTGCCACCTGCCGCTCGACCAGCTCGGAGACGCCGAGCTTGATAAACCCGGAAACCTGACGAAAACAGAAAGCTTGATGAAGACTGTGAAAGCTTGACGGAAACAAAGCAGGCTGATGTAACCTGAGAGCTTGATGAAAACTGAGAGCTTGATGAAAACAGAGCAGGCTGATGTAACCTGAGAGCTTGATGAAAACTGAAAGCTTGATGAAAACAGAGAGCCGTGGGAGCGCCATTCGTCAGGGGGGGGGTGAGCTTTTCACCAGGCAAGGGAGCGCTGGAAGGGCAGGGAAGCTCTGGGAGCGCCGTCGCCCATCCAGCTGGCCGGAAAGTGAAAACATCAGTAGAGATCTGTGCTGAACTTGACCTTATCCCCGCGAATAATACTAATCCGGTATTCAATAGTAACATCATCGGTGTTTTTTGTCTGGCGCTCGGTCTGAAAAACAGGTGAGTGATTCTCAATTTCCAACAGCTCAGACTGATACTCATCAGATATTCTGGGATACAAAAATTCGGTAGCCTTTGCGATTCTGTGGCCGTACTCCTTCTCCAGCAAACCCGCAAGGGAATCAGTTCGCATATCAAAGCTGATAATATCCGGAGCGATGGAGCAGGGTATGTAAGAAGATTCAAGACTTACCGGCTCATCCTTGAAAAACCTGAGTCTGACAATTCTGTAAAAAGTATTTCCCTGTTT
>JAGYPA010000040.1 GCA_018399255.1 Spirochaetales bacterium | reverse complement strand
CCCATCAGCTGAAGTATAGATACCGCTCAGCAGGCCCGATTCTTCAAGTACTCTACCGGCGAAACTGCCGCCGCCGGGAAGGTCGAAAGTAACAGCTCCATTCGTCTCCGGGTCAATAATATAGTCAACATTGTTAAAGGAGAAACCGTAGCCGAGGACCCCTCTCCTGAGAAAAGCGTTCAGGAAAATCCTCTGTCCTCCGGTCTCCTCAGACTCTATTCCGATCAGGCCGTCCCATGATCCATTCTTATAGGCCATTCTCGTTTCAAGATCTTCAAAGTATCCGTCTATTCCGCCTTCCCGTAATTCACGCGGGGAGTTGGCATGATACTTTCTGACCATCTCTCTGTAAATCAGTTCACCTGTTGCCTGATCATAATAAAGCTGTCGGTGCCGGTAGATGTAGAGGTCCGGATCGCGGTCACGGTAATTTTCGAGGGTTTTGACATCCTTCATCAGGAAGCTGCCGCTTTTATCCTCATAGATACTCTGGGCATTAACCATGTACAGCCGTTCCGTATCTGGTGACACTCTCCGATAGTAAGTCAGGCCGGCCTTGACCTTGCCCGGCGTTCCCTCGGGAATATTCAGAACAGCCGGGTAGGTGGAAATGCCCACCTCGGTATAGTAGTTGTTCTGTTCCGACAACGCTTTATCAGCCGCTTCGTTTGAGGTGAAGTCCTCGGTTCCTTCCGGGAAAACCAGCGTACGGGTAAACGAGGAGTAACTTCCCTGGTCTCTTTGCGGGTTTTCGTTCCAGAACCTTTGAAAGTAATAGTCAAGATCATTCCTGCCGTTGCCGTAAAGGATGTCCTTGTCATTTATGTCGATGGAGTATATGGCATTCACTCCCAGACGGAGCTCTTCGGGATCAAACGGTCCGTAGTCGGGGGCTATGAACGATCCTTTGGCATCTTCTCCTTCCCAGGTTTCAATGAGCAGCTTGTCGCCAATCAACCCGTTGTTGTAGTAGATACGCTCAGTTTCCCACTTGCCTTCAGCCTCTTCAGACAAATCGCTCTTGCTGTAGGGGGTCCAGTCATCGGCTGCTACGTAGTAGGTCGATTCTACCCGGTCAAGGGAGCTCAGATCAGGATTTCTTTCGATAGTAAAAACAATTTTATAGCTTTCAGTACCTTCAACCCGTTCGATGGTAAAGAAACGTCCCAGTTCGGAGGGATCCGGGGTTGTCTGTTGTTCGAGGTAACCATCTACGGGTACCCGTACTACTGATTCGCCGCCCTCGGCGTAGGCATCAGCTGGTTTTTTTTCACTATCCCAAACATACTTTGAAGGCCGGAAATAATTTCGGGCGCTGGCCGCCCCATCTGCACCGGCAAGCTCCGCTTCCGAGCCAAGAGTTTCCGTAAAACCTTCGGGATAGAGGGCATTGAGGATCCTCTGATCAAGCGCTTTGCCGTCAAGATCTCCGTCAATAATATTGTTGTATAGTTCCGGTGTTTCGTTGCCATAGGGGGCAAACCTGATGTTCAGCATATCACAGCTGGAGAGAGCTGCAATGACAACCAGAAGAACAACCAAAGAGACAATTCTTTTAAAATTGCTGCGGGGAGGGGCTTTTTTTTCTAACATACTTTTTCCTACTTTTTTCTTTATACTTTTTGTAATTCTATTTCAGCCCCTTTCGGGCTGAACCTGCTGCCAACTACACCTATAATACAGTCACTACAGGTAAATGTAATATACTTATTTCTGCATGTCAATGATAACACGATCAATTTCTGGTCATAACAGAGTTTTTTGACAATTTCCGTACATAGTATTCGAGAAAACAGTCAGCATTCTGCATATTAAGAATAATTCATTTGACAGAGTGAAAAGCTGGAGTATAGTAGTAGATAGGGTTGAACTTATCAGATTGAATTAGTCAGCATCCTGTTTTTTCAGCCCTCTGGCAGCAGCTTGGAGGTTCAATGTCTGAGACCGGTATCCGAATCCATTTCTCCCCTCGCTTCCATGTGAATCTCTATCACTCATACCGCGGCGACACACCAGATGAACAGGGGTTCGGTAAAGATATTCGCATCATCAGGGGTATCCTTGATGATCTGGACCGCCTGAAAAAAGAGGGTACCCCCCTGCGCTGTGCTTGGGATTTCGATAACGCCTTCTCACTGGGTAAAATGCTCCCTGCGCATGCTCCCGATATTCTGGAAAGAATCAGGCTCCGTATCTCCGAGGGCTATGATGAAGCCCATCTGATGTCCTGGAATAACGGACTCCTGACTGCCCACACGACCGAAGAATTCCGCCTTGCTGTCAACTGGGCAAAAACTGCCCCGGACGGCTCGGGAACACAGGACAAGCTGGGATCATACGTTCCCATTGTCCGTCCCCAGGAGTGTATGGTTACTCCTGCCCACATACGGCTCTACCGGGAAGCTGGAGTTGAGGCACTGTCGCTCTACTACAGTGCGATACCATTCAATGCCGTCGGATCGTTTCTCCCGCGTCTGCCCGTCCTGAAGCGCTTCAATCCCCTGCTGCTGAAAGACCCGCAGTCAGACTCCTCCATACGTATGCTGCCGGCTTTCAATCAGGGCGATATCGCCGAATACAGATTCAGCCTGCGGCGTATGGTAAAGCAGGTCCGTCGCGAGCAGCTTGCTTCAGAAGAGCCTGCGGATCTCATGATGCTGCTGGACATGGATGCTGATGACACCTTCTGGGAAGGTTTTTTACCCGGAATCACCAGCCGCGTTCTGCCCAGCTTTGCAGGCCTGTACGCCCTGGCTAAAAGTATTGCCGACCTCCCCTTTCTCTCTTTTACAAAAGCATGGGACTACCTTCAGACCCATGAAGATCAGGGATCCATTACCATCGGACAGGACCTGGCTGACGGAGCCTTTGACGGATATGCCTCTTGGGCCGAAAAGTATGAGAATTATCACCTTTGGACTAAGGTGACTGCCGCCAGAAAATTTTGGGACGAAACAAAGAACTTGACGATAGAACAGAAAGATAAACCCGATCCGGATATTTTCGATGATTTTTATGCATGGAGCAGCTGTCTGCCGGAACACTTACAGCCGGCAGCCTTTTCGGCTGTAACCACTCGCCTGCAGCTCCTGTCCACCACTCATTTCGGACTTTCGGCCCCTGTAATGAATACCGAGCGTCTGGCCAAGGCTGAAATACTGGCAGATTCTGCCGTTGCCGCAGCCCGCAGCCTGCTTGAAGACCTTCGAAAATCAGTTGCCGACAGCGGAAACACTTGTGATTGTGAAGATATGAGTATCCAGAATCATGCAAAACCGCCCTTTCCAGGCGAAGCAAGGCACCAGAATGACGGGAGCATTCTTCTGCGCAGCCCGAATAACGGCTGGAACAATCCTGTAATAATGACGGCTCCATGGGTTGAATACGGCTCCCGAATTCGGGCGAAAACAACCAACCTTGAGACCGAACAAAAAACTCTCCTCTCCATGAACGGAAGGATATCATTGGGAAGCTCCCGCCAGTCCGGATCTGCGGCTGTAAAGTGGAAACGGGAAATTCATTTTATTTCAGCAGAGGAAGGAGCCAATTTTATAGCAAACTGTACAGTGGAATATCCTGCCACTACCCATCGAGGCTTCAGCAAACCTAAAGCCGCTCGCCTGAAACGCACCTGGGATGCACGCTGGAAGCAAATAGCCCCCTGCGAAATCCTCGCCTTTGAAAATCTCTCCCAGATAAAAACCGTCAGGGTATGGAAGCAGAGTTTTTCAGGAAGCATCAGTTCATATCCGCTGAACTACATCACATATGCCGACAATCAGCGTCTGGCATCGATAAACAATCATGTCACGCCGAGCTGGATAGCAGTCAGTGACGGAAATCACGGGGTACTGGTTGCGCAAAGCCGTCAGGGTCTCCACGGATTTGCTTTCTGCCCTATCCGGCAGACCCTGGAAACGACAACACAGACCATATCCTTAAATCCGTTCGGCACCTATTGGGGTCCCCAATACCGCTATCCGGCAGCAGTATCCGGCCTCGGGCGTATGGCCTCACTGCTTACAGCGGAGCATCTTCACCCGTCAGCACCTTCCTGGGAGGGAAAAAGCATATCCTTCTCCCTGCTCATAGTTCTGTACAAAGGAGATATGCCTCCCGAAGGAGTCATAAAGCAGGCTGCAGCCTTCTCCAATGGATTGATGAAGCATGGCTGCTGATGACGTATTAAAACTGGATTCAGGAGATCAAGCAATGAAGGAGAAGCAATAATGACCAAAAAAGACCAACCCTCTGTTACCCTCAGCGAGCGGCCGGTAACATTCAAAAATCTTCTAGCGTATGGATCCGGCGATATGTACGGCGGCGGTGCTTTCATGATTGTCGGTCTGCTGTTTCTGTTCTATCTGACAGAGGTTGTCGGGCTCTCCCCAGCCCTCGCCGGGATGGTTTTCGGCATCGGGAAGGTCTGGGATGCCATATCAGATCCCCTTATGGGACATCTCTCCGACCGTACCCGCTCCAGATTCGGCAGACGCCGGGTCTACTTTCTGGCAGGAATTGTACCCATCGCTCTTTCGTTTATGATTCTCTGGATACCCATGCGCTTCACCTCACAGGCAGGACTGTTCATCTATTACAGTTTCGCCTATATTGTCTTCGCCTCAGTATTCACCATGGTCATGGTTCCCTATTCAGCCCTGGCAGCTGAACTTTCGGGAGACTACAGGGTCCGCAACAAGCTTTCCGGATCCAGACTCTTCTTTTCTGGGTTTTCCTCGCTCCTGGCAGCGACAGTACCTAAAATCATAATTGATTCGACTGCAGGCGCCCCATCAGCCGGCTATGTTATCATGTCCGTCATTTTCGGGATCTTCTTTGCTCTGCCGTGGCTGCTGGTATATCTGGGAACCTGGGAAAACCCCCACGAAGATCATGCCAGTGTATCCGGCAACTTCATGCGGGAGTTTTTTACTATATTCCGCAATAAATCTTTTCGCATCCATATTCTTATGTATGTATTCGCCTATTCGGCGATGGACCTGCTCATGGCTCTGTTCACCTATTACCTTACCTATTCTCTCCGGCGACCGGGACTCTACTCTGTTGCCATGGGAACACTTATGATAGTTCAGCTGGCCATGATTCCCGTCTATGTGCGCATTGCAAACAATAAGGGAAAGCGGTTCGCCTACCGGATGGGGTTATCTATCTGGCTCTTCGGCATGCTCGGCACCCTGCTGCTGTCCCCGACTTCCCCGGTTCTTCTGGTCGCCGTCGTCTGTGCTGTAATAGGTCTGGGCACCTCGGCCGCTGTTTTCATACCCTATGCAATTCTTCCCAATGTAATAGATGTAGATGAGCTGATGACCGGCTCCCAACGGTCCGGCGTCTATTCCGGGGCTATGACCCTTACCCGTAAGCTGATTCAGGGTGCTATCGTCATGCCGCTGATCGGTTTTTTCCTCCAGATGGTGGGTTTTGTCTCAAATACCGTGCAGACCCCGCAGGTTATCTCACGTTTTTTCATCTTCTTTATCGGCGGCCCGGCACTCCTGATTTTTGCCGGTATTGTCGCCGCTGCCTGGTTCGAGCTGAGCCCGAAAAACAGCGATATCGTTACCGCTGAGCTGGAACGTCTGCGGGCGGGAGGGCGTCTCGAGGATGCCGAAGATGAGGTTAAACAGATTTGCGAGAAAGTAACCGGCATCCCCCATGCATCCTGCTGGCCGGATAAACCCTGACGAGAGCACGGTTACCTGTCTGCCGCTGTACCTCCTTACAGGGAAATCCTTACAAGGAAAATGGTCGGGGAAGGTATTCGGTAATCTCAATCGAATTTCTGATTATCGATCTGACTTCGGTTATGGTCATCCCGGAATTATCATGCATAACCTGTACGGCAATTACCCCTAGAGCGGTAGCTTCATCCGGACCGGCAGCTACTCTCTTTCCTGAAAGGTCAGCTGTCATCTGGTTCAAGTGCCCGTTCCGTGACCCGCCGCCAATAATGTGGATTACCGGATAGTGTTTGCCAGTAATTTTTTCCAGCTGCTCGATCGCTTCTGAATAACTGACTGCAAGGGAGTGGTAAGCCGATGCGGTTATTGCTCCGATATCATCCAACCCTGTCAGTTCCTGAATGGCCGTGATCATGGAGACGGGATTGTAGAGCGTCTGATCGTTGGGATCAAACACCACGAATGTATTTTTATGGAGAGAAGGCAGCGACATTTCGACAATTTCTTCCCATGAGTAGCTGCGGGAATTACCAAATTCGAGCTCCCGCTTAATATTCTGCAGAATATGCATGCCGCAGCTGTTTTTGAGCAGGGTAATGGTGCCGAAAGCCCCGCCCTCATTTGAAAATCCGTAATCCCTGACAGCATCCGAGATTATGGGGTTGTCCAGTTCGGTTCCGATAAGAGACCAGGTGCCGGAACTGATATAGGCGAAATCTTTCCCTTCTGCCGGAACTGAAACAATCGCTGCAGCCGTATCGTGAGCCGGGACCGAAACAGCAGGAAGTCTGCCGATGCCGAGCCGCTGAGCGATCTCCTCCCGCAGAAGCCCTCGCACCTGCGCATGCCCGATCAGTGGGGGAAACAGATCCCTCCTGATTCCAGTTTCAGTAAACACGGCATCTGAATAGGAGCTGGTGCGCATGTCCAGCAGCTGAGTGGTACTGGCAATAGCTGTTTCTGAATTCATCTCTCCGGTAAAATAATAGTTCAGCAGATCGGGGATCAGAAGGAGCTTCCGGGCCATGGCATAGTATTCCGGCAGCATCTTCTTAAGGCCGAGAATCTGATACAGGGAATTCATAGGCAGATTCTGGATTCCCGTATCAGCAAACAATTCGTTCAGCTCTGCCGGCGTTCTTGAATCCATACCGGCAGCCCCCAGCGGATTCCGATAGCAGAGGGGATAGGAGAGCAGCTCACCCGATTCACCAATCAATCCGAAATCGATACCCCAGGTCGAGACGCCAAAAGAGGAGATATGTTCAGCAGCCTCCATTCCAGCCTTGATACCGAGCTGCATTTCACGAAATATTGCCAGAATATCCCAATAGTCGTAGTTAACGCCATGCAGCGCAAAGTTCGGCACCTGCCGTATAACTTCCGTGGTGATGCGGCGGCCGTCATAGGAGCCAAGCACAGTTCTGATGGATGAATTTCCGCAATCAAATCCCAAGTAGTGGGTACTCCCGCTCATTGCCTGCCCCCTTTCTTCCTGTTATCAATGAGATAGTCGATGACCATGACGGCAATCATGATAAATCCCCAGATAGCGGTGGTCATGAACGAGCTGACCCGGAGCAGGTTAAACCCGCTGGAGAGAAGCTGGAGGGTTATCAGCGCCATTACCACCCCTGATACTTTCCCGAACCCGCCCTCGCTGCTCACTCCCCCCAGCACTGATGCCAGAATAGTAACAAGGAGATACGAGTTTCCATACCCGGATTTTGCCGAATTGAAGCGCGAAATCATGACCAATGCGGCAGCACCTGAATACAAGCCCGATATCAGGTAGGTCATGATCAGGACTTTTGCGTTACTCACGCCGGAAAATTTAGCCGCAACGGCATTTGATCCGAGCATGTACATATTGAAGCCGGTTCTGGATTTCTTCAGGATTACAGCCATAATAAACGCCGCTAGGGCAAAGAGAATCAAGGGAAACGGTACTGCCAGCAGCGTGCCGTTTCCTATAAAGAGAACCGGATCGGAAAACCCTGATATTACATAACCTTTGGTCACGACAATGGCGATTCCATTAAACAGGGTCATAGTTCCCAGAGTTGCCAGAATCGGCGTTATTCCGATGTACGCTACCAGCACACCGTTGAGCAGTCCTATCAGGGCCGCCACCACCAGTCCCGCCGCGGCAGCCGCCAGCAGGGCTGCCCCGGCCGGTGATCCCTCCATCCCTTTCAGCAGCATTGCAGCCGTTATTCCCGCCATATTGGCCGTTGCAATAATTGAAAGGTTTATTCCTCCGGTAATCATGACAACCATCATTCCCAGCGTAAGAATTCCCAGCTCAGGGAGCTGGAAAGCCATTCCCTGAAGATTACCGATGGTCAGAAACGATCCTGGATTCAGCAGCACCATCAGGACAAGCACCGCAGCCATGATAGCAGTAAGCACGGTCAGTTCATTCTTCTTTATCTTTATTGTCATCAGTGGTTCTCCCGTTCAGTATCTGTTCCGCTCCCGCCGTAAGCTGCCGCGAGTTCAGGAAGATCCTCCCGTACATCAATCTTCACTCTTCTGCCTCCGGTCTTCTGCTTCCAGGAGCTGAAACCGACACTTATGATTATTACCAGGCCCACAAACACATCGTACCAGACTGCTGAAACTTTCATGAGGGTCATTCCGTTCTGAACTATGGCCAGCAGCATAACGCCGAGAAACGTTCCGAAAACTGTGCCGATCCCGCCGGCAAGACTCGCGCCCCCCAGAACAACAGCCGCTATAACATTCAATTCTTTACCGACAATAGAATTCGGGGCTACCGTCTGAACCAGCAGCGCCTGCACAATCCCCGCCACAGCGGCCATAGCGCCCATAAAACCGTAGACAAACACCTGTATGCCGGCTACATTCAGCCCGACCCGGTTTGCGGATATCCGATCTCCGCCGACGGCATAGATGCTCCTGCCCAGACGGGTATACTTCAGCATCAGCGCAGTAATTACCATCAGGATAATCCAGATAACGGTGATAACCGACAGCCCGTAGGGAATCCCGTTAGCCGTCTGTAAAGTAATTACCCTGACATCGGCAAAGGAGCGGAAGAAATCGGGCAGGGCATATATCCATTTACCTTTGGTAATCACAATCAGCAGCCCGTAATAGAGATTCATTGTCGCAATAGTTGTAATAATAGGCGGAATACTGAATCGGTGGATAAGCAGACCATTTACTGAACCCAGCAGCACCCCGACAGCTATCGCCAGCAGAAATGCGGATACCATGGATCCGCCCATGGCAATGCATACCGAGACGGTCAGGTACTCTGCAATCGTGGCGACTGCCGCAAAAGAAATATCGATACCTCCCGATATGAGAACCAGAAGGACGCCAATTGCAAGAATTCCGGTAAACGCATAGCTTTTCAGCAAGTCGAAGGTATTTTCCAGCGTCAGAAAATTCGGATTGATGATGGAGATGACAATACTGAAAATTACAATAATTGTAAGTACGTAGGTCTCATGTCGTGCCATTAGTTTTTTCATGATGCTGCCGCCCCTTCCCTATACCGCAGTTGCTTCTATAAAGGCTTGAATTTCTTCTTCGGTGGTATCGCGGGATACAAACTCCCGGATAATCCGCCCCCGGTTCATAACCAGAACCCGGTTGCAGTTATACAGAACTTCCGGAATTTCATCAGATATAATGATAATCCCCATCCCGTTCAATGCCAGCTGCTTGATAACGGCATGGATGCTTGACTTAGCGGCAATATCAATACCTACCGTAGGATTGTCGAGAATAAACAGTCCGGGATTCGATGCGATCCACTTTGCCAGAACTACCCGCTGCTGGTTGCCGCCAGAGAGAGTTTTTACTGCGGCCTCAGGACCGGGAATTTTTATGCTCAGCTCGTTCACCGAATGCGTTATACGGCTGTTCACCTTTTCCTTGTCAATAAAACGGAGAGCTGTAAGCAGGCGGTCCAGAACGGTTATCACAATATTCTTTCCAATTGACTGGTCAAGAATCAGTCCTTCGGCGAGGCGGTTTTCGGGTACATAGGCTATTCCGTGATGCATGGCCTGTTTTACCGAACCGATTACCGTCGGTTTGCCTGAAAGGCGAATCTCACCGGAATCCGGAGGATTGAGCCCGAAGAGAGCTAATGCCAGCTCGGTCCTGCCCGAACCCAGAAGTCCGGTAATCCCGACAATTTCTCCGGGATACACCGTAAGGTTAATTCCCGAAAAATTATCTTTTTTTGATAATTCCCGTGTCTGAAGCAGCGGAACCTGCCCGGTATCGGGTACGGCATGGTACGGGCTGTACGTAGTTGTGGTGCCGGTCATATGATATTCAATCTTCTTGTCATCAAGCTCGTTACTGGAAAAACAGCCGATACTCTTTCCGTCCCGGAGCACTGTTACCCGCTCGGCAACTTCCATCACCTCGTTGAGCTTATGGCTGATAAACAATGTAGCGATTCCTTTGGCTTTCATGTCGAGAACTACCGCCAGCAGCGCATCGATCTCTTTTTTAGTCAGCGCCGTTGTCGGTTCATCCATGATCAGCAGCTTCAGATTTCCCGTCAGAGCCCTGCTGATGGCGACCAGCTGCTGGTCTGCCATGGAAAGCCCGGATACTACCGCATCGAGATCCAGGTTTATGCCGATCCTTTCCATAGCCCTTTTTGCTGTTTCGCGAGATTTTTTCCAGGAGATAATCCGTCTTCTGCTCGAAACCGTTTCACTGATGGAAATATTTTCCTGAACGGTAAGGTTGGGGAAAAGGGAAAGATCCTGGTAGATTACTTCAATCCCGTTTCGAATCGATTCCATGGAGCTGAGATGGTGCACCCGATTCCCGTTTATCACGATCTCCGCTCCGGGATCCGGCTGGACTACTCCGGAAATTATTTTAACCAGGGTGGATTTTCCCGATCCGTTGGTACCGGCAAGACAATGGATTTCTCCCTGACGCACAGCAAAGTCGACATTGTCCAGGGCCTGCACCCCGGCATAGCGTTTGTTGATTCCCTGCATTGAAAGAAACAGGTTTTCCATATCACCCCTCCCCGGACCTGCCGCTCATGTTTTCTGCAGCTTCTGCAGCGTCTGCAGCTTCTGCATCAGCTTATTATGCAGGAAGCTCCAGTATAACACCTGCGGGCATCATTCTGAAGCTTCCATCGGCAATTGATTTCGACAGAATCCTAAAATCCGAAACTGTCTACATTCTCTTTCGTGATGTCAACCATCGCATCGACTTTGATAATATCACCTTCGACGCTGACCGGACCGACTCCGGGAATTTCTTTAAGACTTCTGAAATCGCCGCCGTCAAGCATGTATTTGGCAACCCAGTTCATGGCATATCCGGCATCTTTCGGATCCCACAGGATACCTTTGGTCATCGAACCTTCTTTCAGGTAGGGAGCTGCATGTCCGGGAATTACGGTTCCTACTACAGCAACTTTTCCGGCCAATCCTTTCTCTTTCAGCGCCTGTGCAGCTCCGGGAGGTCCAAGACTTCCAAAGCCTACAATCCCCTTAAGATCGGGATATGTTTTCAGCAGTTCAAGGGTCTTCTGTTTGGAAAGTTCCTGATCCTCTCCGCAGGGAATGCGGGAAGTAACCAGTTCGAGGTCCGGATATTTCTCCTGAGCATACTTGATGCCCTCATCTGCCCATAAATTGTGGAGCGGTACCGTAAGGCCGCCGACAAAGATGGCATACTGACCTGAGGTGCCCATACCTTCAACCAGCATATCCCAGGAGCGCTGAGCAAAGGCGACATTGTCTATCAGCTCGATGTCAACATCTTTTCCCATCTGATCCGGGGACTCATGGGTAATAATTAGAATCCCTTCTTCCCGGGCTTTCCTGAATACCGGTTCCAGAGCTGTTGCATCATTTGGGGTGATAGTTATAGCGTCGACTTTCTTGCTGATCAGGTCTTCAACCATTTTCACCTGCTGGGCCGGATCGGCATCAGCTGGTCCTATCTGGTACGCGTTAATGCCAAGCTCTTTCGCAGCAGCATCCACACCTTCCTCAAGCCGGTTGAACCACGGAATACCGGTGATCTTTACCACTGTGACAATTTCATACGAATCGTCAGCAGCTTGCTGTCCCTGGGTAAACACTGCCGGCATACCGGCAAGCATAAGAATCAGCGCTGCCGCCGCCCAGACTTTCATACCTTTACGCATTAGACTCCTCCTTTTTCCGCCTGTAAAGCGGGTTTTCAAAAAAATTGCTAAAGGGCAGGCTGCCCTTACTTACCTTGACCATAGTAGTTGCGGGCAAAAAACTGCATGGCATCCATATCCTCGTCCGATATAACCTGAGGTGTACCAATAATTTTTGCCAGAATATAGATATGGGCTGATTTTTCCACAACATGGCTGATTTTGAGCGCAGATTCCATATCGGCCCCCACGCACACTGTCCCGTGATTAGGGATCAGTACAGCATTGCGGTCCCCGAGACCTTCGACCACATTTCTGGCCAGTTCCGGAGTTCCGGGTAGGGAATATGCGCAGTTGATAACCTTATCGCCGACTATCTGCACAAAATCCTCACTTATCCCGGGAATTTCCAGTCCGGTTACCGCAAATGCACTGGAGTAAATCGGGTGAGTGTGGATGACCGTATGAACATCCTTCCGGGCGTTCATGATCGAAATATGCAGATTAAACTCTATTGAGGGTTTTCGATGTCCCCAGATAACCTCAAAACTGCTGTTCATAACCACAACATCATTCTGCGTAATCTCATGATACGGCATGCCGCTCGGCTTTATGTAAATAAGGCCAGTCTCAGTATCGCGGATACTCAGATTCCCCCAGGTCCCTACGGTCATTCCCTGTGAAACCATGGTATTGCCGCCGTCGACAATCATTTGCCTGAACTCTTCCTTCACTTTGACGTTAGTCATGCGTATCCCCTTTTTGTATGTACTTGGCAGAAATAATTGTTAAATTATTTTCTTGATTGTTAATTTTATACCACCTAACACATTCTGTCAAACATTTTAAAAATAATCTTATTTATTAAATTATAATGATTTATATGTTTTTAAGGATCGTATCAGCAAAAAATATTAATTTATCCATTTTCGTATTTGTTAATATAGTTTATCATTGTTATTATTTTAACATCCAGGCTTTTATTTTGTTGCTTTATGGTGTACAGTAGATTTGCAAGTAAAAAAGTTGCTGGAGGACCTGCCATGACAAAACAAGTTCGTCTGGAAAAGATTAAAGACTATCTCAGGCAGAAGAAATCGGTGACCGTTCAGGAACTTGCGGATTTGCTCAAGGTCTCCCACATGACGGTTCGCAGAGATCTTACAGAACTATCCCGACACGATACTGTCAAAATCATTCACGGGGGAGTACTCTACCAGGAGGACGAGCAGGATTATAAAAGCAAATATACTATCGCTGATGCCAGACGGCACATGCGGGAGGAGAAAAAAAGAATTGCCCGTAAGGCGGTTTCCCTCATTGAACAGGGAGACATTATTATCATAGATGCAGGCTCAACTGGAGAACTTATTGCCGAATACCTGCCCGATAATCTTTCCCTTACTGTTATTTGCTATGCCCTGAATATTGCGGACATTATCTCAGCCAAACCCAACTGCTCCCTCATAGTTACCGGGGGATACTACCACCAGAGTTCGATGGTGCTCGAGAGCAAGGAAGGTCTGGATCTTCTTAATCAGAACCGTGCCAACAAAACATTCATCACAGCCAGCGGCATAAGCATAAATCTCGGGGTCACCTGTTCAAACTTTTTTGAACGTACCACCAAGCGGGCAGTACTCAAGTCCAGCAGCACGAGAATTCTTGTGGCAGATTCTTCAAAATTCGGACTGGTTAAAACCGGCTTTTTTGCTGATATTGAGGATTTTGATATAATCATCACCGACAGCAAAGCAGATGAAAAAACATTAACCCCGCTGAGGGCTATGGAAAAACTCAAGCTGTACTGCGTTTGAAAGCCGCCCGCCGCTATTGCTGTTTCTTTTGCTGCTGCAGGGGAACTCCGTAGGGACCATCCAGAAGCAGACAGACTGAAATCTCATCGAGAGGTTTTCCCAACCGGGTCGCCGCATCGGTCAGGGCTCCCGTGTAAAACTGCTGAACCGCGCTCCCCATCCCCATCCCGATCCCGATCCCGATCCCGATCCCCATTTCCGCATCATGCACAAAGCGGGCTCCATTGATCCCCGGCACCACATCATAATGATCAGCAGTAAACTGCGGCGCATAAAAATAGAGATGGTCCATCGGTATTTTCGCAAACAGTTTGCCCCACATCTGAACCTGCCATTGTTCAGGGATAAATACCCAGTCTGGAGACTTGATCAGCTGCAGGAATTTTTCGGGACCCGAGAGCTTGAGCAGCTGCAGGGCGGTACGGTACGTCAAGGCTCCGACAGGTCCCCCGCTGTCCACCGTATCAGCAGCCATGATAACAAAACCCCCCGGCCGAACCGCACGCAGAGCGGCTGTACCGGCCTTTGCAGCCTGGTAATGGTTGATGCCGACATAGCCGGCATGGGTTATTACGACATCATACGGTTCGCTGAAGGAAACCCCGACATGCCGCCTTACCTGCTCCACCGCTGCCTCATGGGCAGCTTCCATGGCTCCGGCAAATACGCCCGCCACCGAAAAATCGCTTGTCAGCGTCACATTGACGATAAAATCAGCCCCGGCAGTTCTTGCCACTTCCAACGCTTCGGCATGACAGGGATTCCCCTCCAGCACAAGGTCAGTAGAAAGAGGATCGGCCATCATCTCAGGACCATGAAAAACATAGGTTCCCGTTTCGCCGATGAGGCCGGGACATATCGATTTTCTCCCGCCCGAAGCCCCGGCCATAAAGTGACTTTCCACCAGGCCGGTCAGGATCTTGATATCTGCCGCCATATAGCGTGAGTTTATTTGAATATCCGTTCCCCGGCTCGTTCTGCCCAGACTCACCAGACTGCCGGTATCCCGGCAGTCATGATTAACCACCGCTACGCCGAGGGTAAACACCTCAGGATCGAGCATATACTCCAATTCCCGGCGGCTGAGCAGCCGATGCGTACCGGTTGCGGCCAGGACGGTTATATCATCGGCCGGAATCCCCTCCTGCAGCAGGAGGCGGATAATGGGCATCAGGATGCCTGCATCGCCCTTATAGGGAACCGGACGGGTGTTGTCCGAGATTACCACCACCGCCTTGGGCCTGGTATTCTGCTGCTTTTTTTCGCGCACAATTGCCCTCAGCGGGGGTGAGCCGACAGGATTTTTCAGGGCATCTGAAATAGCCGCAGCAGGGTCTACAAGGGCCGCTGTTCCGGACATTCCCAGACTATCGACGGCAGCCGGGAGCTTTATCTGCGCCGTACCCGTGTGAAACGATAACGTGAACTCTTTTTCTTTCATAAGCTTACCCTGCCCTGAATACTAACATATGAGGCTGTTTTTGTCGCTGTGATAATAATACTTTCCATCCTGATTCCCGGGCCATTGACATGAGTCCCCCCCCGCAGGTAAGCTATTTTTTATTATGATACTTGAAAAAATAACCGAAGAAATGTACTGGGTAATCATTGCTGTCCTGGCACTGAACCTATTCCAGCGCAAACACCAACCTAGAAGCAATAAAAAGCGCTCCGCAACTCTGATAATTGCCGTACTCGTCCTGCTGCTGGACATACTGTTTGTCCTGATCATAAACTTTGAACTGCCGCAATGGCTGGCTTTTCCTGCCCTGCTCATACCCATTGCCGTCGGCTATCGCTTCCGCAGCCGGATACTTCTCTTCCGGAGAACATGTACCTCCTGCGGTGTCAAGCTCAGCTTCAATGACATCCTCTACCATGATGACAATCTTTGCCCCGATTGTCACAAAGAACATTTTCCACAAGAATATATCAAAAACGAGCAGGAAGAAGCGACTGACCCGGAAGAAGTCAAGGAACCCTCGGCGGCCCGTACGGTTGAAGAAATTGACTGGGACATCTGGGAACCCACCGAAACCGCAGTAATCTGCTATGTTTTCGACAAGGACAAGGTCATGCTGATTCATAAAAAACTCGGCCTGGGCAACGGTATGGTAAATGCTCCCGGGGGAAGGATTGAACTTGCGGAAACGGCGCTCGAGGCTGCAATACGGGAAACAGAGGAGGAGACCGGCATAACACCGATAAACCCGGTCCAGACAGCCACCCTGAACTTCCAGTTCACCGACGGTTATGCCTTAAAAGGCTATGCCTTCTTTGCCTGGGACCATACCGGTGAAATGACGGAAACAGAAGAAGCAGATCCGTTCTGGGTTGATATTGCAGAAATCCCCTATGAAAAAATGTGGGAAGACGACCGCTACTGGCTGCCGGAAGCCCTTGCAGGAAAGAATGTAACGGGAAATTTTATTTTTGATGATCGAACCATGCTCAGCATGGATATTCAAAAGACTGAACGGTCAGAAAACTGAATGGAATTGCAATAACTGCCGCCGCCTAAGGAGACCTCATGCCATATTGCATCAACTGCGGAGTTAAGCTGGATGATAACCTGATAACATGCCCTCTCTGCGGCACACCGGTGATCGACCCGAAGACCCTCCGGCCCCGCAGCGAGAACCTGATTCTGCAGAAGCCGGTTTCTGAAGGCTCGTCCTGGGAAATATCGGATATTCTCACTCAGCCGCTGATTCATAAAGTGTCCCAGAAGACAGCGGCCATATCCACCATCACCTTGCTCATCCCCATAATCACTACGCTGGTATGGGATATACTGACAAGTAATGCCATTACCTGGTCATTTTATCCGATCCTCTCGATGCTCTACTTCTGGTTTGCCGTTTTTTTTCCTTCGCTGTTCAAGACCGGCCGCCGCATGAGCTTTATTCTCAACTTCGGCATAGCAACAACTATCTATCTCCTTCTGCTTGATGGGTTTATCCCTCCTGTAACCTGGGCATGGTACCCCATGCTGGGCATAGGCCTTGTACTTGCAGTCATTATTACCCCGGTTTTTTTGGGTCGCCGCTATACATTTCCAGTCATTATCGTCTACACCGGAGCTGGGAGTCTGTTTCTCTGGGGAGTAGAGAGTTTGACCGGAGGATACTGGTTTCTTACCCTCGCGCTCCCGATTGCCCTGCTCACCGGAGGTGCAGCCATTCTTATCAATGGTCTCTATACGCTGATCAGCCGCAGACCGGCAGACGGCAGCCCCTATCGGGCAGCGGCAGTATCTGCTGCAATAGCCGCCGTCTATTTTGCTGGAGTAGACATAATTTGCACGCTTTACATCCCGACCAGAGCATCAATCGGTTGGTCGTATATACCCGGCGGCATCCTGCTCCTGCTCTCGGTTCTGCTGTTTATAACGGGAGGAAATCGCAAATTACGCAGTTTTCTTGAAAAGAAGTTTCATGCATAGCCATTCGCGGCATCCACTGATATTGACAAATAAACAGTTCTTTTATATTGTAAAAAGCCGAATCAGGAGAGGTGTCCGAGTGGTCGAAGGAGGCGGTCTTGAAAACCGTTGAGCCGCAAGGTTCCGTGGGTTCGAATCCCACCTTCTCCGTATGCATCGGATTTACAGTTTGGATCTTGCGCCTGAAAAAGCAGGCCTGCTGAAGCGGCGAAGCCTGCTGAAGCTTGGCAGTTCTTTCTTCTGCAGGCTGGACTGTTCCCCGGCATTCCGGAACAGAGTTGGAGAGGTGGAAGAGCGGCCGAATCGGGCTCCTGCTGAGTTGTACCTATCCATTTCCGAGGTTCAAATCCCTCTCTCCGTTTTTGTAGCCATAGCTCAGCTGGATAGTGCATTCTTTGGATCTAGGTCAGATTCGAATCCTCTTAGCTACCACAATTCACCAGGAGATGCGAGGCAGTTGAATCGGGCGGACTCGAAATCCGTTGTGCTGTTTACAGTACCGAGGGTTCGAATCCCTCTCTCTCCGCTATTTTTCATTCTTTCATCAGAGAGAGGCGGCCGCGGTGGCCGAAGGTGTGCGCGGAAAACTGTGTGCCTAACCGGGTACCAGGGTTCGAATCCCCTCTCTCCATTTCCCCTTCAGTGCTGATGACGGGTTCTGCGCTATAGATTAGTCCTTAACCCGTCAGGACCGGAAGGTAGCGGTAAGTGATTATTGACTGATGAGACGCATGCGGCGACTTGAATTTGGGAGGGTTTTTGTCATGATGAGGAAGAAATTTCAAAGCTTATTTCCAAAATGAATGAAGCAATTTGAAATTGGCTCGATGGTCTCATGATGAAAAAGCGAAGGATGTGAAAAAACCTTGCTATTCAGATGATTCACGGACTGCCGAATCAACCTGTCCGGATGCTCCCGGCTTGCAAAGATGCATAATGGCCTTTGAGGTGACCTTTGCGAAAAACGCCCAAAAATATTGGCGAACACGCCCGGTCAGGAATTTGTGGTCTCTACCGCCAAAATTCTATCCGGGCCGGGCGCATAGCCGCACGCGCATATCTCTTTTCCGGTCCCCGCGGCGTTGGAAAAGAAAACATCAGCAAGGATTCTGGCTAAAAAGCGCTCCAACTATTTCGCTCTGAGGATGAAACCTGAAATATTTTGCAGATCTGCACAAACTGCCGTGAGGAAATAACCACGTGAGGCTATCGATGTCATTGAAATTGACGGAGCAGTAAATACCTCGGTAAACGATATCACCTTGTATTAAGATAGGTGCTTTTCTCACCAAGCAGCAGCAGAAAAAATCTATAGTATCGACGGGGGTGCACATGCTCCTCAACAACGCAGCCAATGCCCTGCTGAAGACAATTGAAAGAACCACCAGAATACCTGGTTTTCAGTTTTTGCGACCACGGAAATCCATAAAGTTCCCGCAACGATACGTTCGCGCTGCCCAGCAGTTTCATTTCAGCTGATCCCGATCGAAACCATTCAGAATACTTGCGCTGTAGCGGAAGAGAGACCATTTTAAGAGATTGAGGAAGATGCTCTTTCTGGATAGCAAAAGAATCCACCGGATCAATGAGGGGATGCCTATACCCTTTTCGATCAGGTACTCTCATTTGCCGATTCCGATGACGAAAATGCCGACTTGATCACGCAGCCGACAACAACACAGATGAATCAAGGATAAGATGGGTCTTGTGGGCGTAGACACAGTCAATATTATCGTAACGCTGGTAGGAAATGCGGGTGAGGCTTTGCTCTTGTTCACGATACCCTGGGGCGGGGTTTCGTAGAGCAGGTAATTATCGATCTGGTCGACTACTTTCGATCCCTCATCGCCCTCAAACAGGGTTACCAATATGAATCTCTGCTAGGTGCCCGTCTGGAAAACTTCTCAAGAAACGTTTTGCGGACCTACAGCAAGGAACAGCTCGAAGCAGCTGTTGAGCTGATGCTGGATACTTACCGCAGAAACCGCTACTCCCTCAATCAGACATTTGAACTTGAACTGGTTATCAGCAGGCTGGCAGATTTGCATCTGCTCGTTTCACAGACAAGCCTTATCGGCAGAATCACCACGTTGAAAGACCAACTGCTGCGGGGCGATTTCTCGGCAGACGCGCCAGTCCTGCAAAGAGATCCGGCCTTGGCGGAATCTGCTGCCCGCAGCACCGCAGCAGAAGAAAAACCGGTTATTCCGGCGCCCGTGACAGCAGGAGTAAGAACAGAAGTCACAATAAATAGTATAGCAGAAGCTGAAGCACCTGCAGTGAAACCCCGGACAAACGCGAAACCGGCTTCCCTTCAGCAGCCGGAACAGGTTCCTCTAGAAATAACGAGAAACCATATGGATGCTGTTCAGGCAGGGCTTAAAGATCAGCGGCCTTCTCTTGCAGCCGCATTCAGCAAGGTTGCCGATTGGCATTATCATGGAGATACACTTGAACTGATTTTTCCCGATGCCTACACAGCCGGTAAAATATCTTCAAGTCTTTCCGATATTCGCGATGCATTTTTCGAGATTTTCCGGTCCCGACTGCAGCTTAAAATCATTACTCTGGCCGAACACGAAAAGGAACTTGCAGAATCCGGGGCAGGCGGCCCCGAAAAGCAGGAACAAGATCAAAAAATTGACCTGGTTAAAAATATATTCCGTGGAAAAATAGTTACCGGAAATGGAGGCATACTTTGAACCCGATGGACATCCTGCAGAATATGCAGAACCTGCAGGGAAAAATGGCAGAAATGCAGCAAAAACTGACAAAAATCACCGTTGAAGGCTCTTCCGGAGGCGGCATGGTTAAAATGAAGCTGAATGGGAAGATGGAGGTGCTCTCAGTAAGCATCGCCCCCGAGGCTGTAGATCCCGAGGATCTGCAAATGCTGGAAGACCTCATTCAGGGAGCTGCAAACTCAGCCCTCCGGGAACTGCAGGATGTGCTCAAACATGAGGCAGCAGACCTCACCGGCGGCTTGAACATACCCGGCTTTCCTGGTATGTGACTGCAGCAGGAGCTGAATATGACCACTCTCGATATGCTCATAAAAAGCCTTTCCCGACTGCCCGGGGTCGGGGCAAAAAGCGCGGCAAGAATAGCTTATCACCTGATCCAGTCCGACGGCGAATTTAACCGCAAGCTTGCCGTACAGATTGCCGAACTGCAGGATCGGGTTTTTAACTGTTCTATCTGCGGCAGCTATACCGAAACCGACCCATGTCCTATCTGTACAGACTCAAGCAGAGACACGTCCCTCATCTGTGTCGTTGAGCATCCGCAGGATATCTTGACAATCGAGTCCTCAGGATCCTATTTTGGACTTTTTCATGTGCTGGGGGGGGCAATATCGCCGCTGGATGGAATCGGGCCGGAACAGTTGGCCATCGGCTCCCTTATCCGTCGTATCAAGGACGGCCATTTTTCGGAAGTGATTGCAGCTACCAATCCCACAGAGGAAGGGGATACAACAGCCCTGTATCTTGCCCGTCTTCTGAAAGAGACCGGAATCCCGGTTTCCCGTCTGGCATCAGGCCTGCCCATCGGGGGCGATCTCGAATATGCAGACAGAATCACGCTTGCCCGATCGATGCGGGGCAGAATCAGACTCGGTTCCTTTTAGTCATTTTGGGAAGAAGGTTTCCTTGGGAAACCACGGTTCCTGATTTGCTACAACCCCTTCATCACACGCAGCTCATCATAAGCAGCCTGGATTTCACGGAATTTTTCCGCGGCGAACTTCTCAAACTCTTCAGGAAGTCCCTTGGAAGCGATCTTGTCGGGATGATACTCGGATACCAGTTTTCTATAGGCTTTTTTAATCTCATCCTCTGATGCATCGGGCTTGAGCCCCAGTACTGCAAAAGAACGGGACATACCGCCGCTTCCGGAAACGGCGGTTCCGTACCGGCGCCGGATAGAATCCATATGGTCACGGGTGAATCGAAAGATCTCTCCTGCCCGGTCTATGAGGGCTTCCTCAGCCCGGGATATCTGTCCATCAGCATAGGAGACCCGGTAAAAGATATCTATCATCAATTCAAGCATTTGATGATTCATTCGGAAGCTTTCGTAAAACTGGACAGCAAACTGTTCAAATGACCCCTGAGAATTAACCGCGGTTTCAAAAACCTGAATAGCAATCGCACTGCTCTGCGGGTCAAGCCGCAAATCCCGGCGAATAAATTCCTCCACCTTCTTCCGCTCAGCGGTGTTGATAACGCCGTCGACCGAAGCAATACGGGCCAGCATGGAAAAAGCTCCTACAAAGAATACCATCTGGGCCTGCTCACGGGATCCGCCCTGAGAAGAAAACGGGGATCCGCCGGTCTGGTAGCCAAAGCGTCTCTGCCCCTGCTGACCGCGTG
Source organism: Spirochaetales bacterium (assembly GCA_018399255.1). GTDB lineage: Bacteria > Spirochaetota > Spirochaetia > JABMQR01 > JABMQR01 > M55B182. The sequence continues at coordinate 9,630 of JAGYPA010000040.1, read as the reverse complement.
AAAACCCTTCTCCGTCGGCATCACTGCCCTGAAGCGGTGCTTTATCGAAGACATTTCCAAATACCGCACCGGCAATCATGCCCAAAGGACCGCCCAGCATAAAGCCGACTGTTCCGCCAATTATTTTACCTATCCAGCCCATCCTGCGCTCCTACAGTTTGTCTATCAGCATCGAGCATTTACCCGATGGAATCGGCAGGGTTTTCTTCTTTTTCTGATCCAGGATATCAATGGTAAAGTAGTAGAGTTTTTCTGATTCCAGTCGAATTTCCCATCCGCGATTATTCTTGCTGCTCAAAATGGTGATAAGATTCCGCTTGAGAGAAAGATCTTCTATTCCCATAGCTTCCAGGGTCGGCATTATCCAGTCGACCGTTTTTCTGGGGAGGCTGATATTCAAACCGATAATATTTTCGATCATGAGAGTTATCGTTGACAGCCCGATTGCCGGCAGAAACTTCTTTCGCGGAAAATCGGGATTACCAGTCCATTGAGCCGGCCCCTCTTTTCCGGGAAGATACGCTTCAAAGAGATCCCCTTTATCTGTACCATCAGGGTGCAGCGTATCCAGGAGAAAATAGAGATGCCGTATTGCACATTCGCGGGCAAACTCATATTCATGAAACCGCTCAAGCCCCTTAATCACCATAAACGTAAAAATCGGGGAAACCGACCCGCTGAAACCGTTACCCTGTTCAGAAAACTCAGGCTCACTTGCCGCAATTGTAGGAAAGGGATTATCGGTTCCAAATCCGTCAGGATCCTTCAGAAGTGAGATCAGGCGATTTGCCCGGTCCTCATTGGGGATTTCAGCAAGGAGCGTCCAGTAAGCACCGATATTCTTTGTCCGTATCCGGGTTTCGTCCTCTCTGAGATCATAGTAAAATTCGTGCTCAGGATCCCACATTTTCGTGTTGATGCGGGTTTTGAGGGAGAAGTACATGCGTTTGTACTGGAAGCTCTGTTCCTTATCATTCAGAATGTCGCCGATAGCTGACATATACAGGGCGCTGACGGCCATCTGCGTATTGAAGTCAAGTGGATAGTATACGCCTTCACGGGGCATGTTATAGGTCATCGTTGCTGCCCGGGGAACTGCATAGAGTCCATTTTCCTGCTTGAATTCGGTCTCTAGCCAACCGAGATACGCTTCCATAATCGGAACAACTTCCTTCAGGCGCTTTTTATTGCCCACCTTGTGAAAGAGATTGAATTCCACATAGGGAAAAAGCGGGGGATGCACTCCTTCCGGGTTGTCAGCGGTAACGATTGGCGAACCGTCTTCAATTGAGTATTCACCACGGATCGCTCCTGATGCCTCCTGCTTGCTGTAAAAGTAGTCAAGCATAACGAAAGGAGAATAGCTCAGATTACTATAGACGAGAAAGAATGAGGCAAGACACGCGTTGTATTGATTAAATGACCGCTGGTTTTCGTAACTGATGTATGATCCCTCAAATCCATTTTCAGGTGTCCCTGACTTCCACAATTCATTCAGCCAGACCCAAGTTCGATCATATACATCAACAAAATCCTGGTCATAGAAATGTACGGACGGCACATTTTCCTTAAGCAATGGTTTCTCCTTGTGAGTGAGCCTATTGAAAATAACCGAAAAACTCTCTACGGGTGTGTTTCTACACGCTATATAAGAAGATTGGTTAAATTAACAATAATCTAGAAAATCTCAGACTAAAAAATACTATGTTGAGAGTTAGATGTCAAACCCTGCTTCGCAAAATTTAAACAAACCCTGAAAAAACTCTGAGACTTTTTTTACTATAGTATCGTTCATTCGGAATTATTACGGAAGATTTTTCCATCTGCCCGTTATGAAACAATCGGCAAGGAATGAGGATACAATTCTATCCGCAAAACATCAGTCCCAGTGGACACCATTTCTCCGTCAATATGGCAAATCAGGCGTTTGGATCCGTCTGCAGTTTTTACCGTTATATCCCCGGTCAGATCCGAAGCAATATAGGGGTGTGATTTCTGGGTACCCCGAAAAAATCTGGTTACAAGGTAGAGAATCCTCCCCCCGCTGACCGGTCTGTTTACATAGCACAGATCAAGGTGCCCGTCATCAATAACAGCATCCGGTCCCATAAGGAAAGCCCCGCCCATCCTGCGTCCATTGCACACCGAAATCTGCTGGGTAAGGACATCGCAATTCTTTCCCCTGTAGAACAGCTTAATCGGTACCGCCTTCGGATAGTTCTTCATTATTTCAATTACTGCAAAAAGATAACTTATTGCCCCGCTTATCCGCCTGTACCGGCTGGCAGTCAAATTGACCAGCGGTTCAAACCCGATCCCCAGACCGTTAAGAAAATAGCGCCCTTCCGGAAACGTCCCGCCGTAGACCTGAGCTGTGTCAATATAGCGCCTTGTTCCAGTCTTGATCAGGCTGACGGCATCCTCAAGTTTTTTTGGAATACCGGCACTGAAGGCAAAATCATTTCCGCGGCCAATAGGCAAAACGGAAAAAGCAGTTTTTACAGGCACCCGCCCGGTACTGGTTAACGAACTGCGCATCAGCCCGTTGACTACTTCATTGCAGGTTCCATCACCGCCGGCTGCAGCAACAATGGAGATTCCCTGACGTGCGGCTTCTTCCGCACTCTCGATCGCATGCCCGATATAGCGGGTAACAACCACCTCATAATCAAAATTATGATAATCCATCAATTTTTTGATTTTCGGCAGCATCCTGAGGGCTCCGCCCTTTGCAGCAGCAGGATTTAAAATCACTCTGATTTCAGGAACGGAATTTGGCAATAGAACCCCCAAAACTGTTTTCCGGTGTAGTATCCCCGGAATATGACAGTCTTGCAGACCGGCCGGAGAATCAAACTATACTACACCGTATATAAGGAAAAATCAATGTTCAGCCCGTGCATCTCATCCGTGCATCTCATCCGCGCCCTGCCGAGCAGCTGTCGCGGGGAGACTTTCAGGCTCCTAGCAATTTTTCACAAACTATGCTACGTTACCAGCCTCTTGATCTCCTTTTATAATAACGAACTGTTTACCAATGATAGGTAAGCTGACTACAAATCATTGCATAAGGACTGACTGCATGCATCCTACTGGTTCCTTTCTTCCTATGAGCAGAGAAGAACTGCTTGCCCGCGGCTGGGACTCCTGCGATTTTATCATTGTAACGGGAGACGCTTACGTTGATCACCCGACCTTCGGAGCAGCGGTAATAGGAAGAAGTCTTGAAGCCGACGGCTTCCGGGTAGGTATCATTGCTCAGCCGGCCTGGAACTCCTGTAAGGATTTTACGGTTCTCGGCAAACCTCGCCTGGCATTCCTGATCACCTCGGGCAACCTCGACTCCATGGTTGCCCACTATACCGCAGCCGGTAAACCGCGCTCAAATGATTCGTATACCCCGGGAGGAGCTGCCGGTAAACGACCGGACCGGGCAGTGATCACCTATACATCCCGAGCCCGGCAGGCATATCACGGCATACCGATTATCATCGGCGGCCTGGAAGCCTCCCTGCGACGCCTTGCTCACTATGACTACTGGACCGACAGAGTCAGGCGCTCACTGCTCCTGGATGCCAAAGCCGATCTGCTGGTATACGGCATGGCGGAAACCGCAATCAGGGCAATAGCTGCCGGGCTCGCCGCAGGAATCCCCATCAATAAGCTTCATGCCATTCCAGGAACCGTGTTTTCACTGCGAGGCAGCCCGCTGCAGAGCAGTACACTGCAGAGCGGGGCACCGACTCGCAGCGACCCCGACTATAGCGGGACAAACGATCCCGTCTCAAAATTCCAAACCATTGAACTGCCTGATTTTCAGGCCCTTGCAGAACGGGATGCCATTTCCAACACCGCTTCGGCAGCGGCAAGACAAGCCTATGCTCTCAGCTGCCAGCTTCGCCTGATGCACGAAAACCCTTTTCAGCCGCAGCGGCTTCTGGAACGGTACGAAGGAACCCTGGTCATCCAGAACCCTCCTCCAATTCCCTTGCAGCCTGCTGAACTGGACAGGGTATATACGCTCCCGTTCACCCGTGAAGAACATCCCTCCTACAGAAATTCCGGAGGGGTTCCCGCTCTGCAGGAAGTTAAATTCAGTATTACCTCCAGCCGCGGGTGCTTTGGCGACTGTTCTTTCTGTGCAATAACATCACACCAGGGAAGAACCGTACAGGCCAGAAGCCACGCATCAATTCTTGAAGAAGCACAAAAGCTCACCCGTTTCGCAGATTTCAAAGGGTATATTCATGATATCGGAGGACCTACAGCCAACTTCAGAGCAGCAGCCTGCAAAAAACAGGCGCGTTCCGGTCCCTGCCCGGACAAGCTGTGCCTTTTTCCTAAGCCCTGCCGGGCCCTCGAAGACTCACACAAAGACTACCTCGGAGTGCTGCGGGACGCCCGTCGCCTGCCCGGAATAAAAAAAGTCTTTATCCGTTCGGGAATCCGGTATGATTATCTGTTTGCTGCGGCAGATCCTCAAACGATAGATACTTTCATCACGGAACTTGCCCGCCATCATGTAAGCGGACAATTGAAAGTTGCCCCTGAACATGTTTCCCCCCAGGTTCTGGAAGCCATGGGCAAACCGGGAATCGAAGATTTTTCCCGCTTTGCAGAAATGTTCCGCGAAGCCGGCAAAAAGGCAGGGAAAAAGCAGTATATTATTCCGTATTTTATATCGGGACATCCCGGCTCGACGCTGGCCGATGCTGTTATGCTTGCCGAATTTCTCCGTGACCAGGGTTTTGTTCCCGACCAGGTGCAGGATTTTTACCCCACTCCGGGCACTGTTTCAACCTGCATGTATTTTACCGGCCTGGATCCGCGACCGGGGAAAAATTTTGCCAAAGTGTATGTACCAAAAGGGCGGGAAAAAAACCTTCAGCGGGCTCTCGTCCATTTTCACAAACCGGAAAATCGCAAGCTGGTTATTGAAGCCCTGAAGCTGGCTGGCCGTCCTGATCTCATCGGCAGCGGCAAAAACAGCCTGGTGCCGTCAAGACCATCCGCCGGGTCGGCCGCAGGGAAACAGAAGTATCATAAAACCAGAAATAGTGGAGTTCAATAGTCGTAATCTGTTGACATATACCCACCGTTGGTATACTACCAAGTGGTGCGTGAAAAACTGACAACCCCGCTGAACCCCTTTATCCTCTTTGGTCATGACGGCATTCTGCGAAGCAGGCATTTTTACACCACCCTTATATCTCTCTCTTTTCCGATCATGCTTCAGAACCTGCTGGCATCTTCCCTCTCCTTTGTCGACACGCTGATGATCGGACAGCTTGGAGAAATCCAGATCGCTGCCGTCGGTCTGGCCAATCAGATGTTTTTTCTGGTAATCCTCCTTTTTTTTGGCATCAGCAGCGGTTCTTCGATCTTTTTTTCACAATTCTGGGGAAGCAGAGACCTGAAAAGCATCCATAAAACCCTTGGCCTTGCTTTGATAATCGGACTTATCGGGGCCGGAATTATTACTGCAGCATCAATTGCTTTTCCAGCATCCATCATGCGCGTCTTTACGCCTGACCCGGCTGTAATCGCCGTAGGAACCGAGTATCTCAGAATAGTGGGGATAAGCTACATTTTCACCGCTGTCACGTTTATTTTTTCTTCTGCCCTCAGAAGTACCGGAAACCCGCGTCTTCCACTGCTTGTTTCAGCCATTTCTATGACAACCAATGCGATATTCAATTATCTCCTGATTTTCGGGAAGTTCGGATTTCCCCAGATGGGTGTCCGCGGAGCTGCCATTGCAACGGTCGGCTCCCGTGCTCTGGAAGTATTCCTGATACTATTTCTCTCCTACCGAATGAAAAAGCCTACCGCAGCCCCCCTGCGTGAGTTTTTTGCCTTCGATAAGGCCTTTACAGCAAAATTCGTCAAAACCGTGACTCCCGTCATTCTCAACGAAATGGCGTGGTCGATGGGCATGGTCATGTACAAGATTGTATTTGCCCGCATGGGAACCAGTATCATAGCCTCAGTTAATGTTACCGAGGCCATACAAAGTCTCTTTTTTGTCGTCTTTATTGGAACGGGAAACGGCTCTGCCATCATGATCGGCAATAAAATCGGTGAAAAACGCCAGGACCTGGCTCATCGCTATGCCGGAGGGGCCCTGATCCTGGGTTTCCTGCTGGGAGGCTCCGTCGGCATAATTATGGCATTGCTCTCTCCTGTCATTCCCCTGGCCTTCCGTGTATCTCCGGAAATACTGACCATGACAACCCGTTCCCTGGCACTTTTAGCCATCCTTATGCCGTTCAAGACCTTCAACATGCATTCAATTGTCGGTGTGCTCAGAAGCGGCGGTGACACCCGGTATTCTCTTATTCTGGAACTTACCGGTGTCTGGTTCGTCGGCGTTCCGCTCGCCCTTATCGGCGGTCTCCTGCTGCATCTGCCTATCTACTGGCTCTATCTGCTCGTCGGTCTGGAAGAAATATATAAACTGCTGATCGGCATTCACAGAATACGCTCCGGGAAATGGCTTAACGATCTTACCGGAATTCCTCCCATGCCGTCCGAACCTCAAGTCAACAGAGGCTCATGCAAAAAGCAAGAGCGACGTTTTGGTTAGAAGTTTGCATTTCAAATAATTAATTATTATATAGTCATTTACAGATAATAATAGGCGACTTCAAAAGCCAATTTCAAAAATACTGGCTTGCACAGGAGATAATATATTAATCTCTCCGTCGAAATACCTTAAATACCTTCTTAAGATTGACCATTGGCGGTTTTTACTCATATATTTGAGATATGCGTCCGTTTCGCTTTCCTTTCTGTCCCTCAGCCACCATTCGGGAAGAATCGGAGAGGCAGGAATGATTACGCAGATGGGCAGAGACCTGTTCAATGTCTGATATCCTTATTCATAACGGCACAATCCTTACCGGCTATACCCACCTGGAAAAGCTGTATTTTACTTTCCAATGGTGAAATAGCCGATGTATTCAGCGAAGCGCTATCTCCAAAAAAACGTTCTCTCCAGCGACGATTTTTTAATGCTGGGAGCCTATATAACCGGGATTCATTGATGCCCTTATCCACGGATTCGGCGGTTGTTACGGTACCGATGACCGGACTACAAACAATTCTCGGCACATGCTCAGGGTGCTGGCAAACGGTGTGGTGGTGGGTTTTCTACCGACCGTATCGCCTGATGATGTAGAAAGTGGTTGAAGCAACCCGAAGCCTGTGTCGGTTCACAATCGGTGTGAGAGGAGCCAGATTCTTGGCATCAACCTGGAGGTCGCACGCTCCCCAAGCGGATTGGTGCGCAGAAAGCATCTGCTGCCCGAGAAGTAGACATCAAGGTGATGGAACGTCTTATCAGTGCCGGAAAGGGGCATGTTGTCTGCATGACGGTAGCTCCAGAGCTGAAGAACATGCGGGAAATTGCCCTCTATGCCCTGAAAAACGGGATAACCCTCCTTGCCGGACACACGGATGCCACCTACGAAAACATGGTGGAAGGCATGCAGGTAGGAATCCTTCACTCCACGCACTTTTTTAACGCCATGAGCCGGCTCCATCACCGCAACCCCGGAGCCGTTGGAGCCATTATGATCCATCCCGAAATGGCATGTGAGATAATTGCCGACGGACAGCACGTTCATCCGGATCTGGTGAAGCTGCTGCTCCGCGACAAACCGGTGAGCAAGGTGGTCCTGATTACCGATGCTCTCAAACCGACTATGCAGGAAGCCGGTCCGCTGACAGCCAACAAGGAAGAAGTCTATATAAAAGAAGGACTGTTTCACCGGTCTGCCGATAACGTTATTGCAGGCTCCTCCTTAACAATGCTGCATGGTGTCCAGAATCTGGTCAACTGGGGGATTCCCATCGAAAATGCCGTGCAGATGGCAAGCAGCAACCCGGCAAGAATTTACCATTTTCACAATCGCGGCTCCCTGGTTCCCGGCTCGTTTGCCGATATTACCATTTTCAACAGGGATTTCAGGATACGATCTACGATAATCAATGGTACAATGATAATGAACGAACTGCGCGAGGAACAGCGCTGACTAAAAAATACTGCAAAAAAAGCGGGGTACTATGTATGTCTGAAGCAATTATGGGTCTGGAACCGGCCGCCGTCTGGAATTATTTTGAAGAACTTTCACAAATACCGCGGGAATCCGGCAACGAGGCGGCTTTTCAAGCCTATTTACTGGATTTTGCAAAAAACAGGGGCCTCAGCGCAGATTTCGATCCTGCCGGAAATGTCATTATCCGCAAACCCGCATCACCAGGCAACGATCTGGTTCCCGCCGTGGTAATGCAGGGTCACATGGATATGGTTTGTGTCAAAACCCCATCTTCGAACCATGACTTTACCCGCGACCCGATTCGTCTTGTAAGAAAAGACGCCTGGATGCATGCCGATGAGACCACCCTCGGTGCTGACAACGGAATTGCGGTCGCGATGGCACTGGCTGTTCTCGCGGATCCCGAGGCCGTGCATGGTCCCCTTGAAGCTCTGTTTACAACCTCCGAAGAGACCGGTCTCACCGGAGCCTTCGGCCTCGATACAGACATGCTGTCTGCCCGCAGGCTAATTAATCTCGATTCAGAGGAAGAGGGGGTTTTCATTATCGGCTGTGCGGGAGGCAGCGAGGTAATCGGCCGTATCAGGGCGGAAACAACCCCGATCCCTGCCGACAGTCAGGGCTGGAACATACGCCTTTCTGGTTTTCTCGGCGGACACTCGGGAGGAGAGATTCATACAGGCAGGGGCAATGCCATCCGGTATGGAATGCGGTTTCTCAGGGAACTTTCCTCCGATCCCGATATGCAGCTCATGATAGCGGATATTGATTCCGGGTCCAAGCGAAATGTCATTCCGAGTACTTTCACCTGCACTTTTGCCGCAGCTCCTGGAAAAGAAGATGCAGTAATACAGGCGACGGAGCGTCTTATGACCGCTTTTAAATCCGAGCTGGCTGTAAAAGATCCCGATGCGGCGGCAGAACTTACCAGTCAGAACCTGCCGTTGGAAGCTGTAACTGCAGCCCGGTCCAAAGCGGTAATTGATGCTGTCTATGTGACACCCTGCGGACCGGAAACCTGGAGCAGCGATATTGAGGGAATGGTCGAGACCTCCAGCAATCTGGCGGTTATAAAACTGGAAAAGGGAGAGTTCTTTATAGATACCAGTCAGCGCTCCTCAATAGAAAGCGCCCGTGAGGAAATTGCGGAAAGAACCAGAACCGCCCTTGAGCTGAGCGGCGCCCGAACAGAAATAGTAAATGTGTATCCTTCGTGGACGCCGAACTTCAGTTCATCCTTTGCCCGACTCTGCGCCGAATCCTACAGGGCCTTTACCGGCAAGGCGCCGGAAGTTACTGCCATTCACGCAGGGCTTGAATGCGGTGTAATTAACAGCAAGGTGGCGGGAATGGACTCTATCTCCTTCGGTCCCGACATCAAGGGTGCCCATTCGGTAGAAGAACGACTTCATATTGAGTCTACAGCCCGGGTGTACAATTTTCTCGTGCAGCTGCTGAAGGATTTTTGCACTAAACCCTGAAACCTGAACTTCTGTCATGTTTTTAAGCAGCGGGCTCTGTTTCCAACAGCAGACTCTGTTTCCAACAGCGGGCTCTGTTTCCAACAGCG
>JAGYPA010000004.1 GCA_018399255.1 Spirochaetales bacterium | reverse complement strand
CCTGTTCATCATCAATATAAAACGAATCGTGACTGCGGGTTATTCCCACATGAAAAGGAAAACCGGAAGCTCTGAGGACAGTCTCAGCAGCTGCAGTCAGTCGACTGTCCGCCGCTGCCGGAAAATTATCCGGAACATACATTCTGGAAGCACCGTCTTCCCGTACCGCGGCGGCAGAAAGCACCAGATCCCCGATCCCGATCCCTTCCTGACAGGCCCCGCAGCTCCCGGTCCTGATAAAATACCTTCCGCCGCACTGAATAAGCTCCTCCAGTGCTATTGCTAGAGAAGCTCCGCCAATACCCGTAGAGGTTACGGTTACCGGAAGCCCTTCATAAAAGCCCGTCACTGTTCGAAACTCACGATTGTCGGCTATATATTCCACTCCGGTCAGGAATTTTGCAATCCTTTCAGTCCGGGCGGGATCGCCCGGAAGCAGAACATACGGTGTTATCTGCTCCGGACTGCAGAGTATATGCGGCTGCTTCATTCATCTCCCCCTGAAAAGGAAAAATACCGTGAAATACAGAAGCTACTCCTGAACAAACTGAAAGGCTTCAAGTGCGAAAACCTTCTCTTCATCGGTCGGAATTACCCATGCCTGAAGACCGGGTATAGTCCGGCTTTCCGCCACAATTGCCTCTTCATTTCTGACATCGATGCTCTGTTCATTAATATCCCAGCTGTAGAGTTTCATATGGGCCAGCACCTTTCGCCGGAAGTATCCCTCATTTTCTCCGATTCCACCAGTGAATACAATGCCCCTTGGGTTTTCCATGGTACCGAGATACCCCGAAAAATATTTGGCCGCCCGATATGCCGCCACTTCTATCACCAATTCCGCCTCTTTATCACCATCCATCGCAGCCATACGGATGATATGCATCTCTTTAATATCCTTCCCGTAGAGACCGAACAGACCGGATTCCTTGTTGAGGATTTTTACTATGCCCTCAATGTCGGTATCGAGATTGTGCGCCATCAACTCCAGGGCTCCGGGATCTATATCGCCGCTGCGAGTCCCCATGACCAGCCCCTCAAGTGGAGTAGTTCCCATCGTGGTATCGGCACCCCTTCCGCCGACCACCTTAGCCATGGAACAGCCGTTGCCGAGATGAGCTATGACTATATTAGTATCCTCTTCGCTCAGCTTGTTAAGTTCGGCAAAGCGACGACTTATGTACGTGTAGGAAGCCCCGTGAAACCCGTAGCGCTGAATGCCGTAGGTATCAATCCACTCTTTTGGAACAGCATAGAGCCGCGCATATTCGGGCATTCCGGCATGAAACTGGGTATCAAATATTGCTGCATTGGGGATGGATCCGAAAACCGGGTCTGCCAGGGCCGCCTCAATTATCTGCAGATTCGCAGGATTGTGCAGCGGGGCAAGTGATGAAAACTTTTTAATTGAGGCCTGTACTTTCCCATCAGGACCATCAATGAGCGATGTACTCGTGAACTCCGTTCCGCCATGTACGACCCGATGCCCGACCGCCGATACTTCCAATCCGGGAAAACGCTCACCAATAAGCTCTGTTATGGCATGAAGCGCTAATTTATGGTTCTCCATGGGCGTATCATAACGCTCTTTTTCACCATCATATTTAGCATCTATATACCCATGGCTGGTTCCCAGCCCCTGACAGTTGAAATCTGCAACCGAACCGACCTCTCCGCTAGTGATGCTTTTTACCGAAACCTTGATGGAGGAACTTCCCCCGTTCAGACAAACAACATAGTGAGTTTTACTTGTATCAGCCATTATTCCTTACTCCTTGCACATGCTTTTTACTACCATACACTATCCCGGGAAGTTACGAAAGAGAAAAATTCACCAACCTGCCTAACCTCTCGATAACCATCCTGCCCCGAGGCCCTGACTAGTTTGCCAGCAGTCGATTAGAAGAAAAATGGGGATCACTAGTCAGCAGAATTCCCAGATCCCGCAATCCGGCCTCATCACCGGGAGGCGGCATATGGGTCAGATGCATTTCACAATCCCTGAGTTTTTTCAGCTGCTTGACGGCCAGGTAGGCACCGCTGCTCGATGCGGTCGAGGTGCCCAATGCAATCAGAGTTTCCTCCAGATCCATCGTCACCGACGCAGAATCCTTGATTGCACGCTTCATTGCAGCTATTGAGTCGATAATGGAAGGGGATATAAGATGTATTTTATCGGGAAGACCAGCCAGATGCTTAATGGAATTGAGCACCACAGCAGCGGCAGCATGCATTACAGAGGAGTTTTTCCCCGTTATAATGGTGCCGTCAGACAGTTCAATCGCAGCCCCGCAATAGATTCCGCTGTTGCCCTTAGCAGGATCTTCATGAGCGTATACAGCGGCCTGTCTGGCTGCTCCTACCACCGGCCGATCAATCTCCGATGCTCCCAGATCCTGCATGATCAAACGTGAACGCTCTACCGTTCCCTTGGTACCCAGACCCATCATGTATTCGCAGGAATAGCGGAACGAACGCCGTATAATCTCCTGCTTGGCGGCTTCACGAGCTGCCTCATCATCGACAATGGCAAATCCCAGTCTGTTCACCCCCATATCGGTAGGCGAGAGGTAGGGAGAACTGCTGCCGGATATTTTTTCCAGAATACGACGCAGGAGAGGAAAGGCCTCGACGTCACGATTATAATTAATCGCCCGTTCCCCGTAGGCTTCAAGGTGAAACGGATCAATCAAGTTAACATCCTTAAGATCTGCAGTTGCTGCTTCGTAGGCAATATTTACCGGATGCTTAAGCGGCAGATTCCAGATAGGAAAGCTTTCAAACTTCGCATAACCTGCTGCTGTCCCCCGTTTATACTCATGATACAGCTGTGACAGGCAGGTTCCCAGCTTCCCGCTGTTCGGCCCGGGACCTGTGACTACCACCAGAGGTTTTTCTGTCTCAATGTAGGGATTGCTTCCATACCCCTTGTCACTGACAATCAGGTCAACATCCGTTGGATACCCTTTTGTCGCTCTATGCACATAAACCTTGATATTTCGCCGCTCCAGCGTATTGATAAACTGATTGGCTGAGGGCTGGTCCTCATATCTGGTTACCACTGCAGCCGTTATTTCCAACCCCCAGTCACTGCGCAGATCGTCAATCAGCTTCATAGCGTCGGCATCATAGGTTATGCCGAAATCGGCCCGGGTTTTCCTCTGCTCAATATGACCGGCATAGATACAGAGAATTATTTCAGCCTTATCCTTCAAATTCTTGAGGAGCTGCATTTTCACGTTGGGATCGTATCCGGGAAGTACACGAGCGGCGTGGTGATCATATACCAGCTTCCCGCCAAACTCCAGATAAAGTTTATTGTTGAACTGCTCCACCCGCTTAAGAATTTCTACCGTCTGTTCTTCCAGGTATTTATCCACATTGAAAGCGTTTTTTTTGTTCATGCTGATTCCTATTTCCCTCTCTTTCTATGAATGATTCAGAGCTGCTTTTCGATTATTCCGCCGCCGATCACCACATCGCCGTCATAGAGCACTACCGACTGCCCGGGTGTTACGGCCCATTGCGCCTCTATAAAATCTATCCGGCATCCGGTCTCCCCGATTGGCACAACCTTCACAGAAAAAGGCTTCTGCTGAGATCGAATTTTAGCCTGGGCTTCAAAGGGAATCTCACCGAGCTTATCCGGAGAGACCAGCCAATTCATGGAACCTGCTTCCAGTGAGTGGCCGTACCCCTGCTCCTTATGCCCTACAATAACCTGATTCTTATCCCGGTCTATGGCGATGACATAGTAAGGCCTCGGAGCCGCTATACCCAACCCCCGACGCTGACCGATAGTATACCGGGCAAAACCTGTATGTCTGCCAAGGAGATTGCCCTCAGCATCCACTATATCGCCGGGAATAAAATCAAAATCGAGCAGCTCCGTATAATCGCCGCAGATAAAGTCCTGACTCTCCCGGATTTTCTCAAAACCGAGATTTCTGGATTCAGCAACAGCCCGCACCTCCTCCTTTGTCAGACCTCCCAAAGGGAAAAGGGTCCGGTTTATCTGCTCCCGGGTAAGACGATAAAGAAAATAGCTCTGATCTTTCTTCAGATTGGAAGCCCTCATGAGGACTTGCATTCCCAGTTCCGGGTTGAATTCACGCCGGACATAGTGCCCGGTTGCAAAATAGTCAAAATCGATCCCGGATTCGGTCACTTTATCAACCAGGGCACCGAACTTAATCCGGCTGTTGCATCTGACGCAGGGGTTAGGGGTGCGGCCCCGACTATATTCTTCTGAAAAATCGGTCAGGACCACATCCCGATACTCTTTTTTTAAATCAAACTGATAGAAAGGAATGCCCAGTCGATCGCAGACTTCCGCAGCCTTAGCCGCATCTTCTTCCTCATCGGGGCCAAAGCAGGCGTGCCGGCCCTCCATATCTGCCATTGCAGTACCGTCCCATATATTCATCATTACTCCGGTTACCCGGTACCCCTGGTCAACCAGCATGGCAGCTGCTGCCGATGAGTCAACTCCGCCGCTCAGGCCTATTACTACATGTTCTTTCATTTTACCTATCCTGCTGCCTATCCGGCAACTTTTTGTTTTGGATAAATTACCGATAATATTCGATAGTGTACAGAGGTTCCGGCAGGGTATGAGGCCTGCTCCCTTTTGAGGAAAAATGCAATTGTTTCCTCAGATACTGTCTACACGATTTTTACCGGTCGCTTTTGCCCGATAGAGAGCATCGTCAGCCCTTTTAAGAAGCTGCTGAAGGGTATCCCCGGGATTCAGGACGGCTGCTCCAATGCTTATGGTAAACTCTGCTTTATTGCCAAATACATGCGTATCTATGCGCCGACGTATTTTTTCGGCCAAAACCAGGACATTTTCCAGAATTGTATGAGGTAAAATCAGCATAAACTCATCGCCCCCCCACCGGCCAAAAATATCTGTCACGCGAATTGAGGACTGCAGCAGTTCGCTGAACTGTTTCAAGACTGCATCTCCCTCGGCATGACCATGGGTATCGTTCAGCATTTTAAAATTATCTATATCTATTATGAGAATGGAAAAGAGGGTTCCATAGCGCTGAGCCCGAACCAGTTCCTGCTCCAAAACAGCTTCCAGCCTCATACGATTGGCTGTCCCTGTAAGATGATCGGTCACCGTCAGTGAAATCAATTCTTTTTGGGACTTTCCAACAAAATAGGCACTAAGAAGGATTATCAGCAAGGATGAAGTCAGACCGATCAGAACCGAGTTGTACAAGTTCCGGCGGATAAGCAGCATCGAGGCATGCTCATTCTGCTCGACAATGATAAACCATTCCATTTCATTTACATAACGACTGGTCAGCAGCACATTTCCCTCCGATCCGCTGTACCTGAAGTCTGCTGGAACTTCTCTCTCGGAAATAAGCCGGTCTGCAATAGCTGATATGCCGTCCATATCACGAATAGATACCGCTTCAATTTTCTCCATATCCGAATGTGCTTGAATAACGCCCTGTTCATCCACCAGGTAAATAGTTCTCCCATATTCTTCCTGCACGGTATGGAGCAGTTCTGAAAGGCTCTCCATTTTCAGTCCCACCCCGGTTACCCCGATCAATTCTTCATCTCCATAATAAACTCGCTGGTTGATAAAAATGGTAAGGGCTCCGGTTACTTCATCGATGTCAACATCCAGTTCAACTTCTTTCCCTGATTCCAGAAAATTGTAATACCAGATATCATGAGGATCATCTTTTGAAACTATCTTATGTACCCCTTCGTGACTGTAGTATACCCGTGATGCTGCAGAGACAAAAAAAGCGGTGTTGTAGTCCTGCTTCTCCTGTATGGAGGTCAGATAAGCAGTGATATCATCAGGATTCTGCTCCCCCGCAACTATCCATTCCTTGAAAAACGTATCATTGGCCATGACTGACGCTACCCGAAGGGGATCATGAAAGCAGGATTCAATTTCCCAGTCGATCAGCTCCCTGACCAGCGGCAGTGAAGTACTGATAAGTTCAAGCCTCACAGACTCTCGCTGAAGGAAGTAGTTGAACAGGCTTACCCCGATGAAGGCAGGGATAAGTATACATGTCAGGATAAAAACCGGTTTGTAACGGTTCAGGATTTTTTTCATTTGCCTGCAGTCTAGCGCATTAAGCCTGCAATTTCCAGCTTTCGCAATCTCACCTGATTATTTTTATAAGTCTAGACAGTCTATTGACAATTTACCTATCAAGGAATATAACAGAATATAATGGAAAATAAAGACATACTACTAACTTTGGCGGAAATAGCTGAATACCTCAAGTTATCTGAAAAGACAATTCTGAAAATGGTTAAAGCCCGGGAAATACCTTGTGCGAAAATTTCCAACCAGTGGCGGTTTCTTCGATCTCTTATAGATGACTGGCTGATTGCAAAGATGGAGGTCATTCCCCGGAACGACCTCTCCCGTCTTATAGAGCAGCAGGCTGACCAGGTACCCCTGTCCCGTCTAATCGCGCCAGCAGGTATTATCGCTATTCCTGATCAGGCGACCAGGGATCAGGCATTGCTCTGCATGACCGATACTGCCTCCGAACTGTCAATAATCAGTGACAGCCTTACCGTACACCACAAGATTATGGAAAGAGAGGAGATGATATCCACCGGAATCGGAAACGGATTTGCCATTCCCCACATGCGCACACCCTCATCCCTGGTAACCGGGGGGCCCAGAATTATCATAGGAATTGCCAGTGAAGGCATAGAATATGATTCTCTCGATGGACTGGACGTTCGGATGCTGTTCCTGATTCTTTCTGACAGCGAAATAGTGCATCTTCGCATAATTGCTAAACTGACGCGAATGCTCAGTAATAAAAAAACAGCTGCGTCGCTGTTGAATAATAAGACGCCGCAGGAAGTGTATAGAATCATTGCTGAATATGAACGTTCACTCCTGCTCAGTACTACGGAGGAATAAAAAATGCTCCCAGCCCTGCAAAAACCCTGTATTGCCATTGGCACTGACTGCAAAACAAAAAAAGATATCCTCACGCAGATAAGCGAACTTGCAGGTAAATCACAGCTGCTTGAAACCGTTCCCTCTCGGGATATCCTCGAAAAACTTGTTGAACGGGAAGAAGTATCCTCCACCGGCCTGGAAAATGGAATTGCCATTCCGCACTGCAGTATCAGCGGACTGTCCGGTTTTACCGTTGGCTTGCTGATTGTTCCGAGGGGGACAGCCTTTGAATCCCTGGATGGAAAACCTTCTACTCTGATTTTCTTCATAATTGGCCCACCCGACCAGCGCAGTCGGCATATTCAGATAATTTCCTCAATTGCAAAGCTGACTAAAGACCGCGCCCTTATAAGCAGATTGATAAACTGCAATGCTGTTGATACCGTATTCAATCTGCTCCAGCAGGATATTCGGGTCAGTGAGATCAATCCAGAATCCGATCAATTCTGCCAATTCGTCGTCCATATACAGAATGAAGACTTGTTTGCCGATGCCATGGAAATCCTTGGTGCTGAATCAGGAGGAGCGATTTCTGTTCTCGAAACGAATACTGCCGGCTATTATCTCCATAAGCTTCCGCTGTTTTCCACCTTCTGGACCACATCCGAACCAAACTTCAGCAGAGTCGTTTTTGCTGTCATCAATAAAAAACTCATGAACAACACTCTTCGAAGGCTTTCCCTGCTTAGCGGTGACAGCAAATCCGGCATGATGGTAACGGTTCAGGATATTCTCTACTGTGACGGCTTAATCGATTTCTAACAAAATCGTCGAAATTTCACTGATTACATTTTGAAATATTCTCTAACTATACAGGTATGTAAAATATGCAAATAATAACTTCAATACAGCAATTTTTTCTTCTCCATCAGCTGTCACCGCTGCTTATAGTCGGAGCGGCTACCGGAATCGGATTCTATGTCGGGAAAAGCATGAAATGGATAAAGCTGCCCTCAATAATCGGTTTCATGATAGTTGGCGTCCTGACAGGGCCCTCACTGCTGAATATTCTGCACGAAAACATACAGGCTGACCTGGGATTCATTACAGATATTGCCCTGAGCTTTGTTGCTTTAAGCATAGGTATTGAATTGAGCTTCAAGGACTTGAAAAGACAGGGAAAAGGCATAATTATTGTCATCCTTGCAGAGTCATTTCTAGCCTTTTTCGTCACGGCAGGTGCTGTTTTTCTGCTTACAAAAGATATTGCCCTGGCTTTGGTTTTTGGTGCAATTGCTCCAGCCAGTGCCCCGGCAGGTACGGTAGCGGTTATTCAAGAATATAAAGCTAAGGGATCTCTGACAAAAGCACTTTATGCCGTGGTTGGTTTTGATGACGGTCTGGGTATTATAATCTTCGGTTTTGCATCAGCTATTGCAAAATCGCTCCTCGGTATCGAGGCAGGAATGGCCTCTCAATCATGGTACATGCTGATTCTTGAGCCTCTCAAAGAAATCGGGCTGAGCCTTGCTATTGGCGGGGTTCTAGCAGTTGTTTTCAGTCTTCTGGCCAGCCGCGCAAAACAGGCACGGGATGTTTTCATTCTCATATTTGCCGCTATGCTGATCTCCGCAGGGCTCTGCAGCATGCTGCATCTTTCAGTTATCCTGACAAATATGGTTGTCGGGATCGTAGTGGTCAATACACAGTCTCATACGCTCGTTCAGAAAATCCATCATGAACTTTCAGAATTCTTGCCGCTGCTGTTTATTATGTTTTTCACGCTGGCTGGAGCCAACCTCCATGCAGCCGCCCTGCCCGCCCTCGGACTTCTTGGTATCGTCTACATAGCAGCAAGAAGCTTTGGCCTGATGTCGGGGGCAGCTTTGGGATCTATGGCGGGGCACATGGAACCAAAAATCCGAAAATATCTTGGAATGGGAATTCTTTCTCAGGCCGGTGTCGCTATTGGATTATCCTTGGTGGTTAAGAATGATTTTTCTTCAATAAGCGCTCATGGGGCAGATATCGGGGCAACTGTGATCACAACCATAACAGCATCATGTATTTTCTTTGAGATCATTGGTCCGGTACTGACCAAAATCGGTCTGGAAAAAGCTGGAGAGATTACGGTACAGCATTCAAAAAAGGCATGAAACGATCTGAGTGAAATACAGACTTAACGAAGCAAAGATCTATCGTGACATTTCATACCCATAACCGCCACGGCAGATCCTTGCTCCAGCTGCTATTGTCCCTGTGAAGGAATTGAAATTCTCACGATGGGGGTGTCAGAGAAATCGGACAATGTCCGTACGGCAGCTTCAAATTCTCTTGCCTGATCAACTGCCGCAAATGGCCCCAGACGCAGCAGGTATTCGTCAGCCGAAGGAATGGCTATAGTCCCGTTCAACCCTGCTCTTCTGAGAGTATCCAATCCAGCTTCAGCTTCATCGATCGTAGAATAGCGTTTGGCCTCAACCCAATAACGCACCAACACCACGGGCTTTGCAAAATCCGGTTCTGGTTCTGGTTCTGGTTCCGGTTCTGGTTCTGGTTCTGGTTCTGGTTCTGGTTCCGGTTCAGGTTCCGGTTCAGGTTCAGGTTCCGGTTCCGGTTCCGGTTCCGGTTCCGGTTCTGGTTCAGGTTCCGGTTCTGGTTCCGGTTCCGGTTCCGGTTCTGGCTCAGGCTCTGGCTCTGGCTCTGGCTCTGGCTCAGGCTCTGGTTCTGGTTCTGGTTCTGGTTCTGGTTCTGGCTCCGGTTCTGGTTCTGGCTCCGGTTCTGGTTCCGGCTCAGGCTCAGGCTCAGGCCCTGGCTCTGGCTCCGGTTCAGGCTCAGGCTCTGGTTCTGGTTCTGGTTCTGGTTCTGGTTCAGGCTCCGGTTCTGGTTCCGGCTCAGGCTCTGGCTCAGGCCTGTTCAGGTTCTGGTTCAGGTTCTGGTTCTGGTTCTGGTTCTGGTTCTGGTTCTGGTTCAGGCTCTGGTTCTGGTTCAGGCTCCGGTTCTGGTTCCGGCTCAGGCTCCAGCCCTGGCCTGGCTCTGGCTCCGCTCTGGCTCTGGCTCTGGTTCCGGTTCAGGTTCCGGTTCAGGCACAACTGGCCTAGGCTCAGGGACGATTTTCGGAATCACCAACCGGGGTGCCGCCGGAACTGGTTCTGGTTCTGGTTCTGGTTCTGGTCCTGGGTTCAGATTCAGGCACAACTGGCTCAGGCTCAGGGATCGTGATTTTCGGAATCACCAACCGGGGTGCCGCCGGAACTGGTTCTGGTTCTGGTTCCGGTTCTGGTTCAGATTCAGGCACAACTGGCCTAAATGATCATGACGCGGAATCACCAACCGGGGTGCCGCTGGAACTGGTTCTGGTTTCGCCTCTGTCTTCAGTTCTGGTTCTGGTTCTGGTTCTGGTTCTGGTTCTGGTTCTGGTTCTGGTTCTGGTTCTGGTTCTGGTTCTGGTTCTGGTTCAGGTTCAGGTTCAGGTTCGGCTCAGTTCAGGTTCTGGTTCAGGTTCAGGTTCCGGCTCAGGCTCAGGCTCTGGTTCAGGCACAACTGGCTCAGGTTCAGGGATCGTGATTTTCGGAATCACCAACCGGGGTGCCGCGGGTTCAGGTTCCGGCTCCGGTTCTGGTTCAGGTCTAGGATCGTGATTTTCGGAATCATCAACCGGGGTACCGCGGGTTCGTGGATCCGGCCCAGTTCTGGCTCAGGCTCAGGGATCGTGATTTTCGGAATCACCAAACGGGGTGCCGCGGGTTCAGGTTCCGGCTCCGGTTCTGGTTCTGGTTCTGGTTCAGGGATCGTGATTTTCGGAATCATCAACCGGGGTACCGCGGGTTCAGGATCCGGCTCCGGTTCTGGTTCTGGTTCTGGTTCCGGTTCAGGTTCAGGTTCAGGTTCAGGTTCAGGTTCAGGTTCAGGTTCAGGTTCAGGTTCAGGTTCTGGTTCAGGTTCTGGTTCCGCCACAGAAGCAGCTCTCTCAACAGGTCCAGCAGAAGAAACAGCCTCGCCAGACTCAGGGCTCTCTTGCGAAACAACTGCTTGAGACTCAGCCTTCCCGCGGTCAGGATAAAAATAGATAATCCCGACAGTAACAAACACCAGCACAGTTAATGTAACGATAAACAGCACCCAAAGTACCGATTTGCTTTTCAAGCCCACTTTATTTCACCCTGCCATATTCATGAGATTTTAACAGCAATATAAACTACCTACTACTATCCAATATATTTAGAATAGAATCAAGGTTTTTATGCAATCCTGCCGGCACACCGCTATTATCTGCCCGAAACACCTTGGATTTTTCAATTTCTCCCGCTTTCTTCGGAACAATATCACGCTGGCGATAATTTCTGCGCAGAAAGTCGCCCCAACCCATCTTCCGATACTTAACCGCTCTCTTTAAGCGAAGTACAAATGGCGCGGTAACAAATACAACCAAATCACACAGTGCAACAAGACCGATTTTTACCAGCACAGCTGCATTTAATACAACCCCTGTTGACCCCGATACCTCAGCCTCGGCTATAATCTGCCGGCACCTGGCCGCCATTGCCGGGTGAAGCAGCTGTTCCAGCTTTAAAAGCAGTGCCCTGCTGGAAAAAACAGACGCAGCCAAGGCCTTGCGATCAATTGCACCATCAGCTGCCCGTACCCCTTCTCCAAACAACCGGATTACCGCCTCACTGTTCCGTTCAAGTTCTTCGTGCCCAAGCCGGTCAACATCCACAACCACAAAGCCCTTCTGCTCAAAGTAAGCCGCAGCGGTATCTTTGCCGGAACAGATTTTCCCAGCCAGACCGATTATCACCATCAGTGCAGTTCTCCCCAGCTTCGTCCTGTCTCAATGCTTACCTGCAAAGGAACCCTCAATTCTACCACATGCTCCATAATATCCTTGACCAGAACCCGCATCTCATCCAGTTCTTGCTCCGGCACTTCAAAAATAAGCTCATCATGCACCTGCAATACCATCTTTGCGGACAATCCCCTGTCGGCAATTTCTTTGGATACAGCAATCATAGCCAGCTTCATGACATCGGCAGCACTGCCCTGAATCGGCGTGTTAACCGCAATCCGCTCTGCCCCGGAACGTTCGTTTTTGTTCCTGCTGGCAATCCCCGGAATTGTGCGCTCATGACCAAGCAGCGTTGAGACCTTGCCCTCTTTCTCAGCTTTTGCAACCGTAGCTTCAATAAAACCTCGAACACCGGAATAGCGGGAAAAATAGGCCTCAATAAAGGCCGCTGCATCAGACCGAGGAATTCCCAGCTCACGTGCCAGGCGGAAAGCCGACATACCGTACATGACTCCGAAGTTTATTGTTTTGGCAATTCGTCGCTGCTCAGCTGTTACAGCATCGGCATCAATCCCGAATATAAGAGCCCCGGTGTGACGATGAACGTCGGTTCCCCGTATAAAAGCTTCCTTCAAACCGGGATCATCGGCAAAATGGGCAAGAATTACCAGTTCTATCTGTGCATAATCAGCAGAAAGGAACTGACATCCTTCGGATGGAACAAAGGCAGAACGAATTCTTCTGCCGTCCTCGCTGCGGATTGGAATATTCTGGAGATTCGGATTTTTGCTGGACAGGCGTCCAGTGGCAGTTCCCGTCTGCAGAAGCGATGTGTGAACCCGGCCGGTCTCAGTATTTATCAGCACAGGCAGGGCTTCAACATACGTATTTCTGAGCTTCTCAAGACTCCGGTGCTCCAGAATTTTGCTGGGAACCACATCCAGATGGGCAAGCTCCTCCAATACTGCAACATTGGTGGAATACCCGGTTTTTGTTTTCTTGATCGGTTTCAGCCCTCGTTCGGTAAAAAGAACTTCCTGAAGCTGCTGGGTGGAATTCAGGTTGAACCCGTGGCCGCACTCAGCAAAAATGTCTTCCTGGATCACCTTAAGCCGCTCTTTCAGCTCCTTTTCATACTCTTTAAGCTGACCAGGCAGAATTATCATACCCTGCAGCTCCATATCAGCAAGAATTTTCAGAAGCGGCATTTCGACACCATACATCAGCTTCTCCATTCCACGTTCCTTGAGCATCTGCCTGAAAAGAAGGGAGAGGCGGTAGGTAACATCAGCATCCTCAGCCGCATATTCAGAGGCGCTCCTGATATCAATATCAGGGAAAAGAGATCCTCGGGGAACAACATCGGCATAGTGAATTGTAGTATAGTCCAGATATTTTGCTGCCAGTCTATCCATGCTGTAGGCAGCCGCGGATGCATCAAGCAGCCAGGCCGCCAGTAATGTATCAAAATAGATGGCTGGCTGGTTTATGCCCCACCGCTTCAGTACTTTATAATCGTATTTGTAGTTCTGCCCGATTATCTTCATCTTCGGGTTTTCAAGAAACCTTTTGAGTTTCTCTCTGACAGCATCCTCAGGAAGCTGCTCCATACCGCCGGCAATCAGAGGTATGTAGCAGCCTGTACAAGGTTCCCACGAAATAGAAAAGCCAACAGGAACGGCCAGCATGGCATCGATATCGTTGGTTTCAATATCAAATGCTGCTTCGCCGGACTTTCCCGCAGCCTCAAGAATAGTCTCCAGCTCATCAAGTGAGGTAACTGTTACAAAGCGGCCCTTTCCTGACAGCTTCTTACGAAGCCGGTCAAGCGTATCCTCTTCTTCCATACCGAAAAGCAGCTGCCCGTTGACACTCTCAATATCAGTCTCTTCTTTAACTGCATTACTCCCCTTCCGGGCTGAACGGACATCTTCCCGCTCCCCGCCGACAGCCTCAATGAGACTGGGAGACTGAATCTCGGTGAAGACAGGGACCGCACCTTTCCAGTCGATGCCGTCGGCATGAAATTCTTCCAATGAAACATCAGCACAGAGAGCATCAACTCGTAAAGTAACCAGCTCTTTACTGACAAAGGCATTATCACGATTTTCTGAAAGCTTTTGGGCTATTCCCCTGGAAATCTCATCTACATGGGCATAGATTCTCTCGAGTGTGCCATACTCCTGCAGCAGTTTTACCGCGCTTTTCGGACCAATACCCCGCACTCCGGGGACATTATCCGAAGAATCCCCGATCAGGGCCAGATAATCGACAATCTGCTCCGGATAAACAGAGAAATGCTGATACACTTTCTCCCTGTCAAACAGCAGATTCTCACCCTTAACCGGTCTGATCATGGTAACCGAATCGCCAACCAGCTGCATAAGATCTTTATCTCCGGAAAGAATCATACATTCCAGCCCCCCGGAACGGCATGATGAAGCCAGCGCTGCAATAAGATCATCCGCCTCGAGCCCCTCCTCTCTGACAAACTTCACCCCGGAACCGGCCAGAGCATTTTCAATCAGGGGAATCTGACTATGAAGGTCTTCAGGGGTCTTGTCGCGGGTAGCCTTATAGTCCGGATACATAGCGTGCCTGAAGGTTGGCGTAATGGAATCCATTGCAACCACCAGATACCCCGGTTCAAACTGCTTGATTACTGCAAACAGGGTACGGAAAAAACCGAAGACAGCTGAAACATTACGTCCGCCTGAATCAAGTATGGGTCGGTTTATAAAGGCAAAATAGGATCGATATATCAGTGCATATCCATCTACAACAAGCAGACGCTTATTCTCGCTCATGGTTCCTCCTGCAAGATAATCAAATTTCAACTGTCAGGGACAACCCGTCATAAGCGGGAAAAACACCTTCCGGCAGTTCTTTCTCCAGAACCGAATGGTCAAGATCATGACAGATGTGGGTCAAGTAGGTCTTTCTTGCTCCAATCCTTCGGGCTGCATCTACCGCCTGCGAAACACTGAAATGGGTCGGATGCGGACGATACCGCAAAGCTCCGATAATAAGAGTTTCCACTCCGGAAAGCATGGCGAAACTCTCCTCAGGAATACCGCTGCAGTCGGTGAGGTAAGCGAGGCTTCCTATCCGATAGCCATTTATCAGGCGACTGCCGTGAAATATCGGAACCGGCTCTATGTGCATACCTCCAATGATAATCCCCTCCGAACCAAGCGGATGTACATCAAGATTCGGCTTTCCGCCCCCGGGAACCTTGGAGGAAAAGATATAGGAAAACCTGTTCCCGATCTCCTCGAGCACTTCACTTGCCGCATACACAGGAAGCCTTTTATGCCAGGTAAACACTCGAAGATCATCGATTCCATTCAAGTGATCGGCATGATCATGAGTAAAAACTACAGCATCAAGATGGTCTATCCGTTCTCGAAGCATCTGAGCCCTGAAGTCGGGACCGGTATCAATTACCACAATCTTCTTACCGTCATTGAGAAGCACTGCGGATCGGGTCCGAACATTACGGGTATCGACCGAGGTGCACACCGGACAGCTGCAGGCAATTACCGGAACACCATGTGATGTTCCGGTACCCAGAAAAGTCAGTTTCATCGAGTTCAGTTTATCGCATCCTTCAATCGCTCTCCCAGATAATCAAGGCCGGTTTCCAGATTATTTTTTAGAAAATCCAGAGATTCGGAGAAATCAAGTTCTGAAAGCTTTGTCTGCAGTCCTTCCTTGACTGAATCAAGGTTGACTGACTCCTTCAGATCCAGAGACTCTAGATCAATTGTCCCGACCAGGGTATCAGCAAACTGAGCAACCCCGTCGCGACCGCTTGCAGCTGCACCCTCCACAGAACGCCGCAGATCACTGCTGTCAATGCTGGAAATAATTTTCCTGACATCTTCTGCCGATGCACCGGCTTTTTCGAGCGCAGACGACAGCGAATCTATTACCTCATCCAGGGCATCTTCAGTCTCAGAGCTTGAGAGAGATCCATTTCTGGCAGAGTCCCAGCTCATGGAGAAATATTCTTCAGAAATATCCGGGAAGAAGAAGTAAATTACCGCGACTGCCGCGGCAGCCAAAAGAATGATCGAGAAAAGAAAACGGAGCAGTCCGCCTCCTCCAGCATTGCGTTTTCCCATACAGCACCTCTCTGATCAAGCATATCCGGAAACAGGTCAAAATACAATCCAAAGGTATACGACCGGCGAATTTTCATCTCACAATAATTTACCGCCCTGCATCGATCCCGATCCCGATCCCGATCCCGATCCGGCCGCTGCCGACAAGGCCATATACAGAGAGAAAAATCGGGTCAGTTTGCTGTCTGAACGTGAGGTGAGCACAACCGGTACGCGCAGGCCTGCAATAATACCCGCCGTCAGAGAGCCCGGCTGCAGGGAAAAAGATTTATAGAGGGCATTCCCGGCGTCCAGACCGGGCAGAAGAAGGATGTCAGGATGCCCGGGCACGTTCCCCACTATGCCCTTTACCGCAGCTGCATCTGCCGAAAGGGCTGCATCCAATGCCATAGGTCCTTCAACAAGAGCTGCCCCGAAACTATTTTCGGCTGCATGCATCTTTACCAGCTCCGCAGCATCAATAGTGGAGACAATTTTAGGATTTATGGTTTCAACCGGACATATCAGGGCAGCGGCAGGGGTTTTATTTCCCAAGGCAGCTGCAACAGCAACGGCATTAATCAGTATCCGCTTTTTCTGCTCAAGATCAGGAGCAATATTTATTGCCCCATCGGTCAGCATAACCGGTTTATAGTATCCGGGAAGGAGAAAAAGAGCGACATGGCTGATCAAGCCCCCCCTGATCACCAAACCTCTTGACTTATCCAGAAAGGCTTTAGTGAAAACTGATGTATGTACTCCGCCTTTCATCAGGACATCAGCCTTTCCTTCAGCCGCAGCCAAGGCTGCTCTGCCCGCAGCCTCCTCATGATCGCCGCAGTTTACCAAGGTGAATTTATCGAGACTGATCCCCGCATGCCGGGCTGACTCGACTATGCGCTCCCGTTCACCAAAGAGAATGAATTCTGCCATGCCAGCGAAAGCGGCTTCAGCCGCCCCCAGCAGGGAGGCTTCATGATCCGCACCGGCTAAGGCAACCCGGGGAATACCCCCCCTGGCTGGAATGTACCCACTCCCGGGAAAAAGCTTTTCAGCCAGTTTCTGATAATCTTCCAAACTTTGCAAATCTCTCATCACATCTGCCGCCTTCGTTATTTCGCATCTTCCCGATATTCCCGAACTTCACGCTCTCCTGAAAGCGCACCGAAGGCATTCTCAGCCAGTGCCTGCATTTCCCGTTCACCTGGAATCACAATAATCGGGGCAATAAAGCTTATCCGTTCCTTGAGCATACTTACTGTCCTTTCAGACTGTGCTATGCCTCCGGTAATAATCACCGCATCAACCTTTCCGCAGAATACTGTAGCCATAGCCCCAATTTCCTTGGCAACCTGATACACCATTGCCCGATGATACAAACCTGCTTCACTATCGCCATTATCCGCCCGCTGAAGAATTTTCCTGACATCATGGGTTCCGCAATAGGCAAACAACCCTCCATTTCCGCAGATACGCTTGTGCATCTCCTCGGGTTTATAGGTGCCGGACAAAGCGAGATCCACTAGATCAGCTGCAGGCAGACCGCCGGAACGTTCGGGGGAAAAGGGACCATCCCCATTCAAGGCATTATTCACGTCAACCACACGTCCATGCTGATGAGCCCCTACCGATATCCCCCCGCCAAGATGGGCTACAATAAAATCAGCCTTTTCGTAGGATATTCCCAGACTCGCTGCGGCACTCTCCGCCGCACTCTTCTGGTTCAGTGCATGAAAAATACTCTTCCGCTCAATTTCCGGAATACCGGAAAACCTGGCAAGCTCGCTCAGCTCATCCACCACTACCGGGTTTGCTATGAATGTAGGGGCATGCGTATCTTCACTCAATCTGCAGACTAGCAGTGCACCCAGATTGCTGGCATGCTCCCCGTAATGCGCCCTCCTGAGAATCCGGATCATATCATCGGTTATCCGGTAAATCCCGCCATCTACCGGCTTAAGCATCCCCCCTCTGCCGATAAATGCATCTATATCTCCGATATCAATCTCATGCTCATCGAGAAACCGCATAACAAAGGTAAAGCGGTAGGCCTCCTGATCAACCACATGCCGGTAGACAGCCAAGTCCTGGGAGGTATGAAAATATGTCTCCTTGACCAGCTCCTCAAGATTTAGAAAGAGAGAGATTTTTGTTGATGTCGATCCGGGATTGATAACCAGTATTTTGTATGCCACGCTCAGCTCCTGAAATGGGTGTCGTAATAATTCAGAGTGCGGTCAATCATTTTCAGGTTTTCTTCAACAAACTCCTTTCGTTTGACTGTAGCCGGGATAATATCCTTCAGGCGCTCAACGGGAATTTTTCCGGTATGGTGCAGGTACACCGCAAGCATGACAACATTGGCCGCTGCTGTCAGGCCTCCCTCCTTCGCTATGTTGGAAGCAGGAACATAGAGCACCTGCACATCCTCTCGGCTGACCTTTCTGGATACAATTGATGAATTAACCAGAATCAGGCCTCCGGGAACCACATCATTCTCAAAAGCCTCCAGGGATGGAGTATTCATGGCAATGAGAACATTCGGATTATCGACTACCGGTGAACCGATCTCGTCATTGGATAGTATAACGCTGGCATACGCCCGACCGCCCCTCATTTCTGGACCGTATGAGGGCAGCCAGGTAGTATGCAGGCTTTCGGCGATGCCGCATTTCGCAAGCAGAACACCGCCGGAAAGGACACCTTGCCCGCCAAAGCCGGCAATTTTCACCAGTTGGTCCTCGGCAAGCTGGATTGTTTCAAGCCGCTCCAGAGGAATTTCTCCATTGAGCAGGCTGATCAGCTGATCATCACCCATAAAGGGCAAATGCCCCGCGTTTTCACTTGCAGCAGGCGACGATTCCACAGCTTCTGTAAGTTCCGATACTTCCAACGCTGCCCGGGCTGAAATTACTGCTGACGAGTTGGTACAACTATCCCTGAAGCAGGCAACGGGAAAGATCGGTTCGAGGTTTTCTGCCAGCCATTTTCTTGAGGCAACCGGATCCATTTTCCAGTTTACCGGACAGGGGGAAAGAATTTCGATAAAAGAAAATCCCCTGCCGTCCACCTGGTATTCGAGTCCCTTCCTGATGGCTTTCTTGGTTTTCATCACCCCTTTAGCCGATGAGAGGGTAACCCGCTCAATATACACCGGAGTTTTCAGCGCATTGATGACCTCCGACATCCCGATCGGCAGACCGTCTCTTACCGAATCCCGGCCAAGGGGTGTGGTGAGGGTCTTCTGTCCCTGCAGGGTTGTGGGAGCCATCTGGCCGCCGGTCATGCCGTAGATGGCATTATTGACAAAAAACACCGTTATGTTCTCACCCCGGTTGGCAGCGTGAATAATCTCGGCTGTACCTATCCCTGCCAGATCCCCATCTCCCTGATAGGATATTACCACCGCATCATTATGAACCCGGCGCACCCCGGTCGCCACAGCGGGCGCCCTGCCGTGGGAGCATTGAATATTGCCGGTATCAAAATAGTAGTAGGCAAAAACCGAACATCCGACGGGGGAATGAAAAATCACCCGGTCCCGAATCCCCAGATCATCGATGGCTTCAGCTATCAGTTTATGAATGGTACCGTGGCCGCATCCGGGACAGTAATGGGTATTTTTATCATTATGACCTTTTCTTTCAAAGGTATCATAGAAAGCATCCGGCTTAGTGTGCGTCATCATACAGCGCCTCCTCTCTTGGATGCTGCTATTCTTCCAAGATCCTCAACAACCTTTCCGGCAACTTCCTTCACCGTCGGGACAATCCCGCCGAGCCAGTTATAGCGGAGAACCGGCGATATGCCGTTCACGGCAAGGGCAACATCATCTGCCATCATCCCGTAGTTAAGTTCGAAAACGGCAAACGCTTTTCCAGCTTCCGCCAGCTCTCTTACCGCAATTGACGGAAATGGGAAAAGGGTTTTCGGCCGGAGCAGCCCGACCCGGTACCCCTGCTTTCGCAGTTCCTTGACAACCGTAAGGCTGATTCGGGAACTGATGCCGAAGGCTGTCAGCACCAGGTCGGCATCCTCTGTCTCATAAGTTTCATAATCGGTAACGGTACTTTCTATATCCCGGTACTTCTGCTGCAGCATCTCGTTATGACCGCTCTGAAGCTGCGGATTCATCAGGATTGATGAGATGAGGTTTCCCCGGCTTTCCGCATCGCCATAGAGAGCCCAGGACTTTCTAACCCCGTGGGATACCGTTTCCGGAATATCTACCGGTTCCATCATCTGCCCTATGTAGGCATCACTGAGAATAATAACTGTCATACGGTAGGAATCGGCCAAGGCGAATGCCTCCCGTGTCATATCACACATTTCCTGGGCGGAATTGGGGGCAACAACAATGTTCTTGTAATTACCGTGACCGCCGCCTTTAACTACAGCATTGTAATCGCTCTGCTCCGGCCATATATTACCCAATCCGGGACCTGCCCGCTGCACATCGACCACAACAGCCGGCAGCTCAGCTCCCGCAAGGTAGGAGAGTCCCTCAGCCATGAGAGAGAGCCCCGGTCCCGACGTTGCCGTCATGGTCCTCGCTCCGGCACCCGAAGCGCCATAGATCATATTTATGGCGGCAACTTCAGATTCAGCCTGAAGAAATGTCCGGCCTGACAAAGTAAAATACCGGGCTCCCGCCTGCGCTATTTCGCTTGCGGGAGTTATGGGATAGCCGAAAAAGTGGGTAGCACCACCGGTCAGGGCTCCATGAACCACGGCTTCATTACCTTTCATTAATACTCTGCTCATGATTCAGACTCCCCCTTTGTCCCCGATTCTTTTTCAGGAGACTCGTCCCTGAAGACGGTAATGGCACCGGGTTCGGGACAAACGTAGAAACAGAGACCGCAGGCAGTACAGCGATCCTCACCGACAAAGACAGTATTCTGATAACCAAGGGAATTGAACTGGGATCCGACAACCAGACAGTGGCGGGGGCAGGTACTGATGCAGACCCGACAGCCTTTGCACTGGTCAGCAGCTATTTTTACATAATTCATAGCAAGTCTCCAAACATCTCATCGGCACTTTCACCGAAATAGTTGATATCGCTGATCATCTCGACATACTCATGCGGTACATCTATGATCTCGATATGATGTCCCGGGCAGCCGATCCGCGCACAAACGTGCACTTTATTGGCATTTCCAGGTAAAAAGAGAACTATGCCGTCCAGGGAATCGCAGTCTTCTTCATCGCAGGGGCGACGTTCCATCAGGGAAGCGCCGCAGACGGGGCAGCTGGCCTCGACTATTGCATCCGCTGTAAAGTCCGTCGGGACAAAACTGAAGAGTTTCGCATGACTGCCCCAGAAGGCATCAACAAAGATCACTCCCTCATCATTTCCAATCCTTGCCTTCAGCATGACCGAAGGCTTTCCATGGATTCTCACGCTTTCCACCAGCAAATTATGTCCGTGCGGACAATATATCGATTCAATAACGAGGAATTCATGTGCTCCCCGCTGTTCGAGTCGAAATCCCGGCGGTACCATCTTCTTGAGATTTTGAGGGATCTCCGTGACCTTAAGTTTCATACGCACTCTCCCAATCAACCAATCTATATCTGTTAAGTATAAAGAAACAGGTTCATACCTATCAGACATTGTACATCCGGCTGATACAGGTGTCAAACAATGATGAAAAAATCGAAACTGGTCAGAAAAACTGCATTCAGGTAACTCAGTCTAAGTGAGCAGCGTCAAGTTTCCATTTAAACGACATACCTGACGGCCCTGCTGATAATCCTTCAGCAGTTTATGGAAGTATAATTTCAAATTTACCGCGTTATGACAATTAGTCATTATTCACTAGCTAGCGAATAAAGCTGATAGGATATGGTTGGAGGGAATTTTTTCTTCTGAAAGCCTGAAGCTCTGCAGGTCGATCGCATCAGAACTGCTGCCGCAGCAGCTGCGGAATAATTTCCAGATAGGGGTCTGTCTCGTATTCCACAGCTGCTGCTGCAAAGCACTCAGTAAATCCCCCTCTATTACAGTCTGTCTCCGCCGGATCAAGGGCAAGGGAAAATACCTCTGCCGCTCTCCGTACCATCAGGTCTGCCAGCAATTGAGTATCTGCCCCATGCCTTTCGAGTTCCCGTACCAGCAGCAGGTATCCGGCAAATCCCGGTATGCCTGAGGCTCCCTCCCGCTTTTGCTGTAAGGTATGCGGCGCATGATCAGATTCTATCCAGTCGATCCGTCCCCCAAGCAGGGCAGCAAACATTTTCTTGCGGTCCTGAGGATCTCTCAGAGGAGGATTAACTTTAAGCAGATTATCGTGGAGCTCTGCAAGAGAGGTATCGAGAAGAGCATGATGCGGTGTAATGCCGCAGGTTATGCGAAAAGGTACTTTCCCCCGTGCGGCTTCTATCAGCTCAAGACTCAGCGGCATGCTTACATGACAAATATGTAAAGTTCCTGAGAATCCGGCTTCAGCGGCCAGCTGCAGCTGTTCGGCCACCGATACAGTTTCGGCTTCAGGCGGACGGGCGGCACTGTGGGTACGAACATCCCGGGGATCATACAGGTCAGGACGAAGCAGTTCTTCTTTTTCGCAGTGAACGGCTGCAACTCCGCAGTAATCTTCTCCGGCCAGCTGCTGAAATATTTTCAGCCTCTCACGCGGATCGATAATCCCCATATTCCCAGTAGAATGGCCGGCAAAAATCTTGAACCCTGCCACTGCGGGACTCCAATCGCGGTAGATTCTGACCATTTCTCCCACCTGCCTTTCATCGGCAGTAAGCCCGCCGTACAGATGGCAGGTGATAATCGATCCGGTTTCCTCCGCTATGCATCGAGAGACTGCTTCACCTTTCGGCCAGCCGCCGCTGTACGGCAGCGGCGGAAGTAAGAGGCGGATCGGTATTGGGCATATCGAAAACATGAGAAAAACCCGCTGCGGCAGCCGTTTTCAAACCGTGATAAAGAGTGTCTTTCTCATGAAGGTTCCAATCCCGGAGATGTACATGCGGATCTACCATCTCAGGAGCTCCGGATCATGTTCCAGCAGAAAAGCATAGGAAACGAAGGTGCCGTACTGGCAGGTGAGATGATCTCCGCAGGCGCATTCCCCGCACATTCCTACCCCGCACATTGACGGCCGTTCCATTGAAAGCATGATCGCATCGGTATCCGCTCCGCAGCGATCTGCCATTTCAGCAGCCCTGAACATAAAACGTTCCGGCCCTACGATGAATATTGCGGCATCTGACAGATCGGACTCCTTTTCTGCAAAAATATCGAGAATCCGCCCGGAAATCCCTTCGTCAGCGGCTGCCGTGAAGGGGCCGTATCTTTCCAGCTCCTTTTTGAAAGGAATTTCTGCGGCTCCGTCGGAAGATGTTCCGTAATAGATATTCATCGGAATACCAGCCTGACTCAGCTTCTCAGCCAGTTCAGGAAGCACCGCGATGCCGGTTCCTCCTGCGGCTATGACAGCCCGCGCTTTCCCGGGCAGATCAACTTCAGCCCCATAGACCCCCCGCACGTAGACTGTTTCCCCGGGCTTTGACTGCAGCAGCGCTTTGGAGAATGGACCCCGTTCTTTGATGAGAAATGTCAAAGGATCTGTTTTTGCTGCTGAAAAAGGCTTCTCTCCTACTCCAGGAAGCCAGATAAAGACATACTCTCCGGGACGGCAGCCCAACTTGCCGTCTAGTCGGATCAGACCGATACCTTCTGCCGGGCTGGTCCTTTCTGCGATGCGGTACGGCTGGTATTGCATAGCGGATTCTCTTCTGAGGTATTCAGCTGCCAGATTCTTTGGTGTAAAACCATTAATAACCGCCTCAGCGTCCTCTTTAACCGCTGCCAGATATGCCGGCCAGTCCTGCTGGCGGACTTTGCCCAGGGCACTGCCGATGCCCACTGCATCGGCCCCAGCCTGACGTAGTACAGCGGCTTCCCTTCCGGTCGAGACACCGCCCATTCCGATGATCGGCATTTCTGATCCCACTGCCCTTCGAATCTGCCCTATACAGGCTGCGGCGGTCTCAAACATCCATTTTCCGCTCTTGCCGCCTTTTCCTCCAAGAGCGTTGTTCAGTATCGGGGATCCTGAATGAGGCTCCAGATAACGTTCCGGGCCAACTGTATTAATTGCTGATATTCCGTCGGCACCAGCCTGTGCAACCCTGCGTGCCACCTCACCGATATCTCTCGTATTCGGGGTAAGTTTCGGGAAGAGCAGAGCTCTGCCAGAATATCCGACCGCATCCCGGATCGCCCTCATATATTTTGCTGAGAGATCTGGATCACAGCCGATGCTCGCCCCGTAGCCGGGAGCCGCATGCGGACAGGAGAAATTTAATTCTATAATATCGGCATAGGGATCGAGAGCCTGAATGAGCGTTATAAAATCATCGACAGATGATGCTGAAACGGAAATGGTGAGAATTCCGCCGAAAACTTCACTGCGTATTCCCGCCATCTCGGTAACCGCTTGCTCAAGACCCGGATTTCTCAGACCGACAGAATTACCGAAGCATCCGGGTTCGGGTTCTGTGATGATCGGCTCCCGATTCCCCGGATTCCGAATAACCTGATAGCTTTTTGTTGTCACCAGCCCGACTGCCTGAACCTTGCGGTCAAAATACTTAACCATGGCGGGTTTTGTCGAGCCGACCCCGGAAACGGTAGCCAACAGCAGACTTCCGCTCTTTCGCCCTTCAGTCAGGCGCCTCAATGTTGATTCTTTATAATCTTTACTACTTCGGTGTAATTCTGAGGGTAATGGATTCAAAGCTGGCTCCCTGTTTCCTGATTCAGCGCTTCAAGGTTGCTCACCACGGCAGCAGCCCAGGGGGAATCAGGCGGGGGGGGACTATTTTTCCAGGGATGGGTTATACCGCTTGAACTGTTTATTCTGGCAAGCACCGGATCATAGCCGGCTTTCTTCAGTCGCTGTACCGTTTCTCTGCCGCTGCCGCCCTGAGATCCGACTCCAGGAATAAGCAGGGGAACCTCCGTACCAGCATAAACCTCTGCTATGGCTGAAAGCTCATCCGGACTGGTAGCCCCTACCACGGCTCCGGTACCGGGATATTCCTCAGCCCATGCCGCAATCTGCCGGGCTACCCGTATGTAGAACGGCTCACCCGAAACTGCCAGATCCTGAAAGTCGGCAGCTCCAGGATTAGAGGTCCTGTTGAGGATATAGACCCCCTTACCATGAGCGAGGAAAGGTACCACGGAATCGCTGCCCATGTAGGGTGATAGGGTAACGGCATCAGCTCCCCAGCAGGTAAAAGCCTCCCGGGCATAATTACTGCTGGATAAGGCAATATCACCTCTTTTGGCATCGAGAATCACCGGGATATCGGGGAACAGATCCGTTGTCATCCGGAGAATATCGGACAGGGCCAGGCTGCCGGAAAAATCACCGTTCCTCGGTCGATCCAGCACATGGTAATATCCAATATTCGGCTTGAAAGCTCCCGGGAAAACCTTCCTTGCCAGCATCTGGTCAAATACCGCCGCAAAAAAATCTACCAGATCATTTCGTACCGACCCTGTCCTGACGGGAAGATAGTCGGCAATTGGATCCAGCCCCATGCAGACAATACTGCCGGTACGTTCGGCGCTCTGCCGCAGTTGGCTGATATACTTTATATTCATGATTTCTGCTCCTTTACTCGTGGAAACCCTCTCTCCTCTCCCCAGATCATGGGAGAATTTCTCCATGCCTGCAGCTCCTGCATTTCCGACAAGCCGATATACCCTTCTGCAGCTGCTGTTTCCAGCATCGTGTCATAGGTCAGGATGCTGATGTACTGACAGGTAGGATTAATGGTCCGAAAAGCATCTGCGGCAGTCGGCAAACCGTAGGTGAAAATTGAAAAGCAGTAGTCGACCTCGGCCCCGATCCCCTGAAGCGCCTTTACCGCGCTTATGGAACTGCCGCCAGTTGAAATCAAGTCCTCAATCAGCAGTATCTGTTCACCGTCCAGTCGAGTTTCCGGTTCTACTCCCTCTATGGCATTCTGCAGCCCATGCCCCTTTTTCTGACTGCGCACATAGAGCATCGGCAAGCGCATTCTGTCTGCCAGAGTCGCTGCATGGGGAATTCCTGCAGTCGCCGTTCCGGCTATGCGGTCAGGTTCAAGATTCAGGACCTCGGTAAGCTTCATGAAAGCTTCTGCTATGGCCCCCCGCATTTCCGGGCTCCTGAGGAACTGACGATTATCGTTATAAATGGGCATGCGATAGCCTGATGCCCAGGTAAAGGGTTTATCGGGCTGAAGTCTTATGGCACGCAGTTCAAAGGCAGCCTGGGCCAGCAAGGTCCCATAATTCTGCTGAATTTCAGCAATCTTGATCTTGTTATCATTGACATTTTCTTTCCCCATATGCATCTCCCCTATTTCCAGATTTCCTTGAAGGTATGATGACGACCGCAGTATTCACACTCCAGCAATCCTTTCAGTATTTTCCGAAAACGGGCCGGAGCCCCTTCACAATGGGTGGGATATGAAATGCAGGCTTCATTCAAACATGCCAGCCGGGGTAAATTGTAGATCTTCGGCGGCAGATGCAGACGGTATTTTTCTGCCACCGTGCCGCTGCGGATTATGTTCAGGGTACTCCCGGGAGCAGCCGCTGCAAGCCGTTTGATGGCACTTTTATCCATGCCGGAAAATTCAGGTCGGAAAATAATGCCTTTAAGCAAGTCATTGTTCTTCTTTGACGTTGAAACCCATTCTCCTCCCTTGCCGTGCAGCCCCAGAAGAGAAACTATCAAATGCATATGTTTTCTGATTTCTTCGGATGCTTCGCCGCGACAGATATGGTCGATTACTATGCCGTCTTCTATAGGGCGAACGCCCTCTGAATAGTAATTATCAGCCTTTCCTGCATTTTTCCTTGCTGCTTCCGGTTGAACAGACTCAACAAACCAGGTGTCAGGTTCTTCTCCGGCACACTCAGGAGCATCAATAAAATCGTCTCCCAGATGCCCGCTGAACATACCGAGGAGCACTATCCGGACCAGCATACCGTTCGCAGACTGCCGCTCCCAGCCATTCAGCGGAGTATTGTCCAGAAACGCCGGAATAACCGGATGATGCTTGTTGGTGGGGCAGCGGATGATAGAAATGGGTGCCCGGCTTGGATTTTTCCAATCCTTCCCGCGGAAAGGTAATGGCTTTCCCGCAGCTCATCCTGCTTTCTGAGAACCCTTTCTCCCATTCTTTCGAGCTGCGGACGGGTAAAATACCATTTATCGGCCACATTCTGCTCTTCGAGATATTCGGCTATGGAAGAAAATATCCTCACGGTAAATCCGTTGGCTCTCATCCGGCTGACATAGTAATCGGGCAGGGAAAGCCTTCGGGAGCTATCAAATCAACGGCAACGGAATCGGAAGAGGGTAAGCCCATCCACTTGGAGTGAACGGTTCTTCCATGGAACAGATCTCCTACCAGCGCCAGGTGAATTGGAATCGGTCTTCCATTCGTTATCTTCAAGAAAAGTGAACTCGTCGAGCAGTTCCTGGGTTGGATGCTCATGCTTGCCGTCCCCGGCATTGATGAAAGAAGGGGTAAAGGGCAGGCTGTTTCTTTCCGCATACTCTGCAGAGGCCGCCTGCAGCCATCGGCAGACACCCTCCAGCTTACTTCTGATGACAAAGATGCTGTTTTCATATCCGGTGAGGGTATTGAAGGTATCGGCATAGCTTTCCCCTTGTTGAAGGGGAAGAGCTGTCTGCATTGAGGGCGGAGACTTTGCTGTTGTGAAATTTAGCGGCATTCTTGAACGATTCTTTTGTCCGGGTGCTGTCCTCGAGAAACACCTCATAGATTCCCGTTCCAGGCTCCGTTATTCGAAACCATCGGCCGCAGCCGAATCTCCCGCCGCCAGAGCCTGCTTCAGCTCACGCGTCTTGGGTTGAAAAGATATTTCCGTTCAGCAATGGATAAATCATTAATGACGGCCAGACTTCTTCCCTTAAAATGGCTTTTCATACTCATGGTCTCCCTTTTCCAGTTATAGCTATCGCCAGCTGCAGCAAGTCTGGTACTGCAAAATGCCGCAAAACCGGTATAAAAATACCGGTTATAATTCCATAAATATAGTGTCTGCCGCAACGGAAACACGTCGCCGGCAAGATTCTCAGCAGCATCGATTCTGTACTGTTCGGCGTCCTGTCCCATTCAACTTCCTCTATTTGGTTTCAGACTATAGCAAAAGCGGGAGCTTTAGTCAATGCCAAAAACCCGCTGCAGACTTTTGCCGCAGCGGGTTATGTTTTTTTTTGTTCGGTATCTTCTAACTTCTACACCGTCAGCCGATATCTAGAAAAGGGAGAAGAGGACGGATACACCGATATAGCGAGGGAGAAATTTCTCCGGTGGAGTAAAAATCGATCCTGAAGTTCACCAATAAGTTACGCCCCGGATCAAACTAAGAGAAACTTCTCCGACCGAAAGCCCGCCAAGGTTAACGTCCGCGGTTGCCCGGATAAAGAGGGGAAAAACTATCCATGTATTCGGGATTAAAAGCAGTCAACCCTACAGAATCGATGCCGCGGAAAGATAGGGTCCTGCAGTCAGGCCGAGATCCACCAGACCGAGCAGTTCAAGTGAGGCGCCAAGACCCACATAACCGTAGACAAAGGCTGAATCTCCTACCAAACCAAGCTCAAAGAAGCTGACTGCTCATCCAGGAGCTGTCCCTGAATAAGGGCAGAAAGTTCCAGAATGCTTACATTAAAACGGACATCGGCACCGAATGAAAAATCATCCAGAGTCAGATCTCCATAATCCTCAAGTTCGTCACTTTCAAGATTGATCGGATAGTTCAAAATAGCCGCAGGTCCCACTTTCAACCCGAGAAATCCACCTGCAAACACGGCTGCAGGCAGCACCATCAATATAACCATCATAAAAATAAACAATTTTTTTTTCATACTGAATTCCCCCACTAATACATCTTTTTTTATTTAGTCAAATAGACAATTTCCGTCTATTATAAACTCAAAATCACTAACTTTGAAAGCAAAAATGTTTTTTTCTTGCTTTCATCCTATTTCTGGGCAGAAAGTCACCGTTCTGCCTGCAACTTTAAAGCTGACGAACTAGAAAAGTTCGAACAGCACAGAAACTCCTGCCTGGCCGATCAGGCTGTCAAAGACATCCCCTGGCTCAAACCCCGGATCCAGAATGTTATTCAAATTGGTATTGGTATCCAGAATGTAGGTACCGCCAACCGAAATATTGCCCAGCATTACATCGGCAGTCAATCTGAGAAAAAGATTGGATGCAAAAAGCTCATCCTCACTCATTGGAAAATCATCATCTTCTATCCCTTCCGGGGTTAGAGCAAAGTTGAGTGCCGGCCCGGCAAAGACACCTAATCTGATAATATCGAGCAGCGGCAATGAAATCCCGGCTCCGATATTAGCTTTTATATTGGCTCCATACAGATCCCCGTCGTCATTGGTCTTCGGTTCAATCAGCGCCAGTGCATTCACTTCAAACACTGTCAGATTGAAACGGGCATCAAGTCCCAGGCTGAAGTCGTCAATCTCCAAGTTGGCAAAGAAATCCTCATCTACCTCTTCAGGATTGATCTCATAATTCAGCATTGCTGTGGGGCCAATTCTGAGACCGATAAGATCCACTGCAAAGAGTGAAACCGGCAGCATACATACAACTGATAAAATTAATAAACGCTTACTCATCTTACTTCTCCTTATAAAAAAACAGGCTGGTATCTTCAATAACATTCAGCTGGTTGATTCCTGCAGAATATGTACCCGCCCGCCTTTGGTGCCTTTGCTCTGTAACGACGCCACTACTTTGCATCGTTTACGTTAATATAATCCTTTACTGCCCATAATGGTTACATTTTTCGTACTTCATGAGTTTTTTTTTAGTTTATAGTGCGCTATAGTAAAACAGGCTCAATATATGGTGCCTAATCGTTTCCTCAAAGGCAGGTACCGTGTGCAGTCCTCCAATAAAGCAGTGTTTTTCAGTTCTTTCCTTGTTATGCTCTTTGCCTCACTTCAGTCGGGCTGCTACCTTCTAAAGCAGGGTTCCTATCTTCTCACAGAAAGATTATCAGCCGTTCCTGTCGAAAAAATAGTAAAATCTGAAGATATCACCTCTGATGAAGAACTATTTTTCCGAAACACGAACTTCATACGCCAATTTGCCGTCGAAAATCTCGGACTCAAAGAGAGCAGAAACTACACGACTTTTATCAGAACCGATAAAAGCTTTCTTGCTGCCGTTGTTTCAGGGGCAGGTAATATCTCCCTCAGCCCATACCTCTGGAAATTCCCGCTTGTCGGGAGTGTACCCTACAAAGGATTTTTCACTATAGCTGATGCCGAAAAGGAAGCTGAACGCCTTTCTGCCAAAGGCTACGACACCTGGATTCGCGGCGTCGATGCTTTCAGCACGCTGGGATTTTCACGGGATCCGCTCTATTCATTCATGACAGACTATCCGATCCACCGCCTTGCCGAAATACTCATTCATGAGCAGATCCATGCCACTATCTGGGTTAAAAACAGCTCCCAGTTCAATGAAGAACTTGCCTCGTTTGCGGGGGAGATCGGCGCTCGTGATTTTATAATCAGTATGTTCGGCAGAGAATCCGATGAGCTTGACCGTATGGAAAAAGAGAAACGGGACCGCGAGCGCTGGCTGGAAGATATAACCGGGCTTCGCAGGGAACTGGAAGCCCTCTACTCGGACAGCCTGGAAGATTCCGCCAAGGAAAGGGAAAAAAGTCGGATAATTGCCGGCTTTAAAGAAGAGTTCGGAAAGACCTATACCCAACGTTACGAAACAAAACTCTATGAGCATGTCCCGGAAATCCCCATCAACAATGCCTTTATCGCTCTCTATCATACCTATTACGGAAACAGGAAATTGTTCGAGGAAATGTATCAGGCCTATGATGGTGATCTGGCGGAAGTACTGAGAAAACTCAGCCCGCTTGACGGCGCATCTTCAGATCCGTATGAATTCATGCATGAACTGACTGCAGCCCTGGCTTCTCCCTGACAAGCAAGGCCGCCGTTTCCAGGTGGGATGTATGAGGATAGAGATCGTATGCCCCTATTCTCTGAATTTCATAACGAGTTCGGGATTTACCAACGTCCGTTCCTGAACTGATGCCGATGCCGGTAAGAATCTTAAGATCCCGGCTGAAGGTAGCGCTGTCGCAGGAAATGTAGAGAATTTTCGCCGGGCGCATCTTGAGAATGGCGGTAACGGTTTCGGGTGAAAGGCCGGTACGCGGCGGATCTACCGTAAGCAGGTCAACCGGCTGCTTTTCTGCGGTGCTAACCCATTCCTCTACCGATTTGCTGAAAACATTGGCGTGGGCGGGCAGGTTCTGCTCCGTATAATGCCGGCAGCCGGGATTCTGTTCCACCGCTGTTATGCGGGTAAAATTGTCGGCCAGAAATGCCGCAAGGGTTCCTACCCCGGAATACAGATCTGCAGCATGGTCCCCCTGCAGCCCATCCAGAAAATCCTTCACCAGAATTCCAAAGAGTGCCGGATTGGACTGGAAAAAGAGCCTCGGCTGAGTGAGAAAATTCTTATCGAGAACCTGCAGGGTTATTTCTTCCTTCCCCAGCGCATAGCAGGCAGCATTAGCAGCGGCAAAGACACCTTTCTGCTGCTTGCTCAGACTGTCTTTCTGCGAAATACCGGCAGCCCTCTCCAGCAATGCAGGCTCCTCCAGAAGTGCATTGAGTTCTGGAATAAGGAGCGGACACCGTTGTATCGGAACGACGTTATGAGACCCTCTCTGGAAAAACCCTGCCTTAAGCTGTTTTCGATCTGTATTTCCGCCCCTATGCGGTTTCGGATTCGATTCAGTATCAGTTTCAGTATCAGCCAGCTGAAACCGGGCACGAACTCTGTACTGTTCTGATAAACCTGCGGTAATCGTGACCTCACCCGCATCACTCAGTCCGCCTATTCTCCGCAGATTCTCCAGAAGTATGGTCCTTTTCATCCCCGGCTGGGCTTCGGCGCTGAGGTGCTGAAGATCACATCCTCCGCAAATACCGTAATAGGGACATATCGGTTGAGCCCGCAGGGAAGAAGGCGTAACAACTTCTACGGTTTCGGCCTCGCTGTAACCCTTGCGGCTTTTTCCTCTGACAGGCCTGCATAACACAACTTCTCCGGGAAGGGCTCCTTCAATAAACAGTACCCCGTTTGGGGTACGGGCAAATCCTCGGCCGCCCTGGACAAGCTTCTCAACAGTCACACGCAGCAGATTGCTCAATTTCTCTTTTCCCGCTTCAGCTGTATTCTCATCTTCCGAATCTCCTTAAGGGCAGCGCTGACTTCAGCCCACTGCACGGAGGTATGGTGAAGCCGCTTTCTGGACTTCAAATAGAGGAAGATCAAGGGCAGGTATCGCCCCTTTCCGCTTCTGCGGTTTGCCCGGCAAAGCTCAAGCATGCGGTCAAAAAAATCTATGAAAATCGCATAGCGCTCTTCGGCTTGAAGGCCGGGGACGCAGGCATGCAGAGCCATGGCAGCAGCTCCGTTCAGTTCGAGAATCTTGCCGTGTCCGGCAAACAGCGCATCGAGACTCTCTGCCCGATAATCGAACCGCCCGTAATTGAAGCCATCAAACGGCACACCCTCATCATTAATGCAAATAGCGTTAATATGCTCTTCCAGCCGCGCAAATCCCTCGGGATAATCCTCCCGGTGAACCTCTTCAATTACCGTTCCAAAGGAGAGTGCGGCTACCGGGCTGAGCATAACCAGACTGTCTGCAGGCGGGACAACTGCAAGCTGCTTCGGCATATAGCTTTGTCTTATACGATCCTTCCTGCTCTCAGGTATGTCGGCAGCATCTATCAGCTCCCCCAGAGTCGATACACCGTCACCAAGGCCTTTGACAAGGATTCTACGCACAACCGCCGCAATTTCCAACCGGCCGTCATCAAGACTTCTGAAGCAGCTGACCCCCAGCTCCTCGGGCCCGGGAATATACTCCTGGATAAGGAAATCTTCTTTCGCTTCATGCAAATATACGGCAAGTTCGTCGAATGAACTGACTTTTTTCACATTGATCGACCGTTCGCCCCGGTCAGGCTTGCATATGAGCGGCTGCTCTGGAAACCCGCTGAATTTTTCCGATACCAGCTTTTCAAGTTCTTCTTCATGGATCCCAAATCTGATATAAAGGGTGGCCGCATATGA
The DNA here is from genome assembly GCA_018399255.1 of Spirochaetales bacterium. GTDB lineage: Bacteria > Spirochaetota > Spirochaetia > JABMQR01 > JABMQR01 > M55B182. Next base: position 82,445 of record JAGYPA010000004.1, on the reverse strand, counting down.
TGATGAATGGAGGTTTTTCAGAATCTTGATTTTCGAGGCACCAATAAGCCCTCCGATCCCCCCTATTCCTGGATTCAAAGCCGACACCTTGCCCAGATGATAAAAATATTTGATGAGCAGCGGATAATACTGAATCAGCCAGGGCAGGTTCTCCCATCCGGAATCGGGATCACGGCTTCTCCGATCAGCCTCAATGCGCTCGACCACATCTATCGCCATCCGCAGCTTCCTGTTATGGACAAACCCGTCAATCCTGCGAGACTGCCTCGAGACAGCTGCCGCCTTACCCTGTAAACTGGCTGAATTACTGCTCATCTCAATATCTCCGTTATACCGTCTGAAGGCTTTCTCTGAATTCATCGACAAATCCGGCAATGACAGCGATTCCCTGACGCCAGAATTCAGGCTTCTCAATATCAAACCCTGCATGCCCGGCCACATCCCCGGCTGATTTTCTGCCGGTCAAATAAAGAATTTTATCATACATATCCCGAAAAGACTCTCCCTCCGTCTGATACCGGGCATAGAGACCTAAGCCGAACAGCTGTCCGAAAGCATACGGGAAATTATAAAAAGCCAGTTCCGGCCGATAGTAATGGCCTTTAACCGCCCACATATACGGGTGCAGCTCATCGGCATTGAGGCCGTCGCCATAGGTTTTTTTCTGGGCATCAATCATCATGCTGCATAATTCGTCCGGCATAAGCTCACCTGTTTCCCGCCTGGCAAACAGTTCCTTCTCAAAATAAAAACGGCTGAGTATATCAACAATTACCTGCGTTGATTCCTGAAGGAAATTCTCAATTACAACAATCTTCTCCTCTTTGTCCGCCCGTACCATAGCCCCATTGAAAATCACGGTTTCGGCAAAAATGGAGGCGGTTTCAGCCAGGGTCATCGGATAGTCGCCAAGCAGCGGCGGCTCATCTTTCAAGATAAAACCATGATACGCGTGCCCAAGTTCATGTGCAATGGTAGATACGGAAGAGAGGCTCCCGTCAAAATTACAGAGCACCCTGCTCTCCCCCTGCAGTGGAAATCCTATGCAGTAGGCCCCGCCGACCTTGCCGTCACGCGGCAGGGCATCAATCCAGGCAGATGAGAAAGCGTTCTCAGCAAAAGCGCCCATTCCGGGATGGAATTCTGAAAATCGGTCAATGATGAAATTCCGTGCTTCATCAAAACTCCAGACTTTTGAGTTCTGTTTTACCGGGGCAAAGATATCGTAAAAAGAGATTTTCTCCAGTCCTGCTGCAGAAGCCTTGAGCTTCAGGTACTCCCTGAACATCGGCAGGGACTCCTCCATGACCAGAATCAGGGAGTCGAGGGTTTTCTTGGTAATTCTCGCCTGAAACAGGGGTTTTTCCAGTGAATCATGATATTTCCGCCGTTTGTTCAGTGATACTGCAGATCCTTTGACGCCGTTGACTGCAGAAGCGAGCGGAACCTCGTACATTTTCCACAACTCCAGTTCCTTGAGGTAGGCTTTTTCCCGGATTGCCCTATCGGCAGAATAGGCTAGAGCCCGCAGTTCGGTAACCGTCTTTCTTTCTCCAGTCTGTTCATTCCAGATCGTGGAGATCGTTGAGGAAACTGCTTCCTGAAGTCTTCCCCAGGCTTCCCCCCCTGATCGTTCGAGATCGGCAGCCAGGGCTTCTTCCTGTTCGCTCATCTGATGCTGCTGCTCCTCAATCATCTCCGAAATTATGAAAGCGTACGGCTGAAGCAGGGGTTCAGCCTCCAGGACTGTCTGCAGCTCATCAGATAGAAGTTCGGCTATGCGGTTTCTCAGCCCTACGGAAACTGCCTGTACGTCAAGAGATATCTCCTCAATGGCATTCAGCCCCCTCAGTGCTGAAGTGTCCCGGGTATCGGTTGAATACCGGGTATAGGCAAAAGCTGCCAGATTTTCATTGAGGGCAAGCACTGTGTTTACAGAATCCAGCACGCGCTTGAGCCAGAAGGCTTTTTCGGTAACAGATGCAGGCGATTCCTGAAGTATCTTACTGACCTGCTTTGTCCCGGCCTTGAGGGCATCTATATCTTTTTGATGTTTCGGCGTTTCGAAATCTTCATAAATGGACAGGAGAGACCATTTCGGGACAGTGACTTTTTCCATTGGGCAGCCTCCAGACAGTGGGGTTTCGTCCTGCTGTCATCTGTCGGTTTCCCGATGCAGACGATGCGCAGAGGTATGTCAGCAACTATAGCATACGACCTTACTTTCCGGATAGCCGCGAAATATTGCCTTGCCTGATTGCAATTTACAATCATCAGTAACATTATTATATGAGAAAAGGAGACAGTCAACCCATTCAGGATTATTTCTCTTTTTTCCTATATTTATACAGAAAGGTTGGACATGAATGAATAAATATGTATAATGTCATTCATGAAAGCTTATTTTCGTATATTTATGCAATAAAGGGAAGAGATATGATACAAGCAGGAATAATTGAGCCCCGGATGTACCGGGCAGGAGCTCTATCGTCTACTGGCCGCCCATCCTCAGGTTTCCCGACCATAACCTCACGATCCTATGCCGGGCAATCCCTGAATCTGTCTCGGCAGCCTCCGGGGGATGCGTGGCACCTCTTTTCAGCGACACTTCCATCGAAGATGCGGCTGAGATGTGATGATACTGGGTTTATTGCCCTGCCTCACGGACTTGCATCCAACCTGATAACGGCCGAAATCCGAAAAAACCTTGATTATCGATCTGGAGCAGACTACCGTCTGAAATCCCGGGAAACCTACGAGCAATGGTACGCGGTAACTCATCACTCTCCGGAACTGCTGGACCAGGCAGTCTACGGATTATGCGAATGGAACAGAACTGCTAAAAAAGCTCACGTCTGATTGCCAATCCGGGATGCTACACCACCTGTTCCATCCTCACTCTGGCTCCGCTGCTGAAAGCAGGGCTCATCGATCCCGCAACCGTAATTATCGATGCAAAGTCGGGAGTTTCCTGAGCAGGCCGCTCGGCAAAAATCGGTTCTCTCTTCACGGAGTGCAATGAATCAGTCAAGGCGCCTATGGAGTTGCCTCCCATCGCCACACCCGGAAATTGAAGAGCAGCTGACAGCTATATCCGGTCAGAAATAACGGTTACCTTTACCCCGCATCTGGTTCCCATGAATCGCGGTATTCTGGAGTTACAGCTTCATGCGGGACGGTTTCTCAGGGTACTGCAATCTTCCGATGTCGAGCAGGTCTTCCGGGAAAGCTTTATGCTGATGAAAAGTTTATCCGGCTCCTCCAACCGGCGTTTTTCCCGAAACCCGCTGGGTAAAGGATCAAATTACTGCGATATCGGCTTTACCCCTGGATAAACGCCGGTAGGACTGATAGCAGGCGGAGCAATAGACAACCTGGTAAAGGGGCTTCGGGTCAGGCAGTCCAGAACATGAACATACTGTTTTCGATTCTCCCGAGGAGACCGGCACATCGACATGCCGCTTTTCCCGGCCTGACAGTAGAAGAAATCAAGGAGAATTTCGCTATGAAACAAATTGACGGAGGACTGAGTGCAGTAAAGGGATTCTCAGCCGGTATCCATTCAGGCACTAAAGCGGGCAAAAAAGGACCTGGCAATCATCGTAGCGACACCCCCGCCTCCAGCAGCGGGAGTTTTTACCACCAACAGAGTGCAGGCAGCCCCGGTAGTCTACGATAAACAGATAATCGCCGGCAGAAAAACCGGTTCGCGCCATTGTCATCAACAGCGGCAATGCCAATGCCTGCACCGGAAAGCAGGGTCTCATCGATGCCGGAAGATGGCGGAAACTGGAGCTTCAGCTGTTGGCGCAGCATCCCCGATCAGGTACTTGTCTGCTCTACAGGAGTCATCGGCGTTTCCTCTCCATGGATACCGTCGAGAAGGGAATTAAACAGGTGCCCTGCAGCTTGAGCAAATCCCCGCGAGGCAGCTCTGGATGCCGCCGAAGCAATCCTGACCACCGACACCTTCATCAAAGAATTGCCGTGGAAATCTGCGGCCGGTCTTTGAAAAAACAGATGATAAAAAATATAGATAAACAGCGGATGATAAAGCAGAGAGCCCGAGCGATAACCATAGCCGGAATTGCAAAAGGGTCGGGAATGATTCAGGAATATGGCAACCCTCCTCTCGTTTATAGTTACTGATGCGGCTGTCAATGCTGAAACACTGCAGTCACCCCTTGGAGACTCAATCAGCTCGACTTACAATATATGATATCAGTTGACGGAGATACGGAGTACCAACGATACCGTCCTGGTTCTAGCCAATGGAGCCTCCGGAGCAGCCCAGCTGTTGCGCGGTACACGCTGAATTCGCTGAATTCAAGCAGGCTTTTGATTATGTTCACGGATATCTTTCAAAGCAGATTGTCCGTGACGAGGGAGCCAGCAAGTTTGTCGAGGCGCCCGTAACAGGGGCAAAGACCGTTGAGGATGCAGAACTCTGGCAAAGTCCATCATTCCAACCTGGTCAAGACAGCCTTATTTGGGGAGGACGCCAACTGGGGAAGGATTCTCTGCGCCATGGGATACTCAGGAGCCGGACTTTGACCCGGACTCGGTGGACTCTGACAATCTCCAGTGAGCAAGCAGACATTCTCTTGCTGAAAACGGGGTCCCCGGTTCCGTTTGATGAGAATCTTGCCCTGGAAATACTGGAAAAATAAGGAACTGGTTAATACCGCAGCCGTGCTTCCAGGATGGGAGAGGCTGCCCTGCATGGGGCTGTGACTCAGCTATGAGTATGTCAAGATAAACGGTGAGTATCCGAACGATTGGAATGCGGGGTGTTTTACGGTTAGCAAGCAGCAAAGGAAAACGCAATGGAAAAATATATTGAAAAAGCAAAGGTTCTCACATTGAAGCTCTGCCCCTCATCAAGCGGTTCTACGGCAAAATAGTGGTAAAATATGGCGGAAGTGCCATGGAAAGCCGGGAACTGAAGGATCTTGTCATTCAGGATGCATTGTCCTGATGAAACTGGTCGGCATGCGTCCGGGTTATCGTGCATGGGGCGGAAAAGCAATATCCGAAAATGATGAAGAGACTGGGTAAGAGCACCAGCTTTGTTTGACGGGCTCAGGGTTACTGATGCGGAAACTGCTGAGATTGCCGAAATGGTGCTCCGGGCAACATCAAACAAACAAATTGTGCAGGCTATCCAGAACCACGGCATGCAGGCGGTAGGCATCAATGGAAAGGATGCCAATATACCTTTATAGCCGAGAAAGCCCTTGGTCGGAGGAAGGGACGTGGGCTTTGTCGGTACTATAACCACAACCAATCCTGCCCTGTAAACTCTTCCTCGATAATGAATGTTATTCCCGTTATTGCTCCCCGTATCGGCACAGATGCGCTGGGCAACACCTATAATATCAATGCCGATTATGCCGCGTCGGCCATTGCGGGAGCTCTGCGGGCCAGAAACTGGTATTTGACCGATGTCGAGGGTATTTTGAAGGGATATTGACAATCCTGACTTCAATAATCCGCCGTCTTTCAGCGACTGATGCTGAAAGATATATCAAAGAAGGTATTATTTCGCGGAATGATCCACCAAAACCTCTTGCAGGACGGAATACAGAAGGGTGTGGACAGCGTCCATATTCTTGACGGCCGGACTGAACACAGTATTCTGCTGGAGATATTTACCAACAGCGGCATCGGTACTATGATAACTCACTAAGGAATATTACATGAAAGAGAATACCATTGCTGAAATGATAGAAACGGGCAAAAAACACTTTATGAACACCTACGCCCAGCTTCCGATAGTACTATCGGGCGGAAAGGGCAGCTATATACTGACCTCGGTAAAACCTATCTGGATTTTGTCGGAGGCATTGCCGTCAATGCCCTTGGTTACGGGAACCGTGAGCTTGCGACGGCGCTGCAGGAAGTGATTGACTCAGGGCTGACCCACTGCTCAAATCTTTACTGGAATGCCTATGCCATTCGTGCCGTGCCTTGCTGGCTGAATTGAGCGGTCTGGACAGGGTGTTTTTCTGCAACAGCGCGAAGCCACCAGCGGCCATCAAGCTTGCCAGAAAATATGGTTCCATATATAAAGCCCCGAAAGCAGTCAAGATAATCTCTATGAAGGACTCCTTTCTCATGGGCGGACCTACGGTGCGGTAACGGCTACCGGACAGACGAAATATCATAAGGGATTTGCTCCCCTTATGCCGGAAATTGTCTATGCCGTCTACAACAGCAGCGCCAGTGTCCGGGAACTGATTGATGACAATACCTGTGCGGTAAATTCTCAAACCTGTTCGGGAGAAGGCGGCATCCATCCGCCGCACATTTCCTGCAGTACGGCAGCTCTGCGTGCTCATAATGCCCTTCTGATATTTGATGAGGTGCAGTGCGGCATGGGCAGAATCGGGAAACCCTTTGCGTTTCAGGAGTTCGGAGTGATTCCCGATGCAGTGACGCTGGCTAAGGGACTCGGTGCCGGTGTTCCGGTGGGCGCCCTGGTCGCAGGGGAAAAGGCCGCATCCGCATTTTCTCCGGGAGATCATGCATCTACCTTTGGCGGAAACCTGCTTGCTGCTGCGGCGGCTGAGGTAATGCTCACCCAGCTCAAAGAGGGTACCGTCATTAACAATACCGCAGCCAGGGGCAAGGAACTTACCGATGGTCTGACTCTCCTTCAGCGCGAATTCCCAGACCTCATTATTGATGTCCGGGGGCTTGGTCTTATGCAGGGTATCGAGCTCTCTCGAGAAGCGGCTCCCTTTATTGCCGCATCGCTCAGCAAAGGACTGCTGCTGGTTGGCGCCGGCCCGCGGGTAATCAGATTTGTACCGCCGCTTACCGTAACATCAGAAGATATTACTGCCATGCTGAACATTCTCCGCAGCGCTGTTCAGGATCTCCTGCAGAAAAGAAATTGAGACAACCGTACTGAAAGACCATTTATGAAGGCAGGCAGGCATTTTATTGCAATCATTAAAACACTGTGATATCTTGTTATAACAAAATACAAAAAGTGACATTGCGGAGGTGTTTCATGGTAAGGCCGGTAACCATTTTCTCTGGACACTGGACAGACCTTTCGCTGGAAGAAGCCTTCAGAAAATTCAGCAGCTGCGGATATGACGGTGTGGAACTGGCTTGCTGGCCGGATCATTTTTCGGTTCCCAGCGCGATGTATGAGCAGGATTATATGCCTCACATCAAGAAGCTTCTTGCTAAGAATAATCTTGCCTGCTTCGCTCTAGCCGCCCACCAGACCGGGAAGTGCATCGGAGACCTCTGGGATCCCCGGATTAACACTTTTGCACCGGAGGAATTGGCAAATTCCCCCAATTCGATCAGAGAATGGGCTGTCGAGGAGATGAAGCTTACCGCTCAAGCTGCCGCCGCCCTGGGAGCATCGGTAGTAACCGGGTTTTTAGGCTCCCCTATCTGGCGTTTTGCATATGCCTATCCACCGGTAGACCGAAACACCATCGAGGACGGTTTCAGCCTGATCAAGGATCTCTGGTCACCAATTTTCGATGTGTTTGACGAGGCCGGCATACGGTTCGCTCTTGAAGTTCACCCTTCCGAGATCGCTTTTGACTACTACACGCTGAAAAAAACGCTTGAACTGTTCGATTACCGGGATACTCTGGGAATAAACTTCAATCCGTCTCACCTGATCTGGCAGGGAATTCAGCCCGAACTTGTCATCAGGGATTTCCCGGAGAGGATTTACCATGTTCACATCAGGGATGCTGCCGTTACGCTTGACGGCAGAACGGGAATCCTTGGTTCGCATCTTGATTTCGGAGATCCTCAGAGAGGTTGGAATTTCCGCTCACCCGGACACGGAGATGTCAATTTTGAGGCAATTATACGGGAGCTCAACAGAGCCGGCTATGAAGGTCCGCTGTCAGTTGCCTGGGAAGACGCGGATATGGATCGCGATTTCGGTCTTAAAGATGCCTGTGAATTTACCAGAGGGCTGAATTTTCCGCCCCGTGTTCCGCAATGGGAAGATATTGAGTAACTGGAACCTATAGAGATACCAGCCCCGGCGAGGAGAAAAACAGTATGATGCAAGAAATTTTTGTGAAATTTCCTGATTCCCCCAATACGGGATCCTTACAGTTCCCTTTCGGAACCAGGACGGCAACAGCCCTCGAGGTTTCCGGCTGTGCTGGTTTTCACAAAGATGGTCCATGGAAGTACGAAGATAACCCGATTGTAGCCGTTCTCGTTAACAATGAGCTTAAGAGCCTGTCTGATCCTATTGAGTATAACTGCTCAATACAGCCGTTGCGACTGTTTTCGGAGCAGGGCAAGCGCATGTACCGGCACACGCTCAATTTTCTCCTGACCATGGCGGGGATGCATGTCTGTCCTGAACGGGATATGATGATCGGCCACACTTTGGGCGACGGCTACTACTACTCCTTTAATGACGACCTGCCTGTCAGCGATGAACTTGTCAGCAGTCTGGAAGCTGCCGTGAAAGAACTTGCCGCTGCCGCCCTGCCGATTACCAGTAAGATTGCGGCCTACGGAGAAGCGATAGAATGGTTTGAGCAGGCCGGCCGGAAAAACAGCGTATTGCTCCTGCAGGGACAGAACAGGGCATCAATCCAGATCTATGCCTGCAGCGGGTACCAGGATATCTCTTACGAACCGCTGCTCTCAACTACCGCACTCATTACCCGCTATGAATTGCGCCGCTACGGAGCAAACGGACTGCTTCTGCGCTATCCACGTTCTGCAGATCCATTCGAAATAGCAGAATTCTCCGACAACCCGACCATTTTTTCCATCTTTCAGGAGTATAAGCAGTGGGGCTCTATCCTTTCAGTGGACTGTCTCGGTAAACTGAACCGCCTGTGTGAGGAGCGTAAGTTCATTCCTTTCATCAGAATTGCCGAATCTCTTCAAAATAAAAAAATTTCCCAGATAGCCGATCTGATAGGTCAAAAAAAAGCTGACACGAACGCCTCCCTCAAGTTCATTTTGATTGCAGGACCCTCATCTTCCGGAAAGACCACTTTTGCCCGTAAGCTGAGTATTCAGCTGCAGGTACTGGGGCTGGTACCGATTCCCATATCTCTGGATGATTATTATCGCAACCGGGCTGATGTCCCGATAGATGCTGACGGCAATCCAGACCTCGAGATTCTGGGAGCCCTCGATACAGAACGGCTGAATGCCGATCTTATCCAGCTTTCAGAAACCGGGAAGGCTATGATCCCCCGTTTTGATTTCAGCATCGCAAAAAGGCTGCCGGAAGAGCACCTTGTTCAGCTGCCCGAAAACGGCATCATTATTCTTGAGGGAATTCATGGACTCAATCCGAACCTCACCCCTCATATCTCGCCTTCTGCTAAATTCAAGATCTACATTTCTGCCCTGACCCAGCTCAACCTCGATAATCACAACCGGATATCAACGACCGATAACCGTATTATCCGGAGAATAGTCCGGGATCACAATTTCCGGGGGATGCCGGCTGCGGAAACTCTCAATATGTGGCCGTCTGTTCATAATGGAGAAAAAAACTACATTTTTCCGTTTCAGGATAATGCTGATATAGCCTTCAATTCGGCTCTGGACTATGAGCTGGCCGTTCTCAAACCCTTTGCCGAACCGCTTCTGAAAATGGTCAAGCCATCCGACCAGACCTATTGGCATGCGGTCAGACTGCTGACTTTCCTGGAAAAATTTCATCCGTTGCCGTCAGAAAGTGTTCCGACTGATTCACTGCTGCGTGAATTCATCGGCGGCTCCATTTTTCATGACAATTGAGTCAGTTTCATATGTTAGTCAGCTGCTTTCAGGGCTGTTTTCAGAAGCGCAGTAAATTCTTCCCGAGAGATTTCCCTTGTCCCCATTGACTCGAGATGGGGGTTCATAATCTGGCAGTCTATCATAACCATGCGCAGGTTTTGCATGTATCGGTATAGGGAGACCAATGCTGCCTTGGAGGCGTTGGAGACGTACGAAAACATCGACTCCCCGAAGAAAGCATTTCCCAACTTGATTCCGTAAAGCCCGCCGGCAGGATTTTCGGCGGAAAACTCAGGAGACCAGACTTCAAATGAATACGCATACCCCAGCTGGTGCAGGTGTGAATAGGCATCAGCCATCTCATCAGTAATCCATGTCCCCTCCTGCCCGGGTCGTTCGATCTCTTTGCAGGCACGGATAACCTTGTCAAAGGCCCGGTTCATGGTAATAGAAAAATAACCGCGGTCAAGCACTTTGCGCAGAGATCTTGAAATATGGAGGTCACCGGGCAGAATAACTGCCCTTCGAGGAGGATTCCACCAGAGAATCGGTTCACCAGGACTGTACCAGGGGAAAATCCCCTGCTCATATGCCGAAAGAAGCATACCCGGAGTGAGATTCCCTCCTACTGCAACTATACCTGAGTCGTCCTGCACCTCGGGAAATTGTACCCTCTGGTGCTCATGGACATAGGGAAACATCTCATCCATTATTACTTGCAAGCCCGTCAGACGGTTGCCGGGGCTTCTGCTTCTAGAAAAACTTTCCCCTCTTTCACTATCACTGATGCCGATCCGCCGTTTGAAAGCCTGCCGAACAGTATCTCATCAACAAAGAAATCTTTCATCTGATCCTGAATGAGCCGGGAAATATTTCTTGCTCCAAATTCATCTGAATACCCTTCCTTTACAAACCATTCTACAGCTTCCGGTGAAACATTCAGGACAACCCGCTTCTTCCTCAGCTTGAGAGAGAACTCATTAATTTCTTTTTCCACAATCCGGGTTATCTCCACATGGGTCAGACGCTTGAAGGTGACTATCTTATCAAGTCGGTTCCTGAATTCCGGTGAGAATATCTTTTCCAGTGCATTATCCAGAGATACTTCTGCCCCCTGGCTTCCCACAAAGCCAATCATCCGCTTTCCCATTTCCCTTGCGCCGGCATTGCTGGTCATAATAATAATGACATTCCGGAAATCCGCCTTACGTCCCATGTTGTCAGTAAGGGTTGCGTAGTCAAGAATCTGCAGAAGAATATTGTATATATCCTGATGGGCTTTCTCGATCTCATCCAGCAGCAGCACTGCATGCGGCTGTCTTCGTACCGCATCGGTAAGGAGTCCGCCCTCATCATATCCGACATATCCGGGAGGAGACCCGACTAACCGGCTTACTGTATGCTTTTCCTGGTATTCACTCATATCAAAGCGTATCATGGGTAAATCAAGTATATCTGAGAGCTGGAGACAGAGTTCCGTCTTGCCCACCCCTGTCGGACCGACAAAAAGAAATGATGCAACTGGCTTCCGTTCATTGCCGAAGCCTGCCCTGCTGCGCTTTATGGCACTTGCAACAGATGCTACAGCCTCACTTTGACCAAAAATCCGCTGTGCCAGCTCGGATCCAAGTTCCTTAAGCCTTTCCACTTCGGTTTTGTTCACATTGGTAACAGGAACCCGGGCAATGCCGGCCACAATTTTTTCAATAAACCGCACATCTACTCTTTTTGATTTTTCTCCGGGTTCTTCATACCCTCCCCCTGCGGCATGCTGAAGCTGCATTAAGGCTCCCGCTTCATCGATGACATCAATAGCCTTATCGGGAAGACACCGTTCCTGAATATATTTTGAAGAGAGCTCTACAGCCGCCTTGATGGCTGTGTCGGTATACCTTACCTGATGATACTGCTCATACCGTTCTTTAAGCCCTTTGAGAATACTGATTGTCTCATCCTTAGTGGTTTCCGGTACCTCAACCTTCTGAAAACGTCGAGAAAGAGCCCCGTCTCTGCTGAAAATTTTCTTATACTCATCCTGGGTGGTGGAACCGATGCACCTGATTTTTCCGGAGGCCAGGGAGGGCTTGAGAAGATTTGCTCCGTCTACCGACCCGCCTGATACCGCCCCTGCCCCGATAATCGTGTGAATCTCATCTATAAAGAGGATGGCTTCCCGCTTCTCAAGTTCCTGAAGAACCGCCTTAAGCCGCTCCTCAAAATCTCCGCGGTACTTTGTACCGGCCAGCAAGGCTCCCATGTCAAGTTCATATACTTCCGCTTCGGCCAGACGTCTGGGTATGTCCCCCCCATTGATCCGCTGGGCTATTCCTGATGCCAGGGCTGTTTTTCCAACACCGGGCTCTCCCACCAGGATGGGATTATTCTTTATCCTCCGGCAGAGAACCTGCAAGGTTCTGTCAAGAATATCCGCCCGCCCTATCAGCGGATCCAGATTACCTTCACGATCTTCACGGGTGAGATTCCGGGTATAGGATTCAAGCGCACTTTTCTTTTTTGCCGTTTGACGGCCGGACCCCTGTTTAACCTGATCATTATTGTCATCATCCTGATTCTGGTCCTGCCCGGCGGATTGATCCTGCTTGAAGTTCTTGCCTGTTTCCGGTTTGCTTTTATGTATCCTGCTTCCCGGCTCTCCTGAGCCGGCACTATACCCGGAATTTGCTTCACGGAATACGGGAAGTTTATGGCTGATGGTTTCAAGCAGCGTATATTTTGTCAGACCTCCCTGAATAAGAAAGTAAGATGCATAGGATTCCGGTTCATCAAATATTGATGCCAGAAGGTCCGGCAGCTCTAGAAATTCTTTACGTGATGATTCGGTGTGCATTACGGCTCTTTCGATCACATCCTGAAATCCAACCGACTGCGAAGGTTCGCCTGCATTTCCCACAGGCGGTAATTTTTCTGTAAAGAAGGTATCCAGCTTATGCTTCAGCTCCTCAATATCAATTTGTGAAGCTTCAAGAATAAAGACTGATTCTTCATAATAGAGCAGCGCATACAGGAGGTGTTCAGGGGTAATGTACTCATGCTGGTACTCTCGCGCTGTCAAATAGGCCGTCCCAAGAGCTTCCTGGACCGTCTCTGATACTTTCATGTTAATCTCCCGCCAATATAACACCTAAGCCTTTTCAAGGATGCATTTGAGGGGGTAATTCTCCTTGAAAGCCAAATGCATTACTCTTTCGGCCTTGGTTCGCGCAATATCACGAATATAGGTTCCGGCTATGCCCCGACCCTTTTTATGAACTTCAAGCATAATCTTTGTTGCCTCCGGCAGAGGCTTGTGAAACACTTGCTGAAGGGCCTGAATAACAAATTCCATAGAGGTAAAATCATCATTCAACAGAATCACATGATACAGTGAGGGCTCTAAAACTTCCGAATGATTTTCCGTTACGGTTGAGCAGTCAGCCTGACTGCCGCCGGAAGCGGAATTTTTACTCGCCTGACTCATTATATACCGCCTACTCTCTGCCGTAAATATGACGGAACTCTTCAACCATATCTTCTGCCAGTGTTTTGCATTTTCCGCAGACCGTTCCCAGTCCGGTTTCCTGCTGCAGCTGCTCTAGAGTATCCACTGTTCCTGCTTTTACAAGAGCCTCAATCTGCTGGTCAGTTATGCCTTTGCATTCACAGACAATTTTTGCAATCTGTTTCTTAAAGGGATTTTCCCGGCCGACCCGCTCAAGATAATCATCTATTGCGGCCCGTAAGGCTTTATCCCCTAATACTGAACAATGAAATTTATGCTGCGGCAGGCCTCCTAGAGCATCCGTTATCATCTGAGGGGTAAGATTGTAGGCCTCATCAAGCGTCATTCCCGCTGCCATTTCCGACATCATGGAGGTGCTGGCAATTGCACTGGCGCATCCATAGGTCTTCCATTTGCAGTCTGCAATTCTATCATTTTCCACCTTGATGACAACCAGCATCTGGTCTCCGCAGGCCATGCTGCCCACCATTCCGCGTCCATCATCCTGGTAGTCGGGATCATTGAGGATATTTTTAGGATTCATAAAGTGTTCTTTGACGGTATCGGTATAAACCCAGTCATTCATAAAACTGTCACTCATAGTGTAGACATCTCCCTGAGCCGCAAAATTATCGACGGCAGTTTACTTAATACGAAATCCACATCTTCATCGGTGGAATACCGTCCAAGGCTGAAGCGGATCGATCCATGGGCAAGTTCCGCCCCCACTCCTGTGGCGATAAGCACATAAGACGGTTCAAGAGAACCGGTTGCACAAGCAGACCCGGTCGAAACCGCCACACCTTCCATATCAAGGTAGAGCAGTATTGACTCACCCTCAGCGCCGGGAAAAGATACATTCAGCGTCCCGGGAAGAATATCGACGGGATGTCCGTTTATGTGGACATCAGGAATTGAAGCCTCAATGCCTCTGCGCAGTCTGTCGCGAAGCAGAGCAATTCTTTTTCCGTCTTCGTCTAAAAGCCTCAGAGCTATTTCCGCTGCAGCACCTATTCCCACAATTCCCGGAGTATTATAGGTGCCGGCCCGCTGTCCGCCCTCCTGATGCCCGCCGCGAATAAGGGGGGCTATGTGAAGACCTTTTCTCACAAAAAGCGCTCCTATCCCTTTGGGAGCATGAAACTTGTGTCCTGAAATACTGGCAAAATCCACCCCGAAACCGTGCAGATCGAGGGGTATCCGACCGGCAGCCTGTACCGCATCGGTATGCATCAAGGCCCCGCACGATGCAGCCACCCTGGTTATTTCTGCAATATCCTGAATAGTGCCAATTTCATTATTAGCCGTCATTATTGATATCAGGGCAACATCTTCACGGGCTTCCTTCCGCAGTTCGTCCATATTCAGCTTGCCGGTAGAATCCACCCCGATTATGGTAACAGGAAACCCTTTTTCGCGATAGATTTCAACTGTTTCCACTATGCTTGGATGCTCAATGGAAGATGTTATTATTCTCTTTCGACCACTTCCGGAAAAAAGATCGGAAATAACCAGGTCCATAACCGTATTGTTTGACTCTGATCCGCCGCTGGTAAAGATAATTTCATCCGCATCCGCACCAAGCAGGGCGGCTACCTGACCTCTGGCCTTTTCTACTGCAGCTGACGCATGTCTTCCCGGACTGTGCATACTGGAGGCATTGCCGTAAAGATCAAAACTCTCCATAACAGCTTGCCTGACTGCCGGATCAACTCTGGTTGTTGCGTTATTATCCATATAGAAAATCTTTTCAGCCATCAATACTCCCTCTTCAAAAAACCCGGAAATGCTTGATAATCAGGTAGAATATCGTTCTTGTTGGTGTTATCAATTACACTCACAAAGCCATACAATTCCAGTAGTATTAAAGTACTTGCAGATCTACTCATCGTCAAGCTTGCTGTCAGGGGCAATTGAATGAATATAGGAGATTTCCCGGCTGCTGACAAGTCTCAGATGATACTTTTTTGCCCATGCTGCATATCCGCAGGTGGGAGGAAGGTAGGAAGCAAACATGGCGGTAAAAAGATTAACCGGACGACAACGGGGATTCTTACGATATCTATTCCTGTAGACTGTACAGAGCTGAGTTTCCCTGTCCAGCATGGGGCAGGGTTCTGAAAGATCATACACTGCTGTTCCCGGGGACAACTGCTTTTCATAGCAGCAGAGGCCGCAGCGTCGACAGAGACTATCCCAACCCGAAGGGCTGAGATCCCGCAGAAAACTCATTCCATTTCTCCTTTACATTTTCATTTCATTTTTTTCAGAGGCCTGCTGCAGAAGATAGGTATCCAGAGTAAGCAAATGGTCTTCATCACAGACAGGATAAACTTTTATTGGAGAAATGGTGATTATGCCTTTTTTGAGCTTCTCAAAGTCCGACTGGTGATGGGCTTTCCCAATGCGTTCAAGCACAGATCCCAGCGCATAGACAGCAGTTGTATCCCCCTGGGATACGATTTTCAGAACATTACCGTATTCCAGATTTGAAAGCTGGGCTGTTTCCCATTTACCCTCAGGGTGAACAGGAACATTAATATTGAGCACTGTATGAGGAATCCAAAGGGAAACAAGTGTTTCAAGTTCCCTGACAATAAATTCTGCGGCTTCCTGTATAGGAACCGGGTTTGTCGAAAGGGCGGCACCTTCTGCCGCGGCAGATACAGCTATTGAGGGAATTCCATAAATCGCAGATTCCCGGGCTGCTGCTACAGTCCCTGAATAGATAATATCCCTTCCGATATTGCATCCGATATTGATGCCGGATAGAACGACCTCAGGCTTTACCGGTATCGCCCCTCCCAATGCATAAAGAACGCAGTCAGCCGGTGTACCGCTGCAGGAAAAGCTTTGCCCCCCACCCCCACCCACTTTTGTAAACACCACATTCCGGTGAATGGTTATGGCATGCGAGGATGCGCTCCTGTTTGCATCAGGTGCGGATATCCATACATCATGTTCTTCACGAAGTTTTGCAGCAAGAACCTGCAGCCCTTCGCTCTCAATTCCGTCATCATTAGTGAGTAAAATAATCATAAGTTATGTATTGAGCATCAGGAAAGATAGCGGCAGATCTCACATAACAGCTGTCTTACCGACTAACTTTTAAGGATTCTGGCATTTCCGGCAGGCTGGTACATAAACCAGGCCGGATGGAATCCAAAAATATGCTCATATTCCTCCAGTTTTTTGGTGTAGATATCCACTGAATCGACCTGCAGAAGCG
Source organism: Spirochaetales bacterium (assembly GCA_018399255.1). Taxonomy (GTDB): domain Bacteria; phylum Spirochaetota; class Spirochaetia; order JABMQR01; family JABMQR01; genus M55B182. The sequence continues at coordinate 65,970 of JAGYPA010000004.1, read as the reverse complement.
TTATTGTGCAGCCGCCGAATCCAGGGCCTATCATTTTCGAACCAAAGCAGCCATGGGTTTCCATCGCTCTTTTCGTCAGCCAGTCAACTTCCGGACAGGATACTTCAAACAAATCACGGAGTCCGGCCTGCAGGCGGTTCATTAACTTTCCGAACATAAAAGAATCTTTCTGGGCCAGGGATACAGCCGCCTCTCTGGTAATTCTGCTTTCATCAAGGACAAAAAAACAAATCTTCTTCTGGTCTTCAGGAAGACTCTCCGAAGCACTCTTTATCTCTGTGGATGAGATTTCTCGCATTACTGAGCCGGGAGATCGTTCCCTGATCGCCGCCAGGCCTGTGTGACAGGCCTCTTCCCTGTAAATAAGCTCTTCACGTATCGAAAATTGGGGAATATCACTCTCGGTTATAAGAAACTGGTCTCCGTTGAAATTGCACTGTATTTCCGTATAATCCAGCGAGTGCATATCATAAAGCAGAAAATGGCCTTTTCGAGCATACAGCATGGTCATCACGTCAACTAAACGCGCCTTTGCCTGCATAAATGAAGTCTCGGCAAAGTAGACAGCCTGAATCAGCTGAGTATCATCAATATCAAATTGATGAAGTTCTTTTACCGCCAACGCCGCTGCCGTACAGAGGGCTGTTGATGATTTCAGACCTACTTTCTGGGGTATGGATCCTTTAACCGTGATATTCAGTCCTTTGAAGACATAATTTCGACGAAAGAGTTCATACAGGACACCCTTAATATAATTTGCCCAACGATCTTCACGTCTGTATTTCAAGTTAGGAATGGTTGTCCGTTTCCGTTCATCAAAATCAGCTGAATAAAAACGCAAAGAGTTATCATTTCGCTTTGAAACTGCAAGCTCAACAGTCTGATCCAGGGCTCCTGCAAGAGTGAAGCCGTCACAGAGATCTGAGTATTCACCCATTATTGTAACAACTCCAGGAACGGAAACAATAGCCCCGGGGGATTCTTCATATTCAGCTGCATGCAGTGCACTGATACTGCTCATCTATACCCCCATAATGAATTGTAGGATAAATAGGGACTTATTGCAACTGAAACTTATCAGGAGATTACTATGAGCGCAGCCTATGCCGTCATGATGCTCTCAGTTGAAGGAACTTTTCTGTTTAAAAAAAACCCTGCTCTGCGGGCAGGGTTTTCGATTTTCCGAACAAACTTCTCGGATTTTCGCGCAAGACTCCATTCTATGGGCCTTGGTTCAGTCCTTAATTCCGTATTTTCTCTTGAATCTTTCGACTCTTCCTGCAGTATCAACCAATTTCTGCTTACCAGTGAAAAACGGGTGGCAGCTTGAACAAATTTCAACCTGAATATTCTTGGTTGTGGATTTTGTTTCAATAACATTACCGCAGACACAGGTAATTGTTGTCGGTTCATATTTCGGATGAATTCCTTTCTTCATTCTCTCCCTCTCCCTCTCCTCAAAAATCTATTGCAGTCCGCTGCTGAGATCGGGCTTGGTGCCGGACCCTTACAGCAGATCAGGAATCGTAACTGCCAGCTCCTGTATTCATCGATCGCAGGAACGCTTCATTATTCTTACTTTTGCGCATTCTGTCAATGAGCATTTCTGTCATTTCAATATCTTCCAGCGAATTAAGGGCATTGCGAAGAATCCAGAGTTTCGATATCTCATTCTCGGTAAGCAGCAGATCCTCACGCCGCGTACCTGATTTTTTAATATTGATGGCTGGAAACATTCTCCGATCAGCCATTCGTCGGTCAAGAACTATTTCATTGTTGCCGGTACCTTTGAACTCTTCAAAAATAACTTCGTCCATTCGAGATCCGGTCTCAACGAGCGCCGTTGCAACTATTGTCAGACTGCCCCCGTGTTCAATATTTCTCGCTGCTCCAAAAAAGCGTTTCGGCTTGTGGAGGGCATTTGAATCTACTCCACCGGATAGTATTTTACCAGAGGTTGGAACTGTCTGGTTATATGCCCTTGCTAGCCGCGTTATGGAGTCAAGCAGAATAACCACATCCCGCTTATGCTCGACAATTCTCTTTGCCTTTTCGATAACCATTTCCGCCACAGAAACATGCCGGCTTGCCTGTTCATCAAATGTCGAAGCGATAACCTCCCCTTTTACATTCCGTCGCATATCGGTTACTTCTTCCGGACGTTCATCTATAAGAAGAACAATCAGCTCTACTTCCGGGTTGTTTTCGGTGATGGCATTGGCAATTTTCTGCAGCAGCATCGTCTTTCCAGCTTTGGGGGGTGATACAATCAACCCTCTCTGTCCTTTCCCGATTGGTGAGAAAAGATTGATAAGTCGGGTTGAAATATCGCCGCTTTTACTCTCCATGTTGAGCCGTTCATCAGGATAAAGGGGCGTGAGGCTGTCAAAGCCAACGCGGGTCTGGGCATTTGCCGGATCATCGTTATTTACAGTCTCCACCCTCAGCATGGCAAAAAATCTTTCCCCATCTTTGGGCGGTCTTATCTGGCCGGCAACTGTATCGCCGGTCTTGAGGTTGAAGAGCCGGATCTGGGAAGGTGAAATATAAATATCATCAGGTCCCGGCAGATAGCTGTTCTGGGGAGACCGGAGAAATCCATATCCGTCCGGAAGGATTTCTAATGATCCGTACGCATAAATAACACCGCCGGCACGGGTATGCAGCTTGAGTACTTCAACAATTACTTCCTGCTTTTTCATTATCAGCAGAGATTCCATGGGTACTCCCCATTCTGCTGCTTTTTCACGAAGAACCGGAACACTCATCGAGGTGAGGTCATTAATGCTCAGTTTTTCACCTTCATGCGCATGCGAAACTGGATACTGCTCAGACTGCTGCACTGCATTCCCATTCGAACCTGAACTCTGGTTCCCCGAATCTTCACGAACGCCGCGATGATTGCTTCGCTTACTGCTGTTCTGCTTATTGCTGCGATTTCCCTGGGTTCCGTTAGTTCGTGGGTTTTTCAACTGCGGTCTCGGAGCATTTTGCTGAATATTCTTTCTGCCCTCAAAATCTTTACTCTTATCGCCATAATCCTTTCCGGCTGAATAAGAATTCTCTTCCGGGGCTGCTTCGGGAGCTGCGGGGGATTCTGTCGATCTGGGGGCCTGAGGAGATGGTTCTGACTCTGACGAAGAGACTGCTCCTGTTTCAGCAGCGGGAGCTGGCGCTGCCGAAGCAGCGGGAGCTGTCGAATCAGACTCTGCATCATCTGATTTCCTGCTTGAGGCTTCGGCATCAGCCTGAGAAAACAGATCAGGCTCAACTGCCGGCTGTTTGACTCGTTTTCTTCTGACAGGGCTTTTTACAGTTGCCGCTGCTGCAGATTTGTGTTTAGTTGTTTTTTTCTCATCGGATTTTTTTTCTTCGGTTGACGGTTTTTCAGCTTTATGATCAATACCTTTTTGGTCAAGGTCTTCATTTTCCGACGGTACTGTATCGGTTTTCACCTTGCGCCGCGTTCTTTTTCGGGCGATAACCTTTTTTTTACTCTGTTCAGTATTTTCACCCTCATTCCGGGGTTCTGCAGGGATGGAATTATCCTGGATTAATTCCTGATTCTCTTTTTCAGCTGCTTCGCCAAGCGAATCAGCTCCTTCAATTTTTGACAGCATCAAAGACTCCACAATTTAAAATTTGCTCTTCTGAAAATGATTTGATTTTGAAAGAGCTTAGGGTTTTTTCTATGTTCACGGTTGGTTTCCATATATTCGAACGGTTTCCATATAAGCTTACAGACAGACATAAAGAATTGATCATTCAAACCAGAAATAAAGTGCACCTGGAATGATCAAATGTAATTTTGGTAAATTCTGATTTCACAACTGCCGGAAAAAAACAGCAAATGCAAAAGTATCAGTATGCAATTGAATAAAGCAACCCGGCAGCATGAGTCAATTTGAGTGCTTTTAATTGGAAAAGTATTTTTGATCAAATTTTAAAATATAAAACAGATAGTACACTGTCCATCTACGATAAGTTAAATATATTGCCACTTATTCACAATGTCAAGCGGTTGATTCCCTCTTATATAGGTATCGAGTAAAATAGACACTGCAGCAGCCGCTCTTCTTCTCACAGAATCCCTGCTGTATGCATGAAACGTAATCTTAACCGCTGCTGCAGCCTGTTCTGATGAGGAAAACCCGAACCACACTGTCCCTGCCGGTTTATCCGGGGTTCCTCCTGAGGGACCAGCTATTCCTGTTATACTGAACGCTGCATCGACTCCCGAAATATTCCTGACCTGTTCTGCCATTTCCAGAGCAGCTTCTTTAGAAACCGCACCAAATCGCTCCAATACCGCTGGAGATACCCGGAGCAGCTGCTCTTTGGCATTGTTATGGTAGGTTATTACAGAGCCCCAAAAATAATCCGAACTTCCCGGCCTGTCTGTAAGCAATTTTGAAGCATACCCGCCGGTACATGATTCTGCTCCGGCAATCATGAGATTACGTTCTTTCAGCAAACTGACAAGAGGATCAATCGGATGTACATCACCAATCTGAAAAAGCTCAGCCCCTCCATGAGCCTGAAGCCTGACTGCCATATGCTCCCGGACTTCATCACTTTCTCCCTTTAGGTACAAGCTGATTCTCAGGGGCTGAATTCGTGTCCCCCAGGTGACTCCAGAAACAGCAAACCTGCTGCATATGTCTTCCAATCTCGATTCAGGTACCAGAAAAACAGAGACCTCAGTTCGGCCGGTCTCCTCAGCAAGATTAAAGTAACGGGTAACAGCAGGAAGTACCTGCCGGTACAGCATTTCATGCATCTCGGCGGGAGGACCTGGCATGGAAACTACCAGAGATTCCTTGCCTTCGGAAAAAGAGGATGCATCAGCCGCTGCCTGCGGCATCCGGCTCCTGCAGGTTCCCATAAACCCGGGAGCAGTACCCAAAGGATTAGGAATAATTGAAAACCCTTCCGGAAACATCACCTGCGTGAGGTTTGACGATCCCGGCTCGCGCTGCAGTCTCGCCGAAAGGTCCCGTCGAGCTTCTTGGTTCTCTACCAGTTTCACACCGGCTGCATGGGCAACAGCATGCCGGGTCATATCATCAGAGGTGGGGCCAAGTCCGCCGGTAGTCAGAACTATATCATATTTCCCTATCATAGAATCCAGAGCTGCTTCTATCTCATCGTTATCGGGAATAATCAGCACTCGCTTAACATCTATTCCCAAAGCTGCAAATTCAGCTCCGAGCAGCTTGACATGGCTGTCTTGAATTACACCGCGAATGAGTTCTGATCCAATTATACAGACTGCTGCAGTAATAAGGGACTTTGTCAATCTTTATCTGCCTTAGCCCGATGTAGAATCGCCCGACCAAGTCCGAAAGCGAGAAGCGCAAGGGAAACACCTATCAGCAGTTTCGGAAACCAATCCACCAGGCGAGTATAGAGCGTATCTCTATAGGTGTAGATAGGTACATCAGTAACCATATAGCCGACAACAAAAGGTTCCATAATATCGAGAATGTTGCCGCCCGGGTCGATAACACAGGTCATGCCGGAGTTGGTGCCTCTGACCGTTGTTCTCCGATTCTCTATTGACCGAAAAACACCCATAGCCATGTGCTGCATTTGTGCCGAAACAGCTCCCGACCATGAGTCATTTGTCATGTTTACTATAACATCTGCTCCGGCTGTGACAAAATTGGCAGAAAGATAGCCAAAAACATCCTCAAAGCAGATCGGGGTTGAAAACTTTACCCCGTTGCCGGTTTCAAAGACAGTTGCTTCAGTCCCCTTTGACCAATAGTGGTAATCATTTGCCAGAAGCAGGGCATTGAAGCGCGGAAGAGTTTTCTCATAGGGAAAGTGTTCAGTAAAAGGAACCAGATGCTGCTTCCAATATATTTCCTTCAAGCCGCCGTCCTCATAGAGAATAACTGCATTGTGATCTTCGCGGTTGAGACTGCCGTCACTCAATACCGGAGGCAGGTTCGGATCCTTGAGACGATTGTCATTATTTCCTGTAAGCAGGGGAACAGGAAGACTATTTGCAAAGCTGGTAAATTCCTTGACGACTTCATAAGAAGCGGGACTGGTTCGGTAGTTTGTATGCCAGTGAACTGATATGACAAATGCCGTTTCGGACCAGATGACAATCTCCGGATCCTCCTCAAGCGCCAGTTTGCTCTGCTCCATCAAGGTGCGCAGATTTTTGCGCCAGTTTACTATTCCCCCCTCCCATGAATCAGCATTGTGCTGAACAAGAGCGGTACGCCACAGCCTGTCGGGTTCTTCTCCTTTCAGTTCGCCAAGTGCAAAAAAGCCGAAAATCAGGGCAGCGGCAAAAAGCGCCAGATATACAATCCAGACGACCCTGTACTTCTGTAAAAAATTGACAAACCCTTCACCAGCACCAACCAGACGATCAGCTGTATACCGCCCGAAAAAAATTGACGGAAATACCGTCATCAAGGTTACTCCCCAAATACCGAAGATTGAGGAAATCTGGATAAACGGCAGAAATGTATACTGGGAATACCCTACGATACCGTAAGGATATCCGACAAATCCAAGTGTTTTCAAATACTCATATGCAGTCCATATCAGAAGCTGCACAACAAAGCCGTACTTGGGAAACAGACGATCCGCCGCCTTGAGAACCGGGAAAAGGAGGATCATTTCCGTGCCCATTATTATTGGAGCTATATAGACAGCAAGCGGGTGGAAAGATGCCAGCCAATAGTTGAAGAATGTGTAGAAGGTAAATCCGAAAAGAAAACCATAGAAGGCTGAACGAACCCATCCGGTATTACGGATAACCGCAAAAAGTGGAATCAGTGCAATAAATCCTAGAAAACCGATTCCATCATCTGATATAAACCCCGGAAATGCTCCTGAAAAAACAAGCGCAGAAAGTAAAAGTAAAACGACCTCAATAACAATTGTCAGGAGGCCGCTTTCTTTACGGAAAATCCGATATGTTAATTGTGACATAAGAATTTCGACTCTTTATTTTGGCTAATTCCTGAGTTTCCAGGCAATATCCTTCAACTCTTTACCAGGACGAAATACTGCTACGCCGTGCGTATCGACAGAAACCAGTTCTCCTGTTTTAGGATTCCGGGCTTTCTCCCGCCCCTTTCTTGTCTTTATCTCAAATGTACCAAAACCCCGAAGTTCTATAACCCGGTCTTCTGCAAGACCATCTTTGAGTTCTCCAAAGACTTCATCAATAACCAGATGAACATCGTTTCTGTTTATTCCTAGTTTTTCATGAATTCTTTCAATCAATTCAGCTTTTGTCAGTTTCTGGGATGCCATAATCCCTCCTATCAATACAATTCTTCATATACCGCAGGTCCGTAAATCAGATTCGGCCCCTTGGGTATCCGAACAGCCCTATCCGCTGTATGTCTCACGTCACGCTTTTTCAAGCCTGACGTATTTAACCACTTGCAGCGAAATCACCAGAAGAAACCTTCGGGTTACGAAAGACTATTCAGCTGTGCTGTCAGGCGGGATTTCTTTCTTGATGCAGTATTCTTATGATATAAGCCTTTCCCTGCATACGTATCGATGAGCTTCAAAACCTGTGCCAAATCTTTCTCGGCAATGGCTTTGTCATTTGCTGTAATTGATTCCCGGAATTTCCGGGTTGCCGTTCTCACCTGACTCTTTGCTCGTCTGTTCCTTTCTCTGCGGGTTTCATTCTGACGCTGACGCTTTTCTGCGGAACCTTTTCCTGCCACGCATGTACCTCCAACTATGTATGTAAGATTCTTTCATAAAACTACCGCAAAATCTTTCGCGTTTTGTTTTAAAAGAATGTTATAGGCTGCTTCCGAGGGAGACTCCGCCGGAACAAGCTCTCTATTCATATCAAATCCATCAGGAATTAATCAAGACCTGAAAACTGGAAATAAACTTTATCGGGGGGTAACATACCATACGCATTAATTTGTGTCAATATAATAATTTATTAACATGTATAAATTTGCTGACGGCTGACATTTTTTAGAGCATTTCTTCAACATATTCACTGTCAACTACCCATCGTTTTGTTGAATCATTATATGACACTTTACTGAACGGTACAACCACAACTCTTCCATCAGAAGATGTGAGATAAATTTTCTTTGACAAAATATTTACTTCATGAATTTTCAGCAAGTCCTCTCTTATTTTCAGGCGCCCTCCCTCTGAGGGCAGCTTTTTTTTCTCTTCCCGGTAATAATCATATTCATAGGAGAGGCAGCAGAGCAGCCTACCGCAAGGTCCGGAAATTTTCATGGAATTGAGAGAAAGATTCTGCTCCTTTGCCATTTTAATTGATACGGGATTAAGCTTATCTGTTATACTGTGACAGCAATAGTCCCTGCCGCAAACAGCCAGCCCTCCCAATACCCGGGATTCATCCCGGACTCCAATCTGACGGAGCTCAATCCGCATTTTAAAAATTGAAACGAGGTCCTTAACTAATTCCCTGAAATCAACCCGGGCGTCGGCAGTGAAGAAAAAGATCACTTTCGACTCACCCAGCAGGAAATGAGCAGAAACCATCTTCATATCAAGATGATGACTTTTCACCTTCTCCTTGCAGAGAGTCAGGGCTTCAATTTCCTTTACCCGGTTCTTCTCATACTTTTCCAAATCCTTCTCATCAGCGGTGCGCATGATAGTGTAAATTTCGGATACTGGTTTCTTATCCTTTTTCCGTTTTTGATTCCTGCGCCCGCCATTCTTATCGTTACTCTGTCTTTTCCCGACTGCTTCATTCTGCGAAATTTCAGAATCATCAGTTGCATCCAGCGACAAGGCGGAGGTTCGATCTGTACCGCCGGCAGTTGAATCATCACATCCTTCACAATTCGCGCAGGTATTTTCCCTCATTTTCCCCAGAATGAAACCAATGTCAGTTCCGTAGCGAGTTGGCATAACAACCGGTATTCCGGGCTCTAACGACTCGTTGAAACAGGCAATGCACGATTCATTAGTATGCGGGTTTTTTACCAGGTACGTAATGCTTTCATTCGGCTTCTCTTCCATGGTCTCTTCTTTGCAGCCTTCAGGTTCGTTTATACTGGTTCCCATATATTTCCTTGATTATCAAACAAAAATCATGTAACAACCATTACAGAAATATCAGCTGATAATTCTTTTAGATATGTTTTTCTGCTGCAAAAAGCAGTAAATACCTTTCAGGGCTTTCCGGAATATCGTAACTTCTCTCACAGGAAGTTTTGTAAACAGATATGTAACATGAAAATATCTGAGAATTACCCTGAAAAACACCATTCAAACTATCATGACAGTAAATAATTGTCAAATACAATTGACGACAGGCTGTCAAGCATGTTACTTTAGTGTATATATCATTTAGTTGGACGAGGTTCTTTCAGGATATAATTAAACTTTGCTGTTTGATTATATCCTGCAGGAACATCATTGCAGTAAGTTTTTTAGCTGATGAGGTATTAATTTAATAATACTTTTTTACATATAAAAAAAACTTAATAAACTGACTGAAAAGCCTTAGGCTTTTCAGTCAGTTTAGATATCAAATCTTTTTAAACAGCGGACAGGTAACATGCAGTATTTTGATACTCACGCTCACATTGGTCTGATCCATGAAGACCAGATAGAACAATTACTCGTTATCCAACAGGCAAAGCGCGCAGAGGTTGCACATATAGTCAGCATCTGCAACAGTCTGGGAGATTTCTTTCAGGTATACGAGAATCTCAGAACCGCATCTAACGTATACCACGCAGTCGGAGTCTCTCCTTCCGAGGTTGCAAACCCCGGAATAGACTGGGAAAAGAAAGTTTTCAAAGGCGCAGAGCTCAACCGGGTTGTTGCCATAGGCGAAATAGGTCTCGACTATTATAGAAAATTTGGTGATAAAAAATCGCAGATAGAACTGTTCATTCGTCAGCTTGATATCGCTAAAAAACTGGAACTTCCGGTAATTATCCACAACCGTGAAGCCGGCACCGACATTATGGACATTCTGAGAGACCGCCTGCCTGAGAAGGGTGGTATTCTCCACTGTTATTCGGAAGATTATGCCTATGCAAAGAGAGCTCTTGATCTCAACCTGTATATCTCCTTTGCCGGTAATGTAACCTATCGCAATGCTAAAAACCTGCACGAAACGGCTGCTAACATTCCGCTCGAACGAATTCTAATAGAATCGGAAAGCCCTTTCATGGTCCCCTCCCGATACAAGGGCAAGCGAAATAAGCCGGCGTACCTCAGCGAGGTTGCCATGGCTATTGCCGATATCAGAGGAGCAGCTCTGGAAGAGGTTGCCCCTGTTCTCTATGAAAACAGCTTACGGATATTCGGGATAACGGAGTAAATTCCTTCCATGCCTGACAGTCTCTATCATCCGATCAAGATTGGACCTTCCCTGGTTGCTGAGGGGAATATGTTTCTTGCCCCTCTTGCCGGGTTTACTGATACGGCGTTTCGGTCGTTATGTGTAGAGTATGGTGCTAATGCAACTTTTTCAGAGATGGTATCAGCTGAAGGACTAGCTAGAGAAAGCTCCAAGACATCAGCTTTGATGGAAAGAGCTGTAAATGAGAGCCTTTTCGCAGTTCAGCTTTTCATGAACAGCCCGGATCCTGCAATTCGTGCGCTTCCTTTGGTTACTGCTGAAAAACCCGATATTATTGACATCAATTGCGGCTGCCCTGTTCCAAAAGTGGTGAAAACAGGTGCCGGTGCTGCACTGCTTAAATCACCCGATGCAATATTCCGAATTGTTAAAGCGATTACAAACGAAACAGACATTCCGGTTACCGTGAAAATCAGATCCGGATGGGACAGCAGCAGCATTAACTACCTTGAAACAGCAGCGGCGGCGGTTGAGGGCGGAGCAGTCCTCATAACCCTGCATGCAAGAACTCGTGTCCAGGGATATTCAGGACAAGCTGATCATACTCACATTACGAGTTTGAAAAAGCATTCAACTGTTCCAATTTTTGGCTCGGGTGACCTTTTTACTCCGGAAGATGCACGGAGCATGCTTACAGAAACTGGAGCTGACGGGGTTATGTTTGCCCGTGGGGCTATAGGAAACCCCTTTATTTTCACCCAAACCCGACAACTTCTGATCAACGGAATCAAGCAGCAGGAGATTTCCAGAACCGCCCGAGCAGAAGCCTTCCTGAGGCACCTGGATATGGCTGTCAAGGCAAAAGGCGAAGCGCATGCCTGCCGGGAAATGCGAAAGCATGCCGGGGCATATATAAAAGGCTATCCAGGCTCTGCAGCAGTGAGACGTGATATCGTTCAGGCTGAAGCACGCCGGGATTATTATGCAATCCTGAACAGATGGGTTGAGAGCTGAAAGGCTTCAGCCCTCAAAACCTTTCAGCTCACAACTGCTTATTGACCATTTAACAGCAGAATGTTAACCTAGTCCTCACATTAGGGAGGAACCCCACGCTTGAAAGTTTTAATACTTGGGTCCGGTGCAAAGGATCATGCCATAACCTGGTTGTTCTCTAAAAGCCGCAGGATAAGTGGTCTTTTCATAGCCCCGGGGAATGCCGGCACAGCAATGCTTGGTACAAATTTACCGGACATTGATATCTCATCACCCGAATCGGTTGCCGAAGCCTGCAGAAAATACAACATCTCATATGTTTTTGCTGGTACAGAATCTCCTCTGGCCAATGGAGTCCCCGATTATCTGAGATCTCTCGGGATTCGAACATTCGGAGCTTCAAGCAATACCATGCGGCTCGAGGGTGACCGCTCATTCGCCAGAACATTTTCCGACAGGTACAATATTCCCACCTCCCGCTATACGGCATTTTCTACCATAACCGATTTTAAAACCTATCTTGATAAAAACGAGGGCCGACGATTTGTTATCAAGCGTAATGAACTGGCTCCAAGCAGGATTATGCTGGATTCAAACAGCCCGGAACTGCTGCTCCCCTTTGCCGGGAAACTGCTGCAGAACAGCAATATCATTGTTGAAGAGCATTTGAAAGGGATGCCCCTCACCCTGACGGTTATAACTGATGAAAAAGGGTATATTCTGCTTCCGGTTTGTTCAGACTACACCAAGTCCGGAGAACTTGACAGGGGGGCTGCAACCGGGGGAATGGGATCCATCAGTCCTGTCCCGATCATTAAGACAACCCTGCGCGACCAGATTTTTCAGAGGATCCTTGAACCGACTTTTGAAGGACTTAAAAGAGAACGCCTGACCTACAAAGGCGTGCTTATTTTCAGTCTGATTCTAACTGACGAAGGTCCTAAACTGGTTGACTACCACGCCAGATTTAACGATCCCGCCACCCAGGCTATGGCTCCGCTTATTCAGTCGGACTTTCTCGATATTATCGAAGCCCTGGAAGAACAGGAAATTGAAAATTTCAACATGGAATTATCAAATCAATCCAGCGTTGCCGTTGTCGTAGCCAGTAGAGGATATCCAGAAAATCCACTGATTCATAAAGCTGTTTCAGACCTGCCCTATTTTTCAAAAAACGCCCTTCCCTATAATTCATCAATGCTTTTCTATGGGGCCGTCAGTGAAAGGGCCCCCAACCAGCTGTTCACAACAGGAGGGCGCTGCTTTACTGCCGTTGGCCTGGGAACTAATATCATCGAGGCCAACTCCCGGGCTTATTCATTCATTCAGGATATTCAGTTTGAAGGAGCATGGTTCAGAAGGGATATCGGCAATCGTTTTTTTGAAGATTAACGGTTATTACTTGACTTGTATTCTTTGCCTGCTTGCTTCATACATAAGAACTGCTGCCGCTGCTGCAATATTAAGTGAATCTATATGGCCTTTGGTAGGTATCGAGATAATTCGGTCGCAGGTCTGCTGAACCAGCTTACTCAGGCCGCTCTCTTCTGATCCCAGCACCAGTACAATCTTTCCTGTCAGACTCACAGAAGAGACCGTTTCACCATTCATGTCAGCCCCATAGACCCAGAATCCGGCCTTCTGCAAATTCTGCAATGATCGTACAAGATTGGGAACAATCGCATAGGGTACATATTCTGCTGCTCCGGATGATACTTTCAAAACAGTCTGATTTACCGGAGAGCTTCTCCGTTCAGGCAGAATGAGAAAATCTGCTGCAAATAAATCGGCACTCCGCATTACGGCTCCAAGGTTCTGCGGATCGGTGACGCCGTCAAGAGCAATAACTAACAAATTCCGGGATTCTCCCGCTGATGCTATGAAATCAGACAGCTGACTGCTTTTCAGAGTGCTTGATCCGCCTGATACAACAAGCACAGCCCCCCGATGGCTGCCGCCTCCGGCAAGCCTATCAAGCTCCAGGAGATCAGCCTGAATTATTTTCACCCCATTCTGCTGAGCCAAAGTCTCCAACTGAGCATTTCTCTTATGACTTTTACGATGTATGTAGAGGGTAGACCCTGTATGCTTCTTTCGTATCGACTCTTCAATCGCGTGAAACCCTATTATATTACGCATATTTTCCTTTATGGTTTAAAGATCGGAGAGAGGTACCGGATCCGGTGCTTGATTTTCACCTAATACATCTGCCAGTTCCCGCATTAATGCTTTTGCTTTGGAATTCAGTCGTTTCGGGGTTTCTATCTGTATTTTGATATACATATCTCCCCGTTGATCTTTACTGCTGAGGTACGGAACCCCCCGGCCTTTCACCCGCAGCATTTTTCCGGTCTGGACCCCGGAGGGAATTTTCAGTTTAATCCTGTTGCCGTCGATTGTCTGGATCTCCAGCTCATCCCCCAGGGAAGCCTGCGTCATCGAAATGGGGATAACACAGTACAGATCATTACCATCCCGCTCAAAAAATTTGTGAGAGCGAACTGTCACATAGACGTATAAATCCCCGGCAGGGCCGCCGTTTGGTCCTGCATCCCCCTGTCCGGGAATGCTGATTCGTTTTCCTGAGGCTATGCCTGCAGGTATGGTAACTTTTATCTTCTGCTGTTTTTTTGTCAGACCGGTCCCATGGCAGAAAGAGCAGGGGTTTTCTATAACATACCCTTCTCCGCCGCAGGTTGGACAGGCGGAAGCAATTGAGAAAAATCCAGAATTTCTTCTAACCTGCCCTGTTCCGCCGCAGGTTTTGCAGACGGTTTTCCCGGATCCTGATTCAGCCCCGGATCCGCCGCAATGGGAACATGATACATTATGTATATAGGTAATCTCTGCTTTCGTGCCAAATACCGCATCCTTGAAGTCTACATCAAGGTTATAGCGCAAATTAGCTCCCCGGGCAGGGCCGCCGTATTCGCGGCCGCCGCCCCGGCTGCGTCCTCCTCCGCCTGAGCCGAAAAAGGAATCAAAAATCCCGCCAAAATCCCCGAAAATATCGCTGAAGTCACGAAAAACGGAGGAGTAGTCATGTGCTCCTCCTGTCATTCCTTCGAGACCGGCAAATCCAAACTGATCATATGTTGAACGTTTCTGCGGGTTGCTTAGTACTTCATAGGCTTCAGTAGCTTCCTTGAATCGACTTTCCGCTTCTGTATCACCCGGATTTTTATCCGGATGATACTTGATCGCCAACTTACGGTAAGCCTTCTTTATTTCATCCGCAGAAGCATTTTTCTGGAGTCCCAGAACTTCATAATAATCTCGTTTAGCCAAAGCTGCCTCTTTTAAATCTTTAGTTTCTTTCTCTATAGACCAGGTAAGCCCCAATTTTCACCAGAGAATCAAGATGGTTCCGCTCCTCTCGCTCCGTTTGGGAATCAATACTAGTCTTCGTCAACAACCTCGAAATCAGCATCCTCAACGTTGTCTTTATTAGAGGGTTCCTGCTGCTGAGCTTGCGTACCCTCGGCTTGTCCGCCGCCCTGCTGGTCTGCTGCTGACTGCTTATAGATTTCTTCGGCAAGCTTATAGGAAGCCTGCTGCAGAACCTCGATTTTAGTCTTGATCTCTGCTGCATCGCCATGTTCGAGCACGGCACTGAGATCCGCCTTAGCCTGCTCTATCGCTGCACGATCACTTTCTGATACCTTGTCGCCAAATTCCTTGAGAGACTTGTCGGTTGAATAAATAAGATTGTCGGCTTCGTTGCGGACTTCTATCTTCTCCCGTTCTTTTTTGTCCTCTGAAGCATGGAGTTCTGCATCCTTAACCATCTGGTCAATTTCACTTTCCGACAAACCTGAAGAAGATTCAATGCGGATTTTCTGTTCCTTTCCGGTGCCGAGATCCTTTGCCGATACATGAACTATACCGTTTGCATCAATATCGAAAGTCACCTCTATCTGCGGAACTCCGCGGGGGGCTGACGGTATTCCAATTAAGTCAAACTTGCCTAACGTCCTGTTCATGGATGCCATTTCGCGCTCACCCTGGAGAACATGGATGGAAACTGCTGTCTGGTTGTCAGCAGCGGTTGAAAAGGTCTGGCTTTTGCGGGTAGGAATCGTAGTGTTACGTTCTATCAGCTTCGTAAAAACCCCCCCAAGGGTCTCAATTCCGAGGGACAAGGGGGTTACATCAAGAAGCAGCACATCCTTGACATCCCCGCCGAGTATTCCGCCCTGTATAGCGGCTCCCATTGCCACCACCTCATCAGGATTAACTCCCCGGCTTGGTTCTTTCTTGAAAAGTTCTTTTACAGCGGCCTGAACTGCAGGAATTCGGGTTGAACCTCCTACGAGGATAATCTGGTCAATATCAGCATGCGTAACCCCGGCATCTTTCATGGCTTTCCGGCAGGGTTCTTTGGTCTTTTCGACCAGATCCTCAACCATTTGCTCAAATTTTGACCGCGAAAGGGTAATCTGCAGGTGTTTCGGACCTGATGCATCAGCAGTTACAAACGGTAGATTGATATCCGTCGACTGCCGGCTCGAAAGCTCTATCTTTGCTTTTTCGGCAGCTTCCCGTAAACGCTGCAGAGCCATTCTGTCCTTGGACAAATCTATTCCAGATTCTGATTTGAAAGAGGTTATCAGCCAGTCAATTATTCTCTGATCAAAGTTATCACCGCCCAGGTGAGTATCGCCATTCGTCGATTTGACTTCGAATACTCCGTCTCCAAGTTCCAGAATCGATATATCAAAGGTTCCGCCGCCAAGGTCGTATACTGCAATTTTCTCTTCATGGCTGCCGTCTTTGCCAAAACCGTAAGAGAGGGATGCTGCGGTAGGCTCATTAACAATCCGCTTTACTTCCAGACCGGCGATTTTTCCGGCATCTTTTGTCGCCTGACGCTGAGCATCGTTAAAATAGGCGGGTACCGTTATTACTGCTTCGGTTACTGTCTCTCCGAGATAATCTTCAGCTGTCTGCTTCATTTTCTGAAGGATGGCTGCCGAAATCTCCTGGGGTGAAAAATCCTTATTCTGGGCCTCCACCCGAACTTCTCCTCCGCTGGAAGATTCCTTAATTGTATACGAAACCATTTTCACTTCTGAAGGAACTTCAGAATAACGTCTTCCCATAAAGCGTTTGATAGAATAGATTGTATTCTCAGGGTTTGTGATGATCTGGTTTTTTGCCGGCTGGCCAACCAGTCGCTCACCTTTACTGGTAAATCCTACGATGGACGGAGTGGTCCGCTGTCCTTCAGAATTCTGGATTACAACCGGCTCACCGCCTTCCATAACCGCTACACAAGAGTTTGTCGTTCCCAAATCAATTCCAATGATACGTCCCATGTATCTTTCTCCTTATTATCAAGCAAAATATGTGTTCTTTTCTTTAACTGTTCCTAACGCTCTTCTTTCTGTTCTTTCTCTTTTTTCTCATCACTGCCGGCTTCGCCGGGCACCCCGACTTTGACTTTCGCATGCCGCAATACCCGATCATGGAGAAAATACCCTTTCTGAAAGTCTTCAAGAACAGTCTGAGTTGTGCATCCTTCGCACTCCTCCATCATCAGGGCTTCGTGCTTCTGGGGATCAAACTCTTTCCCTACGGTTATCATCCGCTTCAACCCCCAATCCCGCTCAAGCATTCCAACAAACTGTTTTTCTATCAGCTTTATGCCGGAAAGAAAGCTCTCAAAATCGGTAGAACTTTCAGCAGAACCTATCGCACGTTCAAAATCATCAATAACTGCTATCAAATCCGACAGAAGCGCCGTGTTGGCATATTTAATTGACTCTTCTTTTTCCCGAAATATGCGTTTTCGGAAATTATCAAAATCAGCCTGCTTACGAAGAAGCTGATCTTTCAGATTGCCGGTTTCCTCTTCCAGACGGATAATATCCTCCTGAAGCTTAAGCAGACCAGCCTCTTCCTCTGTAAGAGTTGTCTCTTCCACAGCTTCTTCAGAAGCTGCTGTTTCTGAAGCTGTAACTTTTTCTGCTGATTCTTCGATTTCTTCTGATTTTTCAATATCATCAGCTGCAGCAGCCTTCTTTTTCTTCTCTGCCGCAGCTGCCCGCTCCTTGTCTTTCGCCATGTATATCCCCTACGCATTATTTGAGCCCAGCCGCATGGTCTGAGCATATTGTACTTTTATCGGATGCTTCCTGAAAATAGCATATATACAGATATTTCGTACTGCATACTAAACATACTAAGACGGGTTAATTGACGTCAAGTGATTTTTAACGAGTGCTGCAGGAAAATTCATAAGCAGCTCATGGAATCAGCAAAACAGGTCTACTCATCCTTTGTAAAATCCATCAATTCTAAAATCAATTCAACTTCTCCCCGCGGAATTCCTGTTATCGCCGCAATGGAAGAAGAATCCTTTCCTTCATTCGCATATCGCTGAACAATCTCACGTTTGGATAATTTTTCTTCTATGGTCTGGACTTCATCATCCATGTAAAGCTGAAGATCTTCTTCATCATCAATCATGTCGATCTCTTCGTCTTCGAGGTCACCGAGGTCGTCACTTTCATCTTCTTCATCGTCACTATCATCGTCTGTATTATCTGAATCGTCAAACTCTTCAACTTCGTTCGGGGCTGCATCTTCCAGATCCTCAAGTTCCACCTCGCTCTCCTCCAGCCTGGGAAGAGAAAATCCCCCCTCTGCTGATGGAGGAGCTTCCCCTTCGGCAGCGGCTTTATATCTGATTTGAAGCTTGCTTATATCAATGGCAGCCGCTGCCTCTTTACTTTTTTTACTTATCTGTTCATTAGCAAACCTTATTGACTCTTCCACTTCACGGGAAATTTGCCCGGTCCAGTCGATCCGCGCTTTTTCTACCTGCTCAAGAAATTTTCCACTTTGAATTGAGAGCTTTTCATCAAGAGCTTCTACTTCCTGCGAGAATGCCTCGATGCGTTCGCTTATATTGCCGAGCTCGTCGGTATCAGCTTTCAGGAGCTTCATTCTCGCCTCTGCCTTGCCGGTGAGTCCTTCTAGATCCTTCAGCACCCGGTGATAATGCGACATGTAGGCATGGAGCTTCTGCAAGTCATCAGCATGTCTGTCAAGGTCGGCCAGAGAACTGTCAACCTTCTTCAGCAGGGATGATACGTGGATCTCGTACCCCTGCATGGTATCCTCCATTGCATCGACGGCTGTTCGCATCTTCTTGAATTTTTCATCAAGCTCAAACTGCATGTTCTCCATCAGTGCCTTCACAAGATGGATTTGCCGATCTTTTCTGTCAAGCTGGCGATAAAAAAGAATTATTATCAGTACCGTAAGAAAGAGTCCGAAATCAAGAAGATAAAAGATTGTTTGATTCATAGTACCTCCACCAGCCTGAACAGCAATTGACTATATCAATTTCAAAAAAAATCCCCGACTCATGAAATTGGCTCAGGATTGATTCTATTTTCCTGCACTATAGATAACTTGTCAACAACTTGGATAAACTGGCGTATCGGGAAAAAACAACATCAGCAAGAGGATATTTCCGACGTCTGAACATACTGCTGCCGGCAAATAAGGCAGTTTTCATACCGGCGTCGTGGGCTCCGATAATATCCTTTTCATAGCTGTTTCCGATATACAGAATATTTTCCGGTGGGCAGCCAAGCTTCCCGGCCAGATACCTGAACGGTTCCGGTCTTGGCTTGAGATAGCCGGTCTCTTCTGAGCAGCACCATGCATCGGCAAGATCTGCTACACCAAGCGCTTCAGGCTTGGTTCCTAAGGGAAAATCTGAGAGAAGTCCAATTGAAAGGCCAAATCCCTTCAATTCCAACCATGCTTTGCGCACATCTTCATACGGCTTTATATCAGCAAACAATCGATTCCAATGGGCATAAATTGATGCATCGATTTTTTTTTCGATTTTTTCGAGGAGCTCTTCAGCACATTCAGCACTGTAATTCCCCCTTATACCTGCTTTTCTGGATTCCAGAAAAGCGGAGGCCTGATTGGTTCGGAAGCTTCCGGTTATCTGTTCCCCCCCGGCACTTTTCTGCCTGAGGATTTTTCGTGCACGACCGTAATGATACATGAGCAGGGGGCTGCGGATTATCAGCGGGAAGGCATGCAGATACATCGTAAGTTCCGGATACAGGGTTCCATCCACATCAAAACCAACTGCAGTTATTGCCATAAGTTCTGCCTAACTGTTCCTTCGCCGTTCGCGAAGGAAGATGTCAATGGGGACGGAAGGGAAACCCAGCTCTTTCCGGATTTTATTGGTAACAAACTGAAGGTACCCCTGAGGAAATCCTTTAAGATGGTTGACAAAGAGCAGAAATTGCACAGGATGGGAACTTGTCTGAGTCGCATACAGGATCTTGTAGTATGTCGTCGTACCTCGCGGTATCTGGTATTGTTCGAGCCATTTTCTTAAAGCCTGGTTGAGTTTAGCTGTATCCACCCGTTTGTTCAGCTGTTTCCAGACGGTCCAGACAGTATCGAGCAGTGTATCCAGCCCCTCCCCGGTTGCAGCTGAAATTGGAACAAGCGGTGCAAATCCCAGTACAGGAAAGAGAAAACGGGTCCGGTCCTTGACCGCTTCCAGCTGGTTGGGAATGTGCATGATGAGATCCCACTTATTCAGGACCAGGATGACTCCCTTGCCCTTACTGACAATCATACTTGATATTTTTTTATCCTGTTCTGACAGTCCTTCGACCGAATCAATCATCATAAGAATAATATCAGCTTCTTCTATGGTACGGACAGCCCGGTTAACTGAGTAAAATTCAATATTTTCCCCAACTCTCTTCTTTTTCCGTATGCCTGCGGTATCGAGCACGATAAAATCGGTTCCCTTATAGGAAAAATCCCCGATCACCACATCCCTGGTTGTTCCCGGTATATCACTGACGATGGACGACTCCTCACCGGTCAGGCGGTTGGTAAGGGTTGATTTTCCGGTATTCGGTTTTCCCATCACAGCTACTCTGATAATCCGGTTTTCCGTCTCCTCATGCTCATCTTCAGTCGGAGCGAAGGCATCAAAGTCGATTCTTTCCAGAAGGGCTTCCTCCAACTCTCCGATACCTAGACCATGGGTTGACGATACCCCGAGAACTGTCGGAAAACCATATGCATAGTATTCCCATATCTGGTCTTCACGGGCAGGATTATCTACTTTATTAACAATGAGCAGCACCTTATGGCTATATTGACGCAGGGATTCTATCAGGCTTTCATCTTCCGGAGTAACTCCCGTGATATCCATCATAAGCAGGATCACATCAGCTTTCTTCAGGACTGCATAGCTCTTCCGGGTTACCTGGGCATCAAGTCCCTGCTGGTCAAGCTTAACTCCCCCCGTATCAGCCAGCATAACCGGATGTCCCTCAAGGTCCCATTCCTCGAAAATCGGATCCCGCGTTACTCCGGGCGTCGGGTCAGTTATTGCGCGCCTCCTGCGGATAAGGCGGTTGAAAAGGGTTGATTTCCCTACATTCGGACGTCCGATAATTGCTATCAGGGGAAGTTTTTTTTCAGGAGCTGAATATATCGATTCTTTCATTTGACCACTCTTTTACATAGGTATTTATTTGTTCAGCCGACTCCATACCCATAATCCTGCCGGCAAGATCCCGGGCTTCGGACATTGTAACTGAGCGGATAATCTTTTTAACTTCAAGCAGTGACATGGGGCTCATACTGAATTCATCCAGCCCCAGTCCCAGAAGCAGTACGGTTGACATGGGGTCGGAGGCCACTTCTCCGCACATAGCAACCGGTATACCGGCAGCATGCCCATTATCAATAATCATTTTTATCAGCCGGAGCACTCCTGGATGAAAAGGCTGATACAGATAGGCAATTTTCTCATTCCCTCGATCAACGGCAATCGTATACTGAATAAGATCGTTAGTTCCTATGGAGAAAAAATCAACTTTCCGTGCTATCACATCCGAGACAAGCGCTGCCGAGGGCACCTCTATCATCGATCCGATTTTTATATTCTCATCGAATGGAATATGCTTTTTCCTGCATTCCGCTTTGGTTTCCTCAAGCACTTCCAGCACATTATTCAATTCCTCAATTCCACTGATCATGGGGAACATGATGTGCAGCTCTCCATAAACAGAGGCCCGCAGCATAGCCCGTAACTGCGTACGGAATATATCCTTGCGTGACAGGCAGAAGCGCACCGCTCGCCACCCCAGGATAGGATTCTCCTCGTCGAAATCATCCAGGCCCGGAATTACCTTGTCGCCGCCGACATCTATTGTACGGATTGTTACCGGTCCTTTCCCTCTCATATGCCTGATGACATGCGCATAGGATTCAAACTGCTCCTCTTCCGAAGCAGCTTCACCGGGACGAAGAAAAAGAAATTCGGACCGGTAGAGTCCTATTCCATCAGCCCCGTGGACTACGGCTGAATCCACTTCCTCAGGTACTTCAATATTAGCTTTAAGCAGGACAGTTCGTTTGTCCCGGGTTTCTGCCGGAAGTTTGTTTAATACCAGAAGATCAATTTCATGTTTCTCCCAGTCTTTCAGCCGGTTTTCATACTTCTCGACAGCTGACCGGTTTGGCCGCAGTATTACTTCTCCGCTGTTTCCATCAACAATTATCCGATTCCCGTTCCGTACTTTTCTGGTTACCGTAGAGAGTCCCAGTACCGCAGGGATTTCGAAAGACCGGGCAAGTATTGCCGTATGCGAGGTTTTTCCCCCTGCATCAAGAACTATGCCTTTGATGTACTTCTTGTTCATGGTCAATACTTCGGATGGAAGCAGGTTCTGAGCCACCAGGATAACTTCCTCTTC
Organism: Spirochaetales bacterium; assembly: GCA_018399255.1. GTDB lineage: Bacteria > Spirochaetota > Spirochaetia > JABMQR01 > JABMQR01 > M55B182. The sequence continues at coordinate 43,905 of JAGYPA010000004.1, read as the reverse complement.
TATATCGATCAGTGAAGTTCTTTCGATATACATGAGATGATGCAGAATTCTGCTCTGAATATCCAGTAAGTCAACGGCCCGCTCCTTGAGGTACTCATCATTCGAGGCTTCAAGAGATTTCGCCATACCGGAAATTGTTGACTCCACCAAATGTTCAGCATTCCTGCTCTTTTCTGAAATCCCCTGGGTAACCTGATTTTTCAGATCAGGATCATCGATCATCATGATATGCGTTTCAATTATTTCAATATCTTTTTTCCCTGCTGTTTCACGCGATTTCTCAGCAAGTTCGAGCAGGTCCGCTCTCACCCGATCCAGTGCATTCTGGAAACGTTCAATTTCACCTGCTATTTCATCTTTTTCTATCCCGTAGGCCGGAACGTTAAGAGCCTGAGTAGAATAGAGAAACACTTTACCTATAGAGATGCCGGGGGATGCGGGTATACCCATCATTATTCGCATAGTATACTCACTATACGGACTTTTACCCTCGATGTCAAATCTGTAAACCACTTGTTTCTTCCGGATTTAACGGATACTTGACGCATTGTTTTCCATTCTGTTCCGGCTGTACCAAACCACCGTTCAACTATATACTCTGACTATGCGGCGGGACAGCAATCAGGACAGAAACAGCAGAATTCCTCCGATTATGTGGCTGCTTTTGATAGTGGTGACAGCCGCGGTTTCCATCTACAGCATCCCGAAAATTGTCAGCAACTATAAAACCACCGGGCTGGCGGAGGCTGTTGCCGAATACAGAAACCGCAGCATTACCACCCCCCCGGAATCAATGCAGGAAGTTGTCATCTTCTACATCAGGCGGGATTCACCAGGCGGGGACATGACAGCATCTCCGACAGTTCTTACCGTCAGCCAGGCTGTATACGGTGCAGAAGCGGGTGCGGGGTTGAATCAGCTGATGGAAACGCTGCTTGCCGGACCCGACCTCGAACTTCTTTCCCACGGTTACATTACCCTGATACCAGGAGAAACAAAGCTGATCGGATCCAGAATAGTCGGTAATGCGGCCTATATAAATTTCACAAAAGATCTGATTCTGAAATATGAAAACAACCTCGAGCTGCAGAATCTTGCCGTTCAGCAAATCATGCTGACAGCATTGGACTATCGATCGATCAAGGATGCCGTAATTCTCATAGATGGGGAATTTTTTACCAGCTCCCGGGACTTTCCCTACCCGTAACTAACGCATTGTCTACAAGCTGATCAATTTCGTTCACGGTCAACATTTTCCGATGAAATACGTGAATATCCTCAATCAGTGCAAGAAATTCGCGGTTTCCTTTCCTGCCCGGAACTGGCGACTGCAGCAGTTTGGCTACCCCTGCATGCTCCTGCTGCAGTTTGATTACTGTCTTATGCAGAACGTTTCGCAGCAGCTGTTCGTCGGTAATGACTCCAGTAAAATCAGCCGGGGGATATTCAAGTTCAAATTGGGGCTTGATGAGTGCTATCAGCCATTTTTCACGGGTAAGCGAAAGAATTTTCCGGGCTGCACCGCTTATGGACCTGAACGATAAATCAGCTGCAGCCGCATCGGGACACGGATCTAATGCCTGGATCTGCATAATATTGGTTTTTTCCATAACCGCTACCCTGGGATCAGTACGAAGGCGATAATCCAGCTGATTGTAGCCGACATCTACAGCAAACACCTTTAAAGCTCCATAGGACAACAGACAATCCGTAAACCCTCCGGAAGATGATCCCGCATCGAGGAATACCTTACCCTCAGCAGTTATGCCCCAGGAATCCAGCGCATACTCCAGTTTTACCCCTCCCCGGGAAACGTAAGGCTCCTGCACAATTTGAACAGAAACATTTTCCCTGACTGATTCTCGGGGGTTGGTTATCCGACCGCCATCGACAACAACTTCCCGACAAAGAACGTTTCGATAGAGGCTGTCTCTTGAAATGTCTGGATATTTGCGAACAAGGAGTTCCAGCAGCGGCAGGGTTTTCACCTTACACCCCCATCTCCTTGGAAAAACGAACTATCTTTACCGCAAGTCCTGTTTCGGGTCGGATGGATACCACTACTCCCTGAATTACGGCAGCGATCTCTGCAATTTCGTTCTTGATCGGTATCTGGGTAAGCTGACGTTCTATGGAGAGATCAGCTCTGCCCCCGATTACGCTCATAAGCGGTCCGGTCATCCCGATATCTGTTATATACGCTGTATGCTTGGGCAGCAGGCGTTCATCGGCGGTCTGGACGTGCGTATGGGTCCCTACTACCGCGGCTGCCTGACCATCAAGATAGAGCCCGAGAGCTTCCTTCTCTTCCGATGATTCAGCATGGAAATCAATAAGTATAGCCCGGTTTGATTTCGCAAGCGTCTGGATGAGTTCCCTGCCTATCCGGAACGGGCAGTCGATAGTACTCATGTGAAGACGCCCTTGGAGATTGATTACTACTATCTCCATCCCCTTCACCTTTATCATGGCAGTACCGGTCCCTTTGACCCCGGGAGGGTAATTTGCCGGCCGGATTATATTTTTCCCTTTTTCCAGCATCGGGTATATTTCGTCCCGCTGCCACACATGATTTCCGGTTGTTATTATATCTACGCCGGATGAAAACAAGTTTGCCGCTTCCTTCGGGGTTATCCCGAAGCCGTCGGCAGCATTTTCACCGTTAGCTATAACCACATCAGCCCGATAGTCTTTTATCAGCTGCTTCAACCCCATAAAAACAGCCCTGTTTCCCGGCTGTCCGCAAATATCACCAAGAAACAGGGCCTTAATATCTTTACTTGACATAATAGTATCTCAAATCCGCCCGATATTATCGGGCATATTCCACAACTCTGGTTTCCCGTATGATGGTAACTTTAATTCTACCTGGATACCTCAGCTCAGCTTCAATTCTTTTGGCTATTTCCTTGGCCAGCTCCTTGGCTTTATCATCACTTACCGAATCGTGGTTAACCAGGATGCGCAGTTCCCTTCCGGCCTGTATTGCGTAGGCTTTGTCAACTCCGTCAAAACTCTCTGATATGCGCTCAAGATTTTCCAGACGCTTAATATAGTTATTCAGCGTTTCTCTCCGGGCACCCGGTCGGGCAGCTGATATGGCATCAGCTATCTGCACTATTACCGACTCGATGCAGCTTGGTTCAATATCATTATGATGCGATAGAATAGCATTAATAACCCTTGGATCTTCACCCAGCTTTTTAGCCATCTCGGCACCCATTTCGGCATGATTGGCATCACTCTCTGTTTCAATGCCTTTTCCAATATCATGCAGCAGGCCGCCCCGCTTGGCTATTTCCCGATCGGCCCCCACTTCGGCAGCAATCATGCCTGACAGCACGGCAACTTCTTTTGCATGAAAGAGTACGTTCTGTCCGTAAGAAGTCCGGTAATAAAGACGACCTAAGGCTTTTACGCTTTCCTGACTCATATTGTGGATACCTAGATCAAATAAAACCTTGTCACCCTCTTCCATGATAATCTTGGAAATCTCACGGGTAACTTTCTGAACTACTTCTTCTATCCGGGCCGGATGGATCCTTCCGTCCTGAATCAGTCTTTCAAGCGAAACCTTTGCTATTTCCTTCCTTACCGGATCAAAACAGGATATAACTACCGCCTCCGGCGTGTCATCTATAATTACATCCACCCCCGTCAACGTTTCAAGCGTCCTGATGTTACGTCCTTCCCGGCCAATAATGCGGCCCTTCATTTCATCGCTCGGCAAACTGACCGAGCTAATAGTAACCTCTGAGCTTACATCCGTTGCCAGCCTCTGTATAGATGTGATAACAATATCACGGGCTACCTTATCAGCTTTCAGCTGGGCTTCCTGTTCGATCTTATTAACCATCACCTGAGCATCATGTCTGGCATCATTTGTCATGGACTCGATGATGAGCTGCTTCGCCTCCTCGCTGCTCATCCCTGCAATGCGTTCAAGTTCCTCCAGCCATTTTGCTTCTTCTGCGGCTAGAGATTTTTCCCTCTGCGATAGTCTTTCCTCTCGGTTTGCCAACTGTGCCCGACTTGAGTCGAGCTCAGTCTGTTTTTTTTCTAGATTTTCTTCTTTTTGCAGAATCCTTCTTTCAACTTTCTGCAGTTCATTTCTTCTTTCTCGTGCTTCTCGTTCTTGCTGCTGGCGTTCTTTCAGCAGCTGGTCTCGTGTTTCAAGCAAAAGCTCTTTCTTTTTTGCTTCAGCTTCTTTTATAGCTTCCTGATTCAACCGGGCAGCCTTCTGTTCAACTGAAGTCAGTTGAAATCGGGCATAGACCAAACGGATTATCCAACCTAGAATCAAACCTGAGAGAAGAAATACTAATGCCAAAAAAAATCTAGGCATATTCTTCCCCCTGTATTATTTTGTACAATAATATGCAAGTACCTGACATCTGTCAAGCTAATTGAATTTTTTACAAGTTTAAAAAAAACCGGCAGTTTCATGCCGGTTTTCATTGTTCACGGGCTTCAAGCCTTTGTCCGCTTTAATTCAGTAAAGGCCGCTGCCGGGAAAATTATTCTTCTGTCTTTGCTTCACTCGCTGCAGCTTTCTCTTTTACGGGCTTCTTAGCCTCTTTTTTCTTTTTCCCCTTTTCCGGTTCACTGGTTTTTTCAACCAGTTCAAGGAGTACTACTTCTGCCGCATCACCTTTACGCTGTCCAAGTTTCAGAATGCGGGTATAACCGCCGTTTCTCTCCGAAAACATCGGACCGATTTCTGTGAAAAGTTTATTCAGAACAGCTTTATCCTGAATGTCACGGGCAATAATTCTTCGATTGTGGACCGAATCTGCTTTTGCCCTTGTGATATATTTTTCTGCTATTCTTCGTACTTCACGGGCTTTTGCTTTAGTTGTTTCAATTCTTTCATACTTAAAAAGCGATGTCGCCATATTACGAAGCATTGCCTTTCTATGACTCTGTTTCCTGTCCAGTCTATTAAAGCCTATTCTATGCCTCATTATCTTCTTCCTTGTTACCTGGTATTCTTATCGAAGTTTTGAGAACACTGTAATCAGTCATACCGAGACTCAGGTTCCACTCTTTCAGTTTCTCTTTTATTTCTGTAAGCGATTTCTTCCCGAAATTTCTGGTCTTGGCTATCTCATCTTCGGTTCGCTTTGTCAGATCACCAATCGATCTGATGTTTGCGTTTTTGAGACAATTACTTGACCTGACAGAAAGTTCAAGTTCTTCAACCGGAGTATTGAGGATTTTTTTGACTTTCTCCTCCTCCTCATCAATTTCATCATTGCTGCTTACAATACTTTCATCAAAATTGATAAAGATTGAAAAGTGATCTTTCGCAATCTTTGCTGCCTCAGCCAGTGCATTTTCAGGGGCAAGGGTACCATCAGTATGTATCTCGATGATCAGCTTGTCATAATCATTACGCTGGCCCACCCGGGTATTCTCAATAGCATACTTGACGCGGGTAACGGGAGAAAAAACTGCATCGATCGGTATTATACCGATTTCATCAATATATTTCTCATTGATTTCAGCGGGAACATATCCCCGATTCAAGTCAATCTGAATTTCAAGGTCAATATTTGCTTCCTTCATCATCGTGAAGAGAACTAGATCCTTATTAATAACCTCTAAAGCATCTTTTTCAATATCAGCACCGGTTACTGTCCGCTCACCCTTGCATTCGATGAGAATCGTCTTACTTTCGACATCTTCCGGCATTCTCAGCTTAAGCTTTTTCAGATGGCTGATTATATCGGAAGTATCTTCCACTACTCCCGTCAGTGCCTCGAACTCGCTTGATACAAGATGCGGATTCCCTTCCGCATCGTAGCATGTGAACTTTACCGCAGTAACGGCATAACCCTGTATTGATGAAAGAAGCACCCTGCGTAAAGTATTACCTATTGTTGTTCCGAACCCCCGCTCAAAAGGATAAGCAATAAATTTGCCGTAATCCGATTTAACCATACTGTGTTCGAAGGTAATCCCTTTTGGCTTTTTAAATCCTTTCAACAGATTCTTTCGTGCCATGATTTCTCCTATCTTGAATAGAGCTCGACAATCAGCTGCTCGTTAATTGCAGCAAGTTCCGTTATTTCACTTCTCCGCGGAACAGCAAGCATTTTCCCCTTCATGGAATCCGGGTCTAGTTCAATCCAGGGCATCACGCCGGATTTCGAGTATTCTTTAAGGCATTCTTTTATCACGATCATTTTGCTTGAACTTTCAGCTATACTAATCTCATCGCCTTCGTTAACACGGTAGGATGGGATGTTAACACGCTTACCGTTAACAAGTACATGTCCATGGGAAACCAACTGACGAGACTGATTTCTCGAAGAAGCAAACCGCATCCGAAAGACTACATTGTCAAGACGTCTTTCTAACAGCATTATCAGATTTTCACCAGTCTTACCAGCCATCTTTTCCGCATGCACAAAAGTGAGTTTAAACTGTTTCTCAAGCATGCAGTATATTTTTCTCAGCTTCTGCTTTTCACGCAGCTGGATTCCGTAGTCGGTCATTTTCTTTGTTCGTGCTTTCGGGCCTTTTCCCGGAGGACCGGCTTTTTTTGCTATCGGACATTTACCGGTATGACAGCGTTCGCCTTTAAGAAAAAGTTTTGTTTTCTCTGCCCTGCATGTTTTGCATTTTGGGCCTAAATATCTTGCCATTTTTTCCGTACTCCTTTAGACTCTTCGGCTTTTTCTCGGTCTGCACCCATTGTGAGGAATAGGTGTAACATCACGAATACTTCTTACCGATAATCCTAGAGCACCGAGGGAACGAACCGCTGATTCCCGGCCGACTCCCGGTCCCTTGACGTATACATGGACCTCACGAAGCCCGAAATCCATCGCCTTTCTGGCAGCTGTTTCTGCTGTGGTCTGTGCCGCATACGGAGTTGACTTTTTAGCTCCGCGGAACCCGAGTCCTCCGGCGCTGGCCCAGGATACAGCATTTCCCTTAAGGTCGGTAATGGTTACTATGGTATTGTTAAATGTTGCCTGTATATATACATTGGCTTCATATACCGTCTTCTTTATCTTTCTTTTAACCTTCGCCACTTCTATCTCCTCTTACTTCTTCTTACCGGCAACGGTCTTCTTCTTTCCTTTTCTGGTACGGGCATTAGTTTTTGTTCTCTGCCCCCTTACCGGAAGACCTCTTCTGTGACGAAGCCCGCGATAGCATCCAATATCCATCAGACGTTTGATGTTCAAAGCTGTTTCAGTTCGTAAACGACCCTCTACCTTATACTCATCGTCCAGGATTCGCCGCAGTTCACTCATTTCATCAGCAGAAACATCATTGATCTGCATATCAGGATCTATCCCGATCTGTTTGCAAATCTTTACAGCTGAGGTTCTCCCGATCCCGTAGATATAGGTCAGGGAAATCTTGATCGCTTTATTCGGGAGGTCAACTCCTGCAATTCGTGCCATGTATTAAGGCCTCCTACCTCTGTCTCTGTTTATGTTTAGGGTTCTCACAAATTATCCGCACAACTCCTCGCCTGCGGATAACTTTGCATTTATCACAAATAGGTTTCACACTTGCTCTGACTTTCATAGTATTCCTCTTACCCTCTTACAAGTTCCTCGATTTAATTTTGCCTTTCTTTATCAGTCCGTCATGATGATGCATTTTCAGGTGACCCTCAATTTGCGACATCGTGTCAAGATCCACTCCTACCATTATCAGAAGCGAAGTTCCTCCAAGGATCATAGCTACTGAAGCTGGAAAGTTGAACAGTTTTTGCACTAATGTCGGAATCAGGGCAATAAAGGCCAGAAACAACGCCCCTGGAAAGACAATTCTGTTCAGGACCCGTTTCAGGTAGTCCTCAATTTTATCCGATCGTATCCCGGGAATCGATCCCCCGTTTTCCCGTATCTGCCGGGAAATTTCTGTCGGGTTAAGACTGACCTGGGTATAGAAGAAAGCAAACAGGATGATCAGCAGGGTGTAGATGATCAGATAGGGGATACCCTGCGGCCTCAGCCAGTTTGAAAAACGTGCAAGCCAGTTTATCTGCGGTCCAAGTGACGACGCAATCTGCAGTGGGAATGAAAGCAGCGTCGAGGCCAGGATTACCGGAATAACTCCAGATGGGTTAATCTTGAAAGGTATATAGGTACTCTGGGCTCCATACATCTTTCTTCCGACAACTCTCTTTGCATAATGTACCGGAATCTTTCTTTGTCCCTGCTGCTCATATATAACCAGAGCTACGACCAGAAGGAACATCGCAAACACTATCAGAACAACTACTGGATTAAGAACTCCAGCCTGAACACTTCTGATGAGGGTTACAATAGCGTCTGGTATTCTTGCTACGATACCGGCAAAAATAATCAGGGAAACCCCGTTACCAATTCCCCGTTGAGTTATCTGCTCACCAATCCAGACTAAAACCATCGTTCCAGTGGTAACAGTAAGCATAGCGATCAGGGTAAAAGGCAGAAATCCAATACTGATAGAATCAGGTATGGTTCTTGCGTACACGGTTATAACATATGACTGCAGCAAGGCAAGTACAATTGTTCCGTAGCGGGTCAGTTTCTGAATTTTCTTTCTTCCGCCATCCTCTTCAGCCAGCTTCTTCAGTGAAGGAAATACTATCATCAAAAGCTGCATGATAATCTGGGTTGAAATGTAGGGCATTATACCCAGCATAAAAACCGAGAAGTTACTGAATGCACCGCCGGCAAAGAAATCGAGATATTCAGTCAAACCTATCGATGATGATGCACCTTGAGCCATAAAATAGATTCTCAGTGCGTTTACATTTACTCCAGGAATCGGTACGACAGCGCCAAGCCGGAATATTACCAGCATCAGAGCTGTGAACCCTATCCTTTTTCTTAAATCTTTTATTCTGAAAACGTCTACTAAGGAGTTTGCCATCAGTTCCTTCTTTTTTTTGTTAACTGCTATCGGATCTCACCGCCGGCTGCCTTAACTTTTTCAGCCGCACTTTCGGATAACTTCAGACCTTCAACAGTGACTTTTTTGTCAAGCTCACCATTTGCAAGAATCTTCACCTGAACATTTTTACCTTTGACAATTCTCTTCTCTTTTAATGTCACAAGGGAAACAATGTCACCATCACTATATGAGTGTGAAATCTGCTCAAGAGAAACAGGCTGCAGCACAATCTTGAATGGAGAATTCGAAAAACCTTTTCGTGCTACTCTTCTGTATAAGGGCATCTGGCCGCCCTCGAATCCAGGGCGTACACCGCCGCCTGAACGAGATTTCTGACCATCATGACCCCTGCCGGAAGTACGACCTTTGGAACCGTACCCTCGCCCGACTATAGTCTTCTTTTTGTTTGCCCCAGCTGGCGCTTTTATCTGTCCCATCCTATTCTATCTCCTCGACCTTAACAAGATGCGAAATAGTATTGATCATACCAAGGACAACTGGTGTTGCCTCTCTTTCCACAGAGCTTCCAATTTTCCCCAGTCCGAGAGCTTTTACGGTCCCCCGCTGTTTCGGTTTTGACCGGATCATACTTCGGACAAGTTCTATCCGGACTATTCGTGCTTTTTTATCGGACATATGCTAACCCCACATCTCTTTTATGGCTTTCCCTCTGTTGTTTGCAACTACCTTGGCATCAAACAGATTTTCCAAACCATTAAAAACAGCTTTGACGATATTGATTGTATTCTTTGAGCCCAATGATTTGCTGAGGATATCGTGAATTCCGCAGGCGTCCATAACAGCACGCACCGGTCCGCCGGCAATAACTCCGGTACCAGGAGCTGCCGGTTTCAGAAGAACACGGGCACTCTTGAACTCTCCGATAATTTCGTGCGGAAGGGTAGTCTTTTTGATAGGTATTTCAATCATACTGCCCTTGGCTTTATCTATACTTTTTCTGATAGCTTCAGCAACATCATTTGCTTTCCCGAACCCATACCCGACTTTGCCGTTCTGATCACCAACAACAACAAGAGCAGAAAAAGAAAAACGCCTTCCGCCTTTTACGACCTTGGCAACCCTGTTCAGCTTGATGAGTTTTTCGACATATTCTTTATCTCTGGTATTTTCCACCATTTCCCCCTAGAACTTTAACCCGGCTTTTCGGGCTCCATCGGCTACACTTTTAACGATTCCATGATAAAGGTATCCATTACGATCGAAAACCACCGTCTGTATATTCTTATCTATAAGGCGCTTTCCAATAGCTTCACCAATTTTTGCACCATTTTCAACAGAATTTCTCAAACCTTTGAACTCTGCCTCGACAGTGCTCACCGAGGCCAGCGTAGCACCTGATGCATCATCAATGACCTGAACATACATATGATTATTGCTTCTAAATACGCTCATTCTCGGCTTTTCGGGGGTTCCACTCAAGTTTTTTCGTATATGAACTTTACGTTTGAGCCTTTTTCTTCTTTTTTCAACTATGCGCTTCATATTTTTACCACCCCGCTGCTATGCACCTGATTTACCGATCTTTCTCTTGATCGTCTCATTTTCATATTTGACACCTTTACCCTTGTAGGGCTCAGGGGGTCTCAGGGAACGTATTTCTGCAGCCGTCTGTCCGACACGCTGCTTATCTATACCGGAGACAATTATTTTATTCTGTCCTTCACAGGCAATCTGAACATCCTCGCTGATCATAAACTCTATCTGGTTAGAATATCCCAGGTTCAGCAGGAGAATATTTCCTTTGACTTCAGCACGATAACCGACGCCGCTTACCAGAAGAGTCCGGGTAAATCCTGTCGAAACACCCGTTACCATATTCATGACAAGCTGCCGATAGAGCCCATGAAAACCGCGCGCTTTTTTCGAGTCATTTTTTCTGGTTACAATAATTGCATCATCCTCGATAGATATACCAACTGACGGTTGGTAATCCTGGACAAGTTTCCCCTTAGGACCTTCTACAGTAATCAGATTATCTGTTACCGAAACTGTTACGCCTTTCGGCATCAGTATAGGCATTTTTCCTATTCGTGACATAACTCTTCAACCTCCACCTTACCACACGGAACAGATCAGCTCACCGCCTACCATCTGCTCCATAGCCTTCTTTCCAGAAATCACACCAGAAGAGGTCGATACAATAACCACTCCGTACCCATTGAAAATTCTCGGTATTTTTTGATATCCGGAATAGACTCTTCTGCCCGGCTTTGAAATTCTTTCAATCCCATGAATAATCGGGCTCTGTCCATCATCGTATTTCAGGAAGATACGGGTGTAATTTATACCGTTCTTTGTAACTTTCTTGAAATTCTTGATATATCCTTCATTCTTCAGAATCTTAATTATCTGGAGCTTGAGATTCGATGTCTTAATATCAACTTTTTCATGTTTTGCCAGACTCGCGTTCCTAACTTTTGTCAGCATGTCCGCAACAGGATCACTTATAGCCATTTCACTCTCCTACCAGCTGGATTTTGTGACGCCAGGAATTTTACCTTCGCTGGCAAGTTTTCGAAAGCAGACTCTGCACATCTGAAATTTCCTCATATACCCTCTCGGCCTGCCGCAGACACGACACCGGTTAACTCTTCTGGTACTGTATTTCGGCTCTCTTTGTGCCTTAATAATCAATGATTTTTTTGCCATCAATCTACTCCCACTATTTGCGGAAGGGCATTCCGAGCTTCTTTAAAAGCGAGAACCCCTCTTCATCTGTCTGGGCTGTCGTAACGATAGCCACATTCAGTCCACTTACTCTCTCAATCTTATCGTAATCGATCTCCGGAAAGATGATCTGCTCAGTTATTCCCATTGAGTAATTCCCGCGACCATCAAATGCATTCGGGTTAACTCCACGGAAGTCTTTCACACGTGCAAGAGCAACGTTCAGCAGCCGATCGAGAAACTCCCACATTTTCTCACCGCGTAAAGTTACTGCAGTGCCAATTTCATTACCCTGTCGCAATTTAAAGTTTGCTATAGATTTTCTGGCTTTAGTTTTCACAGCATGCTGGCCGGTAATCTGTTCAAGTTCTTTTACGGCAGAATCGAGAAGCTTTTTATTCTGGAGAGCTTCACCTACCCCGGCACTTACAGATATCTTTTCTATTGTCGGTATCTGCATGACGGATGTATATTTGAATTCCTTCATAAGCTCAGGAGCAACAGCTTCAAGGTACTGCTTCCTCAATCTTGGTATATATTGATCCATCAGAGCACTTCTCCCGTTTTCTTCGCAATGCGTACTTTTTTCCCGTCCCGGAACTCGAACCCTATTCTTGAAGTCGAACCATCTTTCGTCACAAGCGCGACGTTGGAAATATGCAAAGGTGCTTCGAGCTCAATGATTCCGCCTTTATCCTGCTGGTTTTTTTTCTTGGCAGCCTTTTTGACGATGTTGAGACCCTGAACAATTATCCGGTCATTCTTACGATCAATCTTGAGAATCTTCCCGGTTTTCCCCCGATCCTTTCCCGCAATAATCTTGACAGTATCGTTCTTCTTCAACTTGATCTTCTTACTGTATTCTTTCATACCTTCTCCCTACAACACTTCCGGCGCAAGTGAAACGATCTTCATGAATCCGTCTTCACGCAGTTCCCGGGCTACCGGGCCAAAGATACGCTTCCCGCGCGGGTTGCTGTTGGCGTCAATAATAACGCAAGCGTTATCATCAAACCTGATATATGTTCCGTCAGGTCGACGAAACTCTTTGCTGGTCCGGACTATTACGGCTTTCAATACGGCACCTTTGGCTATTTGTCCATTTGGAAGGGCGTCTTTTACGGCAACTACAATTATGTCACCTATCCCTGCCACTTTTCTCTTGCTGCCGCCAAGCACCTTTATGCATTGCACGCGTTTAGCCCCGCTGTTGTCAGCTACATTTAAATACGTCTGCATCTGAATCATAATGCAACTCCTTCCGCCTTATTTTGCCCGCTCAACTACCTGAACCAGTCGCCAGGATTTTTCCTTGCTCAGAGGTCTGCATTCTACCACGCGAACAGTATCGCCAATATGCGCCTCGTTTTTCTCATCATGCGCTTTAACACGTTTCGTATTCTTAACGTATTTCTTGTAGAGCGGATGAAGTTGTTTTGTGGAAACTGCAACTACTATTGTTTTTTCCATCTTATCGCTGACAACCTGTCCAGTATATGATTTCTTATTTACTTTCATCTTAACAGGCCTCACTTCTTCTTCTGGTCGCGTATGCCCAGTGCATATTCATGAATGATTGTGTTCAGGCGTGAAATATCTCTTCTAATAACCCGCAACTGAAGCGGATTATCCAAGTGGCCTAACACTTTATCCATTCTAATTCCAAGAAACTTCTTATGAAGCTCTTCTTTCTTGTTTACCAATTCTGTATATGTCAGATCATCGTATGAGTTCTTCATAGCCTACTCCAGATCCCTGCGTTTCACAAATTTCGTTTTTATCGGGAGCTTACTTGATGCAAGCTTCAAAGCTTCCACAGCAAGGTCCTCAGGAATTCCAGCCATTTCAAACATGACAGCGCCTTTCTTTACTACAGCGACCCAACCCTCTGGATTACCTTTTCCTTTTCCCTGCCGTGTTTCTGCAGGTTTCTTAGTATAGGGCATATCGGGAAAGATACGTATCCAGACTTTTCCGCCTCTCTTTACGTGCCTGGTCATAGCAACACGGGCAGCTTCTATCTGACGGTTTGTTATCCAACGGGGTTCGAGAGCCACAAGCCCGAAATCACCAAAAGCAACGGTATTACCGCGGTGTGCAACACCATCAGTTTTCCCTCTCTGCTTTTTTCTGTATTTAACTCTTTTGGGACTAAGCATTGCACCTAACTCCTTGCTGTATTGGCACGTTCCCTGGATTGTTTAACCACAAGGCCCGCATCTTCTTTTTTGATCTTTTCATAGATTTCACCGTTGTAAACCCACACCTTGACCCCGATGGTTCCAAATGTAGTTTTTCCCTCGGCAAAACCATAATCTATATCAGATCGAAGGGTATGAAGGGGAATTCTTCCATCTTTATGCCATTCAGTTCTAGCCATTTCAGCTCCGCCAAGCCTTCCGGCGATCTTGATTTTAACACCCTGAACTCCTGCCCGCATGGCATTGCTGACTGCCATTTTCAGAGCCCGCCTGAATGATCCGCGCATTGTCAGCTGCCGGGCAACATTCAAAGCAATAAGCTGGGCATCAGCTTCAGGTCGTTTGATTTCCTTAATCTTGATCTGGATCTTCTTGTCGGCAAGCTTCTGAAGTCGGCCGCCGAGTTTTTCGACATTAGCCCCTTTTGCTCCGATAATTATCCCTGGCCGCGATGTTTTGATTACAATGGTTATGCGCTGAGGTTTGCGTACTATTTCGATATCAGAAATATCGGCACCCTTTGTCTCAGGGCAGTTTTCCAGCTCTTTTCTTAAACGTAGGTCTTCATGCAGAGTATCTGCGTAATCCTTTGGATCTACATACCATTTTGATTTCCATGTTTTATTGACTCCAAGTCGAAGTCCTATAGGATTAACTTTCTGACCCATTTATTCCCCCATGCTCGCTATTTCATCGACAACTACCGATATATGACTCATTCTCTTAAGAAGGATATCCCTTCTTCCGTGAGACCGCGGCCAGACCCTCTTATGACGAGGTCCATCATCAACGCGTATCTCCTTGAGATAGAGCATCTCTTCATCAAGCTTCTTATTCTGCACAAGTGCATTGGCAGCGGCAGATTTGATCACCTTGTTCAGCATGCCGGCACCTTTCTGCGGCATGGCTTCCAGTATGGCAACTGCTTCAGCATATGTCTTTCTTCGGACAATGTCGGCAACCGGTCGTACTTTCGAGGGAGAAACCATTAAGTATTTGGCTACGGCTTTGTACCCTTTCTTCGCTTCTGAATCTACACCTACACCCATTTCAATACCTACTACCTTTTAAGTTTCTTATCAGATCTGGCATGACCCCGATAAAATCTTGTCGGAGAGAATTCCCCAAGCTTATGCCCGACAAGATTTTCGGTAACATACACAGGAACCCATGTCTTGCCGTTATAGACGGAGAGGGTGAATCCAACCATTTCCGGAATGATTGTCGAGCAGCGGGAATATGTTTTAATCATGGGTTTCTGTCCCGCTTTATTAGCTTCTAAAATCCTCTTATAAAGCTTTTTCTCAATAAAAGGACCTTTCTTAATTGACCTAGCCACTTTACGCTCCTACAAAATTCAATGAATAGCTGATCCATCCCGCCATCAACCGGCAAAACCGGCGGCAGCGTTCAGACCTCTGCAAGCTATCTCTTCTTTACTATGAACTTACTGGAAGTTTTGCTCTTCTTCCGAGTCTTGTATCCTTTAGTCGGCTGCCCCCAGGGAGAAACTGGATGTCTTCCGCCTGAGGTCTTGCCCTCACCGCCTCCATGGGGATGATCAACAGGGTTCATTACAACGCCCCTGACTTTCGGTCTTCGCCCCAGCCAGCGCGCTCTCCCCGCTTTTCCCAGAGAAACATTCATATGATCCTCGTTGCCGAGACTTCCCAGAGTTGCGTAGCACTTGCTGAAAACCATTCGCATTTCCCCGGAAGGCAGACGCAAGGTTACATAATCACCCTCTTTAGCAACTATCGTTGCTCCAAGACCGGCTGATCGTACCAGCTGTCCCCCTTTACCGAGCTGCAGCTCCACGTTGTGCACCGTCATACCAAGCGGAATATTGCTAAGGGGCAGTGCATTGCCAATCTGAAGCGGCGCCTGCTCTCCACTGATGATCTTTGTCCCGACAGAAAGGGACTTCGGGGCAAGAATATACCTCTTTTCCCCATCAGCATAATACACAAGAGCAATATTTGCTGTTCTGTTAGGATCATACTCAATGGTTTTCACGGTTCCGGGTATATCCCGCTTATCACGCTTAAAATCTATTTCCCGATATTTTCTTTTATGTCCGCCGCCGCGTCTCCGTACACTGATTCGCCCGCCTGCTCCACGCCCGGCATGCTTGCTCAAGCCTCTAGTAAGGCTTTTTTCGCTTTCGCTTGTTGTTATCTCTTCAAACGTAAGGGTCGTCTTGTACCGTAGACTCGGGGTCCTTGGCTCATATTTCTTGATTCCCATAAGTACCCCTCCTAAACGCCTTCAATCATCGATATTGAGTCGCCAGACGTCAGCGTTACAATTGCCTTCTTCCAGGGTGTTGTAGACCCTGACCGAACACCTGCTTTAGTCCTGGTCTGTTTCGGCTTACCTTTAACTGAAACTATATTGCATTTCAGCGCCTTTACAGAAAACAGTTCCTCGACCGCACGCATCACCTGAATCTTATTTGCTCTAGGATCGATCCTGAATGTATATTTTTTCTCTTTACTTTCCCGCATAATGTTTGACTTTTCCGTCAAAACCGGTCCAATTATTATCTGATCTGCTCTCACATCCGACCCCTTATTGCTCGCCGTAGAAATCGTTCAGACTGCCGGCTGCCGTCTCCATAACCAGAACCTGCTTTCCGTACAACAGCTCTTTTGCAGATAGTCTGTTGTAGGAGAGAAATCTGACCCAAGGTATATTCCTCCCCGCTCGTCTGATCATGGCATCATCATCCTTAAGGATTATAATTGTCCGCTGATCCGCACTTACGAGGTTGGATAACACCTTGACCAGATCCCGGGTTTTGCCGCTGTCCACGGTAAAATCCTCGACAATCTTCATTTCCTCGTCCCGAACTTTCATGGAAAGCAGCGATTTCATCGCAAGTCTCTTCATCTTTTTCGGAACATGGTAGCTGTAATCTCTAGGCTTCGGCCCGAAAATCGTTCCTCCGCCAACCCAGACAGGAGATTTTTTATCACCGGCACGAGCATGGCCGGTTCCTTTCTGTCTCCAGGGTTTACTGTTGCTGTAATTGACTTCACCTCTGGTCTTGGTACATGCAGTACCCACCCGGCGGTTGGCCAGTTCATTATTTACGGCATAGTATACTGCACCGTCGCTGACTTCCCTGTTAAAGACTTCGTCATTGAGTGTGATATCTTTTATCTTTTCACCCTGTATAGAAAAGACTTTTGCTTTCATCTCTAGCCTCTACTTCTTCTTTGCTTTCTTGACAATGACTACACTTTGCCGCGGACCAGGAACAGCCCCTTTTACCATAAGCACTTTCTTGTCTTCGTCCACTTTAACAACACGCAGATTCTGTACAGTGGTCCTGGCATCTCCCATCCGTCCGGGCATCTTCGTACCCTTGAAAACTCTTGACGGAGTGGCTGCCATACTGGTACCGCCCAAACCTCTATGAAACTTCGAACCGTGAGTTGCTCTTCCTCCTGAGAATCCATGGCGCTTCATAGCACCCTGAAATCCCTTACCTTTTGAGGTTCCTTCAACATCAACAAATGCTATATCCTTGAAGACATCAACACCCAGCACATCACCAATTGAAACTTCCTTGTCAAATTCCTTCATTTCAATCAGATGCTTCTTAGGTTCGCAGACCTCTCCGAACTGTCCAGCATAAGGCTTTGTCACACGGTTTTTCTTTGCGTCAACAGCACCGAGAACACAAGCGCTGTAGCCATTTTTTTCAACGGTTCTTTCTGCAACAACTATGTTGCTTTCTATTTGTATAACCGTAACAGGAGTAAGGATACCCCTTTCATCAAACACTTGCGTCATTCCGACTTTTTTGCCGATAAGCCCTAACATCTCTTACCTCAATTGTTAAATTCTACTGCTTAATCTCTACATCAACACCAGCAGGGAGCTCAAGCTTCATTAGGGCATCCATTACCTTTGATGTAGGATCGAGGATATCGATCAACCTTTTGTGTGTCCGCATCTCGAACTGTTCACGAGCCTTTTTGTTAACATGCGGTGATCGCAGTACTGTAAATTTGTTGATACGAGTCGGGAGAGGTACCGGTCCGGAAACTTTAGCACCGGCTCCAACCACTGTCTGCACAATTGACTTGGAACTCTGCTCAACAAGTTCGATATCAAACCCTCTCAGCCGCACACGAATTCTATCCTTGGCCATTATTCCTCCAAACACACAACTTGCCTGTCATAAGGACAGGCAAGCTCTGCATATCTTTCGTTATTCTATAATTTCTACAACCTGGCCACTGGCTACAGTCCGACCACCTTCACGAATAGCGAACCGAAGTCCTTTTTCCATGGCAATCGGGTTGATAAGCTCGACAATTATTTCGGTGTTGTCACCGGGCATAACCATCTGCTTGTCTTCAGGAAGAACAACTGTACCTGTAATATCAGTCGTCCTGAAATAAAACTGCGGCCGATATCCTGAAAAGAACGGTGAGTGGCGGCCACCCTCGTCCTTGCTCAGAACATATACAGTACCTTTGAACTTTTTGTGCGGTGTAATGGTACCCGGTTTAGCAAGAACCTGTCCGCGGATAACTTCTTTCTTGTCAACACCGCGAAGCAGCGCGCCGATGTTGTCACCAGCCTGACCTTCATCAAGAAGCTTGTTGAACATTTCCACACCGGTACAAGTTGTCTTGCGGGTTGTCCGGATGCCGACGATTTCAATTTCCTCACCGACCTTCACAATACCACGTTCTATTCTTCCGGTAACAACTGTTCCACGTCCCTGTATCGAGAAAATATCTTCAATCGGCATAAGAAAAGGCTTATCTACAGCTCTTTCAGGAATCGGGAAGTAGTTATCCATAGCGTCAAGAAGGTCCTGAATAGACTTTGTCTTCTCGGCATCATCCGGATTCTCCATTGCTTCAAAGGCAGAGCCCTTGATTACGGGTATTTCATCACCGGGGAATTCGTATTCAGTGAGAAGGTCTCGCATTTCTTCTTCAACCAGTTCGATTAGATCGGGATCGTCAACCTGGTCCACTTTGTTGACATAAACAATAAGTGCCGGTACACCAACCTGACGGGCAAGGAGAATATGTTCCTTAGTCTGAGCCATAGCGCCGTCAGTAGCGGCAACAACTATTACTGCACCGTCCATCTGAGCGGCACCGGTAATCATGTTCTTGATGTAGTCGGCATGCCCGGGACAGTCAACGTGGGCATAGTGTCTTTTCTCCGTTTCATATTCAACGTGACGGGTATTGATCGTGATTCCTCTTGCCTTCTCTTCTGGAGCGTTATCAATATCGTCGTAGTTCATTACTTTCGCACCAGTTTTCCGTGCGCAATACATGGTAATCGCTGCTGTAAGCGTAGTTTTACCATGGTCAACGTGTCCGATAGTACCGACGTTAATATGCGGTTTTGTTCTCGCAAATTTTGCTTTAGCCATCCGTTCCTCCTTGTGACTAAATCACAGAAAATATAGTTTTATATTTCAATTTCTTATGTCACGAACCGAGATCCAGCATACCGCATTTTTTTTAGAGCAAAAAAGGAAGCGTTAAGGTAGGATCCAGAGGTTAGACAGTAAGAAACGATCTCCTGAATAACATAGTACAGATGTATTGTCTGTCGTCTGGAACCACCTGACCATCCAATTTATCGCTGTAAAAGCAGGATGATGGGTTTGGCTCTGACCAAAACCAAGTGCTGTTCATGCTTCGGTAATACCGACCCTGAACACACTTTGCAGACTATATGCCTTATCAGGCTTTTAGTCAATAGCAGATCTATATAAAGTCTGCATTTATTGAAGCCTCGCAGAGCCAGTACAGCCCTGCGGAACTTCATGCTGATGCTACCACCGATAATGTGAAAAAGCCTTATTAGCCTCTGCCATTCTATGGGTGTCCTCTTTCTTCTTGAAAGCGGTCCCGGTAGAATTAAATGCGTCCAGCAGTTCCGCTGAAAGCTTTTCGCTCATAGACTTTCCATTTCTGTTTCGGGCAGCCGTAATTATCCACCGCATGGAAAGCGCCTCACGACGACTTTCACGCACTTCGACCGGCACCTGATAGGTTGAGCCGCCGACGCGCCGTGACTTGACTTCTACCATCGGTTTGACATTCTCAAGCGCCTTGAGAAACACATCCAGCGGTTTTTCGCTGGTTTTCTCACCGATAACTGACATTGCGTCATAGATTATCTTTGTACTGGTGGATTTCTTGCCGTCAACCATCATCCGGCGAATGAATTTTTCCACTATTTTACTGTTAAACTGCGGGTCAGGAAGAACATCCCGTACCGGAGCAAGTTTTCTTCTAGCCATTTCTCTCTACCCCCACCCTAAGCTTTTGGTTTTTTAGTTCCGTATTTAGATCGGCCCTTCCTTCTGTCATCAACACCAAGCGTATCCTTGGTACCCCGAATAATGTGATACCGTACACCGGGAAGGTCTTTTACTCTTCCTCCGCGCAGAAGTACAACCGAGTGCTCCTGAAGGTTATGCCCGATACCCGGGATATAGGCGGTTACTTCAATACCGTTGGAAAGCCTTACTCTGGCTACTTTCCTCAATGCAGAGTTAGGTTTTTTCGGGGTTACCGTCATAACACGCGTGCATACGCCCCGCTTCTGAGGACATCTTTCCAAAGCAGGCGAAGTGGTCTTCTTTATCTGGGCTTTTCGCCCTTTCCTGATTAACTGATTAATTGTTGGCATCTATCCGATACACTCCCTTTCTTTTTTTACGTATATCTTGAACACTTGATGTCAGCATGGAAACCCTCTCCTGCGAGTCGGTACCTGTCAGTACAGCGGCTCGTCGTCGATTTCACCATCAAGCAAGTCGTTCATATCATCATCGGAATCATCATAATCCAAATCAGCAATGTCAAATTCCATGCCGCCGGCAGCGGCAAATTCTCGCTTTCTCTCCTGCATTGCTGAATGAACGGACTCATCCAGATCCGTACCGCCCTCTTCCTTAATCTGTATATTACGGTATTTCTTGATTCCTGTTCCAGCGGGAATGAGATGGCCGATAATAACATTCTCTTTTAGTCCCCGCAGATCATCTCTAGTACCAGCTATTGCCGCGTTTGTCAAGACTTTCGTGGTTTCCTGGAATGATGCTGCCGAAATAAACGAGTCAATACTCAACGATGCCCGTGTAATACCCAGCAGCAGAGGCTGCGCGACTGCCGGCTGACCTCCAGCCAGCATAACCCGTTCGTTCTCCTGATAGAACTTATACTTGTCTACTTGCTGTCCGTATATGAAGCCGGTATCCCCAACAGTAATAATCTCTACCTTCCTCATCATCTGACGAACGATTACTCCGATATGCTTATCATTGATATCAACACCCTGCAGTCTATAGACTTCCTGGACTTCATCCACCAGGAACGACTGAAGTTCGTTTTCACCAAGAATCTCCAGAATATCATGCGGATCTATAGAACCGTCACACAGACGTTCTCCAGCTTCGATAATGTCTCCATCCCGTACAAGCATATGTTTTCCCATCGGTACCAGATGCTTGTATTCTCCGCCGAACTTATCTTCTACGACAATCTGCCGTCGGCCCTTGATTATAGCCTTGAACCGCACCACACCGGTAACCTGGGACAGAACAGCCTTATTTTTAGGCCTTCTGGCCTCAAAAAGCTCGCCTACTCGAGGAAGCCCCCCGGTGATATCCCTGGTCTTCACACTTTCCTTGAGCAGCTTGGCAAGAATCCGGCCTTTCCTGACAATTGCCCCATCCTCTACGTTCAGGTAGGAAGATCCGGGAAGAAAGTAGGTAGCCAGCTCATTGCCGTCACTGTCCTGGATTTCTATTCTCGGCTGCAGCGTCTCCAAAGTAAACTCGGTTATCTTTTTCTCGACATTGCCCGTTTCTTCGTTGATTTCTTCCTTCAGTGTGGTACCGAGCATGATATCAACAAACCTGACTATACCATCCTGCTCGACAATAATCGGTTCGGAAAAGGGATCAAAAGCGGCAATGGTCTCACCCGTCTCAACGATCTGCTCCTCATGGGCGAAAAGTTCAGAACCGTTCCTCACCTCAATTTTCTGTTCCTGAGATATAAGAATCAGCAGTTTTTTATAGATTCTGACATAGGCAATTTCCTGAGAGACAATTTCGGCACCATCAGGACGGCGTGCCAGGACGGTTCCCGAAACTACTTTCTCATTATCTTCAACAAGGATTTCCGCAATTTCTTTCCGGTCAATTCTGCGAAGAACCCGAGAAACTATAATAAACCCTTTCCTCGTAAACAGAACTGATTCTTCATTGACTTTAACGGTACTGCCGGTTATCGAGTTGACCAAAACGGGATACCCGAGGGTAATCTTATTCTCTTCACTGGATTTTGTCGCGGCTCCTCCAATATGGAAGGTACGCATTGTCAGCTGTGTTCCCGGCTGCCCTATCGACTGAGCCGCGATAATACCGACTGCCTCACCGATTTCCACCGTCTTATTCGCAGTCAGGTTACGTCCGTAGCATTTCTGACATACTCCGTGCTTTGCTTCACAAGTAAGCACGGTTCGGATTCTCACCGACTCTATTCCTGCCGATTCAATCTGCTCAGCTATCTCATCCGAGATTTCTTCGTTGACATCAATCAGCTTTTCTCCGGTA
Organism: Spirochaetales bacterium; assembly: GCA_018399255.1. Lineage (GTDB taxonomy): Bacteria > Spirochaetota > Spirochaetia > JABMQR01 > JABMQR01 > M55B182. The sequence continues at coordinate 21,492 of JAGYPA010000004.1, read as the reverse complement.
ATCGGGTGCTTGACCCGCTCAAGAGTAAATCGGCCTTCAATTCTGTCTTTCAGAGACTCAACTATCTCTTCTCCATCCTTGATGGCCCGGATTTCAATGCCGTTGATGGTACCGCAGTCATCCACATTGATAACTACATCCTGCGCAATATCTACAAGGCGTCGGGTCAGGTACCCGGCATCTGCCGTTTTGAGGGCTGTATCTGCAAGTCCCTTTCTAGCTCCGTTGGTCGAAATAAAGAACTCAATAATCGAAAGACCTTCTTTAAAGTTGGACCTGATCGGAAGTTCAATAATATCACCTGAAGGTTTGGCCATAAGACCTCGCATACCTGCAAGCTGTCTGATCTGGGTCCGGCTTCCTCTGGCTCCTGAATCCGCCATGAGGTAAACGGGGTTAAATCCATCCTGGTCTAATTTCAGCTTATCCATCAAAACAGTAGTAAGATCCTCGTTGGTCTTACTCCACACCTCAATAACCCGGTTGTACCGTTCTTCCTGCGTAATATGTCCCTGGCGATACTGATCCTGAATAGTTTTTACCTGCGTATTGGCATCATCAATCATCTCTTTCTTTGCTTCCGGAACAATAATGTCGGATATACCGATTGTAGCACCGAAAATTGTCGCAAAGCGGAATCCCATATCCTTAATCGAATCCAGCATCCTCACTGCAGTCGAGGCATTGTGCTGCGAAATGGTTTTGCCGACAAGGTCACGCAGTTCCTTATCTCCGAGACAGATATTCTGGAACGGTATCTCATCGGGCATTTCCTCGTTGAAGATTACCCGACCAGGTGTGGTTTCAATCACTTCACCGGCCGGCAGCCGATAGCGTATTTTAGTTCCGTATGCAATGGAGCCGACATCGATGGCCATCAGAAGCTCGTCGATTGTGTCAAAGAACTTTCCTTCGCCCGGACTTCCGTCCCTCATTTTTGTCAGATAGTAAATACCGAGTACCATGTCCTGGGAGGGGAATACTATCGGTTTGCCGTTAGCAGGGTTCAGGAGATTGTTTGTTGAGAGCATAAGTGTCCAGCACTCAATCTGAGCTGCCTGGGTAAGCGGTACGTGAACTGCCATCTGGTCACCGTCAAAGTCGGCATTGTAGGCATGACATACGAGAGGATGCAGTTTTATCGCCTTGCCTTCCACCAGAACGGGCTCAAAAGCCTGGATTCCCAGTCGATGCAGCGTAGGTGCACGGTTAAGCAGGACCGGATGTTCTTTGACCACCTCATCCAGAATTGACCATACTTCCTGCGTTTCCTGCTCTACAAGGCTTTTCGCCTTCTTGATGTTGTATACTACACCTTTCTGGACAAGCCTTTTCATGATAAAGGGCTTGTAGAGTTCCAGAGCCATTTTTGCGGGCAAGCCGCATTGATGCAGCCTGAGTTCGGGACCGACAACGATAACCGAACGGCCTGAGTAGTCAACCCGCTTTCCCAGCAGATTCTGCCGGAAACGGCCCTGCTTTCCCTTCAGCATATCAGAAAGGGACTTCAGCGGTCTGTTTGAGGCTCCTTTAACAACCCGTTTTTTCTTCGAGTTGTCGAACAGGGCATCAACAGCTTCCTGAAGCATGCGCTTCTCATTCCTGATTATTATGTCAGGAGCATTGAGCGACATAAGTCGTTTGAGGCGGTTATTTCTGTTTATGACTCTGCGGTAGAGGTCGTTGAGGTCGGAGGTTGCAAAACGACCGCCGTCGAGCTGAACCATCGGCCGCAGTTCAGGTGGAATAACGGGAATAACACTGAGGATCATCCACTCAGGACGATTGCCTGAGTCCCGAAAATTCTCAACCACCTCGATCCGTTTCAGAAGGCGCTTGTCCGACTTCACGCCTTTATCAAGCATTTTGATCCGCAGCTCTGCGGAAAGCGCGTCCAGGTCCAGATTCTCCAGCAGCGTGCTGACAGCTTCAGCTCCGATGCCTGCAGAAAAGTTTTCGCCGTAGCGTTCGCGAGCTTCGTAATACTCTTCCTCTGACAGCATCTGACGCTCTTTCAGATCGGTATCGCCGGGATTGGTTACGACATATTTCTCGTAATAGAGGATTGACCTGAGTGCTGCTATGGTAAGATCGAGAAGCAGGCCCATCCGGGAGGGCACTGAACGATAATACCAGATATGGGAAACCGGCGAGGCAAGTTCAATATGCCCCATCCTTTCGCGCCGTACCTTGAAGTGGGTCACTTCAACTCCGCACCGATCGCAGATTACCCCTTTATATCTGATAGACTTGAACTTTCCGCAATAGCATTCCCATTCTTTGGTAGTACCAAAAATCTTTTCACAGAAAAGTCCGTCCTTTTCTGGACGCAGGGTCCGGTAATTGATGGTCTCCGGCTTCTTGACTTCACCATAGGACCAGGATCTGATCTGATCCGGTGATGCCAGTTTTATCATAATGCTATCGAAATCCTGAATTTCTCTCATTCGACGGTCTCCTAGAACCTGGGCCTCATGGAGGCGGTTTTATATCAGAACTGAGTGCCTTTTTTGTTGATGAGCTCTTCGTCACGCTCAGTCAGCGGCACCTGCTTTCCTTTGGAATCATATATAGACATATCAAGAGCAAGCCCTCGCAGTTCCTGCACCAGTACATTGAAAGATTCGGGCATCCCGGCATTTGATGCCGCTTCGTCTTTCACAATGCTTTCATATATCTTCACCCTGCCGTTCATATCATCCGACTTGATGGTAAGAAGCTCCTGGAGAGTGTTAGCCGCACCGTAGGCTTCAAGGGCCCATACTTCCATCTCTCCCAGCCGCTGTCCGCCGAACTGCGCTTTTCCGCCAAGGGGCTGCTGGGTGACCAGTGAATAGGGTCCGGTAGACCGGGCATGCATTTTGTCATCAACAAGGTGGGCCAGCTTGAGTATGTACACGTACCCGGTGAAGACCTGATTTACAAAAGTCTCACCTGTTCGTCCGTCACGCAGCCAGGCTTTCGAATTGACCGGAATTCCGGCTTCCTTCATTTTCTCCTCGATCTGCTCTATGGTTGCCGACTGGAATACCGGGGTTGAGTACCACTCGTTCAGCTGTACAGCCGCCCATCCCAGCTGGGTCTCCAGCAGCTGTCCAATATTCATTCGCGATGGAACTCCGAGGGGATTCAGGCAGATATCGAGGGGCGTGCCGTCTTCCATATACGGCATATCCTCTTCCGGCAGAACCCTGGCAACAACCCCTTTATTTCCATGGCGGCCGGCCATCTTATCCCCTTCCTTCAGCTTACGCTTCTTGGCAACCAGCACTTTCACGATTTCATCGACCCCTGGGGGAAGATCGTCACCTTCAGAGCGCTTGAGGCGCTGGATGTCAATAACGGTTCCTTCGGTCCCGTGGGGTACTTTAAGGGAGGTATCCCGTACTTCTTTAGCCTTCTCACCGAAAATCGAATTAAGGAGCTTGAATTCCGGGGTAGTGTCGGATTCGGACTTGGGGGTCACTTTTCCGACCAGGATATAGCCGGGCTTCACCTTAGCCCCGATCCTGATAATTCCATCCTCATCGAGCTGCTCCAGCGACTTTTCACTGGTATTGGGGATATCGCGGGTAAGCTTTTCCGGACCCAGCTTGGTTTCCCGGACATCAATGGTAAACTCTTTGATATGGATCGAGGTAAAGATGTCTTCTTTGACTACTTTTTCCGAAATAAGGATAGCATCCTCGTAGTTGTAGCCGTTCCAGGGAACAAACCCTACTAGAACGTTCCTTCCCAGCGCCAGTTCCCCGCTTTTCGTGGCGGGACCGTCGGCAAGAACCTGTCCTTTGACCACTTTCTGGCCAAGACTTACTATCGGCTTCTGGTTGAAGCAGGTGTCCTGGTTGGTTCTCTGGAATTTCTGCACGATAAACCGGTCAACATCTCCGATTATTTCCGGATTATCGGGTTCTATAACTATCTCATAGGAGGTTACCGAGGTTACGGTTCCCGACCTTCGGGCTTTAATCAGCACGCCTGAATCGTAGGCGGTCTTCGCTTCCATTCCGGTACCGACCCGCGGGGGTTCGGGAAACAGCAGGGGCACCGCCTGCCGCTGCATGTTGGAGCCCATCAGCGCCCGGTTGGCATCATCATGCTCTAGGAACGGAATCAGGGAGGTTGCAACCGAAATTACCTGTTTAGGAGAAATATCCATGTACTGAATATCTTTCGGTTCTTTTGTTATATAGTCGCCGGACTTTCTGACTGACACCATGTCGTCAAGAAACTTTCCGCCTGTATCGATACTGGCATTAGCCTGGGCTATAAAGTATTTTTCCTCATCTATAGCAGAGAGATATTCCACCTCTTTCAGTGCTCTTCCATCTTTCACTTTTCGATAGGGCGTCTCGAGAAAGCCGTAGTCATTGACCCGGGTGTAGTTTGCCAGTGATACAATAAGACCGATATTGGGTCCTTCAGGGGTCTCAATCGGACACATGCGCCCATAGTGGGTATAATGCACGTCTCGCACCTCAAATCCGGCGCGGTCCCGGGACAGGCCGCCCGGCCCCAGGGCGTTGAGACGTCTTTTATGGGTCAGTTCCGCCAGCGGATTTACCTGATCCATAAACTGACTCAGCTGGCTGGATCCGAAAAACTCCTTTATGGCGGCGACTATCGGCTTGATAGAGATGAGATCCTGTGGTTTTACCGTTTCTGCTTCAAGATTCATCCGTTCTTTGGAGATTCGCTCCATACGAGTGAAGGCTGTCTTGAGCTGGTTCTGCAGAAGCTCTCCCACCGACCGTATCCGCCGGTTGCCCAGGTGATCGATATCATCGATGTTGGCCTCACCAATATAGACCTGAACCAGATGACGAACAGTATTTACGATATCGAGCCGGGTAAGGACGGGTTCTTCGATCATCGTCGCATAATCAAACTTTTTGTTGAGCTTGTAGCGTCCGACGCGACCGAGGTCATAGCGTCGGTAGGTAAAGAACATGGTGTTCAGGTCTTTCTCGGCACTTTCGAGAGTGATGGGTTCTCCCGGCATCAGAACGGTGTAGATGGCTACGAGCGCATCTTCACGGGTCGGCTCATCGTGACCCTCTTCGCCCCGGGTATACTTGGCCTCTTCCACTTCAAAACAGCGGAGGATCATCTGGGAGTGGAGAGAGTCGGAATTACCGAAATCGATAACTTCCACCTCTTCAATCCCTGAATGGATCAGTTCATCAATCTCGTGCGGATGCAGCTTGTCACCGGCCTTGTACAACTTCTTCCGGACGGTTTCACCGCCGGTCTGGGTCTCGTCATCAACAAAAATGTCCTTGAAAAGAACGGTATCAACCAGACTGTCTTTTATCAGCTGGTCATCAGAGAGGGTTACTTTTCGTGACTTGTAGTAGACTTCCAGGATCTTCTCTCTTGATTCATACCCCAAAGCCCTGAGAAACAATGTAGCAAGAATACGCTTCTTGCGGTCTATCTTTGTGTAGATCAGGTCTTTTTTCTGATCAATCTCAAACTCCAGCCATGAACCGCGATAGGGTATGATCCGCGAAGAATAGATTCCCTTCTCATTGGAAAAGATAACTCCGGGGGATCGGTGGATCTGACTGACTACGACCCGCTCTGCCCCATTTACAATAAAGGTTCCCCGTTCAGTCATCAGCGGGATATCACCAATATAAATATGCTTCTGCCTGATTTCTCCAGTATCGAGAAAGATCAGGTTAATTTTCGCCTTAATGGGAACAGAGTATGTCAAGCCTTTCTGCTTGCACTCGTTCTCGTTGAACTTGATGTTCTCCTCATCCAGCGTATACCCGACATACTCAAGAACCAGGTCGCCGCCTGGACTCTCGATGGGGAATATTGACTGGAACACCTCTTCCAATCCCTGCAGAGCTGGACGTTCGCCCCTGCTCAGGGTCTCTCTCTGGAGGAACTTCTCGTATGAGGACAGCTGGATATCGACCAGATTGGGAAGCTCCATCACCTCCTCAAACTGCTCTCCAACATACTTTCTTTCAATGGCATTGCCGCTGGCAAGCATTTCAACCCCCTGGTATACGGTAGCTCGGGGAATACATCCGCGTTACCCCGCCTTTTCGATTCAATCCGGCATCCCGGCTTGATACCTTGCATAAGACACAATAGGCCACCGGAAAATCTGGTTTCCGGTGGCTGAAGGGGTTCAGAACTTAATCACGTTCCAAACTCCATTCGGAGTCGTTTTCGAAGTTTCTGATGAATAGACTATTTAAGCTCAACTGTTGCGCCGGCAGCTTCCAGTTTTTCCTTGAGAGTGTTAGCTTCTTCCTTGGAAACGCCTTCCTTGATAGCCTTGTCACCAGCTTCAACGATATCTTTCGCTTCTTTCAGGCCAAGACCGGTTATAGCACGAACTTCCTTGATTACCGGAATTTTCTTGCCTTCGCCAATGCCCTTGAGAATAACATCAAACTCAGTCTGCTCTTCAACCTCTTCAACAGCAGCAGCTGCTGCGGGAGCCGCTGCAGCTGCTACGGGAGCCGCTGCAGTTACACCAAACTTCTCTTCCATGGCGGAAATCAGTTCGGAAAGTTCCAGTACAGTCATACTGCCTATTGCATCGAGAATTTCATCTTTGGTAGCCATATTATCTTCTCCTTATGTTTTTTTTACGACAGTAGCATTGCTACAAACGAAGACTAATGCCGTTTATTCTTTTGAATCTGCAAGTGCCTGCAGAGTTCTGACTAATTTTGTAGGAATTCCATTAAGCAGGAATACCAGATTCTGAATGGGAGCTTTCATGGTTCCCATAAGCTGTGCCAGAAGCTGATCCCGCCCGGGCAGCTTGCTGTATGCAATCACCTGATCAGCAGAAAAAAGATTTCCGTCAATAATCCCGCCCTTAAGTTCAAGCTTCGAGGTTTTTGCATACTCAATCAGGGTCTTGGCCACATTGCCGGATTCACCCTTGGGAAGGGCAACGGCTGTCGGGCCGATCAGCAGGTCACCGGTCTCCTGTTTATCCAACTGTCCGAGGGCAATTTTTGCAAACCGGTTTTTTACGACCTTGAATACAGCTTCCTGCTCTCTCAGCTTGTTTCTCAGGTCGGTTATCTGCTCAACTGTCAATCCTCGATAGTCAGCAAAAATAAAATCATTTACATCCTTGAACTCGTTAACAAGGGCCTGTACCGCATCAAGTTTACTCTGCTGCAGTTTTGTCTCATATTCAGCCATCATGTAACCTCCGCCTTCCTACAGATTCTCGCGAAGATCAACACGAACACCAGGTCCCATTGTTGAAGAAATCGCGACACTTTTCACAAACTCACCCTTGGCATCACTGGGCCTCTTCCGTATAACCTCACTGAATACCAGCCGCATATTCTCAACGATCTTCTCAGGTTCCATGGAAACCTTTCCGATAGCCAGGTGTACAACACCGGTCTTGTCAGAACGGAACTCCACCCGCCCCTTCTGCAGTTCTGCCAGAGCGGCCTTGATGTCGAAGGTTACCGTCTGGGTTTTCGGGTTGGGCATAAGCCCTCTTCTGCCAAGAATGGGACCGAGCCGTCCAACATCCTTCATCATATCGGGAGTGGCAACGGCAACATCAAAATCGAGCCAGCCGCCGCGTATTTTTTCTACGAGATCAACATCACCAACGTATGCTGCCCCGGCTTCCCGTGCTTCATCGGCTTTTTCGCCGCGGGCAAATACCAGAACCTTTTTCTGGGCTGAGAACTGGTTGGGCAGGACTACGGTATCTCTCACTGACTGACTCTTCTTCAAATTCAGCTTGATGGAAACCTCGACAGTTTCGTCAAACTTGGCGAATGCCAGTTTTTTTACAATTTCCGCGGCCGTGACCGGTGCATGAAAGGCCTGCTTGTCAAACTGGGTGACAGCTTCCCGGTATTTTTTTCCGTGCTTCATGTTATACCTCCGCCTCCACTTCAACGCCCATACTTCTGGCGGTGCCGGCAATAATGTTCATTGCAGCTTCAACACTGTTTGCATTCAAATCCGGCATTTTCATCTCTGCAATTTCCCGAAGCTGAGCTCTGGTCAGCTTGGCAACCTTCACTTTGTGAGGCTCACCGGATCCGCTCGATATTCCGCAGGTTTTCTTGATAAGCACTGCTGCCGGCGGAGTCTTTACGATAAAAGTGAAGCTCCTGTCAGCGTACACAGTTATAACGACAGGCACCGTCATTCCGGCCTCAATATTCTTTGTTCTGTCGTTAAACTGCTGTACGAACTGGGGTGAGCTTACTCCGTGAGGACCAAGGGCCGGTCCGACTGGAGGCGCAGGGGTAGCTTTCTGAGCGGGCACTTGCAATTTGATCATTGCAGTGACCTTTTTCTTAGCCATAACAGTTCTCCTTACGCAGCACAGCACTCAAGGAGGGCTGTCTGCGCTGGTATTAACGCCTGTCATACGATCAGGCTCCCAACACTCCGGGTAGATTCCCGGGGGGATATGTGTAGATACCTCCGATCCGCTGCCGAACCGGACTATATTTTTTCCACTTGCATAAAATCTACTTCAACCGGTGTTGACCGGCCGAAAATACCAACCATAACTTTCAGCTTCGACTTGTCCTGATATACCTCTTCTATGGTACCGGTAAAGGTGTCAAATGGTCCGTCAACAATCTTTACTGCCTCTCCCTTGCTGAATGACTGTTTGGGCCGCGACATTTTTTCACTTTTGATTTCACCAGTCTTCTGAAAAATGCTCCGGGCTTCTTCAGGAGATATCGGCTGCGGCTTTGTGCCGCCGAGGCTTCCAACAAATCCGGTAACTCCCTGAATCTGCTTCACCTGGGAACAGACCTGCTTCCACCCAAGGTCAGGAAGGTCCATTTCCAGCAGTATATAACCGGGAAGGATCTTCTTCATGGAGGTTTTCTTTTTTCCGTCCTTGACTTCCATCACTTCTTCTGAAGGAACTTTTACATCACTTACAGACTCGGAAAATTTCGAATCCTCCATCAGACGACGGATTGTTTTTTCTATTTTGTTTTCATACCCTGAATAGGTATGAACAACGTACCAGCCTTTTGCCATTTCAGCCCCAATATCAATAGATAAGATAGAGCCCCTGAAGCAGCAGAAAATCCACCAGTCCAAGAACTACAGCAAATATGAGCGTTGACACCAGAACAACCTTCGTGGAGGATATTACCGTATCACGGCTCGGCCATACTACTTTCTTCAGCTCCATTCTGGTTTCTTTCAAATATCTGATCAGCTTTTTCATCAAACGCTCTCCTTTGGATCGACCCCTGAATTCCTGAATCCTCGGGTTCTTGAAGCTTCTTGAAACTTCTTGAAACCGGGAGTCAGCAGCGGGCTCTCTCGACACAAATGGGTTCCCTATATCCTGACCGCCGGCTTGACGAATCGGAAAGGAGGAACCCTGCAGGTTATTCTGCCTTATGCATATACATCACATACTTCAGGCCAGGTAGGATTCGAACCTACAACATCCGGTTTTGGAGACCGGCGCTCTAGCCGTTGGAGCTACTGGCCTATATTTCTTAACCGTTTTTCGACCGAAGCCGTAGACAGCTGAAAAATCGTTACTTAATTTTAGTCTCCCGGTGCAGCGTATGCTTCCGGTCGAACTTGCAGTACTTGCTCAGCTCAATTTTCCCTGGATATTGCGCCGGTTTTGTGGTTGTATAATTCTTTCTCTTGCACTCGGTGCACTGAAGGGCGATTTTCTCTACGGGACCTTTTTCTTACTAGCCATAATGTTGCTCCATTTCCATCCCTCTGCCGGCACGGCAGCAATGACGATATTAAAAAGAGCCCCGAACGGACTTGAACCGTTGACCCCCACCTTACCATGGTGGTGGTGCTCTACCGACTGAGCTACGGGGGCGGGTACATGCAGCATTTTCAGCGGTACCCAGTCGGGTGCTAATAATCCACACCAAGCAAAACTACCAAAGCTGCTATTATTTTTTTGTCAAGACAATTTTCGCTCACCTTGATAATATTATTACGGAATTATGACTAAATATATTGTCAGCGGAAGACCTTTGCTGAATAATCATAAAATGGTTCTTTTCAGCTTTTTTGCGAACAGGCAGCCCTCGCCGGCCGACTGCATTACGCCAACCACCAAGCAACTGAAGACCCATGAATAATACATCCAGCCGTTACGGCCACGACCGCGACTCGATAACCTGGGATTTTGCAGAACACCTGAAATATACCACTCGGATGCGATCGTTTTTCAGCATCGACAGGACCGCTATGCAGCCTGGCCATGACGGTCAGAGACCGTTTGATCCACCAGTGGATCGAGCAACAGTCTCATCCGCGATAATCAGGTTAAAGAGCCTATTATCTGTCGCTTGAATTCCTGATGGGTCGGGCGTATTGGCTAAATATTATCAATATGAAGCTGGAAGCACCGTTCCGTGAAGCTCTTGCAGGACTGGGCTACACCCTGGAAGAACTTGCCGAGCGCGAGGTTGATGCCGGTCCCTGGAGCGGCGGAGGACTGGGAAGGCTGGCTGCCTGCTTTCTCGACTCTCTTGCTACCATGGATATTCCTGCCTTTAAGTTGCGGCATGTCAGTACAACTACGGTATCTTCACCAGCGCATTGTAAACGGCTATCAGATAGAGCAGCCTGACGACTGGCTGCCCTTCCCAAGGGTACAAAATCGAGCGCAGCGACCCAGGCATTCGGTTCATTTCGGCGGCCGCGTGGAACCGATTAAGGAAAACGGCCGTGTTCATTACAAATGGATCGTACGGAGAAGGTGATCGGTATTGCCTACGATACGCCCATTGTGGGATATGGAGGATCTACGGTTAACACGCTCCGCCTCTGGAGCTGCCGGGCTTGCCGGAAGGCCCGCCCTTCTGATTTTTAATGAGGGCGATTATATCCAGGGGCGGTAAAGGCGAAAGTCCTGTACCGAAAACCCCTCCGGCCAAGGTTAACCTGCCCGAACGACACCCTCTATCTCGGTAAGGGCTCCGTCTCAAGCAGCAGTACTTTTTTGTAGCCTGCTCGCTTCGATATTATCAGACGCTTCAAGAAATCCAGGGCTGCCCTGGGAGAAATTTCCCGACCATGCCGCAATTCAGCTTAACGACACTCACCCTTCCTCACGCAATTCCGGAACTGATGCCGGATTCTGCTGGACGAGAACCTCAGATGGGATGAGGCCGCAGGATATCGTGGTCACGCCGTATAAGTTACATGCCAACCGCCACGCGCTGATGCCGGAAGCCCTGGAAAAGTGGCCGGTTACCATGCTGGAGACATCTGCCCATCATCTGCCAGATCATCTATGCGCGAAATCAATCATCCCGCTTTCTGCGGGAAGCGGTTGTCCACTTACGGACAATACCGGGAATATCCGCGATGGCAAGCATTATTGAAGAGGGTAACCCGCGCCAGATACGCATGGCTAATCTCTCGATTATCGGTACCCATTCCACCAATGGCGTTGCCCGCCTGCATACCGACTTGCTCAAGAGCCGCCTGTTTCAAGTTTGCCGCTATTACCGGAGCGCTTCAACAGTAAAACCAGCGGTATAACCCAGCGCCGCTGGCTGCTCAACGCCAATCCGCCGCTGGCTGATCTGATCAGCACCACAATCGGCCGGAATGGATTACTGATTTCACCAAAATCTCCGCTCTGAAAAAAGTATGCTGATGACGATGCCTTTCTGAAAGCTTTGACGGGGTAAAAAGGCAGGCCAAGGTTACGGCATCAAATTACCTGAAAAGCAATTTCGGCTGGCAAATCGATCCCGACTCGATTTTTGACGTTCAGGTTAAGCAATTCACGAATACAAGCGTCATTTGCTCAATGCCCTGCATATTATCATGCTGTACAACCGGATCCGAAGGCCGGGGCTGGTGACGCCTGACCGGTCACCTTCGCTTTTCGGCGGCAAAGCTGCTCCCGGCTGGCAGCCACTGGCAAAGCTGATTATCAAGTTTATCAACAACATTGCCTTTACCATTAATTCCGACAAAGCTGTTCGTGATCTGCTTTCGGTTCATTTTCTGCCGAACTACCGGGTTTCCATGGCTGAGAAGATTATTCCTGCAACCAATATTTCCGAGCAGATATCCACGGCAGGAACCGAGGCTTCAGGAACCGGAAATATGAAGTTCATGTGCAACGGCGCCTTGACTCTGGGAACGCTCGACGGAGCTAACATCGAAATTATGGAAGAAGCCGGCAAGGAGAACATGTTTATCTTCGGCAATACCGCCGAGGAGATTGAACAGCTGCGCAGTTCCTACGATCCGTACGACTGGTGTTTCAGAGACAGTGAAATTCGCCATGCAATCGATCTGGTTCTGGCGGGTTACTTCAATATAAGCGAGCCGGGGATATTTGAGCCCCTGCGCCGATCGCTTTTTGACGAAGGTGACCGGTATATGCACTTTGCCGATCTGGGAGCCTATCGTGATGCGCATGCGCTTGCTGTGAAAACGTACCGGGACCGCAATGTGTGGAACAGGATGGCTGTTATGAATATCGGCTCATCCGCCAAATTCTCATCCGACCGGACGATTGCCCAGTATGCTGAAGAGATCTGGCAGGTCAGGCCGAGCAGACCATCAGCAGGTCGCCAGCCGGCTTTAAGTCTGGAGGATGCCGCGGCGCCGGGGAAAAAAACGGGGCTCAATTCTTAACAGAGCAGCTGCAGCCGCTGGAACCTTTCAGCGCAGAACGCTTGAGAAAAGATCTGATATCCAGGGGGAGAGGGCTGTCAGTACCGGTACTATCAGGAGTGCAGGAAGAAAATTGGAGGTTTTTATCTCTCTGAGATGAAGCAGGTTGATACCGATCATCATGACCAGCACTCCGCCGACTGCCGACAGTTCTATCAGGCCAGCCTCTCCTATCTGCGGCGCCAGCCAGGCTCCGGCCAGGGTGAAGCCTCCCTGATAGACGAGAATGGTAACGGCGGAAAAGATGACGCCTATGCCGTAGGCGGCGGTAAACATGACCGCCATAAAGCCGTCCATGACGGATTTTATGAGGATAAGTTCGTAATCACCTTCCGCGCCGGCTTTGATAGCTCCGACAATGGTCATCGCCCCCACGCAGAATAGTACCGATGCGTTGAGAAAGCCAAGGGCAAAATCCTTTGAGGGAGTGTGTCCCTTTCCGTTTCGGCCCTGCTTTTTGCCCCGGTTAACCAGGCGCTCGAAAAAGGAGCCAAGATTGAGAATGCCTCCCTCGATGTTCAGCAGATAACCGGCTGTTCCGCCAAGAACTATGGAAAACATGATAATGAGATAACTCTGAGTTCCCAAGGCCATGCTCAATCCCACGAGCAGGGAGACGAAGCCGGAACTGATGAATACTACCTCTTTTATCGATTCGCTGATGCGGGCATGGAATACCAGGCCGATGAGAGAGCCGATGATTACGGTTATACAGTTGATAATTGTTGCTGCCATCGGCAAATTATACTGATTCGGCGGAGCTCGTGCAATGATCAGTCTCAATATTTTTTTCCGGGCTGTTTTCAGGCATCTTGCCCAGAATGAGGGGACGTGCTAGTCTCAGACATGCTTACCTGCATAATACCCGCTGCCGGGCTCTCATCGAGAATGAATGAATGGAAACCCCTCCTTCCCTACTGCGGAAAAGCGATAATAGAACACGTTATCGATGCCGCCGCTCCGCTGGCTGACAGAATAATTCTGGTTGCCGGCTACCGTGCCGGAGAGCTGACTCAGCACCTCACTCAACACCTCGAGGGCAGAGAGCAGCTTTCTTTTCAGTACAACCCCCATTTTGAACGGGGCATGTTCTCATCGATCCGGATCGGGGCTGCGGCGGCTGCGGCGGGTACGGGTACGGGTACGGGGGTACGGGATTTTTTTATTCTTCATGCCGATATGCCGCTGCTTACCACTTCCCATATCAGCAGACTGCTCGATGCCTTTCATTCGCTCAGAGGTCCGGATATCCTGCAGCCGATCTGCCGGGGAATTCCCGGGCATCCCGTAATTTTTTCCTGGCGGGTGCTGAAAACGATCAGCAGCTGCAGCGACGAAGATTCTATGCGCACCGTCTTTCAGCACCATCAACGTATGCAGTTTGATACGGAAGACCCGGCCTATATTACCGATATAGATACCCCGGAAGCCTACCGGTCCCTGATCAGCGAACCGTGAACGTAAGACTCGTCTCGGAACCTTCTCCCCCTCCAGCATAATCAATTTCCACGGTATCCCCATCTGATACCGATCCGTCAAGTATCTTCTTTGCGAGGGCATTCTGCACCAGCTCCTGAACGGCGCGCTTGACCGGACGGGCTCCAAACGCAGGATCATACCCCTGGGACGATATCGCCTTGAGTGCGGCATCAGTATAATGGAGCGCCATTTTACGGCCCTTGAGGCGATCCTGGAGTAAATCCAACTGCAGCATGACTATAGCATCAACCTGACTCCTGTCCAGGCGGCTGAATGGAATGATATCATCGATCCGGTTCAGGAACTCGGGTTTGAAGGTGGTCCTCAGCAGACCGAATACCTGCAGCCTGACTTCATCAAAATTCTCCGCATTGACCAGCAGGTCGCTTCCAAGATTGCTTGTCATGATAATTATGGTATTGCGGAAATCTACCACATGCCCCTGTCCATCTGTCAGGCGTCCATCGTCGAGAAGCTGAAGCAGAACGTTGAATACATCGGGATGCGCTTTTTCTATCTCATCAAAGAGAATGACCGAATACGGGCGTCTGCGGACGGCTTCGGTAAGCTGCCCGCCCTGATCGTAGCCCACATAGCCCGGAGGCGCACCTATCAGTCGTGACACGGTGTGCTTTTCCATATATTCGCTCATGTCGATCCGGGTAAGGGCCCGTTCATCATCAAAAAGGAAGGCAGCCAGAGTTTTTGCCAGCTCGGTTTTCCCTACCCCGGTGGGTCCGATAAAAATAAAGGATCCCAGCGGTCTGCCCTCGTCGGAGATTCCGGTTTTATTGCGGCGGACGGCGTCCGATACTTTCCGGATGGCCTCCTCCTGACCGACTACTCTGCGGCTGAGAATTTTTTCCAGTTCGAGAAATTTCTGCAGCTCCGAGGTGAGCATTTTCGAGACGGGAATTCCGGTCCAACTGGAGACAACCCGCGCAATATCCTCTTCGGAAACTTCTTCCCGCAACAGCTGCTGACCAGTCTGAATTCCGGCCAGTTCCTCACTTTTCTTTTCGATTGCAGAAGAGAGGTTGGGGATGAGACCATGCTTGATTTCCGCCGCCCGGGCAAGATTGCCGCTGCGTTCAATCTGAAGCTCCTCGGTTTTCAGCTGCTCCATTTCCGCCTTCATTTTCCGGAGGCTGTCGATAACCTCTTTTTCGTTTTTCCACTGCAGGTGCATGACTGCGTGCTTTGCTTTGAGTTCTGCCAGTTCTGCCTCAATTTTTCCCAGGCGCTCCCGTGAGGCTTTATCTTCTTCCGCCCCCAGAGCCTGTTTTTCTATATTGAGCTGAAGTATTTTCCGGTCTATCTGATCGAGTTCGAGGGGCTGGCTTTCTATTTCCATCTTTATGCGGCTCGCCGCTTCATCTACGAGGTCGATTGCTTTGTCCGGCAGAAAGCGTGCTGTGATATATCTGTCGGAGAGGGCTGCCGCGGCAATGATGGCTTCATCTTTTATTCTGACCCCGTGGTGGACTTCATAGCGCTCCTTGAGTCCGCGCAGAATGGCGACTGTCGACTCTACGGAAGGTTCGCTGACCAGTACCGGCTGAAACCGGCGTTCGAGGGCGGGATCTTTTTCGATATACTTTCTGAACTCATTGAGGGTTGTTGCTCCGATAGCCCGCAGCTCTCCCCGGGCAAGGGCTGGTTTGAGCAGGTTCGATGCATCCGTGGAGCCCTCTGCCGCTCCTGCGCCGACAAGGGTATGCAGCTCATCGATAAAGAGTATGATCTCTCCGTCCGATGCGGTAACTTCCTGGATTACGGCTTTCAGGCGCTCCTCAAACTCTCCCCGGAATTTGGCTCCGGCAACGAGGGCTCCTAAATCCAGGGTGAGCAGTTTTTTTGTCTTGAGCAGGTCCGGTACGTCCCCGGAAACAATTCTTCGGGCTAATCCTTCGGCTATAGCGGTCTTTCCCACTCCGGGTTCCCCAATGAGGACGGGGTTGTTCTTGGTTCTCCGCGAGAGGACCTGCATCACCCGGCGGATTTCTTCATCGCGTCCTATTACCGGATCCAGTTTTTCCTGTTTTGCCAGGGCGGTAAGGTCAAGGCAGTATTTTTCCAGGGCCTGATATTTTCCTTCGGGGTTCTGGTCGGTTACCCGCTGGCTGCCCCGGATTCCCTGCAGAGCCTGGAGGATACTGCGGACATTGATGCCGGCCTGCTTCATGATATCGGCTGCCGGTCCGCTGCCTTTTACCAGGGCAAGCATGAGGTGTTCGGTACTGGTATATTCATCTTTGAGGGCTGCGGCCTCTTTTTCGGCCGCGGTGAGCACTGCTGCAGCTTCAGGGGAAAGACCTGGCTGGGCCTGGGCTCCGTAGGCCCTGGGCAAAGATTTCAGGCGCTTCTCCAATGCCGATGCCACTCCGGCCCCATTGACCCCTATACGAGTGAGCAGCGGGGCAGCAACGCCGTCTTTCTGGGTTACCAGCGCATAGGCCAGGTGCTCGGTGCCTATCTGGCTGTGATTGTGGTCCTTTGCTGCGGAATCAGCTTCCTGCAGGATTTCCTGCAGTTTTACGGTCATTTTATCTATTCTCATAATTCTGCTCCTTATAGGGCAAGCTTTGCAAATCATTTTCCATCAGGTATCGGGCTGTGTGTTTTGTCCAGCTGTCGGGCTGTGTATTATGGTGCAATATCAAGATACTGATGCCTTACCTGTGCGGCAAGTCTGTGATGTCTCTCCGGCTTTCGATTCCTCCAGGGACTTGTAACCTAATCAAGATTCCGTTATTTTAGTAAGTAATTGAACATTCCGGCCTGTATGGGCTACACGTATAATTAAGGTTGATTACCATGTATAAAAATTCACTCCTTCGCCATATCCTGCATATATTTTTTGCCGCGGCCGTTCTTGCAGCAGCTTCATCCTGTACGGTAAAGCAGGAACTTGTAGTCCATGTCGACGAGTCCGGCAATGCCTCTTTCGAGATAGAAATCGAAGACTACTTCATCGAGGTGGTTAAGGATTTCCAGGTATTCGCGGAAGAGGATACTGATGTGACCCAGGAAAACCTGGACGAGCTGGCTATCGACCTGAATACTTCCGAATACACTTCAGATGCAGTTTTCAATAAAGTCAATGACAATTTTTATACCGGCAGCTTCAACTTCAGCGATCTTGAGGAATTCTTCAACGAACTGAGGGAAGAGGAGGAAAAGAACGAAACTATCTCCGTCTTCACCTATGAAAAGCGGGGGTTTGTCCAGAACCTGAATATTTATATAGATATTGAAAATTACTACCAGCTTAAAAAGCTTATTCCCCTTCTCGAGGATCCCGAATTTGCCATGTTCGGTCCGGAAGAGAATATCGGGGTCAGCGAAGAGGATTATATTGATATGATCAGTTTCGCTCTGGGTGATGAGGGACCCCCTTCTCTGCGGCGCTCCTTCATCGAGGTGGTCATTATTACCGATCATCCGATTATCTCCCAAAAGGGAGGCAAGCTCCGGGCTCCAAATGAAATTATCTTTAACATCCCTATGCTGGACTTTCTGCTTCTGGCTGAGCCGATCAGAAAAACTGTTACCTGGTAGCTCTGTCGGTACTGCGTCTTCGTCTGTTCAGTATAAGCCCGCCCGGTTGAGGTTATCTTCCGAACGGGCTTTTTTATTTGCATTACCGATGGGCCGCGGGCTCCTTCTCTTGTAAGGCTCTTGCGGGGCCTTTACGAGGCTCTTACGAGGCCAGCTTCACTTCAATTTTCTTCGGCTGCTGTGCGGGAAGCTTCGGTATGACCAGAGTGAGAATGCCGTTTTTGAATTCGGCTTTTATCGCTTCTTCTGAAACACCTTCGGGAAGCTTGAAGCTTCTATGGAATGAGGATCTTCCGATCTCACGAACAAGGAACTGTTCCTGGAAGGCTTCTTTTTTCACTTCTGCTTTCACTTCAGCTTTCTCTTCAGCTGCTTTCTCTTCAGCTGCGGGTTGAATTGAAGAAATCGTCAGAATATGCTTTTCAACGTTAACCTCAACATCCTTTTCTGTAAGTCCCGGAAGTTCCGCTTCCAGCAGGTACTCACCTTCTCTTTCCCGGATGTCTACTCGCGGGCTGCGCACCTTGGGTACTGACGGAAGTTCGTTCCAGAAGCTGTTGAATATCCGGTCGAACTCACGGATTGAATTAACTGAATTATAGGGTTTTCTTGTTACTACGTATTTCATTATACACCTCCAAGTGTTACTGCTTATTGTTATGTCAGTATATAAGCAGATACCGTGCCAACTTTTTCCGATATTTAATATATTTCTATATGTACTTTCATAAGAAGGATTTACGTGCCATTTTGTATTTTCTTCTTCCCGCACGGGCCCCTTGCTGTGGTTTGGCCTTCTTTCTCGATGGGTATTATTGACACAGTGGGTCAAATGGGGTTTTCATGCGTTTCTTTTTGACACACATAGTGATAAAATCTTTGAATTGCGGCCTAAAGCGACTCCTTCTTATGCGATTACATCGCTTTTTCCGGCTGTCCAAGCTTTTTTTCCGGTTATCAGGAAATGACGCTTGACTAATGAGCTCTTTTTCGTTAAGTTTACTCTCGCATTCGATGTTAAAGAATGCTAGTCGTCGCAGGGTAGAGCAGTTGGCAGCTCGTCGGGCTCATAACCCGGAGGTCGCAGGTTCGAGTCCTGTCCCCGCTATTTTCAACTCCTTTTTTTAATAAAGTTATATGCTCCGGAAAATTAAACTCTCAGCAGGGTGTAAACTTTTCAAACAGCCCTGAGACCACGACAAACTTCTGATTTAGCCTTATTTGCCCTTTAGCAGATGAAGTAAACGCCTGAACCATGTAATCTTAAACCTGTGTTAATATATTTTTGCTGAAGTATGTAACATTTTTATTGGTACTGTTTAAAATGCGTGACATTCAAAGAATTGCCCTCGTATCCATTAGTGTCAAAAGCCGCAATATGTTGCGAATTATATATCATAATCGGTGTAAACAACGATGTGGCTAATTATCCATGATTTCGCGCACTGGATCCCCTGCCCGCACGGCACCTGTGTTTGAACGTATATCAGGAAAAATCAACGTTTAACAGCTTAGACTCTGCCGATAATGAGAGTTGCGTTGTGCCCGCCGAAGCCGAGTGAGTTGCTCGCGGCGATATTGATATGCTGCTGTCTTGATTCACCGATAACATGATTCATATCGGGGCCGCATTTCTCGTCAACCTCTGTGGTATTAGCAGTAAGAGGGATGATCCCCTTCTCAATAGCTTTAGCGGTTATGATCATCTCAACCGCCGCACTTGCCCCGAGAAGATGCCCCGTGCAGCTCTTTGTCGAGCTCAGTGCGACCTTGTTGGCATGATCGCCGAATACACTCTGTATCGCCATAGTCTCGGCGATGTCGTTGAGCTCAGTGCTTGTACCGTGGGCATTGATGTAATCTATGTCAGCAGGGTTGACTGCGGCGTCTTGCATTGCCAGTTTCATGCCGCGTGCCGCACCGGAACCGTCCGGCAGCGGCGCAGTTATATGATGTGCGTCGCCTGTAGCGGCATATCCGAGCACCTCGGCATATATTTTCGCGCCGCGTTTTACGGCATGTTCATATTCTTCAAAAATCAGAACCCCGGCGCCCTCGCTGAGTACAAACCCGTCACGTTCAACGTCAAACGGCCTTGATGCCTTTTCCGGGTCATCATTGCGGGTGCTCAATGACCGCAAGGCACAGAACGAGGCCAGCCCAACCGGACTGACCGCCGCCTCGGAGCCGCCGGTTACAACGACATCCGCCCTGCCGAATGCTATCTGGTTATAGGATTCGCCCATAGCGTGTGCCGCCGAGGCGCATGCGCTTATGATGCACATGTTGGGCCCTTTTATTCCAAGCTGTATGGAAACGTTGCCGCTTGCAGCGTTGCCCATAAGTTTAGGCACGCAGAAAGGCGAAACCTTTCCCGGGCCCTTTTCCAACAGCCTTATATGTTGAGCCTCAATCTCAATAATTCCGCCGATACCGGTACCGATGATTACCCCGCTGCGAAGAGCCAGCTCTTCGTCAAATTCAATACCGCTGTCTTTTGCCGCGGTTATCGCTGAGGCAACCGCGTACTGACTGAACGGGTCAAGCCGCTTGGCCTCTCTGTGGTTTATGTAATCATCCGGATTGAATGCTTTGACCTCGCCGCCAAACCTGACAGGATAGTCGGTCGTATCAAATCTTTCAATTGGGGAGACTCCACTCTTGCCGCTGCAAACATTTTCATAGAGTGTGTCCGCTGTTTCTCCAAGGGCTGTTACACAGCCCATACCGGTTATTACTACTCGACGTTTATTCATAATTAAAGAGATTCTAATATTACTTTTCGACTACTGTCATTATATAATCAACAGCTGCGCCGACTGTCTGGATCTTCTCAGCTTCTTCATCCGGAATGCTCATACCGAATGCATCTTCGAATTCCATTACCAGCTCTACCGTATCAAGTGAATCTGCATTTAGATCATTGATAAAAGATGTTTCCGGTGTTACTGTTTCCGCGTCAACGCCCATCTGTTCGCTTACTATCTCGATTACTTTTTCTGTAACTTCATTACGGTCCACTTTGACTCTCCTGAAATATTTAGATACTATTCTTTTTTAATTTAATTTCTATTAACGTAATTTCAATTTGGGCGGTAATATACCCAACCGCCATTATTTTGCAACAAAAATATATTTTTTACATTGCCATTCCGCCGTCCACGCACAAAACCTGGCCGGTGATATAGCTGCTGTTATCGTCTGCAAAGAAAGCCACAGCACGTGCAACGTCCTCCGGTTGACCGTATTTACGGGCCGGAATTACCGCTTTGGCGGCGTTTTTTACCACGTCGGGCAGATCTTTGGTCATTTCTGTTTCAATAAAGCCCGGAGCGATGCAGTTTGAGGTAACATTTTTCTTTGAAACCTCACGGGCGATACTCTTGCTCATACCTATCAGAGCGGACTTGCTCGCGGCGTAATTGGCTGAACCGGCCTGGCCCATAACTCCTGCAACAGAAGCAATATGCACCAATCTGCCGAATTTATTTCTGACCATGGAACGCAGCGCTGCCTTGGTTGCCATAAACGAGGCCTTGAGATTAACGTCTATGACTGAATCAAAATCAGCCGCGTCCATCTGCATCATCAGTTTATCGCGTGTGATGCCGGCATTGTTGACCAGAATCCCTATGCCTCCGTGCTCGGCGGCAAGTTCCTCGATCATTGCAACAAGTTTATCAGTTTCGGTGATGTTTATACATTTGGTGATAACGTCATAACCTGCGTCTTTACAGACACTTTCGAGCTCTTTGAGGTTGTCTTCATTCATATCGAGGC
>JAGYPA010000039.1 GCA_018399255.1 Spirochaetales bacterium | reverse complement strand
GGTCTTGTCAAACTGAAAACTCTGCGGCTTCGGCTGAATCAATTTTACGGTAAATCCGGTTGCATCCTCAGCTGGAACCGTTATAACCAAACCCTCCGGGGTGTCCGAAATATCATTTTTTGTGTAATTCAAACCGGCCTTTTGCAGCCTTTCCAACTCTTCTTCAATATTATCTGTCTCGAATCCGAGGTGGTCCAGGTTTTCCCCGTGCTGCTGATAGAAAGCCCGACCCAGCTTATCTGTTTTCTCAGCTTCCCGTATATACAACCAGCAGTCATTGGGAAAAAGAATCCGGGTCGCAGTCTCCTGCCCGTTTTCAACTCTTGTACCGCTTAGACCAAAAATCCTGTTTATATCATCAGTCGCTTTCTCTAAGTTCTCAACGACCCAGCCAACGTAACGTAGTTTATTAATCATCAATTTTCTCCTTATAGGTGTTTATTAACTAAATGTAATGACAGGAAGCATAGTGTCCCGGTGATATTTCCATCAACTTCGGAGCTTCTTCAGTACATTTTTTTGTTGCTCGATTGCACCGGGTTCTGAAATAACAGCCCGAGGGAGGATTTATCGGACTGGGGATATCCCCGGTTAAGACTATTCTATCGCTCTTTGCACCCGGATCCGGTTTTGGCGAGGCTGACAGGAGCGCCTGGGTATACGGGTGAACAGGATTGCCGTAAAGTTCATTTTTATCCGCCAGTTCAACCATCTTTCCCAGGTACAGTACACCTACCCTGTCGGACAGATGCTTCACAACGAGCAAGTCATGGGCTATAAACAGGTAAGTTAGGTTGTACTCCTCCTGTAAATCCTTCATCAGGTTCAAAATCTGAGCCTGGATAGAAACATCCAGCGCGGATACCGGTTCGTCACAGACGATGAACTGTGGATTCAAAATCAGGGCACGGGCAATACCGATTCTCTGACGTTGTCCTCCGGAAAACTCATGGGGATACCGCGGCAGATGATAGGGTTCAAGGCCGACGGATCTCACCACCTCAACAATCCGCTCCTCTTTTTCTTTTCTCCCCATATGATCGCCATGAATTCTCAAGCCTTCACCAATAATCGTTTCAACCTTCATTCTGGGATTCAATGAAGAATAGGGATCCTGAAAAATTATCTGGGCCTCTTTACGGAGCCGGCGCTGAACCTTATTGCTCGCCCCGTAAAAGTGCTGCCCCGCAATCTCTACATTTCCACCGGTAGGTTCTTCCAGTCCAACCATCAGCCTGCCTGTAGTTGTTTTACCGCAGCCGCTCTCTCCCACCAGGCTAAAGACCTCGCCCTGGTTTATTGAAAAACTGACGCCGTCCACTGCATGGACAATTTTGCTTTTACCGCCGAGGAAGTTCCCTGAAACTTTGAACTCCTTTACAAGGTTTTCCACCTTGACCAGGGGTTTGCGGTCCTCTTTGCTGACCCGGTTATCAATGGAAACCTCGCCTTCGGAGGTAAGCTGAATTTTGTTTTGATCCTTTGTCCGACTGTCCTTGTAGTTAAAACATGCAACCCAGGCACCCGGCTTCACTTCGACTAATTCCGGCTTTTCCACCGCACATTTTTCAGTTGCGTGTTCACAGCGGTCCCTGAAGGTACATCCGGTGGGCAAATCCAGAAGGTTGGGAACGTTCCCCTTTATCACGTGTAGCCGTTTTCGCTCTTCAGTAGATCCGGGAATGGAATTCAGTAATCCCTCCGTATATGGGTGCTGGGCATCGGCATACAAGTCCCTGATTTTGCGGATTTCTACCACTCTGCCGGCATACATTACCACTACCCTGTCCGCCATTTCAGCTACCACTCCAAGGTCATGGGTAATGAGCATAATGCCCATATTGAACTCGCTCTTGAGGTTACGCATGATCTCGAGAATTTGCGCTTGAATGGTCACATCCAGGGCAGTAGTAGGCTCGTCGGCGATCAGCATTTTCGGGTTACAGCTGATTGCCATTGCAATCATTACCCGCTGCCGCATTCCTCCGGACAGCTGATGGGGAAAACTGTTTAATCTTTCTCTAGCTGAGGGTATACCGGTCAGGTCAAGCAGATGAGCGGCTTGTTTCACGGCCTCTTCGAAGGAAATATCCTGATGCAGGAGGATCCCTTCAGTCAACTGGTCTTTTATAGTAAAGACGGGGTTAAGGGATGTCATCGGCTCCTGAAAAATCATCGACACATCCCCACCTCTAAAGGCCAGCAATTCCTGCCTGTTAAGAGCAAGGACATCTTTATTATCAAAACGTATACTTCCCTTCACAATTTTACCCGGAGGCGTGGGAATTAAACGCATTACCGAGCGGGCGGTTACAGTTTTGCCGCATCCGCTTTCTCCAACTACTCCGAGTGTTTCTCCCCTTTCCAGGTTGAGGCTCACCCCATCAACAGCTCGGATTACACCTTCCGGTGTATAGAATCTTACTTCAAGATCATTGATATCTAATAGTGTACTCATATTTATGTTCTCAACCTGGGATCTAGAAAATCTCTCAGCCAATCACCGATGATATTAATGGATAAAACAGTGAAAACGATACAAAGTCCCGGCAGGGTTGATAACCATAAGTTACCTGTTATCAACAACTCCCTGCTCTCGGCAAGCATACCTCCCCACGTAGGTATTGAAGGAGGCACTCCCAAACCGAGAAAAGATAGACTTGATTCCGCTATAATTGAACTACCCACATTAAAAGAAGCAATAACAATCAAAGGGGCTATTGAATTCGGCAGGATATTCCGAAACATTATGGAAAAATGATTATCCCCTAAAGCCCTGGCCGCATCAACAAACTCTTTCTCCCGCATTGACAGGGCTTCGCCTCGTGCTAAACGGGCGTATACTACCCACTGGGCTATTCCCAAAGTCAAAATTAAAGGCAACAACCTTTGTATTAGATTCACATCAATTTGATGGACATCTCTGGTTGCCTGTATTACCGCGAGGACACTTATAGTGAGCAGGATAAAGGGAAAGGCAAGCTGAATATCCGCTAACCTCATTATAATGTCGTCAACTATTCCTCCAAAGTACCCGGCAATTATCCCGAGAACGGTTCCCAATATTCCGGCAACGAAAACCGCCGCGATCCCGACTACAATGGAAACCCGTGCACCATATATGAGCCTGGATAAAACACATCTTCCCATTGTATCGGTACCTAAGGGGTATTCGGAAATCCCCCCTTCAATAAAGGCCGGCGGTAGGATCCTATTCCTGATATCAACAGAATTAGGTTCATTCGGAGCAAAAAACGGGGCAAAGGCAGCCATGAGTATTACTACTAAAATAATAACAGCGGCGATAAGCGGAGTTTTCGCTTTTACCATGCTTCTAAATATTCGCCCGTGAAAGCTGACTCTCTTACGTCCCAGTTCTTCTTCTTTAGCTGTAAAAGATTCTTCACCGGGTATGATACCTGTTACATTCAGTTTCTTGATTAGTTTTAACATGTGTATTCCATCTTCCTAGTTGTATCTTATTCGAGGATCAAGCCAGGTATACAGAACATCGACAATCAGGTTTATGATAACAAAAAAGAAAGCCAATAGAACCACTCCTGCCTGAACTATGTTAAAATCCTTTTGGTTGATTGCGTAGATAATCAAACGTCCAATGCCGGGCCATGCAAAGACATTTTCAATTATGATATTTCCACTCAATAAAAAGCCGACTTCCAATCCGACAATTGTAACCACCGGAATCATCGCATTTCTAAAGGCATGTTTCATTACAACTTTTTTTTCGGCTACACCCTTCGCTCGGGCGGTTGTAATATAGTCAACTCCAAGAACTTCCAGCATACTCGATCGTACCAGCCTGGTATTTCTTGATAATGACCATATCCCGCTGGCTATACCCGGCAATATAAGATGTCGCAAGCCCTGTCCTAAGCTGCTAAAAAAAACTCCAAATTCACCGCGTAAGAGTGGTTCCAGCAACGGAACTCTTCCTGAAATCGGCAGCAATTTCCAATAGACACCGACTATCAGAATTAACATCAACCCGAACCAGTAGCCGGGAATAGATTGTCCGACCATCGCAAATACCATAGTACCCCCGTCTAAGATCGAGTTTCTTTTAGTAGCTGCCAGTACTCCCAGGGGGATTGCAAATATTACTGCAATAAACATTCCCACAAAGGCAAGTTCTATGGTTGCGGGGAATCTTTCTAACACAAGCTGCATGGCCGGCTGACCATAACGTAACGACTTGCCAAAATCGCCTTGAACAGCACCTTTAAGAAATCTTCCATATTGAATATAGATTGGCTGGTCAAACCCCATCTGCTGCCGTGTTTTTTCGATTTGCTCATGAGAAGCTCTTTCATTTACATACAAATATGTCGGATCACCTGATAAAAACAGGACCGAAAAAGCCAACACACTAACTCCCAGCATAACTATCACACTTTGTAGTAAACGCCGACCGATATACCTAAGCATTTGCCCTCATTCCTTTATCTCTTTTTATAAAACAGCGGATATCTAGTAGATATCCGCTGTTATTTTTCCTTACAAAACTACTTCGTGAACGAAGCGTGTTTGAAGTCCATAATTTCATCTCCGCGAGGTTCCCAGTCAATATTGGAAGTCTTGGCATACCAGTCGACCTGCATGTAGATGAACAGCCAGGGTGCATCCTCATGCACGATCATCTGCAGACGGTCGGTAATCTTTTCACGTTCATCAGGATCGTAAGTATTCTGCAGTTTCTGCACTAATCGATCCCATTCATCATTTTGCCAGTTTACATAGTTCGTTGCAGCATCAACAGTTACCAGGTCAGAAAGATCATACCATGCGCTCAGAAAAGCAGAGCCGCTTCCAAGCAGATACAAGGGAGGAAGTTCTTTCTGCCGAATCATGCTTACATATACACTCCACTCATAGGGTATAACCTCTACGTCGACTCCGACCTCCTTAAGATAGTCGCCGATTGCAAGGGCAATTTCCCTGTCCTTTGTGTAACGACCGTTCGGGGTTGCAAGCTCAACCGAAAATCCATCGGCATAACCGGCTTCAGCAAGCAGCTCTTTGGCTCTCTCAGGATCATAGGGATATGGTTTAATCTCTTCTGATTTATGAGGAGGATTCACCATGCCGCCTTCGCGTTCTCCACGACCGTACAGAAGACTGTTCAGAATGGCATCAATATCAACAGCCATGTTCAATGCACGCCGCACACGCACATCACGAACTGCTTCGCTTCCGGGGCCATCGGCAGTTTGCTGAAAACCAACGTAGATTCTTCGTCCGCCGTCAACGGTTCGCATCTCCACACCTTCAGTTTTATCAATCATGGGAGCCTGATCAGGCGGAACTTTGCTGATAACATGCACTGTGCCGTTGATAAGTTCAGCTACGGCAGTGGATGTTTCCGGAAATGGACGGAATATGAGAGTTTTCAAATTCGGTCTCTCGCCCCAATACTCATCACGAAGTTCGAGAGTTGCATGGTCGTCTTTGACCCACTCTTTCAGAACATAAGGTCCGGAACCGATTGGTTCGGCAGCAACTTTCTCCAAAGAGTTGTTTTCGTAGTATTCCTTTGGATGAATAAAAACTTCACTGATGTAACCGGGAAGATCAGGTTGATATCCGGAAGCTTTTATATCCACGGTGTACTTATCAACTACTTCAGCGCCCACCAGATCCATAGAAGGAAAAAGGTAGCCGGGTGTATTTCCTCTCCAGTTGTACTGGTCATCCATACCCCTGTCGATAACATACTTTACCGTTTCGGCAGTAAAGTGTTCTCCATTTGAAAAATACACATCGTCCCGCAGCTTAAACCGCCAGGTTTTTCTGTCATCGAGCATTTCATAACTCGTAGCCAACATCGGCGCCAGCTCTGCATCAGCGGTAAGCTGCAGCAGCCTGTCGAAGATGTGCTCTGCCACACTGACATCCGTTTTTGTGGCAATCTCATTTGTCTCGAAAGTTACCAGCCCTGTAGGCAAACCTACAACCAAAGGACGGGTTTCATTGATCTCCTCGACAGTCATATCTTCTTTTGCTTGATCCTGTTGCCCGCCGCTGAATACCGGTGCAACCAGGCACAGCATAAGAACTGCAACTGTCATTCCCAAAACCAGTTTTTTTGTCATTTAAGACCTCCTTGAAATGGTTATATAAAATTTTTAAATATCTTCTTATCCACTTTTCTCACTGTGCGTTATATTATCTTTAATACTTCCCAGCACAGTTTGAATATTTCTTCTTCTCCCCCCCCCCTTGCCTCCTGCAATATGAGGAGTCAGCACGATATTATCCAAACTTAGATACGGGTGGTCATAGGGAACCGGTTCTTCAACAAATACATCCAGTCCCGCGCAGGCGATCTCTTTCTCCTGCAAAGCCTTTACCAGGGCAGGCTCATCAACAACGCCGCCCCTGCTCACGTTCACGAGAATAGCGGAACTCTTCATCAGCGTCAGTTCATGTTCGCTAACGGCATTCTGGGTTTGTGGAGTCAGGGGGCTGTTCAGCACAATCACATCGGCAGTTTTAAACAGCTCATCTTTATCCAGGTACTCTATCCCAAGCTTGTTTTCGTATTCTTTATCAAAGCGTCTGCGCTTATGATAGAAAATCTCCATATTGAAAGACTTCATTCGCAGTGCAATTTCATGTCCAATTTCGCCGTAGCCGAAGATCCCTAACTTCAATCCATTCAATTCAACAAGTCCCTCAATCTTCATCCATTGAAACCCGTGAGATCGCTCGGTAGTTTCTTTTGGCTCAATCCCAAGCCCGCGATAAGCCCCGGTTTTAGTCATTTCATGGGCAGGTATAATCTTCTTTGCGCAGGAGAGAATCAAGGCAACGGCATGTTCGGCTACGGCAATAGTGCTCGGCAGGCCCGCCTCCGCGAAGGGGATACCACGCCGCTTTAACTCAGCCGCAGGAACTTTATTCTCCAGCCTTCCCTCTATCTGTACTAACTGCAGATTTTCAGCCGAGACGAGCATTTCTTCAGTCAGCTTAGTTTTATTAACAATTACAATCCGGGCCTCTGATAACTCCTCTGCAAGTTCCCGGGGTCCCTCGGATAAGGCGCAGTCGAATCTCATATCCATTGCAGCGGCATTTTCCCGCCACATCTGCTTCTGGTCTGCAGGTAATTTATCCAGATGAAAAATAGACAATTCAGCCATAAACTTCCTTTTTATAGTTTTACAATACGAAATGATATTTCAATATAACTCTCTAAATAATAACATGAATCCTTCTTATGTCAACCATAATTCCCATTTTTGAAACTGTATTCTACTATAAGGAATAAAAAGAAATCAAAATCCCTGCTCCAACTTCTTCTATCTACATGTATATTGAAGTGTATTTTTCGCTGATATATAAAAGATAATCCTCCGTGGATAAGCTTTTTCCAGTGTTGGAAAGCAACAGCTCATCAGTTGAATACGAACGACCATGTATATATATTTTTTTTTGAAGCCACTCTTTCAAGGGAGCAAAATCGCCCTGCCGTATGCCCTCATCCAGACGTGGGACATTACTCCGGGCTGATTTATGCACCTGTGCTGCAACAAGGTTTCCAATGGTATAGCACGGGAAAGAACCGTAATCGCCGGCTGCCCAGTGAATGTCCTGTAACACCCCTTCCGCATCGTTATCCGGTGCTACTCCAAGATACTCTTCCATCTTAGAATTCCAGAAATCCGGTAAATCTTTTACAGGCAGGCTTCCATCCAACATCTTCATCTCCGCTTCAACCCGCAGCATAATATGAAAATTGTAGGTAACCTCATCGGATTCCACCCTTATAAAAGAGGGACTTACTCGGTTTATCGCGCGGTGAAACTCATCGGTGTTCACATCTTCCAAAGGAGACGGAAATACTTTCTTTAATAAGGGAAAGTAGAAATCCCAGAACTCCCGGCTTCTTCCCACCTGGTTTTCCCACAAACGGGACTGCGACTCATGCATGCCGAAACTCACCCCGGCTACCGCATACATTGCCAGCAAGTCCGTAGTCAAAGCTGTCCTGCTTATCTCAGGAGAGGCTCCCTGTTCATACATACCGTGGCCGGCCTCATGCATCAGGCCGAATAAAGCCATAGGAAGATAATTTCTGTTGAACCTGGTGGTGATCCTTACATCTTCACGGGTAAAAGAGATCTCGAAGGGATGCACTGCCGTATCGATTCTGCCGCGGTTCAGATCATATCCGAAGGCCTTTACCACTTCAGTTGCAAATGCAAGCTGATCCTCAATCGGAAAATCCCTATAGAGAAAGTCATGACGCGGATCGGGACAACTCCGTATTTTCTCAAGCAGAGGCTTCATACCGGTCCGCAGATCCTGAAACAATTTACTCAGTTTCTGCGCAGTCATTCCCGGCTCATACCGTTGCAGAAGGGCATCATAAGGATGAACAGCGTAGCCGATAGATTCTGCCAGTTTCTGTTTTACCTTGACCATATGTTCAAGATAAGGCTGAAACATCTTGAAATCCGATTTTTGCCGTGCGGCGCCCCAGACTTCCTGAGCCTTCGAGACAAGCTCGGCTTGTTCAGCTACAAGACTAAGGGGAATCTTCTGTACTATTTCGTAGGCCTCCCGGGCTTGCTGCACATTGCGGTACCGGTAAGAATCGGGGTCCTCCCCCCGAAGTTCCCTTTCAGCCTGTTCAATCAATATTCCGGTTTCTTTGCTGGTAAATTTTTCCTGTGCCTGCCGTAAAGCGGTAGCAAGCTGGGAGCCCCTGTTGAGGCCCCCATGCACAGGCATCTGAGTTCTTTCATCCCACATAAGCAGGTTCGCTATACAGCAAAGATCATTAATTTGACCTATACACTCATTGAACTGTGAATACGCGGTCATATACCCCTCTATTTCTCCGGGCCCATAAACTCTATATCAGTAGCCACCATGCCTTCTACAAAGTTTGTAAGAAGACCGTGAATCGGTTTGTCCTTTTCAAATCTGAGTTCCAGACCGGCCTTTTCGGCGGCATCCGTAGCTTTATCGATATCATCAACTTCCAGAGCAATATGCTCGAGTCCTTCACCATTTTCTTCAATAAATTTCTCCCACCGGCTTCCTGCCTGGGTGGATTCATTGAGTACAAACCTGATATTTCCCAGAGTAATAGCTCCCAACCGAACGTGCAGATCGGGGTTTTCACTTATTTCAGCTTTCACACCGAAAAGGGATTCCCATTTCTTCAGGGTTGAATCCAGATCCTTCACAACAAAGCCAAGGTGATGTACACCTTTAATTTCAAAATTAGACATATTTCTCTCCTTATTTGTGTTCTATTTTAATCCCAATTCCTTAAGAGCTTCCGCAGCCCCGTCCAGATTGCTGTGGTTCATGCCGGCATAGGACGGGGAAAAGACAACTCCCTTTCCGCCCGCTTTGTAGGTTGCCAATACACTTCTTCGTACTATGTCGGGGGTGCACTTCGCCTGATCTTCTCTGGCCCGGGGAGCATCAACTCCGATTCCCATGTACACATCGGCTTTTCCGTTTACCCCGCGCACGGCGTCTTCACACTGCCCGTATACGTAGGTATCGGGGTCCATGCCGGCCTGAATTATGTTTTTCCAGCCCGCTTCCTGAAGGTTCAACAGCTTGTACATAATAGGGGTCAGCTCTTCGGGAGTCCAGTCCCGTAAAATAGATTTATGCAGGGCACTCATCTCATTATGATAGATAAGCCCGGACTGATGCTGGTAGGTAATCGGTTTTACCCAATCCGACCACTGTGTCATCTCCTCCCAGGGCCACTGGGCTTTTCGCAGCGGGTTGAAATGATTGCGGTTCCACACATTCAAACCAAACTTCAGATCTGAATTAACCCACTTGGTGATCCCGTACAATTCCCGGTCAAGGTCCTTGTTACGCTCTACCCAGTATTTTTCCCATTCAAGAACTTCCGGATTGTAGTACAGCACCCTCAGAAACTCGATAAATGAACCGTCGACAAACTTCTCACCGGCGCGGGCTTTTTCTACATAGGCATACAGCTCTTTAAACGCTCGTATCACCTTCTCAACATCGATTCCCCTTTCAGTTGCCTCCTGTCTACAGTGTTTACAAAAACAGTTGGGGGAATTCCCGACCAGAAGATTATCAATAGGGGAACGACGCTCGTTGCACCACATGATACCGTCAATATCGTAGTTTCTGGCATAATCTTCGATGATCGAGTGCCACCAGGTCCGGTAAGCCGGGTTATTGATACAGGGCTCGGAACTGATCCGATTGAAAACATCAACCTCCAGCACCTGCGGCAGGTTCGGTATGGGAATATTGTTGGTCGAGCCATGACCGGCATACTTAAAAAGGGGCTCCATTACTTCGGGTATCACCAGCATCCCCCTCTTTCGGGCCTCCGGTATTACCATGTCTAAAATATCCCTGTTCTCCAGGTCCTTATCGGTGTTCTGGAATTTGTCAATAAAGGTATTCCTGTAAAACTCGGGATGATGCTTTATATAGGACCCTCCCTTCAGGGCCATCGGCTCAGGTATGCCGTGATCAGGCCAGCCTTCCAGCTCTGAAGATATTCGGCGTCCAACCTTCAGTCCCAGCCAGCTTAGTGTACCAATCAAAAGAGAGTTAATCCCAAAACGGTTCTGAAAGGTATCCAGCATCGGTTCTACACCCTCATCCAGAATACTAATAGGACTCACCTGTATACCTACAAACTTTTCATCTTTATTCGCCATTGTTAAACTCCTTATATCCAACTTGCGGGAACACCTAGCTCCCTGAGATAGTCATCTACCATTACTTTGCATTCCGTCTCATGTGCCCGGGCACAGGCGGTGGTTAAGCCAAGTGTTTTAATATGGTCCTTGCCACTGGTAACAAGTGGAGTACCATGCTCGATTGAATCCAGAAACTCTGTAAGCAATAAACGGGTATCATCGACAAAGGCTTCACAGGGCTCCAGTTTTACCTCCTGAAGGGCTTCGCCCTCTTCCGGGGTTTTAAAACGCTCACCCTCAAGGGCAAGTCCCTCAACAAGATCGGCCTTCCACAAATCGGAGAACTGCTGTTTCTGCAGTAATACGCCCTTCGACATATCCGTTCTCCATTCAAAACAGAACCGGTTCCAGCCTGAGGTCCACGTTCCCAGATAGTTCACATGAAAACCGCTCTTGAACTTGAGAAGGGCGGATACCGAACATTCATGGGCATAGGTGGACCAGGCGGGGTGAAAGTTCATAGACTGCACGGACTCAACTTCATCATTATAACAGTAACGCATCAGGTCCAGATGATGGATGGATTGCTCCAACAACATTGGGTACTTCATCTCCAGAGGATAATCGTTCAGGTCCTTTCTTCTGCCGTCACGATTTCTAATGTAGGTGAAGTTTGCGAACCCCAATTCCCCAAGGCTCTTCGACATTATCATCTGCCGTGTTTTCCGGCTCACCGCAAGATAACGAAAATTATGGCCTACCGCCAATTTAAGATTGTGCGCATCCGCCTGCTTGACCATATCGATGCTCTCTTCGAGTTCCTCTGACAGCGGTTTCTCCGCCATCACATGGGCACCGTATTTAAAGGAAATTGTTACTTGCTCATGATGAACCTCAGGCGGGGTCACCAGTATCACAATATCGGGCTTGGTTTCCTTTAAAGCAGTCTCCAGATCCGCATAACAGGGAGCATCAGGTACACCCCAATCCTTCAGAGTCTGCTTTGCCCTTTCTACCCTTCTGCGCACATACCCGACATTCTCAACCCGCGGGTCCTCATGGACAACCTTGGCCCACTGCTCACCGCGAACCCCCATACCTACCTGTACACTCTTTATTGCCATTCATTTCTCCTAACTACATTAAATCCATTTTTGCTCAGCAGGCTTCGCGAACAAACCAATCTTTGAATGCTTCACGCCCAACGCGGTTAACCCTTCAACCATCTTATAGGTTACAGTTACAGGGTCCAGAATAGGCACACCCAAAGTCTTTTCCAGCTCTTGAGAATAACCGGCCATCGAGGCGCAACCCATTATTATAACCTCGGCATTGTCCTCTTCTATCATCCGACGGGATAGTTCTATTCCGCGCTGTTTTACCTTCTGTTCATCTTCCCCAATTTCGACTACTCCCATTCCCAAAGCTCTTACGCCGGAACAGCGGCTCTCGAGACCGAGTTTCCGAACATGCTGCAATTTCACGGATTCCTTGTGTTTTTTTTCGGTTAATATGCTGAATTTATTCCCCAACAACAGGGCTGCTGAAAAGGCACACTCTTCGGTTCCGTACACCGGAATGTCGGAAATCTCTTTCAACGCTTCAATACCGGGATCACAGAAAGCGGCAATGATTACTGCGTCAAAGCCTTTCTCGTTTGCCTCTTTTACCTTTTTAATTGTGTACGGAGTGGCTAAGGCTTCATCGTAATACGACTCCAGAACCTCGGGGCCATGTTCGATTTTTTCCACCACCACATCAACATCCTGAGCGGCCACTTTCAGTACGGCCTGCTTAATTTTTTCCGTTACCATATCAGAAGTGTTTGGATTCAAGACTAAAATTTTCATATAATACTTCCTTTTTTTAGAGTACCGTAGATATCCTATTCCAACTTATTTAAACAGTCAACGAAAAAATTATTAATTCAGCATAATATTCCGCATTACGAAACATACTGCTGCACTTGATTACCGTTCTATATTGTGAAATTATGTTTTAATTAACTTGTCATTTAGTAAAATTGAGTTTAAGATAGGGGCAATTATAAATTTGGTGAAATCAATGAGGACTATTTGTTTGCATGTTATGCGCGCAAGTAAGGCATTAGCTTACAAGTTTTACAATTCTATCTGGTTCAACTACATCATTTGCCTTATCAGTACAATCTTCATGTCTATGGGCGAAGGCGCGTACCTATTCCAGATAATACCCTACCTCGAGATGCAAAACGCGGGGGCCTTCGATATAGGTATTACAAACGGAATACTTTCAACTATTGAAGCAATTGCATGCCTGCTCATAGGTTTTCTCTACAAAAACAAGCGCACCAAGCTCTATCTGATAATCGGAATTTTGTGTGTTCAATCCAGCACGCTTATACTGGCACTGCAGCCTACAGGCTGGCCGGTAAAAGTGGCATCGGGGATCAACGGGTTCGGAATAGGGGTTTTGCTGGTTCTCATCCATTCGACGTTGCTTGCCAACAGACCTTCCAAAGTAAGCCTCGGCCTTACCGTGGGCATTTATACCTCGGGAATAGCCGCAGGAAATGCTATCGGGGCCGCTCTCTCCGGCCTGATTGTAGACACCTACGGTTTTACATACGGCTTCCTGTATTGTTTTTTCGCATTCCTTATACTTATGGCTGCGGTGCTGTTAATACGTATGTCCCTCTCTCATTTTGAAAAACAAAATCCGCATCCAACAGCACCAGACAGCCTGGAACCGGTCGCAGCTGCAAAAACTACCCAACAGCCGTGGATCTGGCAAGCTTCGCTGATCGCCGCATTCTCAATGGCATGTGTGGTCATAGTCTCCGAGGTGATATTTCCAATATACGCCCTGCGCTCCGGCCTTTCGATTTCCTTCCTGGGGTCATTGCAGGGTGCGAAAATGATGCTGGCCGCAGTCATCAGACCATTCTCGGGTTTAATGCTTGCCTACATTGGCTCGGCTCTTTTAACCAGTATTAGTTTATTCGTGCTCACCTTTGCGGTTATCTGTCTGCCCTTCGTCGGCTTAGGAGCAGGCCTGGTGGTGATGTCGAGTCTGATCGGCCTCTCCTTCGGCACTTGCAGGGTTACCAGCGCAACCCTCTCAGTCGAACATGTAAGCTCGAATGCCGAAAACAGCCGCCGTATTGGACTGTACTCTTTTGCCCTTTCCTTTGGACAAATTATTACACCCTTTTTAGGTGGATGGACGGCGGATAATATTAGCCTGACCTACACTATTGTTGGTCTTCCGTTAATTTTTCTGGTCTTATATGGTATTGGCTTTCTGTATCTTTGGAGGAAAAACACCATTTATTCATAAAAGGAGATTTACATGGAACTTAGAGTCGGCAATTTAAAGGCGGTTGAAGGCGAAAAGGTTCAGGGCTATTTTGAGGTGCTGCACACGGACCTTAAAGTACCCTGTACCCTTATTAATGGAAAAAAACCAGGGAAAACGGTGGTTATTACAGGCGGAACCCACGGAGGTGAATATCCCGGAGTTGAAGCCGCCATTCGCATAGCAGGGGAACTGCAGCCTGAAATGGTATCGGGGAAGGTAATAGTTATGCACCCCTACAACCTGCCCGCTTTTGAAGCCAGGCTGCAGTATCTTACACCTCAAGACGGAAAAAACCTCAACAGAGAGTTTCCCGGTATAGCTACCGGTACTTTCACCCAGAGAATGGCCTATTCCGTCACACAAGAACTCCACAGTCAGGCGGATTTTTATATGGACCTGCACGGCGGCGATATACATGAAGCATTAGTGCCCTTTGTGATCTATCCAACCATCGGTTCAGAGGAAGTTACCAGAATCTCTAAGGAAGCAGCATCCTGTATGGGTATCAACTACGTGTGTAAATCCACCTCTACCAACGGCACCTTCGGTTCGGCGGCCCTGCGGGGAGTACCCGGCTTTCTGAGCGAAATCGGCGGTAGCGGACTTTGGACTGAACAAGAGGTACAGGATTACATGTACGGCATTAAAAATGTACTAAAATACCTGCACGTCCTGGAGGGTGAGGCGGAAATCAACAACAGTATAAGTTATATAGAACAGATGAACGGTATATATGCAGAAAGCAATGGCTGCTGGTACCCCTCGGTGACACCCGGTGGGACCGTTAAAAAAGACGAAAAGGTGGGTGAGATAAAAGACTATTTCGGTAAAGTTATCAATGAATACTATTCACCGGTAAACGGTACTGTGCTGTTCGTGGTCTCTTCGCTTGCCATTACCAAAGATGATCCGATAGTCGCTATCGGTGAATGTTGAACATCAATATACCGGCGTATTTAGTTATCCTCCACCACGTAGTCTTCCCGGTGAACCAGTGGGATTAGGAATACCGCCGGTATTATACCAACCCCGTATACAATTGAGGTAATTAAAAAGCAAAGCGCAAAATTATCCTCGCCAATGAGAAAACCACCAATAGCGGCCGAGGCATTCCAGAACAGTCCCCAGGCGACCGTCTGAAGGGAGTTCCAGAAGCCCCTGCTTGATTTGGGCACGTAATCCATCATAATCGATCTACTCAGAGGCTGGGCCGCGTTCATCAGAGCACCTCGAATAACAAACACCACTATCATCAACCACAAGGGCGGATACAAAGCCAGAACTATTAAACAGCCTATGGCAACGGCTTGTACCAGGATAATTATCTGAGGCCGACCGCCTTTTATGGAAAGCTTCTGTGCCGCAAGCCCGCTTAAACCGGCAAGCACAAAACCTGCCCCCAGGATGAGTTGCACGGCAATCGGCTGCAGGTGATAAATATCCCGGAAAAAAACCGGAAAGAACTTCACCGTCATCCCGGCTCCCATACCGATGATAAAACTCGAGGTAATCAAAAAAACGGGCACCAGGCGGAAGGTACGGCCGGTATCCTTTATGTTCTTCGAATCAAGCTTGCTCTTCAAGCCCTCGCTCTCTTCACCAATGGAAAATTTCTCCCGCAAAAAGAGAAGCAGTATCACCGAGGTAACGGACAAAAGAATACCGACGAAAACAACCTGCTTCAGTATACCGATATCCCATCGGTCGCCCAGCATCATAAACAAGAGGACGTTCAAAAAGGGGCCTCCGGCCATTCCAAACTGCATATACATATGCACCCGGGCATACGGTGCCGAACGCCGCCCCGAGGGAAGGGAGTTGGCCAGTATCGATTCGGCAGCGGGCCGACTAAGCCCTTGAAACAGCCCCCACAAAAAAAGGCCGACCATGATATGAATTACCGTGGCAGAAACTGCAATGCAGAACAAACCGCAAGCGCCAACAGCAGCGGCGATTCTTAGTACCCCCTCCCGGGACCACTTATCGGAAGCAATACCTCCGGGCAGAATCACCGCTACAAGGGCTATACCGGTGATTCCCGAGGCAATTCCCAGTAATTCATTTGGCCTAAAATTCCACAGACCACCTCCCTGCTCGGCTATCATCACAATGTAAAGGCTCAGAATGTTGCCCATCCAGATACCCCGGCCGATGGACTGTACCATAGTGAAGATGTAAAAGAGCCTCACATTTCTATTTAACTGAGCCATTTCTAATATCCTGTTTTAGACCAAATGCCAGACGTGATGAAAATCACCCAGTGGCCTTCCACCGTCTTCGGAAACCACAAAATTACTGGTAAGGGAGAAACCGTAGCCGTCGGAAGTGCGCGTTCCTGGATGCTGGTTGAGAATCATATTTTCTTTAAGCACCTGTTTTGAACCGGGCCAGGCGAAAGGAGGGAGGTGTTTGCACATTCCCTGTCCGTGGGCATCCCACAGGGCCCTTCCGATTATCTCCCATCCGTCATCTTGAAAAACCTGTTCTCCCGCGGCACATAGATCACCGGCGTATGCACCGGGCAACATCCGCGCCCGTACTGCATCCATGGCTTTTATCGTCGTTTCAAACTTCCGATACACCTGCGGAGGGGGTTCCTTAAAGGAGAAGACCCCTCCCATTTCCGCCCAATACCCGGACGGTCCGCAGGCCTCGAGGTACAGGCGAACAATATCCTCTTCATCGAAACACCTTTCCGTTGGAAGACGGTTTGATCCACTGTGATCAAGAGAAATACGGCAGGCTCCGTCGGTACAGCCGAGCTCCTCCATCTCCTGGATGCAACCTGCCACCACAAAACGCTCTGAACGCCCCACCTTTAATTCTTCCCCAAATCTCCGCATTACCCCTTCAAGAAGCTTCTGCGCTTCCTCAGCACATGCAAAATCTTCCTCTGTGGAGGGAATCATGATCCTGTTCATTTCCTCGGTTGCCTCGGTAAACTCTATATTAGGAAAAGCGGAGACAAGCCGCCGCCCTGGAAGGTAAGGAATCACATCTTCCAACCCTACTACACCTATACGTGTATTTTGCAGACCCGTGTCTCTTAAAAGCTCAATAAGTTTATCGGTCACATCAAAAGCAGGATGGACATCGGGAATCTTGCACTTCTTTTGCACCCAATACGCCTGTGAGCCCAGTTTTACAATTACCGAAGGATATCCGTGCAGGGGAATCAGCACATACATTATTCCGTCTACGATATGCCAGTCGGAAATATACCTTACATAGCCCTTCAAATCGGAGGCCTCGCTGCCGGCAATTATCCAGAGCTCCTCATCCCGTTCGGCCATTGCCCGTCGCAATTGATCGTGCCTGGTGAGAATTTTTTCTTCATCTTTGTTTTTCAAAAGCTACCCCTTTTATTGCAAAAGTGTCAGAAACCCAAGTATCAGAAATATACCCGAGAGCGAGAATTTTACCGCTGCCATATGGGTACTGAACACTGAAGAAATGGTTTTTGAGCTTGTTCCTGTATATACCAGAAAAAACACTGCAAGCAGCGGCAGTATAAAACCAATATTGTATATCAGCAGCAGGGCATACCCATAGCTGAATCCCCTTGTTACCATGTACGTTATAGTCGGAAGGTACACCTGTCCGGTACAGGCCAGTTCGAAAAGCGACACGAGCACCCCCATTAGAGCCGTTCCCCCAATCAGTGAAGTCGATTTTAATCCGTGCCGAACCGATTTATGAATTCTCTGCTTCATCGCCCGAGACAGTTGTAGAATAACCTTTTCAGTTTTTCCCCTGCGAATCATTATTCCATCATAAATACTGACCGTGGCAAACAGAATCAGTATGAGAATCAAGCCCCATCTCAGGAAATCAGAAATATAACTATAGGCGGAGGCTTTTCTTATAACCGCAAAAAAACCGAGGCCTACCAGATAATACGTAATAAATACCGATAGACTGAAAACAAGTCCCGTGCTCAACATCTGTCGCCTGGAACGGCCGTACAGTGCAAGCGCCGAGAGCATAAAAATAATCGTGGTGAAGGCACAGGGGTTTATTCCGTCGATCAAGCCGGCTCCAAATATCGGAATCGGAGCCAGGTTGGATATCAAACCTGAAGCAGCGGGGGTATTTTCAACGGGAGTATTCTCCACGGGTACATTTTCAGTAGTCGGATCGTTTTCTTTTCCGCCAGGATCTCCGGATACGGCTTCAATTACAGCAGCCCGAATATCTTTAATACCGGTAGAAATCTCTCCTTCCAGTATTAGAGCCGGTAGATTTTCAACTTTTTTTCCCTGATGCAGGGTGCGCTTGAGAAACAGCTCAAATACTTCAGGATCCGTAACATGCAGAGGAATAACAACAAGTCTGTCCTCTGATTTTTCCAGCAATTCAGGCAGTTCATTCTGCAGAAATTTATCACATTCCCTGCATCCGGCGCTGTAAAAAAATTCGCCATGGGGTACTGCAGTTTCCTTCTGCTGCAAAAGATGATTCAGATACGCCTGCTGCTCTCTTTCTTCACACTCAAGGCAGCGAATTGTTCCAGTATCTTCCGAAGCAGCGCCTTCCACCATCGCTTCAAAAGTCATAATACTGCCATGGTACTTTTCTATGGATGAAGCAACAAAGACCTTCTTAATTGTTTTACCTGAATACCCCCATGAATCGAACAGAACACGTAGTTCGGCGGAGGAGGACGGACTTATACTCAGTTCAAGGGGCTCGACCTTCAGGCAGGGACAGGTCGTTGTAAAATTCAGATACACCGGCTCGCTTTCGGTATTATGCAAGGGAATGAAACGCTCAATTTTCTCTCCCGCCGCCACCGGACCAAGTGTCACATATTCCGGAATCAAGAGCACCGTGTTAGAATTCTCGGAAGATACCGCAGAAGGGAAAAAAAAGAGAAACAGGATTACCGCTAAACTGAAATGCACTCGAGAAGATCTCCGCTCATTTCGCATTCAGCTTCAATTTTCCTTTGATCCGTTGAACAAATGACAGGCCACCATCCTTTCATCTCCTATGGACTGCAACTCCGGCCGTATCTCTTTGCAAATATCCATTGCCTGGGGACAGCGGGTTCTGAAACGACACCCGGAAGGCGGGTTTATCGGAGAGGGAAGTTCTCCCTTGAGAATTATTCTATGTCGCTCCTTTTCCAATCTCGGGTTTGCCTTAGGTTCAGCGGAAAGCAGGGCTCTTGTATAAGGATGCATCGGATCCTTATACAACTGCTCGCTGGTTCCCTTCTCCACAATAGTCCCCAGATACATCACCGCCATGTCATCACTCACATAGTGGACCATCGACAGGTCGTGGGCAATAAACAGGTAGGTTAGATCAAGTTCCTTTTGCAAACGGATAAGCAGGTTTAGAACCTGAGCCTGTATCGACACATCAAGGGCGGATATAGGCTCATCGCAGACAATCAAATCCGGATTGAGCGCCAGTGCCCGGGCAATACTCACCCGCTGGCGTTGGCCGCCGGAAAATTCATGGGGATAACGGTTCATCAGCTCCGAATCAAGCCCTACAAGTCCGAGCAGTTCCGCCACCCTGTCTTCTATCTGATCTTTTGGCAGCAGCTTGTGTACAATAATCGGTTCGGACACTATTTCTTCTACCGTCAAGCGAGGGTTCAAACTTGCATAGGGATCCTGAAAGATAATCTGCATTTTGCGCCGATTCGGACGCATCTGCTTCTGACTCAGAACGGCAAGATTTTCACCTTCATACAAGACCTCTCCCGCTGTGGGGGGCTGAAGCTGAAGTATTGCTCTGCCTGTGGTGGATTTTCCGCATCCCGATTCTCCAACCAACCCAAGGGTACGGCCCTTATGTAAATCAAAGGAGATATCATCCACAGCGTACACATAACCGGTTGTTTTTTTAAACAATCCCTTCTTGATGGGAAAGTATTTTTTTAGATTTCTGACTTCAAGTAATTTTTCATTATGTTCCATTCAATTATCCTTCCTACTTCACACCTAATCGGCAACATGAGAAGTGATTGTTTCCCAGGTCCTGCATCTCAGGGACCGTTAAAAAGCACTCGGGCTTCGCGTAGCTGCAGCGTTTGGCAAAGGTGCAGCCCTTTGGTTCTTCTTTCAGAATAGGGGGCAGGCCTTGAATTGCCTTCAACTCCGTACCCCGGTTTTCACTGGGTAGACTTGCCAGAAGCCCCTGTGTGTACGGATGATTGGGATGTTCGTATAAGTCAAGTACATCCGCCTGCTCTATAACCTTGCCACCATACATTACACTTACCCGTTCGGCCAATCTGGCTACAACCGCCAGGTCGTGGGTAATCCACACAACCGACATTTTTAGTTTCTCCTGAAGTTCCAAAACCAGTTCAACAATTTGCGCCTGAATGGTGACATCCAGAGCCGTGGTAGGTTCATCTGCTATGAGCAGTTCCGGCTCACAGATAAGTGCCATAGCAATCATGGCCCGCTGCCGCATACCTCCGGAGAACTGATGGGGGAACTCCCTGATTCTCTGGCTCGCATTGGGAATCCCTACCAAATCCAGCATATGGGCGGCTCTTTCATAAGCTTCCGCTCTGCCGACATGTTTGTGCCATTCCAGGGCCTCTATCATTTGACGCCCGATACTCAGCACAGGATTGAAGGATGTCATTGGATCCTGAAAAATCATCCCGATTCGGTTGCCCTGAAACTTGCGTAGCTGCCTTGGACTTAAACTCAGCAAATCCGTACCTTTGAAAAAGGCGGTGCCCTTTTTGATTTCTCCGGGCGGGGTCGGTACAAGGCCCAATATGGACATCATAGTTACACTTTTGCCTGAACCGCTTTCCCCGACAATTCCCAGAGTTTCACACTCATTTACATGAAGGTTTACATTGTTTACCGCATAGATGGTTGCGTCCCGCGTATTAAAATGAACCTCTAGATTTTTAATTTCTAAAAGCTTTGACATATCTACCTCTTATCTCTATTCATGAAGTTCCAACAAAGTTGAAATTCGCCAGTTTTAATGCAGGCACCCTGGCTACTCCGTTGTATTGATCGGTTAATTTGCTATCCCTGCCCACGGAAATTACATTCTGCAGGGCTTCAACTATACTCTGTGTAAACCTGAGATTTGGAAGAGCTCTGGTAACCTTTCCGTTTTCAACGAGAAAAGTTCCATCCCGG
The DNA here is from genome assembly GCA_018399255.1 of Spirochaetales bacterium. Lineage (GTDB taxonomy): Bacteria > Spirochaetota > Spirochaetia > JABMQR01 > JABMQR01 > M55B182. The sequence goes on along the minus strand of JAGYPA010000039.1, from coordinate 11,145 downwards.
GTCATTCCTGTCACTGTTGCCTTGCCCCAATGCACTTCCCGTACATACCAAAAGCTGTGAACAAGAACAGCCTTCTTTGCCGAAGAAATCATATCGCCGAGGGATTCCTCACCGGGCTTCATAAACAAATTGGTCGGCAGGGGCGAAGAGTAGTAACGGTCTCTCAGTAAGGACAGGGCATGACCGGTGGAGGCCCCCCCCGCCGCAGTTCCCGTGACCGAATCGTACACGACGCCCATAGCCATACCGTCTTTTACGAGCTCCACCTTTTTTTTGGGAACTCCCTCCCAATCGAAGGGCATGGCATAAGCACTGCAGTCGAGACCGTCATCCCAGATAGAGATTTTCCCGTCGAGGACCTGTTCGCCTATATGTCCGGCCATAAAAGACTGTCCACTATGAAAAGCTCTGGAATGAAAGCCCATCCACGAAAGATAGTAGAGTAATAGCCCGACGGCTTCAGGCGTAAGTATTACCTCATATTCTCCGGCATCAATGTGAGCCGGCTCGATGTTTTTTTCGGAAATGTCGACAGCATGCAATGCCTCCCGGCGACAGTCAAGTTCGGATATATCTCTCCCCATCCATCTTGCAGGGCCGGTGCCGAAGCCCGTCTGGCCGGGCCGGTTCACCACAAGGTTCAGTTTAGCAGCCGTCTCTTGCTGATGCACCTGCTGACCACGATTCGTGCATACCGCTTTTAGATAAGTTCCATTTTCAACTGCCCCGGCCGCCTCGAAGCCCCGTCCCTTTACGGTTGAAAGGATGGTACTTACCATATCACCCCGATCCTTCGCATCCGTTTCCGCCGTCGAATAGTAATAAGGGGATACTTTTAAAGCGGGAACGGGCCGGCTTTCAGTGAACCCCGGAAACTTCGGAAGTGGATCGTTTAAGGCGGCGATGGTCAAAGCCTTATCCACCGACTCAAGAATTGAAACTCTGTCACTTCGATTGGTTGAACAGGAGCCGAGGCGTGAATTGTGAAATACCCTTACACTAATAGTGCTGTCCTCTTCAGTCATATTCTGATGAATCTGATTACCGGCGAAACGGGTTAGACCGTAGTCCTTCGAGAAAAGCGTAATTTCCAGCTGGTCCGCACTTGTGGTATCTGCGATTTCATTGATCAACTGCAGTTTTTTTTCTTTTTCCTTCACCTGGAGCCCTCCACCTGGATGTTCCGAAACCTGGCTGCAGCGGTACCGTGACCTACATGGACAATTTGCCCCGGCTCGCCCTTTCCACAGACGGGAACCCCCCAGAGTTTCCATTCATCTTCTCCGGCAACTGCATCGCAGGAGTTCCAAAATTCAGGGGTAATACTCCTGTAACGCACATTTTTCAGAAGCTTGGTACATTTTCCATTCTCAATTTTCCAGGCAATTTCAGGTCCGAATTCAAAGTTCAGCCGCTTATCATCAATACTGTATACCTTGGTTGTTTTCATAAAAATACCATCTTCGGTATCGGCAATCATTTCATCAAGACTGGAGTCTCCTGGTTCGAGGTTCACGTTGCTTATTCTGATTAGGGGAGAGCGTGACCATCCATCGGCACGCATACTGCTTGTGATAGGCATGTTCAGTTCAGCAGCAGTCTCCCTGCTCGTGAGATAGTTCACCAGTATTCCATCTTTAATCAGTTCCGTCCGTGTTGCAGGTACACCCTCATCGTCATAACCCGTACTTGCAAGTCCTCCGGAAAGGCTGTTATCGGCGGTAATATTAACAGCCGAAGAGCCATATCTGAAGTTGCCGATTTTATCCGGAGTGGCAAAGCTTGTTCCGGCATAACTGGCTTCACTGCCGAGCACACGATCCAACTCAAGAGCATGTCCTATACTCTCATGCACCTGCAGGGTCAGCAGCGAACTGTCCAGAATAATGGTTTTTTCTCCGTTTTCGCAGGTATCAGCCTTTAATAAGGCAACCGCCTCCTCGGCACATTGCTTTCCACCATTAACAAGATCGAGAGAAAGGATATGTTCATACCCGGCGGAAGCATAATTCCCCTGGAAAGAGCTTGGATAACTGCGGTGCTGCACTTCATTCCCATCGGCTGCAAGAGCGGTAAGCCCGGCACCGCATTCACAGATATTCTGCTCAATATACGCGCCCTCGCTCGATACAAAAATCTGGTCGGTCAAAAAGAACCCCATAGAGGCTTTCCTTTGGCTGATACCCTCAACGCTCTTCATAGCCTCATCCGCTTCGCACAGCAGGTCTATTCGCTCCCTGAAGGAGACCTTCCTCAAGTCAATTTCAAAAGGGGTTCTCCATTCGGCCTTTACAATTTTCACCGGTGCCAGTTCAACCGGTTTGTTGTGCCACCGGGCACTCTCCTGAGCGGTTTCAAGTGATTTTTCCACCGCCCTAAAACCGTGCCGTGGGTTATTCGTGGCGGCAAAGCCCCACGCCCCATTCAGCAAGACCCTTATTCCGATGCCCTCGCTTTCCGTTGTTGAGATATTGTCAATGTCCCCGTCCCACAACTGGAGTAGATCGTTGCTCCTGTGAACCCAGCGAATGTCTGCATAAGAGGCTCCCACGGCTACAGCATGATCAAGCAATTTCTGCAACTGAAAATCCATTAACAGCCTTCCATTATTCTGTCAATCCGCAGTACAAATTTCATGTTCTTCCAGTCTATTCCCCGAAGAATAACTTGTAAGCTTTTCTCTTCAAGCTGAAATACCGGAGCAACGCCATATCTCTCCGCCACTTCGATAAGGTCCTTCAGCAATTGCGACCCAACCAGATAGGTGCCGGTTGTATATGTTTTTTTGAATTTCGCCTCTTCGACTTTCCAACCCTTGTTAAGCCAGGAATCCACTGATAGGGATAACTGCGAATCATCCTTATTCACATGAATATCAAACCAGCCCATTATTTTATATAGGCGATCAACCCGGTGATGGGGTCCGCCAGAACGGGAGAGTTCATGCCCCTCATTCGGATAACGCACCATTACGGTATCTTTTTTCCCCTGTCGTCTCAGATGGGCAAAAAAGGTCTCCGCCTGACTCACCGGTACCCGATAATCAAACTCACTGTGAAGAATCATAAGCGGGGTGGTTACATTTTTTGCATGAGCTACAGGAGAATGATCCCACACTTCAAGGAGAGTCTCTACACGGGGAACTCCGTTAAAATACCATTCCACCGACTCGGGTATATCCCCGCTGCCGAACATGTTCAGCTCGTCGTATACACCCCGCTGCGAAACTACCGCCTTAAACCTGTCGGTGTGGGTTACGATCCAACCGGAGAGAAATCCCCCGTAAGATCCGCCGGTACATACCAGTTTTTCTTTATCTATCGAAGGTTCCCTCTTCAAAACCTCATCCATTCCCTGCATGATGTCCGGCATATCCGTGTGCCCGCCATTCTCTCTGATTTCCTGAAAATGACGACCGTAACCCGAAGAACCTCTTGGATTGCAGAAAAACACAAAATAGCCGTGCGAAGCCAGCATCTGGAATTCATGCATAAAACTGAGTCCCCACATGACCTGGGGCCCACCGTGAATTTCCACTGCCAGGGGATAGCTCCTGGATGAATCGAAATCCATCGGTTTTAAGTACCACCCCTGCAATTCGGTACCGTCCTCGCCGGTGTAGCTTATTTCTTCACAAGGGCTGAGATAATGTTCCTGTTCCCAGGACTCATTAAAAAAGGTCAGCCGGGTTTCCCTGCCTTCCTTCTCTGAATACACCCACAGATCAGAAGGTTTCACAGGAGTGGTCACATTGTAGGCCAGTAAAGAACCGTCCTTTGAAATGCTGCAATCCGTTACAAAGCGCTTTCCATCCAGAACTGTATGCAGCTTTTCTGCGGGTTTGTTGATATTGATTCTTTTAATAATCGCATCACCCTGCCAATGAAGGTTCACTAAAAGATGCGCGCTGTCCACATCCCACTGGAAATCCACGACAGTCATATCGTCATCGGTAATACGACTTATCTCCCCGCCTTCAACCGGTGCAACCGCTACGTAATAGGGAACCTGGTAGGGAGACGGACTCTTGGGAACATAGTAGAAGGCAACCCATTTACCATCGGGAGACACCCTGGGAGGACGTCCCTCTTCACAGACCTCCTCTGCAATTACCTTCATTTTCCCGGATTCCACGTTAAAACCGAGAATTGACGACCATAATTCAAAAAACTCATCACCGCTTTTCTGATCACGATTGGAGTTGGCCAGCACCCACTTACTATCAGCCGACCACTCCCCGGAGCTGTGGTGATAGTTCCCATTGCTGAGTCGTTTTACCTGTCCGTCTTCACATTCATAACAATAAAGATGGCTGTAACGTCCATCAAAAAAGGATGTCCCTGTTTTGTAGGGTAATTTTTTAATGACCCGCGGATCCTTCAATTTCTCCCTGTGGGATTCTGACCACTCCCTCCCGTAGCCGGCGGTGATGGAATCAAAGAGAACCCCTTCATCCTCAAGGGTATGTTCTTCCAATGTTGATTCTGAGTTAAACACTATCCGACTTCCATCCGGTGACCAGGCCGGACTGGAAACCCCTCCGGGCATGGAAGTGAGTTTTTTCGCCTCTCCCCCCTCAACTGAAATTTCATATAACTGGGGGTTGCCGTCTCTTGTCGATACAAAGGCAATTTTCTTACCCTCCGGTGACCATACAGGGGAATAGTTTTTGAAACCCGTGCTCACAAAGCATACAGGCTCGTTCTTTCCCTTCGCATCAACCAACCAAATTGATTTATTATAGTCATCTACCTGTTCCGACGGCCGGGTCCTCACAAAAGCCACTGTCGTTCCGTCCGGTGAAATAACGGGTGATTCTATATTGTAAATATCAAAAATACTTTCCGCGGTTACTCGTTTATGCATGCCAATCAACTCCTTTATTACCTTTCTACCGATTTTGGATCAACCACGTCCCGCAGCCAATCACCAAACACATTGATGCAGAGAACCGTTAAAGCAAGACAGATGCCCGGCAGAGTAGTTAACCACCATGCGTCGGATATGTACAGCCTTCCTTCTGATAGCATTTTTCCCCAGGTTGCTGTTTCTACATCCACCCCGAGTCCGAGAAAACTGAGACTAGCCTCGGCAATAATTGTTCTTGAAACGGAAAACGAGGCTATTACCACTACCGGCCCAATAATGTTCGGGATTAGGTGTTTAATAATTATCCTTTGGTTGCTTGCGCCGATAGCTCTGGCAGCCTCTACGAACTCTTTTTCACGCAAAGACATTACACAGCCACGTACAATTCTCGAGTAGGCTACCCATCCGGTCACACCGAGAACCAGTATAACGTTCCACAAGCCCGGCCCCACTACCGCGAGGACGGCCAGCATCAACAGTATAAAGGGAAAAGCCAACTGAATGTCTGCCAGGCGCATAATCACATCATCTACCCATCCGCCGAAATATCCGGTAATCAGACCAAGTGCAACGCCTATCAAACCCGATATTACTACGGCAATAAACCCGACCATAAGTGATATCCGGGCCCCATAGATAAGTCGAGATGCAACATCCCGCCCTACCGAGTCGGTACCCAATAGATGCTCAGGATTGGATCCCTCAAAGGGAACCGGGGGAAGCAAACGAACCCTCAAGTTCGTATAGTTCGGATCCTGGGTGGTCAAAAGCGGCGCAAACACTGCAAAAAATACGATTATCCCCAGGACTATCACCGAAACCAAAGCCGCTTTGTTCTCCCTGAGGTCTCGCAACCAGTCATGCTTCTTATGCTTCTTCTTTCTTTTATTCATATCAAATACCTTTTGTTCACAATCTGCTTATGACAACCTGACTCTCGGGTCCAGGACGGAATAGGCAAAATCTACGATCAGATTTATCAAAACAAAAATCGTTGCCATTAAAGTAACACAGGCCTGCACCAGGGGGAGATCTTTGCCTTGAATGGCCTGTAGGGTAAGCCACCCCATTCCGGGCCAGGCGAAAATAGTCTCGGTAATAATCGTACCCCCCAAAAGCGCGCCCATATCCAGACCGATGAGGGTAACAACCGGGATAAGGGCGTTTCTCAAGGCGTGTCGTCTTAAAACCACTGAATTTTTAAGCCCCTTTGATTTCGCGGTTCGTATATAATCTTCTCCAAGAACTTCCAGCATCGAAGAACGGACCATCCGCATATTTCGGGCGATACTGAAAGAGGTCAGGGTAATAACAGGAAGAATCATGTACTCGATGCCTCCGGTACCGGATACCGGAACCAGGCCGAATTTTACGGCTACAATCATTATAAGCATCAGGCCAAGCCAAAAGCTGGGAACAGACTGGCCAATTAGAGCTATGACCAGACTAAATCTATCCCAAAAGGTCCCTTTCTTTATCGCCGCCAATACCCCTAAGGGTATGGCGATGATTAAAGACAGGATCAGAGATACTCCGGCCAGCTTTAGCGTATTCGGTAATCTATCTCTGATCACAGCCGTGTTTGATTCTCTATAGCGATAGGAAGTACCAAAATCACCTTGCACCGCACTGCCGAGCCAATCAAGGTATTGCACGATAACCGGTCTATCAAAACCCATTTCATGTCGAAAATCATCAATATCCTCCCTTGTCATTCCACGAGGTTCACCTCCGAGTATTACAAGAGTAGGATCTCCTGCCAAAAAGTTTACTCCGAAAGCAACTATCGTTACTCCGATAATCACGATAATTGCCTGAAGTAGCCGCCGTATTGTATAATTTAACAAATCCTATCCCCTTTTATTTAATTTCAAAAAGCACATATTTGTGGACCCTGCAATGATCAATAAGATTGACTTCTTTTCAAACGACCAAACTTAACCGAAATCAAATGCTCCATAGGTGATTTTAGAAACCTCTTTGTTGTCAAGTTTTTTCATTATAGCCACAATCAGGCTTACACAGTTATCAAAATCATCACTATGTATGATTGAGGTGTGGGAATGAATATAGCGGGCAGGTATACATAGTGAAACGGCGGGCGCACCATCATGGGCTAGCTGCATTCTGGAGGAATCGGTCTCCCCTCTGGACATATGACTAAGCTGATAGGGAATACTATTCTCCCGAGCAATCTTAACGATCCACTCACGAAGGCCCCGATGACCCACAAGGCCACTGTCATATACAATGACACAGGGACCCTCCCCCAGTTTTGCGGCTTTTCCACCACCCGGAGTATCATCTCCGATTGTGACATCCACCGCAATAGCAATATCCGGGTTTATCAGATTTGAAGCGGTAACTGCACCCCGGCAGCCGACCTCTTCCTGCACCGTTCCCACCGCATACAGCTCATTCGGATGTTCAGAACCTTTCAGGGCTTTAATTACTTCAATTGCAACAAGACAGCCGACACGGTTATCCCATGCTTTAGCCAGCATAAACTTTTCATCAGCCATCCGTCTGAATTTCATATAAGGTGTGACGGCATCACCGGGCTGTATTCCCAGTTCTTCCGCCCCGGATTTATCCTTGACACCGATATCGATAAATAAATCTTTTATGTCAAAAGGTTTATTTCTCTCTTCCGGCGTAAGCAACTGGGGAGGTTTCGCGCCGGTAACCCCCAGATAGGTAGTCCCGTCTGCAGTAGTAATGTTGACCTGATGGGCAAGGACAACCTGACTCCACCATGATCCCACCGGCTGTACTCTAAGAAACCCATCATCCTCAATTTTTGTAATAATGAAGCCGACTTCATCCATATGACCGGATAGCATGACTTTTGGGCCGTTCTTAACTCCACTTTTCTTTCCAATTACCGACCCCAGACGGTCATATAAAAACTCGTCCACCCCCGAGCGGAGTTCCTCTACCATCATTCTTCTGATGGTGTGCTCATGTCCAGGTATACCGTTCGCCTCGGTAAATCTCATAAATAAATCATCTTTCATCATTTAGTATTCCGATTCCAGTTTCAAATTCATCAGTTTTTCTTACCCGTTTTACTAGAAAAAAGCCGCCCAGCTACAATGAGTAGACGGCTTTTTTCTTTTATTACTTCAATTAATCCTCAACAGTTGCAAAATACATATGTATTCTACCTGAATTCATGGGCTCATAATTTAACCGGCTTGCAACGCCGTATGCAAAGGGAAGATTAAACAACCACACTTGTGCGGCATCTTCGTAAGCTATTTCCTGGGCTTCATCAAGAAGCACAGCACGTTTTGCCGGATCAAAGGTCTGTCCAAGTTCATCAAGAATCGCATCAAACTTGGGGTTGTTGTACTCTCCGTAGTTAGTTACAGAGCTTCCGTACAGGTCATGGATGTCGCCTTCTCCTTCAAAGGAAGAGCAGGAAGCCATGTACAGCATAGGACCAAAATCATGGGCATCCATCTTTGCGATAGCAACGGTACGTTCGGTCGGATCTGCTTTTCCATCAAAACCGATCTCTTTCAGCATACCGAGAATCGCCGTAAGAATTTCCACTCGCTCAGAAGTAGCTTCGTAATAGGTCATTGCATCAAACTGCATGACAACACCATCTTTTTCATAAATGCCGTCACTATTCAGGGACCACCCGGCTTCTTTCATTAATTCCTGGGCTTTTTCAGGATCATAAGGATACGGATCCAGGTCTTCATTTAACCAGGGGGGATTCACATTGATAACCATTCTTGGAACAGTACCTTTATAGAAGGCTTCATTCACCAGGTCCCAATCGATACCGTAGTTCATGGCCTTACGAACACGGGCATCCGAAAAACGGGGATCATTGTGATTCGGCCATAGCACCTGTCGGCAGCCGCTCATTACAGTTTTAAGGCTTGCATTCGGGAAACCTTTTACGGCTTCATATTTCGCAGCCGGCACGGACTGAATTAAGTCAATACCGCCACTCTGGAGTTCCGCAACTCGAGTGCTTGCTTCAGGAACAACTCTCCAGGTTAGTTTCTGGATGTCAGGAGCACCGGCCCAGTAGTCATTGTTGGCTTCCATTACAATCATGGAATCTTTTTTGAAGTCCACATACTTAAAAGGACCACTTGCCATCGGCGGCAGAGTCGCAACCTGCTCAGAGGTTTTACCCTGGTAGTGGTGCTGGGGAACCAGGTAACACTCTTCAAGCAGATAGGGAAGCGCAGGAACAGGAACTTCGGTGGTAACAGAAACAGTGAAGGTATCCTCAACTGTTACATAATCAACATTCATCATTGAATTGAGATAGTTGGTGTTACCGGTAAAACCCATCTTCGGATCCCGCATCCTGTCCAGGGTATACTTCACATCTTCTGCATTCAGTGTTTCCCCGTCCCAGAACTTTACGTCTTCCCGCAGGTTCATTGTCCAGGTCAGACCGTCATCAGACACAGTGTAGTCTGTGCATACCCAGGGTTCGATGTCCAGGGTTTCCTCATTCATGTGGAAAAGGGCATCAAACATGTTTTCAAACACCATTGATGCATTCAGGTTGGAAGTTTGTGTCGGATCGAGCTGAAACATGATGTTTTCCATGCCAACCACAACTTCCTTGTTGGGTGCTGCGTCGTCGGTAGCTTTTTCCTGTGAACCTCCAGCCATCAGGCTGAACGCAACACATGACAACAGCACAAGTGTCAGTAATCTTTTTTTCATTCGTAAGACCTCCATAGGATTTTTCGATGATTAAATATTATACCCGAAATTTTGTGTAAGTCAAACAAAAAATGAAATGGTGTTCCGATTTACGGCATACTTACTAAACAGCAGTTCACATTATAAACCGACTATAGAGGTATAATTAATAGTTGACCGCTCTTTAGAAAGGCAGCCGGAAATTCCTAACGTAAAACCACTATAATGAGTTAGGAGTCTCCGGCCGCCAAATAACAATTTGATTCTTCACCGATATAACGAGGGCAACTTAAATTTTGCTACCCGTAATTCATCGGGCTGATATTCCCCTTCAATTAGCACAGGATCATCATCCAGCCACATACTGCAGTTTAAGCTGCATAGTCCTATATGTGCTTTTGCGATATTACTGCCTCTGAACATCACATCGTTGTTACTGCCAATTTCAACCTGCACATTTCCGTAATACGCCTCGGCATCGGCACCCCCACCCCCCGCAGCAGGAACCTGATGGGCTTCGGCTGTCCACTGGGCTTTTGGATCAGTACCGAATGCAAGGTGACCGGATAGCAAAGAGCTCTCCTCGTTAAAAGAAGTTAACAAAGAATCAATCATTTTTGCCATCGCGCCGCCCTTGATAGACACAATTTTGCCACCTTCAAAGTCGATTACCACCGGACTATCCAGATAGTGACCGAAGTGAAATACCAAATCTCCTACATCCAGCACAAGCCTCCCCTCTGTCGTACCCTCAATAATAGAAGTTTGGAAGAAACCGGCTCCCCAGAAATCCAGATGCCCGGCCTCATCGGCAACCCCGTAACTGGCCACACCGGGTCGGTTTCCTTTCAACATGGTCAAATCCGTCCCGGCCTTCGACCGAATCGTTATTTTGTCTGCCCCGGCTATCCGCCGCGCTCCCCATTTCGTCCTTTGAATTAACTCCGGATCAGCAATTCTGCGCTGCATTATGTGGAAGGGAACAACAGCCATCAAAGCCCGGGCTCCACGGTCCAAAGCCTTTCTCATGGCAGGACTGTAATGCAGGGTATGTACAGTCGAATAGACGATAAGGTCCGCCTTCGACAGTATACTGTCCAAAAGAGATTCCGATGTGTTTTTCCCATGGGGTAAGACAAGCTTTACAACCTCCGCCCCAAGCTGAGACGCTGCCCCCATACACGCAGCTGCGTAATACGGGTTGAAACCTGTATCGGTGATTGCCAAAACGGTTTCACCCTCCTTGAGCTTACTGTGAATCAATTGCCACCTGAATAACTCCTGAACATCCGAAAGAAAAGCAGGATCTAAATAGTCGACTCCGTATGCCATAACCTTATCCTTATAAGAGTTTTATTAATTATGCACACAAGAGTTCGCATTAATCAACAACATTTTTCTATGTGGAACGCACCTGTGGAACGCACCGCGCACTGAGCGTACACTGGATCAACAGCCTATACTTCTACCGCTCCAGCCGCCCCCATAGCCACGGATACCGCGAGATTTTCCGCCGGAGAATCGGTGGTGTGGAACTCATCTGAACAGCCGCAGGATGTCCTCGTTGCTCAGCTCCCGCAGGGCACCGGATTC
>JAGYPA010000038.1 GCA_018399255.1 Spirochaetales bacterium | reverse complement strand
GTAATGTATACGCAAACTGTTCTGCAGTTTTGTAGGTCTCCTGTAAAGTAGACTGCACGTTTTTCTTCTTCATCTCCTTACCTCCAGTATCCCAGGCAAGCAGAGCTCGGATCCGAGCTCTGCTTGAAGCGCCATTCTCGGTGTCATTCCCCTCAGGATTTTACGAGGATAAGAATTCATCCAGTCCTGTACACTCCGAACTGTCTTCTTCGTATACTCACCGATATCTGAACCCTTGGGGATAAACCTTCGAATGATCCCGTTCTGATTCTCATTTGTCCCCCGCTCGAAACTGCTGTAGGGGTGAGCAAAATAGAGAGTCAGCCGTTGTTTTGACGACAGTGCAGAGTACTCTATTCCCTCGATATCAGAAAACTCTCCTCCATTGTCCGCAGTCACACTCCTGAACAGTTGTTTGAACAAGGTCGCCCCAATCTGCCTTTCAAGGACATCAAGCTCGTTTTTCAATGCTTCAGTACTCCTGCTGCCTATCCGTCGGGTTATCTCAAAACGGGTCTTGCGCTCAGTGAGCGTCATCAGGCAGGTAGAAGAGCTTCCTTTCGCCCCTACAACCGTATCGGCCTCCCAGTGACCAAATTCACTTCGATCATCAGCAGCGTGCGGCCGGTTTGAGATGCTTTTTGCCGCTGCAGATGCCCGGGAGTGCCTGTTCGGCTCCCCCTTGCTCTTACGCCGCTTGCCTTGATACAGCAGATCCTTTTCTGTAACATCCCCCAGATATCCTGCCTGTATGTAATTGTACAAGGTTTTCTCACAGATGCGCGTCGCGCTTGGCCATCCCTTATTGTTGAACTCGGCTATGACCGCAAACGGTGCATATCCCTTGTCCTTGATCAGGTGCCTCACCGCTTCCACCAGGGGCCAATCATACCCCAGTTTTACTTCCGGTCCTTTTGCAGATCCTTTCTGTTGCGCATCGCTTTGGGCATATTCTGCATTGTACTCCATCACCGTACTCAGATCAGTCTTTTCATGCTCTACCATTCCCCGCTTCAGTTCTCGACGTATCGTGGACTCATGCTTGCCGAAGAGTTTTCCCAAGACTGTCGGGCTGGTGATCTTTTTGTACTTGCCAGCTCCTGTGTAATGATATTGCAGTTGAAGACGCTGCTCCCAGGTAAAGTGTGTATACCTGCAGGTATTTTCTATGGTAAGCTTTCCTCGTCCCATGGTGACCTCTTGATTGTGTTGTGGTGACTCAATCATAGCAGAGATCTGTGGGACTTTTTTGTTTTTCTTACCTGTTTCCTCCTCCTTGCTTTTCGGCGTGCATTTCATCTTACCGCGCGCGGTCAGAGCCTTTAGAAGTCAAAAGAGGTGACACCAATCAAGGAGTATAGTAGTATAAGGACATGATATCTGAAGCTTTGCTGAACGCAGTGAAACAATCTCAGAAACGTGCTGATGAAACAGCATCCCTGGCGCTGAAAAAACGTATACAGGAAGCGATGCATGAGGCTGAGCGGTTGATTCAGGAGTTTCGCAATCGGGACCCTGAGCTGAAGAGGATAGTTCTGTTCGGATCCCTGGCCAGTGGAGCGCCTCGCAACCCTGATTTTGATATTGATTTATCTTTTGAAGGCAGAGAACTGTACGCGTGCACAGCTATCGCATTGAACAGCCCCTTCAAAGTTGACCTGGTTGATTACAGATCCCTGCCGGATTTTATGCAGGAGGAAATTGATACCCATGGGAGAATCCTCTATGAAGCTGATGCCTGAGCAGGCCGTCATTCTCATTGCCCAGCTCAATAAAGAATTCAAGGCTTTTGAAGAAAACTGCCGTCTCAACAGAAGAGCCTGGGAACGAATAAAACAGGGAACAGACGATGAACTGGACTGGGCAGCCTTGGGTTATACACTCCATACACTCTATACAACGATGGAAAACTACTTCCTCCGAATTTCTAAAACATTTGAAAACCACCTGCCATCACAGACCTGGCATAAGCAACTTATTGAAGCTATGCAGCTTGATCTGCCCGGGATCCGACCTGCATTCATGGATAGTGAACTCGCGAGTATTACGGACGAACTGCGAGGATTCAGGCACGTATTTAGAAGTGTCTATGAGAATCGAATAGATCCGGACCGCATAACCCTGCTGCAGAAAAAAATCCCGCGAATGCAGGAGTTGTTTTCTGCAGCACACAGATCATACTGCGACACGATCTCCCATTATGATTGGACGTAACTACAGCCTCTTCTCTACGATAACTCCCGTGTTTCTCCGATAACATCAAGAGTTTCTTTGGTTGTTACGTTACACTTAATCCCCGGGACATCAAATGTGGATATACACTCATTCCCAGCTTTTGCAGCAAAGCATGCAGTTACCGCTTTCATAAATCGGGGTATCAGCATTAGCGTTATCACTCCGCCAATCACCTCTGCCGCCGGCTGGGCTGCAATTGCATGAACATAGCTCATATCTTTCAGGAAACAGATTAATGGCAAATACAGCCCGAGCTGCTGCAGCGCAAAAACTACCGTTGCCGTCTTCTCCATGCCAATCGGCTGCATTGCATACAGCAACGTATTTGTGGTGAATATAAATGGTGATGTAATACCGAACAGGATTGCGGGAAAAATGAATAATTCTCGTATCTCAATCGAATCGGTAAAAATACTCCCAATAATTCCAGGGAAAAAAATCAGCGGCAAGCTTATGAGCAACGAAGAACTCAGAACCACGACAGTCGACTTTTTCAGGATTTCCATAAACCTCTTTTTATTCCCGGCGCCGACACTGTACGACATAAGAACTAACGCAGCATTCATAATGCCTGCTGCAACAGAGCTGGAAATGGAAAACACATTTACGATAACAGTTCCAACACCTAATGCATACGAACCATAATTTGCCATAACCTTGCCCTGCACGGCCATGGTTATGGCAAGCAGCAGCATCGTAAAGAAGGCCGGCATCCCCAGGGGTATCACTTCGGTGAAATACGCTTTATCAAACTTTGCTTTCACCAGCTTTGTTTTTGTATGTTTCCTGATAAAGCTTCTGTAGGCCATGCCCCCCTGCAGTAAGAACGACAGCAATGTTCCTGCAACAGCACCCTCCACACCCCAGCTGAAGAGGCCAAGGAACACGGAATTCAATACAATATTTGCACCAACCTGCAGCATGGTAAGATACAATATGGTTTTTGCGTATCCTTCAACATATAAAATTTTCAGTATCAGCATAGAAAAAAGAAAAACCGGAAGACCAAGGGAATAGTACCGTATATACTTAACCGAATAGATATAGGTCAGTTCCTCTAGCCTGAAAAACTCAATAAGCCCTGGCGCCAGGAAGAATGATAACAATCCGAGTATTATGCTGGTAATAAGTGTGATTTTTATTGAAAGTGATGCCGTTTTGCTGCTGCCTGCAGCGTTTCCTGCACCCAAATACCTGCTCATGCTTATTGACGCCCCATCTCCGAAAAGCAGTGACAAAGCAGATGCAAATATGAGAAACGGCATAACAATACTCATCGAGGCTACGGCTTCGGCACCGATAAAACGTCCCATAAAGATGGTATCAATTACCCAGTTAATTTCATCAAACAGTGCTGCCAGAACAGCGGGTATTCCGAGCTTGAGCATTGCGCCGAATACGTTATGCGTGTTTAAATCAATTGTCTTCGCCTTCAAAATTCCTTTCCTTCAAATATCATTTCCTTCAAATATCATTTCCTTGACTGATTCCGTACCGGCCACGTGTTTTACAGGCATCATTTCCCTTACCCTGATATTTTCCGCATCAGCATCTCAAAAGGCCCGTGGGCAAACCGTTTTCTCCATACAGCAGTGAGCCTGATGGTCAGAATAAAATAGCCTAGTGAATAGAACAGAACAAAACCCCCGGAAATCTGAACATACTTCTGCAAAAGAAGCAGCGGCAGAAGGCCTAAGAGCAGATGCACGACATAATGGGTCATCACCATTTTTCCGGTTTCACTCAGCGATTTCATGATTCTTGAGCCGGAGGCAGTTTTTCCGGTGAAGAACAATACGAGGCTGAGAATCAGTATATTCTGTGCCCCCGCCGAGATGACAAACAAGGGCATCGGCGGCATTGCCCGTGTTGACAGAAGAATTGCCCACTCGAAGTTCTCCAGAGAGCCGGCAGTCAGGGCGGAAATCCCCTCAGCCGCGACCAGAATAATAGCTGAAACGACACCATGACGTATCTGCAATCTCTTATTGGTGAGATCAGCTTTTCCCATGCTCATTCCCAGGAACAAAAACGATATCCATGGAAAAACGGGATGGAATCCATTGAAAAAGAGATTTCTGAAAAACCCCGGTAAGGAATAGAAGTCAGTATATTGAACGGTTTCCCAATTCCAGCCTGCCTCCCAATTTCCCAAAAGGAATAAAAGCAGAAACACCAGCGGCGGAAAAAAAGCAAGTCGGAACAGTGTTCTGCCGGAAAGACATATAAGTGGAATGCTGATGAGTATATAGAATGCGTAGAAATGAAAGATATCAGCCTGCCAATACAGACTGAAAAGCATCCCCAGAACCAGCAGATAGAGCGCACGTTTTGCCAGTTTCCTTCTGTTGCCGCCAAGTAGTTCCGGATCTGCTGCAGCCTTTCGGTTCATTAGCGAAATACCCATTCCAGCAAGAAATATAAACAACGCACCGAAGCGCCCCTCCTGAGAACTCAGAAAAGAATATCCTTCGACATAGTCCTGGAGAACGGATATTTTGAAGTTCATATAAATCATGCCGAATACCGCGATGCCTCTCGTGACATCCAGTGCCTGTACTCTTCTCGGTTGTGCTGGTGCAGTGTTCATTGAAGTTTCCTCTCTCTCTGTAATTTTTCAATCGTAACGTTGTTTGTTTTCCTGTTATCAACGATACACCTTAGAGCAACTCTAAGGTCAACAGAAAGAGAACATAAAAATTTCAACATAAAGCCGCTAGTTGAGTCCGGCAGACGCCGACCATGGGCTATTTCATTTTAATACATAATTCGTAGACACCTTTTCTCACATCTGACTCTAAAAAACTCATTGAACTCATCAGTCTCAAAAAAAGACTGCTGTCCGGGGTTAATGAACGTTCAGTAAAATCCCGCAAGAATTGATCAATCGCCTTGCTCAGCTCTTCCTCCAGGTTATCGTCCGATAGAGAAACATAGCAGACCGCGTAATCACCTTCATGCAAGGTTAACAATTCAGCATCATTCTTCACCTTCATATCGTTTACCGGGATAAAGTATGACTGTTTGTCCCTGTCTAATTCCACGTATATATCAAGTTTGTACAAACTCTTGTCAACAAGACTGTTTTCCAGAGCCAGATTATATAAGTCACGTTCTGTCAGCGACTCATTAAAATCGCAGCGCCTGAGAAAAAGTAATTTCTGCTCTTGCAAGGTCCGTACAGAAAAGGATTCAAGATCTTCGTCGAATTCCTCAATAATACCGTCTATGCGGCGCTTCATTTGTTTCAGCCTGGTAATCTGCTCGTTCAAACTTTTTGATGAAGTTCGCATGAGGCTCTTATAGGTCTCGACATTATAATCCTTGAAGAGATCCCTGATATCCTTAATGGGTATATTTGCTTCTCGCAGCATGAGGAGAGAACTCAACTTGTAGAGATCTTCGAAGTCAAAGAGTCTATATCCTTTGTCAGATTTTTTGGAACTCAGTTTAATCCCTTCCTTTTCGTAATACCTGATATTAAAGGGAGTCGTTCCCAGAAGCTCTGCAGTCTCGCTTATCGTTAAATAATCTTTCATTTATCAAACCCTCCCGCTATCCACCTCTTTCATCCCTTTACCCACCCCACTCCTCTATCGACCGGCATTCTCGTAATCATAAACCTTACAAAACAGGTGGTACCTTCAATTACCAAAACATGATACACTGAGAACGAAACAAAGTGCAAACGTCAAGAAAAGCAAAAAGTCATGAAATCCAGGAAGACATCATGGACATAAGAACCCTTTTTCCCGATGACCCGCAGTCCTGGGAACTGCCGGGAAAACTGGACGTTCCGGTTGATCCCTACATGAACAGCACCTTCATGGGAAATACCTTCGGGCTGAACCCTTCCCGTGCTTTTTTGCTCACTGATCATGAGAGCCAGTCGGCTCTCTATCTATCCAGAGAAGACTGCCCGAAGTTCCCCTGGTTTTTTCATAAACTCAGAACCATAGACTGGTCAGCAATCAGACTTCCCGCTCCACTCTCAGCAGATCCCGAAAGGGCTGTCGCCCGCCTGCTGGACAGCAGTTCCAGGCTGTCAAAGGAGACACGCAGCGGATTTCTGACGCTCTACAAGCTTGATCAAAAGTATAAAGAACTCTACGAGCATCAGCTGAAAATCCGCAATATCCCCTATGAGATAAAAGTCTTCAACACCCGCTGGATGATCCGCCTGGAAGACAGTCCTGCAGCCTACGAATCCTTGCGGAGCAGAAAGAGCCGCTACAACCTCAGGCGCAGCCGAAAACTGCTTTCAGAACACCTTGGAACCCCCGTCAGCTATAGACGCTTACGGTCCCAAGATACCGACGAGAAACGCTTCATGGAACATGCTGATGCAACCCTCATGATGCTCAGAAGGCTTCACGCCGATGACTCCGCTCAGGTTGAACGGTTACGCAGGTTTTATCCCGAAGTAATCAGATACTGGTATAAGAAACAGCTGGTTGAAATCTGCGAGCTGCACTGCAATGATCATATCATCGCCAGTGAGCTTAATCTGCTGCATAACGGGATTCTGTATGTTGTCCTGATGTCCTTTGATTCTGATTGCTATGAGTTCAGTCCCAGCATGCTGCTGCTGAAAGATCAGATTGCCGATTCCCATAGCCGCGGGATAAGGACTATCGATCTTGGCGGTGAGGGAGATGAGTGGAAGCAGGTCTGGTCCAATTATCAGGAATCAACCTGGATGGTAAAATTCCCCATACACAGACTGACCCGCCTGCTCTGGTCGGTTTACCGCCGGATAGCCTCCCGTCACCCAGCCGTCTCGGCCTGCAGGGAGGATTAGCAGATGGCGAGCAAGGTTGCTGTTGATCAGCTGGTTACTGCTTCAGACTGGCTCGATGCCGAAAAACTCTATCAAACGCTCCTTGATTTCACCCCGGACGATCCCTGGCAGAACTGCACTCACTGCAGAAGTATGCAGGAGGTCTTCTGGCCCGATGAACCCCTGTGGCTCATAACGGTAACCGAAGATTCTGCACTGCTTCTGATGTCCATCCTCAGATTGGAAAAAACCGGGGGGCTGGAAAAAAAGGTTTTACGGTCGGTTGATGCTATGGTGCTGTATACCGATTCCCTCTGGTGTGCACCAAGACACAAGCGACGGGCTTTGGCAATTCTTACCCGGAATCTCAAGACTCTCGCCCGCCCTGCGGGGTGTGATGCTCTGAAGCTCTATCGCCAAAGCAGCCAGGCTGCCGATTCCAGTGACGATACTGTCAAGAAGCAGCTGTTTACCACTGCACTTCAGATCGATCTGCGTGAGGGGATTGCGCCCTGGTATGAGCATCTGGGACAGAAGCGCCTGCGAGATATTCGACGACGGGGCCGGAAGCTGGCTGCAGAGGCTGATGAAGAGGTCAGCTACAGCCGTCTGCGGGGAAATCTCTTTGCCCGCGAAGGGTTTTCTTCAACCTGGCAGCGGTACGAAGAGCTCAGAAGAAGTTCCTGGCAGCTGCAGGAGTCCGAAGCCTCAGGCAAGAGCAGTATTGACGGCATTGAGCGCTACGTAAGGGCTATGGCTCGCTACTGGAGTGAACATGAAATCCTGGAACTGGCAGAGCTTACCATCGGGCAGAAGCCGGCAGCTTCGCACCTGAACATATTGCTTAATGACCGAATCTGGATGTATGTAATGAACCATGATGCCCGATGGCGTTCCTACGGTGTGGGTATGCAGCTGCTTCTAGCGATGATCGAGGATGAATTCCAGCAGGGGGCTGCACTCTTTGAGCTTGGAGGGGAAGCTAACGACTGGAAGCTTTCTTATACAAACAATTCGGTTCCGGTCTACTCGCTGAGATACTCTCTCCCCACCTTGAGAGGAATTGCTCGCAGGACACTGGATGCAGTCAGGCGTCCGATCAGGAATGGGTAATTAAGCTTGGCCCCCCACCCCCACCCACTACCCCCATGTACGGGGATATCGGAAAACGGCTTATCATATAGCCCTGAGGCCGACTGCGGCCGATTATCGGCTCACATCCGGCCGGCCTCTTTTCATCAGCTCGGCTGCCTGCGGATCGTTCCGGTGATCGCGAAAAACCATAGCAATCTCAAACTGCCGCTTGATGAAAAAAGCTGCATCAATCTTGAAGGAATAGGATGCGGCTACCATATGCCCTTCGACCGGCTTATAGGTTTCTACCGTTGAGAAGGATTTGATCATGAAAAACGGCGGATCGACATCCTTCTCTATCCGAATCGGCAGACCCAGCAGAGGATCCAGCCAGACGGTCCCCTCCGCCCGGGATTTACTGTTCGGCTCTATAACAAAGGCATAAGCGGCAGCCGTCTGCCCGTCAGCCAGCACATCCATTCCAAGCCGTTGACCGTCACGATTTCCTGCATTTCCGGATCCAGGGGATTGAGCATAACGGCCTCAAATCGACTGAATCCCCCATATCCGGCTGCCCGCCAAAAGGTGAATCATCTGACGGTTTTCCCAATAATCGACCGCTGATCGACTACTTTGAACTCAAGCTCGCCGGGATTTCGTTTTCACAAACCTGCATAACGAGTTATCCCATGGGAGATGAGCTTGCCGCTGCCGCTTCGTCATGCGCTGCTCAAACTCGTATTCAAAGGAACCCACTTGGTACTTGCAGTATAGTGATCCATAGCCTTCATCCACAAACTGTCAGCAGCGAAAAGCGGCAAGCCCGTTAGTACTAGAAGCGTGATAATTGCTGAGATAGCTTTCAGCCTGTCTGTACTATAGCGATTTGTCTGCATACTCTCCGTTTTCCTGAGTGTGTATTTGAGGTGTTTTTGCGGGCTTCTTGAGAATACCAGGCACCCACTCTCACGGTATTATATCACAGATTAACCTCAGATGGTGTCAGACACTTGAAATACTCTGTACGGTGTCAGACACTCTGAATGTCGTTCCGCGACGTCAGACACCCCGACACCCTCTCATATGCCTCTTTGATCCAATAACCAAAACTCGGTAGGGTGATCCAATGACACTGCCATATGAAATAACCCGCTATCAGGAGCTGTTCTGGGATATCTCCTCGCTTGAAACCGATGCAGACGGGTTTCGGGAACTGCTTGAGGCTGTTTTGCAGAGCTTTCTCAACTGGAAGTCATTGCTGTATGGTTGCTTCTCACACCGGATCAGGCGCACCTCATTACGACCGCCGTCAGTCTGGGCTTCACCTACCACCATGCCGATGAGGAGGGTATTCAGCTGCTGTTCAGGTTTGCCGGATGCCCACATTCCGGGATATGCCACTCACTTCTTATCGGTGCCGGTGGTGTGGTTGTTGATGACCGCAGCCGCCTTCTGGTGATTCAGGAGCGTTTTCACACACGCAAGCACTACAAATTGCCGGGGGTGCTATTGAGCCGAATGAACATATTTCGCCGGGGTTGTTCGGGAAGTGCTGGAAGAGACGGGGATTCACTAATTTCTTCCTTAACGGATTCAGGCATTGGCATCATTATCGGTACGGAAAAATCGGATATTTACTATATCTGCCGGCTGAACCGCTTACCACCGAGATCGTTATCGACCCTGAAGAGATATCAGAGGCTGTATGGATGCCGATCGATGAATACCTTACCCACCCTTACGTGCATCCCTTTAACCGCAAAATAGTTGAAGCAGCCCTGAACTCACCCGGAATGACGCTTCATGAACTGCCGGGCACCTACAGCAAAGAAACTCACGAGCTGTTCTTTCTCTCAGATCCATTATAAATATCCATTATAAGCATATCCATTATAATCTAAGTCCACCCCCTTCTCCAGCACTCTAACCGGTTTCCCTGAAGTAACTATTTAGATGAGTAATCACACGTTACCATTGAGTAAATCGCAAAAAATCTCCGATTATTGAAAATGCTTCGATTACTTATTATGTAAAAGGATGATAAGATTGATTATTGAAAAAAGTCTAAGGGGTTGCAGCGCATGAATAAAATACCGATCACAGCTATTTTTTGCTGTATTATTGCATTTTCATGGCCTTTACCCTGCAATGCATCGGAACAAAGCAGGGTTATCGTATTGGAAACGATGCCCGTTCCAGCTGTTACTGATTTCAGCCGGTATTTTGTCCGTGAACTGACCCGCCTCGGAACAGAACAGGGAAAAACCTATCAGATTACAACTCTTGAAGCCCAAGGCAATCGGGTTAGGGCTGACCAGCTGCTGCAGGAAACGATGGAGCGCTTTACACCGGACCTGGTAGTCAGTATTGCTACTCTGGCAAGCCAGGCTGTTCGCGATGCATTAGGAGATACCGACATCCCCCAGTTCTTCGGTCTCGTTTCGGATCCGGTCGGGGCCGGGCTGATAGAAGAAATCGGAATCCCTACCGGCCAGAATATTACCGGCCTTGTGGCAGCCCTTCCCCGGGAAACCCAGCTGAAATTCTCCCTCAGTCTCGCAAAGCAGATTACAAACGACCGACCAGTGGTCATTGGAGTAGTGACATCAGACTATCCGGCATCGCTTGGCGACCTGCGCATGCTTGAGGAAGCTGCCGCTTTACAGAAAGATGTTGTCATCCACGAGGTTATTTTTTCCTATCAGGATATGCCCCGATACCTTGAGGCCATGCTCTCTGATGCTGAAAAAGGAATTCGCAGCCTCGAAAGTCAGGTTGATTTCTGGTGGGAAGTCTCCGGCCCCCTTGGAGAAGTACCCGAATTTATTGATCTGATTTTACAAGTGAGCAGTAAGCCGATTCTCTATGGAAATACTATGGAATCTGTCAAAGCTGGTGCTCTGTTCAGCATGCAGCAGAATATTGAAAAGAGCGCCTCAGAGGGTGCCGGATTAGCTCGTGACATTCTTGAGGGTGCTGATCCAGGGCTCATTCCGGTCCTGCCGCCAAGAGACTTCACCATGGGAATCAACATCTTTACAGCATTGAATTTGCAAATCGTCATACCGCCGGAGATGCTTAAGCTGGCAGGCACAAATGTATTCAGGTAGTTACATATGCAGTTAAAAACAAAAATCATCCTGAGCTGGGCACTTATGCTTATTCTCACTATTGGAGCATTGGGACTGCGGTCCGTTTCAATTATCAACCAGAATCTGGAAGAAAAAAGCTATGTCTATCTGCACTCTATTCTCTCATCATACATATCCGATACTGTTCAATATCATCAGGAACTATTAGCAAGTAACAGCCTCGACACGGTCCCCTCCTATGTGACGCTTTATCAGGATGCGGCAATGCAAGCTGCAGACAACATCCCCTTCTATTTATCCGGATGGCTCACGATTTTCGACAGTCAGGGCAAACTGATATATACTACCAGCAGAGCAGATACCACGTTTCACTACACATTCTGGGAAACAGCGGCCCAAAAGCTTGCCGCCGCCGATGATAATGAAATGATCCACAGTATCAGCGGAACAACCCTTTTTGCCGGAATCTATTCTGAGCCATGGGATTGGTATATCAATGCAGCTATTGACCAGACGGCTTTGGATACCTCCACGCAAACGCTTCTCAGAATGACATTGATATGGGCTGTTGTAATCCTGCTGGTTTCAATTTCCTACCTCTACTGGGCCACGCAAAAAATGCTCCTTAAGCCGATAGATATTCTCCGAAAAGCCGCCAACAGTATAACCTCGGGAACGTATGTTATCCAGGTGGACGTGAGAACTAATGATGACCTGGGAATGCTGGCAAGGGATATGGAAAAAATGTCCGTCAGGCTCCAAGAAAAGGAGCTGCTGCTGCTGGAAGCTAATCGCATTCTTGATCAGCGGGTACAGGAGCGGACTGCAATGCTACGCGAAAAGACACGCAGCCTCGAGGAGGAAAATGAGGCTCACAAAAAAACCGAAGCGGCCTTAAAGGAGAGTGAGGCCCAGTACCGCAGTATTATCGATCACTCTCCGGACGCCATATTTATCAGTTACCATGATAAAGTTTTGCTGGTAAATGAGGCATGCCAGAACTTGTTCGGGGCGCAAACTCCTGATGAGCTGATTGGAAAGAGTATCTATGAATGCTTTCATCCTTCCAGCTGTGAGGTAATTCGGCAGCGCATCCATACCCTGCGGGATCATAATCAACCGGTACCGACCAATTTTGAACAGATTCTACGAGTTGATGGGAAACCGGTAGTGGTTGAAGTTACCGCTGCCCCATTTCCTCTTGGCGATTCACAGGGAATACATGTCATTCTCCGTGATGTAACCGAGAAGCTGAGCCTGGAGGAGCAGCTGCGGCAATCTCAGAAGATGGAGTCCATCGGGCGCCTTGCAGGCGGGGTCGCTCATGATTATAACAATATGCTGAGTGCGATAATCGGCTATACCGAATTGGCTCTCGAGAAGATCGATGAATCCAGCCCGCTGTTCATGGACCTGCAGGAAGTGCTGAAAGCGGCTAATCGTTCTGCCAGTCTTACCCGACAGCTTCTGGCCTTTTCACGCAAGCAGACCATAAATCCTGAGATAGTTGATCTTAATAAAACTCTGGAGCATACTCTGAAAATGCTGAAAAAACTGATTGGTGAGGGTATTGATCTGGCATGGGTTCCCAGCAGAGAGAAGAATTTGGTCTTCATAGATCCCACCCAGATAGATCAGGTTCTTGCAAATCTCTGCATAAACGCCAGGGATGCTATTGACGGTATCGGAAAGATTACCATAGAAACCGATGTTACAAGATTTGATGAGGAGTATTGCCGTACGCACCTGGATTTCAATCCAGGAGAATTTATTATGCTTGCAGTAAGTGACAACGGCTGCGGAATGGAGCATGAAGTTGTCGAAAAAATATTTGAGCCCTTTTTCTCGCTCAAAGGAGAAAAAGGTACCGGTTTAGGGTTGTCTACCGTCTATGGCATAGTCAAACAGAACAAAGGGTTTATTCATGCCTACACCGAAAAGGGAAAAGGGACGACCTCATAAGAATTCCATTTCCCAATATGAAGGAACAGCTTCACCCACGGTAAAACTGCCGAGGAGCAGATCCAGGAAGGATATGGAGAAACGATATTGCTGGTAGAAGACGAAGCGGCCATCCGGGAATTGGACAGGCGACGTTGGAAGCGACAGGGATACTCATGTACTGGTTGCACGAACTCCCCGAGGAAGCTATCCGTCTTGCCGACAAATTTCAGGAAGAAATTGCGCTGCTGCTGACAGATGTGGTAATGCCGGAGATGAATGGTCGGGAATTGACCCGGAAGCTGCATGAAACGTATCCAGCCTTGAAAACATTATTCATGTCAGGCTATACCGCAAATGTCATCGCCCATCAGGGGGTACTGGACAAAGGAATCAATTTCATGCAAAAACCCTTCTCTATCAAGGAGCTCAGCAATAAAGTCAAAGCGGCAATGAGCAAATAGCATGTGTGTTCTATCCCGTTCTACTTCGTTGATTATCAGCTTTCTCTTTTCCGTCTCATTCGGGATTTCCGCAGAAGATCAGCCCGGAACTTCAGCTATAGCTGAAAGAGGGCCCGTGGTTTTTGAAAAGGGGATTGCATCCTGGTATGCCGGTGAATTTGACGGAAAGCTGACGGCAAATGGAGAAATCTATGATGCTGAAGGAATCTCCGCTGCTCACAAAACGCTTCCTTTCGGTACGGTTGTGCGGGTAACGAATATCGGAAACGGCAGTCAGGTTGATGTCCGGATTAATGATCGCGGACCATACGTGGGAAACCGGATTATTGATCTGTCCCTTGGGGCTGCAGAAAAGATAGACATGGTGGAAAGCGGCATAGCCCCGGTTACGCTTGAGATTATACATCAGCCTGCAATTCCCGAATCAGCCTACAACCGTCCGGGGGATACCGGCTGGGTCAAGCTCCAGCTGGGTGCTTTCAAGTCAGCCGAATGGGTGGTTAACCGCTATCTTCTGCTGAATGACTCCGGTTTCAACGCCCGCATAGAACGGGCGGAAAATGGTTTCTATCGCTTGGTGGTCAGCCAGACAGCTTTCGACCAGCTCGATGAGGTAATAATTCGGCTATCTGAACTTGGTTTCGATGCTGACGACATCCTGGTTATGGGCGATACGATGCCGGGAGCGGCAGTGCCCTGAATCAGCTGCGATTTTTTATAACCTGCCTTAGCACATGAGAGAGTATTATTTTTCATTCCAAGACTTGACACTGGCGCCTTTTTTTTCCTATTATGTGCTTCGCGGGCCTATAGCTCAGTTGGTTAGAGCAACGGACTCATAATCCGTGGGTCCTAGGTTCAAGTCCTAGTGGGCCCATAAAAAAAGGGGAGCAGCTTTTGCTGGTTCCCCTTTTTTTTGCCCATCAGCACACCGAAACTTGCGCAGTTTGATCCTCAGCCCTTCCAGTTCATATACTGTTCCCCATCACCAGCTTCTTCCTGAACCTGATAATCCGGCCGTATTTTCCAGTGAATTCTTTAAAGATGCAAGAAAGAAGAAGTACAGCTATATACTATATAAAAGGCCGAAGCCCTACGAGGAATCGGTCTATTAACAGGGATCACTCACCGAATAACAAAAAACCTGAATCACAGCCAAGAGCCCGACAGACTCCTAGAATAATTCAGTAAGAAGGCTGAACGCCTTTCGCCCACGTAATACAACGCTATCGATAAGCTGATTGTTGTCATAAAGCAACGCTTTCAGTTGAATATTTTCCTTATCGCTATTTCCCCAGAGCATCGTGCTGAACGTATTCCAAGGCAGCACTTTATAGAATACCAGTGCAGTCCTGAAACTCTCTATGGCGACCCCTGTAATGGGTGTAACGGTAAGCTGCACCACAAGTTTTCCGGCAGCCTGCCTTGATACGTCCTGAGGTGAGAAGACCAGCGAACCGGAGCTTGCGTGCAGATCGGCATCAACATACAATTCCCCATCCGTATCTCCAGTATAGATAGATAGTGATTCATAGATACTGACGTGAGCAGTGCTGTCCCGAACCGCGCGGTTACTGACCTCAGCAAAAAAAGACGAAATATTGGTCAACGGTTGTGGATTGCTTACCGTATCCAATGAATAGAATTGTTGATGAGTAAGTTTCTCGCTGCTTCTGAGAAAAAAATCGTAGGCATGAATGCTGTAGTCAAGACACTCACTGATAGATTCTCCATCGTTTCTTACCGCCGAAAAAGTATCAGATGGTCCATCGGGCGCAACTTTATATACAACAAAATTCCCATTCTCAGCAGTCCTGTAATCATCCCAGGATTTATAGTATAAGTTAATATGAAATTGAGCTTTGCTGAGTGTAGTAATGGCCTGCTTAATAAGCTCACTGTCTTCATCGAGAGAACCTGACTCATGATAGGTTGAGTAGGGCAGATATGCATCGGTATCGAT
Organism: Spirochaetales bacterium; assembly: GCA_018399255.1. Taxonomy (GTDB): domain Bacteria; phylum Spirochaetota; class Spirochaetia; order JABMQR01; family JABMQR01; genus M55B182. The sequence continues at coordinate 17,762 of JAGYPA010000038.1, read as the reverse complement.
ACGTGTAATTTCATCAATAGTAATTTCCCGATAGGTTCGGAGGATATAGCCTGCAGAACCATCCGGATTCGACAATGAAGGATCGGGAACGGTAAAAAGGCTGCAGGAGAATAGCATCAGCAGTAAGCCTCCTGCCGCTGCTCCCCATATAGGCACGGCAGGTTTCTTCCAGATTGACAGCACAGCGATTTTTTTTTCAATTTTCTCCCGCATTTTCAGTCGCATTTTCCCCTTCACATTCCCCGCAGGAACTTCCGTCACCCCCACCGTCAAACCCGGCGGCAGGAGCTCCGCTCGATGAGATGTTCCTGAATCTTAATTGTTTTAACAGATCGTTCGCCTTGCATAAGGCAAGCAAAAAGCAGATCGGTAGTTACCTGGGCGGCGGTTGCCGGATCAAGCCGCATGGTAGTAATACGCGGCGTCTGAATAAGGGAATAATCGAGCAGATCACCATGGGCTATGAGGGAAAGATCTTCGGGAACGCTCAATCCGTGCTTGCGCAGAATGAAGTCCAGACCGCTGGCTATATCATCGTCCAGGCAAACAACAGCTGTGGGTTTCGGCTCTGCTCCGAGCATGCGCATAAGGTCAGCTGCTGTCTTATCAATGGTCTCGGTTGAGTAGTAGAGCACATGATCTTCACTGAAGGGAATATCAGCCTCCTCCAGGGCTTTCTGCAGACCAAAAAAACGGTTATGCTTCAAGTAGGGTATGTTTGGCCGGTTAGCGTATGCATACAGAATGCTGCGATGCCCTGATTCAATCAAATAGCGGGCAGCTTCGTAGGTAGCCTGAAAATCGTCGAGGGCAACCGATATGAATGCGTTGTGGGACTGCTGGTTGTTAAATACCACCACGGGGATATCAGCCTTCTCGAGCTTTGTAAAAAGCTCTTCATTACAATAGGCAAAGGAGATAATGCCTTTAATGCGGGCTTTCAGTATACTGCCGATAATTTCATCATCTGTAACGTTTTCCGAGTGGGGAACAATAAGCAGCGATCCTTTCTGTGCGGCAATCTTCTTTTCAGTCTCCTTGAGAAACTGGCGGAAATTCTTGAGATTATAATCCCCTGCCCGGGAAATATCGAACAAGAGACCTACTGACAGCAGCTGCTCCTGAATTGCCTTCCTCTGCAGTGCCGTCCGCTTGTAGCCCAGTTCCCTGGCAGCATTCTCAACCTGCTCACGAGTTTTATCTGCAACATTCCCCTTGCCGGAAAGCACCATCGAGGCTGTAGGAGCAGAAACATTAGCTAATTTTGCAACATCCTTCAGAGTCGGCTGACGATTATCTTTTTCTTCCATAGGCAGTACATCCATTTGTATAGCGAATAATATATCCGATTTCACTCGACGGTACAATGAAAAACAAGAAACAAACTTAATTTCCATCGGTATTTTTCTAATTATAGTACAATATTTACTAAATTTATATATAAATTTTTAGATAATTTTTATTGACAAGGGGCAAAGACCGGGTTAGTCTGATTATGCGTAAATATATACGTAAATATATACGTCAATAAGGAGGATTCTGTATGAAATTAAACATGAAAAAAACAGCTGCCGCTGCGATTGTGTTTCTGTGCATTGCCGTTCTGGGTCTCACGGCCCAGGGAAAGCCGGAAGAGACCGGAGGGCCGGTGACTATCACCGTCTGGGACTGGTTCTACGGCTCGGACGGAAGTCAGGGAGATCTTGCTGAAGCTGTCGACGCAGCCTTTGAGAAAAAATTTCCGGACATCAAAGTGAATCACGAGGCTGTCCCCCACCCGCCCTACGATGTCTATGCCGCATCTATGGCCGCGAAAAAAGGTGCCGATGTAATTCTGGTTCATGCCAACGGGCAGAACTTTCAGGATATGGCCGGCTCACTGGTTGTGCTGGATGATTATATTCAGGATGTCAGGAGTGATTTTGCTGAATCAGTGCTCGCCGACACTGCTCCGAACAGGGATATAACCCAGGGGATCCGGGGCCTGCCGATATCGATTCAGGGCTGGGTCTGGTACTACAACAAGGCGCTTTTTGAGAAGGCGGGACTTGATCCGGAAGATCCGCCGGAGACCTGGGAAGAATTTCTAGCTGCCTCGCAAGCTTTGAAGGATGCCGGGATTATCCCGGTAGGGTTTGGTGAAGGCATCCATCTGGAGATGATGATAGCCGGAACCCTTGATCAGGTTCTGTCACTGGAGGAAAAACGAGCCCTCTTTGCAGGAACCATGAGTTTTACTGACCCTAAAATAGTGAACACCTTTGTTAAATTCAGAGATTTGTTTGCCAGAGGCTATATGGACCCGGCCGGCCTTACCACCCCGCTGCTGCGAGAGATGGGTGAACGATTCATGGCCGGAGGCAGCGCAATTTTCCGGGGCTTTGTTTCCGATATCTTTAACTGGTTCGAGTTCGGCAACGCTCTCGGCGGCGATAATGTCGGAGTAATACCGAACTTCTATTTTGAGCCCTCATCAAACAGAAATGTTGTGGGAGCTGCCGGGGGCGCGGGTTATGCTGTACCGACCTACAGTAAGAATATTGAAGCAGCTGTCGAGTATGTAAAATTTGCCGCCAGCGCTGAAGCTGCCAACATTATGCTGCAGTCGGGAGGCGGGATGCCTGCCAATCTCAATGCGGATAAATCTCTTCTGGCCAATGATGCCGGACGTGAGGTAACCGCCCTGCTGTCAGACAGCATTGTTCCGCCGGCCAAAGCTTTCATCACCAGTGCTCAGTGGAACGCTCTCCGGCTCCATGCCCCGCTGATGATAACCGGCGATATTTCCCCGGAAGAGTACGGCAGCCGGATCGATCAGGCTCGCTAGAACATCTGTCAGGATCAGTATTTACGTTACTAAGCCAGGGTGGTCAGAATGATATCTAATAAAAGCATGCGAAGAAGCGCCTATTTCTTTGTCTTCCCACTAATTCTGCTGATGACTCTGTTCATGGTCTATCCGACGCTGAGCACCATCTACCTGGCATTCACCAAATGGAACGGCTTTACTGATCCTGTTTGGAACGGGCTTCATAATATACGCAAGCTTTTCGCCGACAACAGTTTTTACGCATCCTTGAAAAACATGCTGATCCTGACGCTCTATATTCCGGTCTGGACACTTCTGCCGCTCATTTTTGCCGAACTCATCCGTCAGCCAAAAAAAGGGGACGGCTTTTTCCGATCCACCATCCTCATCCCCTATGTTGTTTCACCGGTTGTACTGGGAATGTTTTTCAAGCAGATTCTCGGGGTTGAAGGAGTAATAACCGAGCTGCTGCTCGAGTATTTCCCGTTTCTGGGGATGGTGGGCTTTCTCACCAATCCTGATATGGTCATTCATACTATAGCTTTCATCACCCTGTGGAAGTTTTTCGGTTTCGGGGTCATCCTCTATTACGGCGCCATGAGCAAAGTATCCGATTCTCTTTATGAGTCGGCGACCCTGGACGGCTGCAGCTGGGGACAGCGGCTGCGGCATGTAACCGTTCCCGGAATACGGTACACCATCCAATTCTATCTGGTACTGGGCTTTATTACCTTCTATGCCCGTATGTTCCCCCTTACTTTCACCCTGACCAGGGGCGGCCCCGGCTATTCTTCCTTTGTGCCGGAATTCGGCATTTACTATCAGGCCTTCAACAACAGCAGCATGGGGTATGCCTCAACCTGGGCCCTGTTTGTCTATATCATAACGCTAGGAATAATCATGTTCCAGAACCGTGTCATGATGAAGGACTAGATGATGAGAAAAAACCCCTTCAGCCAAAACAGTCCGTCCGCCGCTGCCTTTCTCGTTCTCGCCATAGCTATAGGGATCAGTTTCGTCATCCCCTTCTACTTTATGTTTATAACCAGTCTCAAAACCAATGACCAGTACCTGGTTCAGAAACTGCTGCCGGTTTTTCCTCTGTCACTGGAAAACTACCGATGGGCATTTGACAAACAGAATATTCTGCGCAACTATACGAACAATCTGATCATACTCGTGGGAACACTGGTTCCGTTTCTGCTTCTGGTCATGACGACCGGATTCGGCATCGGAAAAATTGAATTCCGCGGACGGCGGATAAGTCTCTATCTGATCTCCGCTGTCATGATTCTGCCTCAGATGGTCCTCACAGTTCCGCTTTACCGGGAACTGGCTCAGCTGCGCCTGCTGGATTCAAGGCTGGGGCTGATACTGGTGTATCTGGCCTATTTCGGTCCCTATTCCGCTTACCTGATGACCACCTATTTCCGGGATGTACCCGATACCTTCATCGAGGCGGCTTTGATCGACGGGGCAACTCCCTGGCACGTTTTCTGGCACATCATGGCACCCATGGCCCGGCCGATGATTATGACCGTTACGATAATCGCCTCCCAGCAAATCTGGAATGAGCTGACCTTTGCACTCATTCTGATCAGGAGTTCAGCCCAGAGAACGATCATGGCGGCGATGGCGCTTTTAAGCGGTCAGTACGGGATGGGGGCAGTGAAGTCCATGGCCATGCTGTTTCTTGCATCCCTGCCCATGCTGCTAATCTATCTCTTCTTCCAGCGGTATATCCAGCAGGGTGTCCTTGCTGGGGGCATTAAGGAGTAGCTGCCGGAAATGCAAAAAGTAAAGAGTAAATTTTTACATGCGAAGCATTTTGAAATTGGCTCGAGATTACCTGAATTTACTTGAGAGGCTGACTATATGAAGCAAACAAATTCAAGACCCAATATACTGTTCCTGTTTACTGATGACCAGCGGTTCAGCACTATTGAAGCAGTCAACAATCCGGATATCATCACTCCCAACTTGAACCGCCTGACAGCAAGGGGAACCTACTGTTCACAGGCCTATATCATGGGAGGAACATGCCCAGCGGTCTGCATGCCGAGCCGGGCTATGCTGCATACCGGCAAAACATTGTTTCACCTGCAGAATTCGGGAGAATCTATACCGAAAGATCATATCCTGATGGGTGAACACTTTCAGAACCAAGGATATTCCGCCTACGGGATAGGAAAATGGCATAACGGGATTGATTCTTTTACGCGCAGCTTCAATGGTGGAAATACCATCTTTTTCGGAGGGATGGATGATCACTGGAATGTGCCGGTTTGCTCTTTTCATGTCGACGGTACCTATCCCTCTCCGCGTCCCCACGATTGGGACGGCGGAACAGGATGCATTGAAGTAGTGCCTCAAGTATTCGATACCATCAATCCCGGCACCCATTCTACCGATCTGTTTGCGGACAGTGCTGTAGACTTCCTTCAAGCCTGGAGCCCGGACGACGATCGGCCTTTTTTTCTCTATACCGCCTTCATGGCGCCTCACGATCCGCGAACTATGCCGAAAAAGTTTCTGGATATGTACGATTCCGGCACGCTGGAGCTTCCGAAAAATTTCATGCCCCGCCATCTGTTCGATAACGGTGAAATGGATGTAAGAGACGAGCACCTGGCAGGGTTTCCGAGAACGGAAAGCGAAATTCGCAGGCATCTATCTGAATACTATGCCATGATTACTCATCTTGATGACAGCATAGGCAGAATTATCGATGCACTCGATTCTAAAGGTATCCTCGATTCCACTATTATTGTCCTTGCCGGAGATAACGGTCTTGCACTGGGCTCCCACGGGCTCATGGGCAAGCAGAATCTCTATGACCATAGTCTGCACGTCCCCCTTGTGTTTGCCGGTCCCGGAATAGCAAAGAATAGGGAGATGGCTGATTTCTGCTATCTGCTGGATATTTTTCCCACGCTTTGCGATCTTACCGGTATTGTTCGACCAGATGGGATCGAAGGACAGAGCCTTGCCCGTCAGATAACCGTAAAGCCTGATGCTGATGCTGATGCGGAATCCGGGAAAGCTTTGCGCAGCCGGAAATTGCACACTGCCGCGCCGACCTTCCGCGATTCGCTTTTCTTTGCTTACAGAAATATTCAGCGGGCGATACTGGATGCCGATGGGTATAAGCTGATCGTCTACTTCACCCCTGAGGGCAAGGTGAAACGTCGGCAGCTTTTCAATCTGGACGATGATCCGCTCGAGCTGAATGATCTGATCGGACTTTCTGCCCTGACGGAAAAAAAGACGGAACTGCAGATCAAAATGCACACAAGAATGATTCAGCTCGATGACCCGCTGGCAGCAGCCTTGCAGATATGAAGCCTTGCAGCTATGAAGCCTGACAAATCACCCTGTTCATCAGCACGAAACCCAGGAAAATAACCAGTTCGATGCCGATCAGCACATAGTAGGCACCCTCGATTCCGGCCCGTGTCCCGATTACACCGATAACGAAGGGAAATACGATTCCGGCAAATGACATCATCGCAAACAGTACGCCCGTAACAGATCCGGATTTTCCTGGATAGCGTGCGGTTCCCCTGGTCATCAAATAGGGGAATAGAGGGCCGACTCCCACCCCATAGAGCCCGCTGAACAGCAGCTTCAGCCAGGGGGAACCGGTACTGAGCAGAAGAAGGAGAAATACCGCCGAAACCAGAAGCCCGCTGCTTATCACCATGGAGCTTTTTGCAGACTGCGCATAGCGTGACAGGGAAAACCGGCCGATCATTATTCCCCCAAGATAGACGCTGACAGCAATACTGGAGAAGACCGGGGAGGTGCCTGCGGTTGTGGTAAAATACTCGGAAAGCCAGTAGGAAAACCCGATATCTATACCGACGCTGAGAAATATCAGGCTGCCGATCAGGAGGATTGCAGGGTCGGAAAAGATTGTCAGGAGCCGGATCTCAGGACCCTGCTGTTCAACTCGGGCAGGCAGCCGGGAAAAAACCATTCCGAGGGCCAGCAGAAATACCAATCCGGCAGCAGTGAAAAATCCTGCCCGCCAATTGCCTCCGCCGGCAAAAATAACGGCCAGCAGCAGAGGAGCCGCAAAACTTCCGCCTGCGGCAAACAGCGTCTGAAGCGAGAGATATTTCCCGCGTTTTTCCGGGAACATCTGCAGCATGATTCCCTGACCCACAGCCCCGATTGACCCGCCGAAAAGGCTCATGAGAAACACCGCCGCCAGCAGGGCAAGATAGCCCGAAGTAAGCCCGACAGCAGCCAGCCCCGCTGTCAGCATGAGGCTAAGAAAAATCCAGAGATGCTTCCGGTTCAGATAGTCGGAAACGACCCCCGATATGAAGGCTCCGATCAGGGCGCCCGCAGAGAGCAGCGTAAATATCAGCCCGGCGGCGGAATAGCCCAGATTCAGTTCAGTAATAATGGAGGGAATCGAGGGCCCCATCAGCCCGATAACCAGCAGCCACATGCCGTTGGCAAAGAAAGATATCCAGGGCATTGCTTCTCCTCTTGCTCAGAAATGATGCTCAGAAATGATGCTCAGAAACAGTGCGGAGAGATTATATATGGGCCATGGCCTGCCTGACGCTCCAGCCCTCATGCACTATCCCGACCATCGCTTGTATCATAGCCCGGGTATTTCTGTGCTGCCAGATGTTGCGGCCGATGGCAATACCGGAGCCGCCCGCCTGTATCGAATAATAAACATCATTGAACATGGCCTCGATGCTGGCCGACTTCTCCCCGCCAAGAACCACAACAGGAACCATGCTGCCGGCCACGACCTCGGCAAAAGAATCCGGATCGCCGGTATAGTAGGTCTTCACGATATCTGCCCCGATTTCCGCTGCAGCCCGTGAGGCCAGCTTAACCCCCATGGGATCGGTCGATTTCATATCCTTCCGCTTGGCCATCGCCTCGATCATCAGGGGTAGACCCCACTGCTCGCACATATCTGCAGCAACGGAGGCCTGCCGGGTAAAAAAACCTTCGCGGGCGTGGCCGAATTTGACCGTTACTGCTGCCCCCACCGAACCATACCGTAAGGCCGTTTCGGCCGAGGTTATCATCTCTTCCTCAAACCCGCCGCCGAGGATCGTGAAGCCGCCGGTCATTCGCAGAATAAGGCCGAGATTCCGATCGAAGGCTCCCTCGGCTGCCCTGACAAATCCACGGGTGGTCAGCACCGCATCAGCCCCGCCGGCTACGCAGTCTTCGATCAGCTTACCCGGCTCATTTATGCCCTCCATCGGTCCGGCGATGCCCCCATGGTCAATGGCAATCACCACTGAGCGCCCGGTATCCTTGCGGAAAATAGAGTTCATCCTGATTATTTTACCCGTGTTCATAATTCCCCCTGGTCTTTCATGCCGGCAAGCCGGCTGAATACTTCTTTAAGCCCTCTGTAGGATTCCCGGTAGAGGGCGAACATTTCGTCATACATGCCCCGGTACTCCTGGCGCGGGATAAACTCTTCTCCTATTCTGACTATGGAATCGGTGGTTTCCGCCAGATTTTCGGTATCTCCAAGGGCTGAGAGGGCCAGCAGCAAGTTCCCCAGCAGCACCGATTCCGAGGATTCCGGTACCAATATGGGCTTACCGGTAATATCAGCTTTGATCTGGTTCCAGAGTCTGCTCTTTGAAGGTCCCCCGGTTATCCGCAATTCTGTAATTTCGCCGCCGTTTTCTGCCATTACTTCGATGACATCCCGCATGGCAAATCCCACCGATTCGAGAACCGCATTGACCAGTTCCGCCTTGCCGTGGTTCAGTCCCAGCCCGATGAATGCCCCCCTGGCAGCCGGATCCCAGATAGGGGCCCGCTCACCGGTCAGGTAGGGCAAAAAGAGCAGACGATCGGAACCCGGTGCGGCCGGGGTGAACCGGGAGAAAAAATCCTGATAATCCTGATCCTCGCCGCAGGCCACCTCCTTAATCCAGTCCAGGGCTCTGCCCGAAGTGGATATTATTCCCGATATATTGTACCAGGGCCTTACAACATGCCCATACCACATGAGGCGGGGATCGGTAACCTGCTCTTTCGTGCAGAGATTGATTCCTTCCGAGGTACCGGCCCGGTCGCACGCCCGTCCCGGACAGACTGCCCCGGCCCCCAGCAGCGATACGATAAAATCAGGCCCGGCGGCAATGATGGGCAGATTCTCCGGCAGACCCGAAGCGGCTGCTCCCAGGCGCCCGGCTCGTCCGGCTATCGTACCCGGCTTCACGAATTCGGGAAACTTGTCCGCATCCAGCTTGAGTTTGGCAATGAGCTCGGGATTCCAGAAATACTGTTCAAAATGGTCCCCGGGGAGAATGGTCAGGGCGCTGCCGGTGAGCCAGTAGACCATGGATTCCGGACAGGAGAGAAAATAGCGGGTCTTTTCATACACAGCCGGCATATTATGAGCGATCCAGAGGGCCTTGGGAAGGTAGAAGGTTGGATCGATGTACTGGTTCTGCACGGCCTGAATCCGGGCAGATTCCTCAGTACCCCGCCGGTCCATCCAGCTCATGACCGGTTTCAGAAATTCTCCGGTTTCCGATATCGGTACGAGGGTCGGACCGTTTCCGCTGATTATAGCTGCCCGTATAGTTCCCCGCGAACCGGCGGTTTCCTGCGAACCGGCGGATTCCCGCGAACCGGCAGCGGTCTTTCCCAGCAGCTCGAGGGTTATTTCCCGGAATGCCCGCTTCCACTCATCCGGATCGGCTTCATAATGGTTGATCGGGGAGGATGCCATCATGCTGAGATTGCGGGAAGCGAATTCCCTGAACTCACCCGCCTCAGTCATGAGGGCTCCCTTGAGAACGGTAGTGCCGATATCGTAAACTGCTATCATATCTGTGTTCCCAGCAGCACCCGCTGCGTCTCTGTTCCCATTGCGGCAAGGATGCCCTCTTCAAGATCCTCGAATCCGACAATCCTGCTGATCAGGGGTTTTACCTTGATCCGCCCGAAAGTGAGCAGGCGGACAGCCTGCTGGAAATCAGCCTCGGTTCTCCCTTCAGTTCCGGTTACCAGAATCTCGTTCCGGTGCAACGTATTCATATCGAGCGGTAAAGTCGGCGACGGTCCGGTATAGGCGGTATAAATATTCACACGCCCATTCTTTCGAACAGCCTGAAAAGCGTTCTCGAGGGCAGATTGAGCCGGACTGGTCAGAACGCAGGCATCAACGCCCCTTCCGCCGGTAAGCTGCTTCAGTTCTGCAGCTGCGTCTGTATTGCGGGGGTTGTAAACGCCGTCGGCCCCCAGCTCCAGGGCAGCGGCGAGACGTGAATCATCAATATCTGAAACAAAAACCCGGGCTCCCATCGTCCGGGCAGCCTGAAGGTGCATAAGCCCCATGGGTCCGGCACCTATAATAAGCACATCTTCAGCCAGAGTTACGTTCAGCTTCTTAAGCGACCGGATGCAGCAGGCTACCGGTTCGCAGAAGGCGGCTTCTTCGAGAGAGAGCGCATCACCGGTCACATAGACCTGGCTCGGCTTGACGGCAATATATTCGGAAAATCCCCCCAGCGGCTTAACCTGCTTATTGAACCGGTTCTCGCATAAATTGGACTGTCCGCTCCGGCAGAAGTAGCATTCATGACACCGGTAGACCATATCGACGGCTACCTTGTCTCCCGGCTTCAGCTGCGTTGCCGTACCCTCGGGAATCTCGACAACCTCTCCGGAGACCTCGTGCCCCGGGACTATCGGGTAGTATATTTTCATATCCCCCCGGTAGAGGCGCTGTTCTAGCGTGCATATTCCGCAGAAGGCAACTTTTATCAGCACCTCGCCAGGCTTCGGGACCGGCATCGGGATTTCCTGCACGTTGAGCATCCGGACATCTTCCAAAACTGCTGCTTTCATATCTTCTCCTTCAGCCTTCATTTACTGTCGCCCTGCGTCTTATATTTGATGATGGAAACGATAACCATCGCGGTAACCGTGATAATATAGGGAAATGCCAGTATGAAATCTGCGGGAATATCAAGATATCCCTGGGCATAATTCGACAGACTCTCAGCAAGACCGAACACGAAGGAAGCCCCGAGGATTCCGAACGGGGTTCTACCTCCCAGATAGATAACAACCAGGGCTATCCAGCCTCTTCCGGAGGAGATATTCGGTACATAAGCCCCGAGATTCAGGGTGAGGATTGCTCCGGCAAGGCCGCAGGTAAGCCCCGATATCAGGATTCCCGCCATCTGATAATTTCCCGGTTTCAGTCCCGCGGCTTCAATCGCTTCAGGATTGCTGCCGGTTCCCCGCAGTCGAAAGCCGAAAGGGGTTTTGTAGATCAGGATCCAGGCGAGCAGCACACTCGCCCATCCGAAGTAGACAAGAATATTATGCCCGAACAGCAGGTCGCCGATTACCGGAATGCCGTGCAGGGCCGGAATACGAAGCACCGGCAGGGACGGCAGACCTTCAAAACGGAGAACCCCTTTTGTTCCAAAAAGGTAAAACGAGAGTACGGTGGTTAAGCCGCCGGCCAGCAGGTTTGCCGCCAGTCCGGTTATAAAGACATTGGCCTTGAGATAGAGGGTAACTGCCCCAAAGATATAGGCGAAGAGCATGGTCGTCAGAATTCCCAGCAGAATGCCGAGCATCAGGCTCCCGGTATAGGCAGCAAAGACCACGCTGAAGAACGCTCCGATGAGAATCAGCCCCTCGAGAGCAATATTGAGCATTCCAGCCAGTTCTGTCATCAGGCCGCCGATTCCTGCCAGGAGAAACGGGGTCATGATGCTGACGGTATTATGGATTATGGGGATGGAGAATTCGCCGCTGTTCATGCGCTTCTCCTTCTGTGTTTGCGGTCAATCCAGGAATAGAGGGCCTGGGCGGTAATCAGGTAGAACACTACGGCCTGGACAACGGCGGCAATCTCGATGGTCACATCGGCGTTAATCATGGCGGACTTGGCTCCTGCCTCGATATAGGCGAAAAAGAGGGCGGCTGGTATGACAGCCAGGGGATTGTTCCTGGCTATCAGGGCAACGGCAATGCCGTTCCACCCCATTCCTCCGGAAAAACCTTTGAACAGCATATGCTGGGTTCCCATAAACGATACCGCTCCTGCCAGACCGTGAAGTCCCCCGCTTATGAGGAGGGGGAGGAGAAAATAGGTCCTGACATTGACGCCCCCGTAGCGGGCAAATTCGGGGTCCAGTCCGCACATGCGCATTTCATACCCCTGATGGGTTTTGTAGAGATAGAAATAGGCAATCACCGCCAGCAGGATGACAAAAAATATGCTGATGTCCAGATTTGACGGACGCATAATCCGGGTAAACCAATACTGCACGGCTATTTTCCGGGTAACCAGCAGATTGCTTTCGGGATCCTGAAGGACCCCGGTGATGATATTGTCGACAATATAGATCAGGGCATTGGAGATGAGGAAGGTAGATATAAGCTCATCCGTGCGCCACTTATATTTGAACAGGCCTGAGAGACCAGCGATAACGGCACCGGCCCCGACCGCAGCTGCCAGAGCGAGGGGTATGCCGAGAATTCCTGGGAGTCCCGGCAGGGCGAGGGCCAGTGAAGCCGCTGCCAGACCGCCGATATACACCTGCCCCTCGCCGCCGAGATTGAACATCGATGCCCGGAAGGCAAAGGAGATGCCCAGTCCTGTGAGCATCAGCGGGACGGCAGCGTTGAGCATATTTCCCAAGTAATAGGTGTTTGCCCAGGGGCCGGCGAAAAAGAAGTAAATCGTTTTTCCGGGGGTTTCGCTCATGATCAGGATCATGAGGAGCATGATCAGGAAGGCTGCTCCCAGAGTTATGCCGAGACCGGCTGCTGCTGCGAATTTACTGCTGCTGGTATCTCTCACCGGGAATACCCCTCCCCGCCCTCTTCAGCTGCACGTTCCAGAAACCCGCCCGCTCCAGCCGGTATGGCGGCGGAAAAATCATCCTTCAGCCCCAGCATGTATTCCCCTATACGTTCCCGGGAAAGTACCGCATCGTCGCGTACCGGTCTTTTCATGACAATTCTGCCCCGGTACAAGACGATAACGGTATCGGCAATGGCCAGAATTTCGTCCAGATTTGAGGATATGAGGATTACGGCGGCTCCGCGTTTTCGAACATCGAGGATTTTCTGATAGATGAATTCGCTGCCGGCCACATCAAGACCCCAGGTGGGTTCAGCAAAGAGCACCAGGTCCCGGACTTTTTCCAATTCCCGGGCGAGAATAACCTTCTGAATGTTGCCGCCGGAGAGCGTGCCGATCGGCATACCCGCCCGTCCGTCAATCTGATAGCCTGCAATCAGCTCCTCAACATGGCTTTCAATCCGTTTGCCGTCAAGAAGGCCGCCTCTTGTCAGGTAATCGTGGTGATTGGTTATGATCATGTTCTCCCGAATCGATGAGGCAAGGCTGGATCCCCGTTTAAGACGATCGGTCGGTACGTAGGAGAAACCTGTTTTACGCAGCTCCATGGCCGACATATGCGTGACGTCAATATCGTTATACAGAATAGTTCCGCTCGATACCGGCATCAGCCCGGAAATCACATCCTCGAGCTCGGAAAGTCCGTTCCCAGCGACCCCGGTAATGCCCACTATTTCGCAGGTCGATGCGGAAAAGCTGATATTGTCGAGCAGCGGACGATCCTGATGCTTCCTGGCTGCAGTAACCTGCTGGAGGGAGAGAATCGGCTCTGAGCAGAATCCGACTTCCTTGTCAAAGTCGAGCATGATGCGCTTGCCGACCATAAGGCGTGAGAGTTCGTATTCATCGACTTCAGCCGTTTCCCTGACAGCTGCCACCTCACCCTTGCGCATAACGGTGATCCGGTCGGAAATACTTTTCACCTCTCCCAGCTTATGGGTGATCAGGATGATGGTTTTGCCCTGCCCCGCAAGGTATCTGAGGGTCTTGAACAGTCGCTGTATTTCCTGTTCAGTGAGAACCGAGGTGGGCTCGTCGAGAATGAGCAGATCCGCTCTCCGGTAGAGCATTTTCACAATCTCTACCTGCTGCATTTGTCCCACACTGAGTTCAGAGATTCGAGCAGCAGGGGAAAGGTGAAAATTGTTCTCTTCAATAACCTCGGCAACCGTCTGTTCTGCCTGTCGCCTGTCAAAAAACAGCTTCCCTCTCAAGGGCTCCATACCGAGCACCACATTCTCGGCTACGGTAAATTCTTGTATCAGCTTGAAGTGCTGGTGCACCATGCCGATGCCGTGCTGATGGGCGACCATCGGGCTCCCGATCCTGACTTCGGTACCGTTCAAATAGATTGCGCCTGAATCGGGCTGCTCAAGACCGTAGAGAATATTCATCAGGGTTGTCTTGCCGGCTCCGTTTTCACCTACCAGGGCATGGATTTCTCCCTTAAAAACCTCAAGATTGACAGTATCGTTAGCCTTGAGGTTGTTCGCGGGATAGACTTTTGTGATATTCTGCATTTTCAGGTAGGGTGTCAAGAAATTCTCCCTATTCAGACCGGCAGCGGCGCTGCCTTTTTGAAGCGCCGCTGCCTGAGCCGCTACAGTTCGGGGGCTTCGAGAACCAGCTCTCCTGAAACGATGGCATTGATAACCGTCTGCTGCTTCTCACGCACACTCTCCGGCACCGTTGCTCTATAGTTGGGATCGTCGGTAATGAATTCTATATAACCGTCAGCGGCGGAGAGAACCCGCGCCGTCCCGTACACGATATTGCCGTTGAGGGCATCGGTTACAACCTCATAGACCAGCTTTGCCTGTTTCAGGGCACCGCAGCCGGCTATGACGCCCGGCGCCTGGGCATAGGCATTGTCGTCCCAGTACATGACATATTTATTTCTGAGTTTGGCCACTTCAAAGACTCCGGCTGCTGCTCCGCCGGCGACAACGCCTATTACATCGACTTCGGCATCTACCATGCTTTTTGCAAGCTCTCCCGCTTTGCCGGCGTCATACCAGTTGCCGACAACCCGGTAGTCCAGAGTAATTCCGCTGTTGACCGCTTTCGCACCCATTTCGAATCCGGGGATGATCATTTTATTCAATGCGGGATATTCCTGGGCAACTATCATCCCGATTTTGAGCGAGGGGTTGGCGCCCTTCATGGAGCTGGTGGTGATGAGGCCTGCCAGGTGCCCGAGCATGTAGGACTGCTCAACCTGGTTGTACAGGTAGCTCGCCATTTGGGGATGGCCGTCTATATAGCCGTCGACAAAAATGAATTTCTGATCGGGAAACTGTTCGGCTACCTCCATGCTCACAAAGGGCATTGACGGATTTGAGGTGATGACCACATCGTATATTCCAGTTGCAACGACCGATGTGAGCTTCTCCGCCCATTCAGCCTGGTTGAAGCCGAGTTCGACCACTTTCATACTGGTCCCGGGATTTTCGTCGATTGCCTTCCGCGCTCCCTCGACCAATTGTTCATAAATCGGACTTCCGGCAGTTACTCCGGGAACGATCACCGCCAGGCTGAACGGTTTATCGGCCTTCGGGGAGTCCGCGCTTTCACCGCTTCCGGCAGAGAATATCAGTGCAGGACCAGCTAGAAGTAAACTTGTAATTATTATCCATGAAAACAGTCTGCTGTGTTTCATACGTTTCTCCTTATCATCTTTTTAATAGAGTTCACTGTATCACCAATCGCTGCTATTTCAAACTATTTTGGCCGCCATTTGCGCTAAAACAATGCAAATGATGCTGCCGGTACGGGATAACCGCTTCATCACCCGCTGTTTGACGATCGGACAGAAAAGGCCTATGTTATATGGTAAAGATCTTCATCGTTCATGGATCATGAAAATACAGATTCATACGGGAAAATAATAGATTCATACGAGAAAAAAATGAGGAGTGAAAATATGGAATACCGCAGACTTGGAAAATCAGGACTGCTTGTCAGTGAGGTGGCTTACGGGTCATGGCTCACCTTTGCTAATCAGGTTGAGCTGGACAACGCAAAGGACATTATCATGCGGGCCTTTGAGCTTGGCATCAATTATATTGATTCTGCAGATGTGTACGAACAGGGCAAAGCCGAAACACTGCTGGGCGAGATTCTGCCGGGTTTCAGACGGAGTCAATATATTGTTGCGACCAAGGCATTCTGGCCGATGAGCGCGCATGCCGCAGATAAGGGACTCAGCAGGAAGCACATTATAGATTCAATTAACGGAAGCCTGGAACGGCTGAAGCTCAACTATGTGGATCTGTTCTACTGCCACCGCTACGATTCCGAAACTCCGCTGGAGGAGACGCTGGAGGCGATTGACGATTCTATCCGATTAGGAAAGATAACCTACTGGGGAACCAGTGAATGGTCAGCTGCCCAGATCAGAGAAGCGTTTACCCTTTGTGAGAATCGCGGCTGGCATAAGCCTGTCGTAAATCAGCCGCTCTACAATCTGCTTGAGCGCAGGATTGAAAAAGAGGTTCTGACGACGTGTGTAGAACTGGGCATGGGCACGGCAAACTTCTCTCCCCTCGCCCATGGTGTTCTGACCGGGAAGTATTCCGGGGGAACCATTCCGGCCGGAAGCCGCGGATCCAATGAAAAGCAGAACCATTGGATGAAAGATCATATCAGTGATCCCGATCTGCTTGGCAGGGTAGACTCCCTCGCCCCCGTTGCTGAAAAATACGGCCTTACAACCGGCCAGCTGGCCCTGGCCTGGATTCTGCATAATCCGGGGATCAGCAGCGTGATTATCGGCGCTACTTCGGTAACGCAGCTGGAGTATAATGCGGGTGCTGCCGGGGTTAAGCTTTCCGATGCCGATTATCGAATGATATCTGAACTGTTCCCGGCCTGAGAGCCGGGATGCGTCAGGCCATAAGGTGGAAATAGCCAAGCAGAAGAGAAAAGAAAAGCGTAATGAACACGGTAACGATATTGAAGCTGAACTTGAAGGATCGTACCGACGAAAGAAAGCCCCCGATCGGCAATATTACGAAACGGTATCCGACCGCGCCTAGGCCGAGGGTTGCGAGGAATGTCAGAATCTTGACAGGATCCAAAGCACCCGCTGCTGAAAAGCGCTGTCCGAATACTAGAAAGACGGCTTCCGTACCGAAGATGCCTCCGGCAAAAACTGCCGCTCCGAAAAACAGGGCGACTGCCGCCGACAGCGGGTCAGTTTTCGGTCCGTCAGGGCAGTCCGGCTTTCCGAAAAGGATGGTGCTGTACTTCACAAACGAGAGGATTGTTCCAAAATTGATGATATAGAGCCCGATTTCTGCCAGGGTGCCGGATCCTCCTTTGAAAATGAAGTACTTTGATATACTTCCGTTGAAGAACGGGGCTCCGGTTATCCCGAGAATGCCGGCCAGTGCAGCGATGCCCACCAGCGGCATGCTACGCAACACCCCCCGAATTTCGCTGTACGTACGAGTTCCGTAACGTTCTATAATGATCCCTGCAGTAAGAAAGAGCAGTCCCTTGAACAGGGCGTGGTTAATGATATGGTACATCGCACCCCAGGAGGCTATCTCGCTTCCCATATTGAGCCCCATAACTATCAGACCGACCTGGCTGACCGTATGGTATGCGAGAATCAGTTTGATGTCCTTCTGGGCAACTGCCAATAGAAATCCCGCGACTGATGTGACAAACCCGAGGATCAGGAAAAACGGGCGGGCATCGATAACCGGTGAAAAAAGAATTCCCAGTCTGATAAGCAGATATACTCCCACTTTGACCTGAATGCCGGAGAGAACCGCCGAAACGACAGAAGGTGCGCTGGGGGCACCATGAGCCCGCGGAAGCCAGCCGAACAGCGGCAGGAGGGCCGCCTTCAGCGCTACGGCAGTCATTATCATGGCATACGGAACGGCAGCTGCTTTCGGGTCTGAAAGGGTACTCAGCCGCAGCCGCATGGCCTCGAGGTCCATAACTCCCGTAATCCGGTACATATAGGCTATTCCGAACATCATGAACGCCATGGCGATGAAATTCATCATGATGTACAGCATCGCATCATATACCGACTGCTTCTCC
>JAGYPA010000037.1 GCA_018399255.1 Spirochaetales bacterium | reverse complement strand
TTAAAAAACTAATCAATGATGAAATTAAAATCAGGTCAAAGAGAAATGTCATCCAGACACGATCCTTCTTCGAGATGCTTGAACAGTCAATAAAAAAATACCAGAACCGGGCAATAGAAGCCGCAGAAGTAATTCAGGAACTTATCGAGCTGGCTAAAGAGATAAGGAAAGCTGGCCAGCGAGGTGCCGAGCTGGGTCTCACGGATGATGAAGTCGCCTTTTATGATGCGCTAGCTGATAACGGCAGTGCTCGTGAAATGATAGGAGATGAAAAGTTGAGGATAATAGCTCAAATGCTAGTAGACAGGGTGAAACAAAGTGTTTCAATTGATTGGACATTAAGGGAAAATGCAAGAGCTCAAATCCGAGTTATGGTAAAACGGATACTGAGAGAATACGGATATCCACCTGACCTGCAGAAGTCCGCAACTGAACTGGTAATTGAACAGGCTGAAGTTCTTTGCCTAGAGTGGTCAATTGACTAATCTCGCTTTGATCCCCCTCCTGCATTTGAAGAAAACTGTACAATATCAACTGTAGCATTCATCAGGGTTTCAACTACTCAATTACAGACAGAATTACAGATAAACCGTTGAACAAGGGGCAGCTCCCAACAATTTCTACGAACAAGGATGAAAATTGGATAGACGCTTCTCTTTTTACCGTCTACACTTATTAACAAGAGAGAACGCAGGTGGAGAAATCAGGTGCTTTCCCATAACCCGGAGGTCGCAGGTTCGAGTCCTTTTATGCTCGGCAGAAAAGGAAGAAGTGATGAAAGTCAGCTTCTTGTGATTCCTGCTATCGGTATATCTAGGAGCCTGTCTGAGTTATCTGTTGCTGTCCTACAAGAAGCATAGATTACAACTTTTCTTGTACAATTTTAAGCAAAACTCACGTTCCATACTACTCTGATAGCCAATGCATGGTATTTCCATTACGCAACTGATCAATCCGTTTCCAAAAGCTTTTCACATTTTCTTTCATATCGTTCTCCACTATACCGGTACCATACGTACCATATCGTACTCATTAAATGTACATAACATACTAACAATTCACAGCTGGGAGGTCGAATAGATCGTGTAGTGCACCACAAAGCAAAAGCTGCCAGCTCGCTTCGTGGTATAACATTGCAGGAATATATTAGTCGATCCTGTTTACTTTCCTCAATATAAGATCAGGCTTCGGAGGGATTCTCCGGAAGAATATGTTCCAGACTGTAAATTACACTTTCAAAATGAGAATCCTGTCTTACGCGCTGCCGTTCAATCTCGAAAAGGGTTGTCGTAAAGCTCGTCATGTGGTGATCTGAGCTTAAGGAAAGCGTGGTGATCTGAGCGTAAGGAAAGCCCTTGATGCAATAAGAAATAATGTGTATACTTTGTGCACATACAGCACATAATATACATGCACCATGCATAAACCATGAAAGGGGGCAGTTCATGAATATAACCCTCTCAGCCGATGAGAAGCTCATCAAGAAGAGCCGGGAGTATGCCGAAAGACATCATACTACCCTGAACAATCTCATCCGGGAGTATCTGCAAAAAATTTCTGTAGGAAATGGTGACGGGGAACTATCTATTTCAGAAGAATTTGCTCGTACAGCAACCCTGTATGCCGGTGAATCTGAACCCGGCTATCATTTTAATCGTGAAGAACTTCATAAAAGGGGCCGATCGGATGGGTAGGGTCTTCATCGATACCAATGTCATTGTGTACGCAAATGACAAACGTGACCGGGAAAAGCAGAAAAGCGCTGTCAGTCTGCTATCCGGACTCATGGATAACGGTCTCGGGGTAGTTTCCACCCAGGTTCTCCAGGAGTATGCCGTCACTGCGTTGACGAAGCTTCACCAGAAGCCGGATGCTGTTCTTCGCATACTTTCATTTCTCGAGTATTTTGAAGTGGTGAAGCAGACCCCGGCTATGATCCGCAGAGCCGTGGAGCTGAAAAGCCTCTATTCCGTAAATTTCTGGGATGCGTGCATCATCAGCAGCGCCGAGAGTGCCGGCTGCAGCACCCTGCTTACGGAAGATTTGAACCCGGGTCAGTTTTATTCAGGTATTGAAGTAAGAAATCCGTTTGCTCAAGGTTGATCAGAAGAGGAAATTGCTCCGTAAGTGGTCATAGCGTAATGATATCAAGCTGCAGCTGTACCTATCAAACCTGCAAAATCCTGAATCCGACAGGGCTAGCGCAGTATGCTCTTCATTCTGTCAAATTCCTGCTTTGAAATCTCGCCTTTGGCAAATCGATTTCTGGCAATCAACATGGCCTGACTTTCTGATTCCCGCTGCCCCCGCCTCCTTCTCCTGCCAAGAAAAACCGCAGTCGCAAGCACCGCCGCAGCCGCTGCAATAATGATCAGCGTACCCCACATCCAACTGCTCCCGGCAATAGCCCACCGGCTCCAGGGGGTCCAGTGGCTCATAGGAGTCATCCACCGCCCCCGGGAATTCCAGCGGCCCTGACTCCCCCAGAAGTTCTGGCTGTCCCAGCGAGAATCATACGGAAAAGAGGATGCTGATGGGGAGGCGGCGGGAGAGAGAGCGGGTGCGGGCGTGAATCGGGAAAAACCCATCATACCCCCCGGCATCATCCATCCGCCGCCATAAGAACGCAATTCAGAGAGACTGCCTCCTGATTCAATATACGCTTCTCCAAGATCTCTGTGGTAAGCCGCCAGTTGTGAGGAACCCTCACCGCCAAGCATGGCATCCATCCTTTCATGCTGCCAATCGCTATTCAGCAATAACCCCATAACCGCATCTCCGAGCTCTTCCAGCAGTTCAGGTGACAGGTCTTGCGGTGAAACCTCTGAAAGTGCAGGTGATTGCGTACTGAGCAGAATTTCCTCAACCACCGAGTCAATATCTCTGCCGTGCCCTTCCGATGCAAAGATCGGCATACCCGCAGCAATAAAAAGCAGCAGTGATATACCGAGATATCGGGCAATTTTCTTTATCATCATCATCTTTTTTCTCCATCATTTTTTACACATGAGCTTACGAGTAAAGCTCACTTTTCATTCTGATAAACTCCTCTTCCGAGATTGAGCCTTCAGCAAACCGACGCTTCAAAATCTCGAGCGGATCCTCAACAGGCCGCTGCATCGAGCGATAGGACGCCTGGCCATTCCGCGAAACAGCAGGTATATCACTAAACCAATAAGTAAAATTCAAAAACATCTAATAATCCCTCCATACAGTTGATAAAAAGTCCGGGACCGAAAGCTCAGGGTCCTGGCCCACTTATTCTCTTAGTCATTTTCCTGATCGTCTGAGCGGCTCATCAACAACCGCAACTTCACCGTTCTACAAATCTGCGCGGACTACGCAGCTTTTCATCATGGGCTTCCAGCAGCTGCGTCTTGACTCCGTTTATCGCAGATTCCACACTCATAAACAGGTAAAGACTGTCAATCGCAATAGACATCATTGTCGATCATCTTTGCAATACCGCGAATCTGACCTTCAATCCGGCTCATACGGCTGACCATCTGCTTCTTCGCCTCATGAGTGATGCGCCTTTCTGTTATGATTATGTTCTACCTGTCATATACTATACCCCCTACCCTATATACAACGTATCATTGTTCACCAAACCTGTCAACATTGAAAAAGTATTTTTTTTTATCATAATGATTCTACTGCAGACCGCACAATGCTCATCCCAATGGCTCTATCGGAACTATTCCGAATTCACCAAATAGATTCGGGCTCTGCAATAATCGTACTTCCGGTATTCCTCCCGAAGCATACCAGCATGATCTGCTGAGCACCCTGGTTATGAAAGTCCCCTTGAAACCGGGACAGCATATCCTCCTCCACGCCCGCCATCGATAATGGAGCGCAGATTGTCGGATGCCATGAAGACGAGTTCAGCTACGGATACCTGCAGTGGGGCACGAATCGAATCCGATGGGTCGACTGTCGCCGGATACCCGGTACACCCTGCAGATAGAGACAGGGAATACCTATCCCGATGCCTATGTAGATATGTACAAGAAAACTATTCAATCTATTCTCGAGAAACGAATTCGAGCGATCGATTCGAAATCGGGATCGAAATGTACGGCACGCAGGAGGTAAGGATCAGAACCTCGCGGATACCGGTATCGGCGGCAAGCACAAACTCTGACCTCAAAATACTGAAGGCCAGCTATGCGGCTCCATTTCGGACGCTGACCGTCAGCGGAAAGGATATCCAGGGAGAAAGGGGAAAACTGATTGTCAAGTTCGCTGACGATTATGACCTCTATCCCCAGTTTTCACAAAATATAGAAAAAATGCAAATCTGCTGCTCCGGTAAGGTCTTGATTAATTAGCAATTAATTGGATTATGGAATGTCAGTCGGTCGTCAGGCCGCAGATAGCCAAATGCAGCAGAACAAGTTGGTAGGGATGCAGCGGAACATTGTGCCTCTCATTTTCAACAGGGTGAATTCCGATTCCCCCCGGATGAACAGTCCGTAATGGACCAGGTCCGGGCGGTTTCCTCTGCCCTCAAAGAGCTTGGCTATACCGTCAGGGAACTATCGTTCAGCCAGATTTCCGAAGATCAAATACATCAGCTTGTTGCCATGAAACCGCTGTTCATATTCAACCTGCTCGAATCATGGGGCAGCTCTGCCCATCTGAGCAGCTACAAAGCGCCAGCCCTCTTTGAAGCAGCGGGCCTTCCGTCCATGCCGGCTGTTGGCCAGATCACTGAAGCCCATCCGCAATAAAGTCGCCGCTAAGGAAATTCTTGCTGCCGCCGGCATCCGGCCCCGGCTGGGAAGCCTCCGAAACCAGCTGGATCTCCGAGACCAGCCGGATCTCCGAAACATCCCGAAAAGAAACCTTCCGTCCGGGAACGTATATCGTAAAACCCATCTCGGAAGACATCAGGCGGTCTTGGTCGAAATCAGTTATCCGTTTTGAAGATCGACATACTCTGCAGAAGCGGCGAGGAAGCCGAAAAAACGAGCGGAATCCCGCATTTGCGAAAGCTTCGCTCGGTCGTGAATTCAGCGTCTCACTGCTCGGAAGACAGCATCCGCAAGTACTTCCTCCCGGTGAAATACAGTTTGTGGGCTATCAGGCGACAAATCAGGTTTGAAATAGTGGACTACCGGGCAAAATGGGATGAGAGAGATTTAATGATACCACCATACCGTGCCCCTATACCAGTTTCCCGGGACCGGAAGCTGCTGTCAGACCTGAAGCGACTGGCGGCAGCCTGCTGGCAGGAAATGCGGCTGGAAGGCTATGCCCGGGTCGATTTCGGGTAGACGCGAACAACAGCCCTGGGTTCTTGAGGGTAAACGCCAACCCCTGCATCGCCTCCCCTCCAGCGGCTTTGTCAGGGCTGCCGCGGAGGCCATCCGGAATCAGCTATCGCCAGAGCTGATTGCCTCCATTGCCGCAATCGCCCTGCAGCAGAAAGACCAGGAAAACAGAAAAACCGGAGAACCCAGATAACGCGCTCAAAATAACCTGCTGATATGAAAACGTACCGGACAGCCGTCGTGCTGCACAATACCGTAACCAAAAACTCACCGGAGGAATGTCATTGACAGCCTCACTCCAGGTACATGGATTGCAGAGCTGCTGGCAGATATGGGTATTTTCGCCCGTCTGCTCCACCTCCTAAATTCCGAACAGCTTGCCGTTCAAATTTTTTGAAAAGCTGGCGAAAGACCAGCTGAACCGCCGGACGATCAACGTGAAAAGCTGCCGCCCTGGCTGAAAAACCGGCTGAACAGCATCACCGTAAAGACCTTCTTCGTGGTAAACCTCGTCGATGCAGCACCGGGAGAGACAGAACTGCTATAGTGCGACCTGCCAGGGCTTCACCTCCTTCACCGGCTGTACGGCTGAGTCATGCTGACCACCACCGGTAAATTACGTAAAGCGCATTCTCCGCAGCCGGGGCTCCAGGAACCCCGGAATGGTCGGTACCGCCAGACGAAGATCAGTTTGTTCCAGGGAAAGAAGTATATCCCATCAAAATGACCTATGAGGACGCATCTGCCAGTCTTACAGATGACTCGGTTGTGTCTGCCGCCAGCATAGGCCAACTCCCGATGCTGGCTGAGGGAAAAAGGAACAGCTGCTGGGCAGTCCATTTTTGCCGAGCGATACATTGACGGCAGGGTTCAATGTCTGCATCTGCGGAAATCGCGACAACCCGCTGGTGCTGCCGCCCTACGAATGGAAATTTGAAGGGTACGATGAGGTACAAACAAAAATCATCAATTATGATGCGAAATGGACGGAACATACCTTTGAGTATGATCATGTCGTTCCCTGCTATCACCTTCGGAATCGGATGCGGCTCTTCTCAGTTCCTCCAGGAGATAACCCATGCCTGCTGGGATATATTCAGGCTTCACGGGTATGCCCGGGTCGACTTCAGAATTGATGAGGAAAGGCTTGTTGGGTTCTCGAAATCAACGGAAACCCGAGTTTTTACGGTTTCATATTGCCCACCACCATCAACTCAGTTTTCCCATATTTTTCAAGCTGATGTTAAACAGCTTCAGGAGGATTGATATGTCAGATTTAGCGCTGCTGCCCCAGCAGTTCTACTGCCGGCAAGACTGCCCCGGCAGTTATGCTTCACGATTCAACCTGAAACCCGGAGGCTGAACGGGTTGGGGAAATGCCTGCAGCGGGTTTTTTCTGGGGATGAGATACAGATCGCCCGGGAACTGGCCGAAGAGAGCATTTCCAGGGACCTCACGAGGCGGGTATTTTTTTGCGGGTCGCCATTACAGGCAGAGTACCGATATCATCGGCTACACCTGCTGGGGCCCGATCCCTGCACAATAGGCAGCTTCGATCTCCTGCTGGATCGTCGTTCTGCAGAACTATACGGTAAGAGTGGGAAAATTACTCATGGCGGCTGCCGAAGAGCAAATATCAGCAGCTGGGGGAGAAAAATCTATGTAGAAACATCCTCACATTGTTTATGCAGCAGCACCGCGCCTTCTATCTGGGCAGCTATGCTGACGCAGCGGAATTCAAGGCCTTCTATGCCGACGGTGACGATAAAATCGTGTGCGTCAAAAGCTGCCACGATCAAGAGGGATACTTGAGCCATCTGGCAATCTCGCGCAGCGTAAACCGTTTCCCCCGTCAGCAGAATGCCTACCAGGAAAAATATTCGCTGCCGCCGTAACCATCAAAAAAGACAAAGGAAACGGCAGAATAATGAAACAGAACAACAACTCCAGGCACTCGGCATATCCACCAGCACCCTCGTAAACATGACTACCGGTGCCGTCAGCGGAAAATAGGGAGAGGATCTGGGAAAAAACCGAATTTGGACTCATCACCAGCGGCGACACCATAGCCATGGACCACCAGGAAGATAATCAGCGGCCGGGCCAGCTGCCCGAGATTCTGCTCATCTTCAGCCGCCGCCCCGAGCGCTGCATACGCCCGGAATAGAGAAAAAATGCCGCCAGAAAAAGACAGCACCAGAAAAATAAGCGATGCCGGATTGAGGCTGGCCGGCGAGCTGAAATTCAGCGCCGGACCGACAAACAGGATTATCCAGCGAACCCGCACCCACAGACCGCGTACGCTGCAGCAGCCCCCGCGGCGCCGATTCCAAAAATCTTGCCGAACATAATCTCGTTAGGACGGGCTGAAGAGAGAGAAGAATCTCCACCGTTTTCGATGTCTTCTCGGTAACAATCGGCCTTCCGATCAGCTCACCCGTAGAGCAGAATCGTCATATAGAGCAGCAGAATAAAAAGTAGTGGTAATAATGATGGAGATTCTCCTCTGCAGCCCCCGACTTGCTCAAGCAGCCACCTCCGGAGCCGGGGAGAGCCGACAGCCGCTGTATCTGCTCAGGCTCAAAACCGGCCTCCTTCATGCGCTGGAAACCACCATATTCCCTAATACAGCCGCAGGGTCTCAAAAACAAAGATATCCGTGCCTGTTTTGAGTAATAATTAAAAACATCGACCTCAATAAGATTTCCCGGAATCTCCAGAATCCCCTCGAGCTCGTTATCTTCCAGCATCCGGACCTTCATCTGCTCAAGATTATCCCCCGCTTCAATAATCAGCCCTTCATCTGCAAACACAGCCTGAAAGCGCCCCGGTCAGCTGCGGATTCGATCCGACAATCCCGATCAGGTTTACCTCCTGAATCCCGTCCATCCGCTGCGAAAGCAGGCGGAAGAACAGAAACCGCCAGAATGAGAAACGGCCCAAGAATGGTTATAATCAAATGCCTTAGTGGCAGCAATCGCCCGGAATTCGTGGCCGGCTATGGTCAAAACCTTTCTGCGCGTCTCGACCACCGCCTCCCTATTTCTTGACAGTGCAATAAAAATATTATGCAGCGACGGTGCTACAATCTCAAATTTGCGAATAAGAAAGAAATCTTCCTGTCAGGGACAGCAGCAGAGCATCCGGATCGGCCCCTTCAGCCAGCGCAATTTCGCTGTACCGGGGATACTGAATCACCCGCTCCACCTGGGAAGCTTCTGGATAAGGAACCGTCGCCGGAAAACTCCACAATCACCGACCGGGTGCCGAAACGATCCTTGATCTCATCCAAAGAACCGTACACACCCAGCTCCTTCCATGATTGATGAGCAGTCTTGCTGCAGATCTTCTCCAGCCTGCTCCACTTAATATGAGTGGAAAAGCACCGTCTTCCCACCTTGCAGCAATCTGATCGATGGACTCGCGCAGCGATCTGTGCTCACCGGGTCCATACCGGAAAAGGGCTCATCAAGAGAACATGATCTCGGGATCATGAACAACCGATGCGATAAACTGAATCTTCTGTGCCATTCCTTGGAAAGCTCCTCGGCCTTGTTGAACTTCCACTCTTTCAGCTCAAACTTATCGAGCCAATAATCGATATTGCGATTGAGCAGATCATCGGGCTTGCCCTTCAGCCTTCCCCAGATAGAGCAGCAGATCGTGCCTTCGCCTTCTTATACAGCCCCACTCCTTTGAGGAAGATAGCCGATCCTATCTTTATCCTGTTCCGTCAGCGGTTTGCCGTCAAAAAGGATCATCATACCTGATCCGGGGCGAGAATATTCATGATCATCCGGATCGTTGTCGACTTGCCGGCCCCGTTCGGACCAAGCAGGCCGAATATCTCACCCTTGCCGGTGGAAAATGAGAGATTATCGACTGCGGTAACGGAGCCGAACTGTTTTGAAACTTACGCTTCAGTTCGATCATGGTGCCTCCTGTCTCTACCTGACAAATATTCTGCACAACCAGCGCGCTGCAATGCATTGCTTTGCATTGCTTTGCTTTGCTCATATGGAGTATATCAATAAATTATCTTGAAAACCTGTCATCCCTGGAATTTCCAGCCCAGGATCATTCGGCTTCGAGCCTGCTCTCTCCAGAACGGCCGCTGGCGGTGGAGGCTGCGGCACCGATATTCTCTGCCCGCTTAATCTTGTTGCTGGCAGTTTTTATGAACGGCACCTTCTCCTCTATTATCTGCACAATCCTGGAAGCCGACGGCAGTTTGGCATTCACCTCTTTGCGCAGCCGTTCAAGCCATTCACTGGCCGACTCATGAGCATGCTTAAGATTAATATAATCACTGTTGGGAAAGATTCTCCCGATAATCTTATGGTTTTCGGCATATACGAGCGCCTCATCCACCAGCGGTGAGGCGGAGAGCAGCGACTCGATAACCTCGGGATAGATATTTTCCCCCGACGGCCCCACTATGACATTCTTGCTGCGGCCTTTGAGAAAGAGAAATCCCTCATCATCCAGATACCCGCGGTCTCCCGTCCTCAGCCAGCCTTCAGGCGAAAGAATTTCCGCCGTGGCCTCCGGATTCTTCCAGTACCCCTGCATAACATTGGGCCCCCTGACAAGAATTTCACCGATTCCCGTCTCCGGCTCGGGATTCTCGATCAGAATCTCCACATCGGTAACCGCCCAGCCGACAGATCCTTTTTTCGACCGCTCACGCGATTGAAACGTAATCAAGGGGGCAGCTTCGGTCATCCCGTAACCGAGGGCAAACGGTATACCCGCAATTTTCAGAAAATCCTCCACCTCTTCCGCCAGCGCTGCTCCGCCGATAATGGCACATTCCAGCCGCCCGCCAAAAGCCTGCTTGAACTTCTTCCCGATAACCCTGAACAGCAGACGCCTGCTTGGACCGTGAGCCGCCAGAAAACGGAACAGCGGCTTCCCAGCTATCAGCGGAGCCACTTTCTTGGCATATATTTTTTCAAAAATGAGCGGCACACTGCCCAGAATCGTCGGTTTAACCACGGTAAAAGCCTTCATGAGCGCCGCAATCGTCGGCTTTTTCCCGAGAAAATAGAGCGACGCCCCGCAGTAGATAATAGAAAGATAGGCTGATGTTGAACCGAACGCATGCGCCATGGGGAGAATGCTGAGAACCACGGAACGGGTATCGATGCACTGGAGAATATCGGGACCCTCAAATATATTGGAAACGAGATTTTTATGGGTCAGCATGACCCCCTTGCTGAAGCCGGTCGTTCCCGAAGTGAAGAGGATTTCCGCCAGGTCATCCTCCAGAACCTCCTCCCGAACTGCCGGCGGTGCTCCCCGGCTGCTGACTACCTCCAAGTCCTCCATGCGAATTACCGTCTTGACGGCCTCGGAGGAAAAATCCATCGGCTTATCTATCCCCAGCTTCTCCATCATCTGGGAAGAGAGAATGAGCCCCGTAACTTCCGCAAACTCTATAAGCTGCCGAATATCTTCGGCCGGGAAGTCCTCCATAAGCGGAACCGCAGTCACCCCCAGAGCCATGGCCGCAGTATAGGCAATAGCCCAATTGGGAGTGGAAACACCGACGACGGCAACCCGGTCACCGTGCCCGATGCCCTGCTCCAGCAGCAGCTGCTGAAAGGCATCGACCCGCTCCCCCATTTCCCGGTAGGTCATGGCTGGAATATCGACAGTGCCAATCGAGAGGCTCTCAGAATACCGCTCGACAACTTGCGCAAAAAAACGATCTATTGTGTAGGCTGATAAATTAAATTTCATATCATCAGTATAGCACCACATCCCCAAAAAAAGGAACTCACTTTGCAAAGAACAATTAAAGAACAATCAAAGAACATTCCAGTATCGCAAGTATCGCCAATTCTGCCCTCCCGGCCTCCCAACCCCTAGAAAAACTGCCCATAATTCACTAGGCTGGTAGATTGGTAAGAATCTGCCGAACTTCTGACCAAATCGTCGAAATTTATTGGAAATTTACAGGAGTCGTGAGCATGAAGGTACTCACCCGGATAATTGGCGCTGCATTGACGCTCATCCTGATAGGCCTGATCATCCATCACCAAAGCAATACCTTTGATGAAACAGCCCTGCAGCCAGGCAATATCATCCGCCATCTGGAAGAACTCACCTCAGCCCCGTACAACGGCAGACTGACCGGAAGCGAAGGTGACAGAAAAACCCTTGCCTATATAGAAGAGCACTTCAGAACTATCGGGCTTACCCCTGCCGGCGAGGACGGCGGCTGGTATCAGGAATTCTCCGTATTGCTGCCTGAAATAGATCAGAACACCCGCTTCACCGTAGCAGATACCGGAGCCGGGGATACCGGGGGTTCTGGAGATACCGGAGAAACCATCGAATTCATCCTCTACGAAGATTACAATCTTGCCCCCACCCTCAACGGAAGCATCGATTTTCAAGGAGAAATCGTAATCGCCGAAAACAGCCTCTATCGCCTCACCCCCGAAATCATCAAAGACCGCATCATAGTCGTCGAGGCAGCCGGATTGGACCAGAAAAAAATTAACTTTGTGCTGGAACATGGCGGGGCCGGCATCTTCTGCAGCGCCGACACCCGTTTTTTCGGCAAGCCAAATCTCTACGAAACCGAGAAAATCATCAGCACCGCCGGAAAAAACGGCCAATCAATCGTATCGGGCTATCTGTCACGCACCACCTACCGCAGGCTCCAGGAAACTCTCGATGAAAAGCTTATGCGGATTAAAAACGAAACCATCGGACTCGTCAAAGGAGTAACCCTGTCCACCGGAATTTCCTATCCGATCGTCAGCACCGCCAATATTCTCGGCTCTATCGAAGCCCGGGGCTCCAGCGACCGGATTCTGATGATAACGGCAAACATCGATGGAAGCGGGGCCGGTACCGGTGACCGGTACTTTCCCGGAGCAGTCAGCAGCACCTCCGGCATCGCAGCCCTGCTCGAAACAGCCCGCGTCATAGCCGGACAGGACCGCCTGCCCTATCGTCAGATAATCTTCGCCGGGTGGAATGCCCAGCAGCAGAATGCCGGTTCGGCCTATTACGTCGACAACCCTCTCTTCCCCCTCGAAAAAACCACCGTAATCCACCTCCAGGCCCTGGGAGAACCGTCCCTCGAAGGCGTCAAAGTCGCCTCGGATGCCATAAACGGCACAATCCTGAAAGACAATATACTGAACTACGGCAGAGACGCCGGAGCGGCAGTCCAACCAGCCGGCCCGATGTACGGAGCAGTCTCGCCCTTTACTGACAAGAACGCAGCCGCCGCAACCCTGACCGATGCCCCGGGAACCCTGGACAATTATGAGGATACTCTCGAAAAAATCGATCCTGCAGCCATGTCCAACGCAGTCATGCCCCTTCTCAGCTATAGCAAAAGGGTGATTTTCAAGGATACCGGGATCGACTACCTTACCCCGGCCGCGATCCTGATCATCGGCATCTTTACCCTGGGAGTCGTGATCAACCTGGTGCTCGGACACCTCTACCGGACAAGCCCCAATAAAAAACTTTTCGGCTCAAACATAGAAGATATCTACTTCCAGACGCCGGCATTCATCCTGAGGAAGATCTATTTCTACCTCGCCGTCGGCCTGACAGCCCTGCTGCTGCTCTCGTTTCTCGCCCGTATCGACCCTGGCTTCAACATAAAGACCATTAACCATGAGCGGGTGACCAATTTTTCCTGGTACCTCACCCTGAAGGAGATTCTGCTCTCTCTGCAAAACCTCTTTCAGGCAGCCCCTGTTCAGAACGCCGGCTCCAGACCCTCGTTCAGCATTATCTTCTCCGCCGCATACCGCAGCCTGATCCTGCTGACCTCCGGGATACTCCTCTCCACCCTGATCGGCGTCGCTTCAGGAATTCTGGAGGGATACAAACTGAAAAGAACCCATCTGAGATCGCTGGGCACCCTTATCATCTTTTCCATTCCCGATGTCCTGGTAGTCCTTACCGGCCTCCTGATCTACATCTTCATAGCGAGAAACTTTCCTGCCGTCAAGGAAGCCCTTCCCCTGAACACCTTCATCCTGCCGCTTATCACCGTATCCATTATCCCGACCATCTATATATCGCGCATTACCTTTATCACCATCCAGAGCGAACTGCAGAAGGACTATATCCGGAACGCCCGCGCCAAGGGAATGAGCAGGCGCACCCTGTTCACCAGCGAAATGCTTCCTGCCGTACTCTACAAAACAGCAGACTCGCTCCCGGCAATCATGACCATTCTTCTATCCAACCTGATAATCGTTGAATATCTTTTCAATTATCTCGGAATCGTCTATTATCTCCTCTATTTTTATACCAGACATGAGGCTGAACTCTTTATTGCCCTTGCAGTAACCCTGGGACTTATCTACCTGCTTTTCACCTGGGGAATTCAGCAGATCACCCGGTACAGCAACCCCCTCAAGCGGGAGGCAGGCAAATGAAGCGGATACCGCCTGCCCTGATCATCGGCATAGCAATCCTCACCCTCATCGCTCTGATGATGGCCTTCCCGCGGCTTTTCACCGACAAGAACCCCTACGACCGGCAGCGGGTAACCTCTTCCATAATTGATGGAAGACTCATCTTCAAAGCGGCACCCCATTCGCCCTCAAAAGACTTCCTTCTGGGCAGCGACGATATGGGAAGAGACATATACAGCTATATGGTGTACGGCACGCGGCTGACCATCATCCTGGGAACCCTAATCGCACTGGGAAGGTTCCTGCTCGCCGCGCCTGTCGCCATGGCCGCCGGATCGGGAAACACCTTTGCCCGGGCAGCCCTCAAGCAGTTCAACATCCTCTTTTCCGCCATTCCGGCCCTCCTTATCGGTGTAATTATCCTGCGGCTCGATTTCTTCCTGAGCCTTGACAAATCGGCATCCCTGCTGGCATTCGTCCTTACGCTCTCAGCCGTCGGCTGGCCCAAGCTCGGCGGACTGCTGGCAGAGCGGGTCGAGGATATCTATCATCAGCCCTTCATTACCAGCGAAATCGCCATCGGCAAACGGCGGTCGAAAATTCTGCGGGAAAATATCCTGCCGCATCTGGCTCCCGAAATGGTCGTCCTCTTTTTCATGGAGATTGCCCGGGCCCTGACAATCCTCATGCAGCTCGGCATCTTCAGTGTATTTCTCGGGAACCTGAAGCTGATCGCTGATACCGAAGGCGGCGTCTCCTTCTTCAATATCAGCTTTGAACCCGAATGGGCGAGCATGCTGTCAACCTCCCGGTCTCTTATAACCATAGCCCCCTGGGCGGTCATCTTCCCGGCTCTGGCATTTTTCCTCAGCGTGCTCGGCTTCAACCTGTTCGGCGAGGGACTGCGGAGCATCATGCAGCAGAAAAATACGCAGATTATACCGGCCTTCCGAAAGCTCATAACAGGGGCGTGGGCAGAACTCTGGAAAGAGTCCGAGCCTCCCGGCAAAGCTGAGGACGACAGGAATTGCCGCTGCTCTCACCCTGCTGATAATCATCCCCGGCAATGGCCCATGAAAAAGTTCGCCCCGCCCGCTTCGCCCGCTTCACCCGCGCAGACAATGCCCCCGATACGGTAATCTTCGGCACCGATGAGGGCAGACACAGCACGGCACATAGCCGGCGTTATGCAGCAGCTCGGCCTGGAGCCCCTGTTCGATGAAAGCTCCCCGACTGACGAGAATGAGAGTGAAAACGGACGGGGCCGGAATGGGGACGGGACACGTTCTAGAAAACTATATACGGACGTATGAAACGGAAACGGCTGCCGCATTTCCGACTATGCCTTTTCTGTCAAGATCGGAAAACCTCAGTCCCGCTCACATTGGATAAAGATTTCACCTTTATTGCTGCCGACAATAGCAGCCTGTCCGGCGCGTCTACGATGCAGCCCGCGAAGATCTCTTCACCCTGGACAACTATGCAAAGTTCGATGAACAATTTGTCCTCATCGAGGCAGTTCTATACCGATGCCGCCGTAACGTATTTCATGGAAGAAATTTCCGGCAAATCGAAAGCCCTGGGTTTCCTGCTGACAGCCCGGGATAACGAGCCTCCTGCCCAACCCGATCGTCGGCCACGGCACCGGCTATCGCTGCCGCGCTGTCCAGAGAACTCTCCGACCAGCTGCGCCAGAACCCCGCAGCAGTCGTCACCGTCTCAACAGCCGTCGAGCCGCTTGGGCCGGACCGGATACAACATAGCCGGCATGTATCCGGGGACTGACCGTTTTATCGGGATGAGGCGGTTGTCGTGGGAATGGGCTACAACTACCTGGACAGCGAAGGAGAAGAGGTTCTCGCCTTCAATCTCGAACTGATGCGGCGATTGAGCGCCCTGCAGAAACCCAGCGCTCGATAATCTTCCTCTTTTTTGACGGCACCTCAGCCCCGTCATACCGGCATCTTCGACATAGCGGACAACTTTCCTTCGACCCCCGTAAAAATCCAGCTGTTTCTCAACCTGACGGGAATCCACCGGGCATCCTTCAGCCGACTGGAGTTCAGCCGCCCAGGCACCTTTACCAGACAGTTGCCTGGAGTCTGCCCACTCCCTGGAGCAGGATCTGGCAAAATCCACGGATACAATATGGAGCGAGACACGATTTATCGACAGTGAAATACTATTTCACCCGGAATCCGGCCGATAATGCCATGTTCTGGGGGCCAGGGCTGGCAACCATCATTCTCGCCGCACCTGCCCAGCTGGACGAAGATGAGACGGAAGGCCGAAAGCATTCCCTATGGGAGCTCGGTCCCATCCTGGCAGAGATTATTAAAACGATCAATTACTGATCCGGCACGAATAATGCCGGTAACAGAGCGGAAGGGTAACACTATGGAGAAGGTTACGGTGAACGTGAAGCTGCCTGCGGAAATGCAGAAAACGGAAGAACTCCTCAGCGTGGAGAATCTCAGAGTATCCTTCTATACTGGAGAGAGAAAAAAATCCAGAGACGGAAAAATCCAGATAATTCGCGGTTTTGATATCAAGCTGGACCCGGGCGAGATCGTCGGCATACTCGGCGAATCCGGCAGCGGAAAAACGGTCTCCTCCAGCATGATTATGCAGCTGATAGAAAAGGACGAGGGCACCATCGATTCCGGAACCATCAGCTTCAAGGGA
This sequence comes from Spirochaetales bacterium, assembly GCA_018399255.1. Classification (GTDB taxonomy): domain Bacteria; phylum Spirochaetota; class Spirochaetia; order JABMQR01; family JABMQR01; genus M55B182. Next base: position 17,115 of record JAGYPA010000037.1, on the reverse strand, counting down.
ACTGATCTGGTTCAAGCCGATGAAAAAACCCTGCAGAAGATCCGAGGGCGGAAGATAGCCTATGTCTTTCAAGACCCCTCCCTGGCCTTGAATCCCTATAAGAAAATAGGAAGACAGCTGACCGATGTGCTGAGAACCCACCGGCTTCCCTACAGCAGGCAGACGATCGTCAATGCGCTGGCGGAAGCAGGTATAAGCGATGCGGAAACGGTTTATGAAATGTATCCTTTCCAGCTGAGCGGCGGTCAGAATCAGCGCATCATGATCTGCCAGAGCATTCTCTGCCGACCAGAGCTGCTGATTGCCGACGAACCGACCAGCGCAATCGATGCCTCCCTGAGGAAAAAAATCCTTGATTTGCTGATCAGCATAAACACCACCTATCATATGGCCGTGATCCTGATCACGCATGATTTTGATATTGCCAGATATGTCTGCAGCCGGCTGGTAATTATGTACGGCGGCCTGGTTGTGGAGGAAGGCAGCCTGGAGGATATTCTCAGGCAGCCGCTCCATCCCTATACCCGGGAACTGATCGCCTGTGCATCTTCACTGGACCAGCATGACCAACTGCTCTACACCCTGGAAGGAACCCCGGTGACCCCGTACGACTTCAGGGAGCAGTGTCCATTCTACGCACGCTGCAGCAGACGGATAGAGGCTTGTGATACAGCGATCCCAAAGATGCTCACCCTGGGAAAGCGAAAGGTGCGCTGCATACGACACACGGAGGCAGAATCGTGAAGGAAACCCAAAAAGCAGCCGCAAAGCAGCCGGAAAGCCTGATACGCATAGAAAACCTCTCCAAACACTACATCGTGATGAAAACCGGCCCTACCCGAAAGATTGTCATAGACGCCGTCAAGAAGATATCGTTTGAACTATTTGCCAACGAATCCCTCGGGCTGATCGGTGAAAGCGGCAGCGGAAAAACTACCACAGCTAACATGATCATGAAAATGATTCAGCCGAGCGAAGGCCGGATCCATCTTTTCGGAAAGGATATTACCGACATTGACGAAAGCCGGATGCGCCCGCTTCGCAAAGATATCCAGATTATATTCCAGCACGCCAGGTCTGCAATGGATCCCCATATGACCATTGGAGAACTCCTACGGGAACCACTTAACATCCATCATATAGTACCGGAGAAGAAAATTGATGAGGAAGTCAACCGCCTTCTTTCCCTGGTAGGTCTTACCCCGGCCGAAAAGCACAAATTCCCCAGCCAGCTCAGCGGCGGCCAGAACCAGCGGATCCTTATTGCCAGGGCTATTGCTACCAGGCCGCGCGTTATTGTCTGCGATGAACCGGTCTCGGCCCTCGATGTATCGGTGCAGGGGCAGATTCTGAATCTGCTGAAAAAGCTGAAACAGGAGCTGAACCTTACCTATCTCTTTATTTCTACGATTTAAAGTTGTCCGGTTCTGTGCGAGCGAATCGCCGTCATGTATGAAGGAGAGATTATCGAAACCGGCAGGACCAATGCTGTTGTTCAGCAGCCCCGCCACCAGCATACCGGGAGCTGACCGCTGCCGATCTGCAGCCCCCCGGATAACGTTCTGCAGCTCCCGGATAATCGGCCGATCGGGAAATACCGTTACCGCAGATAGGTGTTCACATTCTCCAGATGCTCGAGTAGGAGACGGCAAAGTGGATGGTGCCGGTCCGATCGTGCAGATAATAGTAGTAGGGGAGATTCCCGGGGTATGCCGCCGCCTGCAGCGCATCGAACCCGGGGTTTGATATCCCCGTCGGCGGAAGCCCCGCTTTCTTCGGGTATTGTAGGGTGGGGAGTCTCGAGGGCTTCTTTGGGAATCGACTGCTCAATCGTCAATCTCATAGCGGGTCGTCGCGTCGATACCCAGCGGTATCCCTTCATCAAGCCGCTTCCAGATTATACCGGCAATAGCATCTCCCAGAATTGGCGTCTCCGTTGAATCATCGTGGACACAATCACCGCCTGCTCCAGGTTCTTCCCTGAACGGAAAGATTTTCCCAGCAGGGGTCCGTAATCCGCATGAACTGCTCCGCCATCTGCCCGGCCAGAGCTTCGGCTGCATTATCGAGACTTGCAAGAGTATAGGTATACGGGTAAAAAAAAAACCCTTCGACAAAGGGAAGATCCCGCTCCTCAGCCGCCGCTGCGGCAGCTTCGGTAAACTCTCCCGCCCGGGCCAGACCGATTCCAGCCAGAAGCGAATCTATCTGCGCAATGGTAAACCCTTCATATACCGTAACAATAGGATGCTCCCAGTAGCCCCGCGCAGGGCAGCAGCAGCATCCCGAGCTCCATACTCAAGGGCAGGTAGATAAGACCGGAACGGATTTTCGTATCGAGCCCCCGTGAGATCAGATAGTTCTGCAGTCGACCGCCGCTTCTGACACCTTGGCATATTCCAGCAGCCTGCACACCTCGCCAGCCTGCATTCCGGGCTCAATAAATATGCGGACCTCATCGGAAAGGCGTATATCCTCCTCCACCATGGAGAGAGAGCCGAGGGGAGTATCGACTAGTACTTCCGAATAGCGAGTCCCATCGCGCAGAACGAGAAACACAATGACCGCGGCAAGAATGAGCAGCACCCCCCGACGATGAGGAACTTAAGCACCTCCCGGCGATGCGCCGCTTTCCTGGCAGAAAGCTTTCTCGCGGCAGGCTTTCTCTCGCGGCAGGCTTTCTCACGGCAGGCTTTCTCTTTGTTGTGCCGGTTTGCTTTCTGGCGTCAGACACTTTTTTTGGCTTACCAGTCGCCGGCTTGCCAGCCGCCTTCGATTTTTCAGCGGCCTTCGGCTTATCAGAGGTTCCCGACTTGCCGGCGGCCTTCGGCTTATCAGCCTCCGGCTCTGTTTTCTTACCCGGAAAATTCATAGCTTCTACTGCTGCTTCCCGGGCTCGCAGGCGGGTGGCTCGTGATGACGGCTGCAGCCCCCCCCCTTCCCCCCCTGCTTCTGCATCAGAGGCATCGGCCTCGACGTTAGGGGTATCACTATCGGTATCGCCACCGGTCTCAGAGAGAGGCGTATAGGTTTTTCTGGAATAATCACTTGCAGTAAAGAGCTCTTCCTGTCCGGGTTTTTTCTCCTGATTCCGCCGGGAAGTCTGCGTGCCGGAGTCGGGGATGGGGGCTTTCTTCCTGCCTGCTGTTGTGCTCATCGCTATCAGTTTATCTCACTGGCATAACGAACCGCCGGCACGCTCATTCAATCTGTCTCGCTGCCCGCAATTCTTTTCAGATTTACAATCTGTTTCCTGTTCTGGGTAACTTTGTCCTTGATTTCCTGAATCTGCTTTGACAGGAGGGCTATCTGACCATTGAGATGCTCTACCCGATCCTGATCATTTTTTATGACTGACTCGAGCTCTGCGATCCGGAGCCTTGCCTCGAGCTGCGTAATCTTCTGCTCCAACTCCTTCTGCTTTCGCTCAAGTTTGTGAATATGCTTGAGGTTTGTTTCCGCCTGAGGCAGCTCCTCAACCTTTGCCAGCTCTTCGGGATGATCGAGCATGAAATGGGCAAGATCGATATACAGAACCTGCAGATTCTTATAGTAAAGTTCACGATTCTTTCGCAGCTCCTCGATCCGGGTCTCGATACTGCCGGTAACCCCGGCCCGCATCAGCAGTTCCTCGTTCCGCTGCCGCTCATCCTTCCGCGCCTCCATCTGCTCATAGAGGCGTGTGCTTTCAATGCCCAGCCGCTTATAATCTTCGTAAATGATAACCGCATTCCGGCTTTTCACCTGCTTAATGTAGTCAGATGAGCAGATCTGCTTCCCGGCCTTCCGGAACAGATCCTCACGGGCTGAATCCAGCTTCTGTATCTCAGCCTTCAGCTTGTTCCGTTTCAGGCGCAACGACATCTTTTCAAAGAACGGTGCCGCGACAAACCGCAGTTCATTCTCCTTCAGGGCCTTCTGGAGACGGGTCAGCTCAGCATTCTGATGGGTAACGGAGGTAAACAGCAGGGAAAACTCCTCCCCCAGGGAACCGGCCGAATACTCCTCATAGGCTATAACGCCAATCCTGCTGTAAAGAGAATTCTTCTCGATATCGATGGCAGAGAGCCGCTGCTCTATGGAAGCTATCTCTTCCCGGGCATTATGACTCTTCTCCTGAGCCTGCTGTATCTCGGAGATTTTCATGTCCTGGGTATCGACATCTTCTTCCAGGGCTTTTATGCGGGTCTGCATCTCTTTCGCTTCGATAAACTTTGGCGAGGAAAAACTGGTAAGCACCTTGCCAAGCTGCTCAAACTGCACTTCCAGCTCGGAGAGAATACCTGAGATTTCTTTTCTGTATTCAGCTATCTGTGCACTTTTCTCTTCCATGTGCGTTCCTCTCTCCGCATCCGACAGTTACGAAGCTGATCACAGCCCCGGTTACTCCCCCGTTTACGGGAACTGACCAATCTTTGAAAAATCCCTGACAAAAACCCTGCCCCGTCAGAACAGAAATACCGTCATCATAAAGCATAGTACCATATAACACGTTCCTTGACAAAGCTAAAGCGTACTTATATGGTAAAGCTGAAGATGAGCTTCCCAAGGTTTCTGACGCGGTGTGATTTTGTGTAATTATATCCGTAATGCGGCATAAAAAACCAGATCAATGGTGATTACCGGATAAACATTTATAAAATGAGGCTTTACGTGAGCTGCCGACCTGATTTATAAACGTTCCGATTTATAAACATATTTTGATTTGAAGTTTTTACCATTATCGAGTAGTATGAATGCTTGTACAAAAAAATTAAATTGTCGAACTTTCAAAGTGATTACATTTTGAAAGTTCCTCTAACAATGTGGTAACGTAAGAGTGTCCCGAAAGATCATCCAGTTTACCGATACATGCAGACAACTGTACAGTGACTGCGGGTACAGCCCCGACTCGAGCACCCTGCTTCACCAGAAAATCCCCGCTATTGCCGGGGTTGTCCGCCACCGGGATGCTGTAGTCACGGCAGGAGAACCTGACGGCAGCGCAGCAGCGGCAATGCTTCTCCTTCTCCTGCGTAACCGCAGCCGACTCCTGCGTAACCGCAGCCGACTCCAGAGGAAACCGCAGGAGCCGCACCCGCACCAATTACTGCTGGTGGAAAAGCATACGCTTGAATCACTCAATAAACTGCTTGAAAACAGCAGGCTTTCTGCCGACAGGCTTTCTGCCGACAGGCTTTCTGCCGACAGGCCATGCCCGGTCACTTTTCTGGGAACCAATGCCGATTCACGAAAAGATATCCCACTGCTTCAGTCCTGCCGCGGCCTGCTTGCTGCGGTACCAGATCAGCTTATTGATCATGTCAGACGCGACAATATCAGGCTGGACCGGATAGAGAATGCCGCGATTATTATTCCCGACCACCGTGAATACAGGACCCCTGAAAACGGCATCACCGATGAGAGAGCTGCCCTGGAGAGTTTCGAACAGGATGTCCGCTACATTTTTACAAAATTCTCCAGCCATCCCCGGACTACGCTTTTTACCCCGGAGGAGGTGGAAGAAAACCATACAGGTCTGCGGGATCTGCTCATACGACCTAAAAGAATCTCCCGCAGCGACTGGAGGATGGCGAAACGGGAACTTACTGTGGGAAGCTTTCCCGTTCTGTCACCGGAAACAGTGATCAATTTTATCACATCCAGTCTCCCCATAAAACGATCACGTCTTCCCTCAATGCGATTCCGTCTCTCTGAAGAGAGGACAATTATTATCTGCAATACTGAAGAGGAGCGGCACCTGCTTGAGGCTGCCCTGCGGCAGGTGCATCAAGAGAGCAGCCCTAAGGGTCTTTTAAAAATTATACTCTCCGGGGAAACGGATTTTTCCTGGCCGGGAGAGCGAATGAAGCCCCCATCAACTGTCATCCTGTACGGATTGCGGGGGGACCCCGAAGAATCAGCAGCAGTAGTCAGTTTACTGGTGAAGGCAAAGAAGGCCGACTTCTTTTGCTTTACCACCGCAGAAACCAGAGAAACCAGAGAATTCAGCCAAAAATTGGAGGGCTATTTCACTATGAAACGAACATTGGAAAAGAATCAGAGGCAGGAAAGCCCTGCTGTCAAAAAATTGCAGGAACTGGTAAAAAACATCCGGGGCGACAAAAACCCGACCGAACTGCAGGAAATCCGGGCACTCATTCGTAAGCATGTTCCCTTTTCCATGCGAACCTTTCTCGCTGCCTACCTGCTGCGGGAGCAGCTCGACGGTTCATCCGACACCAGCCCTGGCAGCCTTGCCGCACGCTCCTCTTCGGACAAAAAACCGGCTAAGGCATCAGGCAAACCCGAGAAAAAGGCCGCAGATGCCAAAAAAAACAAGGCCCAAAAAGAAAGCGGCCGCAAAGACGGTACTACCCTATTTGTCGGAATCGGAAAAAAACGCCGGATATACCCCAAAGATCTGGCCCGCCTTTTCCAGGCAGTTGAAGGAATTGGTGATGAAGACATCCTGTCGATAAAGATTCTTGAAAATTATTCCTTTGTGACGGTAAGCAATGAGGCTGCCGATAAAGCCGTAGCCGGCATCAATGGAACGGAATTCCGGGGAAAACCGGTAACCTGCGATTATGCCCGGAAAAAGGACTGAACCATGGGATTTACCGTCAATCGTCTTGAAGTAGGCCTGCTCGGGACAAACTGCTACATTCTCTCAGATATCCACCAGCAAGTTTGCTGGATAATAGATCCGGGCGGAGAAAGTGAAAGAATTGCCGCATTTATCCGGGATCATGCGCTTACTCCCCGCGGAATTCTGCTTACCCATACCCATTTCGACCATATCATCGGTCTTTCCAACCTGAAGAGCCTGTTCGAGCACGATCTGCCGATATATGCCTCAGCTAAAGCGGTTGACCAGCTCGGATCGGACGGAGAGGCTGTTCATCACCGGATGGTGCGCAGTCTTTCTCTGGGTCCGGATCTGGAGAACCTCTTTATCGGAGCCCTGACAAATCTGCCGGAAGCAGATTACCTGCTTTTCGGCAACGCTTCAGCTTCCAAATCTGCATCCATCGGACTGACAGAAAAAGCTGAACCGGAAGTCCTTCCCGACACCCCCCTGACGGCATACCAGACACCCGGGCACTCCCCCGATTCAATCTGCTTTTATCTGGAAAACACCGAGGGAGGCATACTGTTCAGCGGAGATACACTTTTCAGGGGATCGGTAGGGAGAACGGATCTCCCCGGAGGGAACGGCAGGGTTCTCTTACAATCAATACGAACTCAGCTCTGGCGCCTGCCGGAAGAAACTGCCGTATATCCGGGTCACGGCGAACCCACAACCATAGGATATGAAAAAACTCACAACCCGTTTATCGACAGGAACTGAAAACTCTGCCGGAAACAACCGGAAAAACGGTCAGGCATGCTGCTTTTTTCCGCCGCTTTCCTCTCCGCTTTTACACTCTATACAGAGCACAGCGTAGGGAATGGCACGCAATCTGTCAACCGGAATTTTCTTCCCGCAGCGCAGGCAAATGCCGTATCTGCCGTTCTTCAATCTTGCCAGCGCAGATTCAATGCTTCGCAGCCTGTTAGTCTCATGCTGATTCAGGGCTTCCATTTTCCTGCACATAATATCATCGGCTGCAATGTCGCCAAGATCCTTAATATCCATACCACTGACAAGCTTCTTGAAATCTTCGTTCTCAGCAATAAAATTCTTCAGGATCTCTCCCTGAAGGGAAGTCAATTCCCCCTCCATTTCTTCGATAAATGCCGCATCCAAAATAGCACCCCCTACACAGCAAGTTAAATGATGACTTTTTTAGTACATTTCCATTCCTTTGTCAACTCACTTATATGAACACTATAGCTGATGAACCGTAAAATGGTTACAGTTTTACCCGCACTTTTTTCAGCGGCTGCCGGGGAAGGACACAGGTCGGATAGAAACTTTTTCCTCTGATCACTCTTCTCTCCAATTAAAGCGCATAAACTCTAAAAAAACCCTTGATTACTCAGTTTCTGTGCTTTACTATCATCTAAGGAGATGCAATGGAAAAACCAGTTATCCTCATAATTGATGATGAACCAGCAAATCTGGCGGTTCTTACCCACCTGCTGAAAGGAGATTACCAGATCCTGGCTGCAAAATCGGCAAAACAAGCTTTTACCGTTATGGACAGAGGTCCGCGTCCCGACCTCATTCTCCTCGACGTCATGATGCCGGAGATTGACGGATACTCTACCTTTACCAGACTGCAGGATAACTACGATGCATCCGATATTCCCGTGATTTTTGTCACTGCCCTGAGCGATACCCTGGATGAAGAAGCCGGCTTCAGCCTGGGAGCTGTCGATTATATCACCAAGCCCATCAATCCCACCATAGTACAGGCTCGAATCAAAGCACACTTGGAAATAAAGCGGACCCGGGACATCCTGAAAAACCAGAAAGCCTGGCTTGAAGAGGAAGTGGAACGACGTACCAGTGAGAATATACTGATTCAGGAAATAACCATGAAGGTAATCCTGGAACTGGCAGAAGCCCGCGATTCAATTACCGGCAACCATATCAACCGGATTGAAGCCTACATGAAACTGCTGGGAAGAAATCTTCAGCAGAATCCGCTATTCTCAAGAGTTCTCTCTGAAGACTTAGTGAACAGAATTGTCAAAGCTGCCCCACTGCACGACATCGGAAAAATCGGGATCCCGGACTCCATACTCCTTAAGCCTGGAAAGCTGACACCCGAAGAATTTGAGATCATGAAGCAGCACACAATTATCGGCTACAAAGCCCTTTCCCGTGCTATGAGCAAATCGATTCAAGCCGGAGAGAAAGAAAAATCTTCGGCAAACAGCGGCTACCTGGGATTTCTCGAGACAGCCATGCAGATTGCCCTCAGCCATCACGAGCGTTGGGATGGAACCGGCTATCCGGAAGGACTGGCAGGAACCCGCATCCCCCTGCCGGCCCGAATGCTGGCGCTGGTTGACGTCTATGACGCCCTCATAACAGCTCGCCCCTATAAGAAGGCCTGGAGCACAGAGGAAACCGAGACCTTTATCGCTGCAAACAGCGGAAAACATTTTGATCCGATTATTGTCGACGCTTTCCTGCAGGTCCGTAAAGAATTTGCCCACATCAAGCATGTTCAACATGATCTGCAGGAAACCGAAGTTCCTGCCGCACAAGAATATTTATAGGATTATCCATGAATAATACGGCTCCCTCATCCTCATCCTCTCCCTCTCCCTCATCCTCATTCTCAGCAGCAGAAACCAGCAGAGAACAGATAGGCAGTATAGTGGACCTCTTTTTTCAGGTAATACCTGATATATTGTTTATCTATGCTGAAGACGGTACGATCCTCGATTATCGGGCTATGAATGAGGAGTACCTCTATACTAACCCTGAAGCATTTCTCGGTAAAAAAGTTTTTGAAGTCCTCCCTCATGAACGGGCAGTTCAGTCAATGCGGAGTTTCAAGCAGTCCAAAGCGACGGGTAACATGGTTACTGCCCACTATACCCTGCAGGCCGGCGGAATCCTCCGTGATTTTGAATCGCGACTGCGCTACTTACCTGATGCAAGGTGCTATATAGCAATTATCCGCGACATTACCCGGCAAAAGGAAACAGAACGGGAACAGCTGGTCAGAAATGAACGCATAAAGCGCTATGCCGCGCTTATAAATTCGTTCGGCAAATCGAAAGCAGGAATTCTGGGCGATACGGGAACGTTCTCCCGGGAAGTCACCGAACTGCTGGGAAAGCAGCTCGAGCTTGCCCGGGTTTCGATCTGGATTCTTACTGATGAAGGAGACCGACTTTCCTGCATTGACTGCTATGATACCGCTTCAGATCATCATAAAGAGGAAGCTGCCGACACAAAGGAAAAAATTCCCCCACCCCTGCTCACCAATCCCGGCAAACGATATCATATTTGTACAGATCCTGGAAAAGATCAGGCCTATACTCCCTTTACAGCCGGAAGCCAGACCGCTGTACCCACGCAGTCTTTTCTCTGCTGCAGTATTCTGCTGAGCGGAACCCCGATCGGCATGATTCTCTTCGAAGCAGCCGCCGAGCTGCATACCTGGGATCAGGAAACTATCACTTTCGGCTGCCAGGCAGCGGATCAGGTAGGGATATCGATCCTCAACCAGAACCGCCTGGAAACAGCTCTTGCCCTGCACCAGAGCGAAAATATTCTTAAGCGGGCTCAGGCCATATCCCATACCGGCCACTGGTATTACGATGTCGATACAGGGCAATTTACCGGATCCGAAGAAGCTCTCAGAATGTTCGGCCTGGATGCAAGGCGGACTCTGCAGCAGCAGGACTTTATTCCCATCATTGCAAGAGAGGATCGTGAACGCTTACGGGAGCTATGGAAAATAGCACTGAAAGGCAGTCTCAGCACCATGACCTTCCTCATTCACCCCGGAAACAGCACTCATCTGTGGATTGAAGGCCGGGCTGAACCGCAGTTTGACAGTAACGGCAGGTTCTCCTTTATCTTGTGCATTGTACGCGACATAACCGAACAGATGAAGACTAACCGTGCCCTCGAGGCATACCGCCATAACCTTGAGGAACTGGTTAACTCGAGAACCCTCGAGCTTGAACAGGCTAAAACGGCAGCCGAAGCGGCATCGGCTGCTAAAAGTTCATTCCTTTCCAATATGAGCCATGAAATTCGCACCCCGATGAACGCCATTCTCGGATATGCCCACCTGCTGCGGCAGGGAGATCTCACCCCGAAGCAGAAGCAGCAGCTCCAGAAACTCTCCAGCTCAGCTGAACATTTGCTGGAACTGATTAATGACATTCTGGATCTCTCAAAAATTGATACCGGCACCCTGAATATATCGGCATACGATTTCGAACCGGTCCGGGTAATCGACAGCATTTGCGAAATGGTATCAGAAAAAATTGTGGCGAAGGGCCTCGAGTTGATCACAGATTGGGATCCGGCCATCCCCTTGTCGCTCAAAGGCGACAGCCGCCGCTTTTCACACATTCTGCTGAACCTGTTTGGAAACGCGATTAAATTCACTAAGGAAGGAACGATATCCATAACAGGATCCCTGGAGAGTCGTACTGAATCCCACGTTCAGGTTTCTATTGCCGTGCAGGATACCGGGATAGGCATATCTCCGGAAAAAATTGAGCGGCTTTTTTCCGCCTTCGAGCAAGCAGACGAAACCTTATCGCGCCATCATGGAGGAACGGGACTGGGGCTGGTCATCAGCAGGCGACTGACTGAGATGATGGGAGGAACGATGCGGCTCGAGAGCCAGGAGGGAAAGGGGACGACCGTCTTCTTCTCTCTTCCCTTCGAAATCAGCAGCAAGGCTGTTTCTGATGCATTCGCTCCCCCTCACACTATCTCGGCTGATATGGGTAAAAGCCGGTTTACCCAATTACCCAGGAATTTTACACAGATTTTCTCCCGCTATAGAGAGGCGCATATTCTTCTGGTCGAGGATAATCCAATTAACCGGGACGTCACCAGCCAATTGCTGCAGTCTGTAGATTTTCATGTGGACATTGCTGAAGATGGAGTACAAGCGTTAGCTCTCGCCCGGGATCATCTGTTCGATCTGGTTCTTATGGATATTGAGATGCCGAATATGGGCGGGTATGAGGCCGTTCAGCTTCTCCGCCAATTGCCGGGGTGGGAGACAACGCCAATTATTGCAATGACCGCCCATGCCTATTCTGAAGATCTGGGAAAGAGTCTCCAGGCTGGATTCAATGATCACCTGATAAAACCTGTCGAACCTCTGCAGCTTTACCGCACTATCGCCAGATGGCTCGAAATTCGGGATATTCCCCCTGAAATCCGTCCGGTATCGGATATCGGCACGTCAGAAAACAATCAATCTGAAGACAGCAATGAGCCCGCAGCAGATCGTCAGGCTCCAGACAACCGGATTCCGAACCGCCGCCGAAAACAGCTGGAGGCCATCGAAGAAATAGACAGCAGCCTCGGCCTGCAGTACATGATGGATGACAGCAGCCTCTATGTCTCGCTTTTGAAACAGTTTATTGACAAACACCAGCATGATGCCGAAAATATGCTGCATCTTGCGGATGAACATGATACTCCAGCTATACAGGCCATTGCCCATAATCTCAAGGGTACTGCCGCCACCTTAGGCGCCGGCGCACTGCAGGCTTCGGCAGCACGACTCGAAATAGCCTGCAAAAAAAGGGAGGGCATGCACAGCATTGAGCCCCTCATTGTCCAGGCTGAAACCAACCTCACGCTGCTGATATCGTCCATACGCAAGCATCTTATTGATGAAGAAATCGATTCTGAGATTCCAGATTTCCCCCTGATAGATGCCGATGCAGCCGGGCAGCTTCTGCAGCAGCTCGAAGATTTTCTCGAAATAAACGATACATCGGCAAACGAGCTTTTCGAGAAATCAAGAGCTGTCCTTCTGCCGTATATGGGGGAGTATGATAATAAACTTATGCGGCTGATAGAGAGCTACGATTACCAGGAAGCCCTGAAGCTGATCCGGATCATCAAGGCTGATATTCCTCCGGGCGAGATCAAGGCTGATATTCCTCCGGATCCTAAGCTTGACAAAAACCTCAACATCACATAGAATTTTCCCTGTTTGCGGGCTTCAGGCCCGAATACGTCCAGGAGGATTTGTGGCCAAAGAAGAAGCTATTGAAGTTGAAGGAATTGTAAAGGAATCACTGCCGAATACCATGTTCAGAGTGGAACTCCAGAACGGGCATCTCATCTTAGCCCATTTGTCCGGAAAAATGCGGAAGCACTATATCCGAATAGTCCCGGGAGACAAAGTCCGGGTTGCACTTTCTCCCTACGACCTTACCAGAGGAAGAATTATTTACCGGGAGCGGTAAGGTAAGCTTCCTGATACTACCTGTCACAAACTGCAGAACTCTGAAATATACCTGATGTTTGAAACTTTCATGATGTTTGAAGAACCGGGCTATTCTTGAACTCTTTTTTTCTTGACTGCTACCCAGGTCGCACCGCTCCCCCCTTCTGCAGCAGATGGGGTTCCCGTCTGCCCGGCATACGGGGACCTGTCAATACACCTCTTTACGACGTCTTTCAGAACCGCCCGGCCATGCTGTGAATGATTCCCTTTCCCGTGAACAATCTGCACCTTGACCAGTCCTTGCCGGGCTGCCTGCTCGAGGAAATCCAGCACCTGCTTCTCGGCCTCAGCGGCTGTACATCCGTGCAGATCCAGCTCCGACTGAGGACGCATCTTCTTCAAGCCGGTTATAGCGGGCCGTACTGGCAGCTCCGAGAGCAAAGCCTGATGATCAGCATCACGCTTTCCAGCATGCCGCACAGACTCCTCGGTTACTTTGCGTCCCTTCTCTGTACGTTCCCACTGCTCGAGCATTTCTCTGAAGTCCACTACCCTCAGGTTTCCCGTATGTCAATAATTTCGATACAGCAGGGACCGGAGAGCGCTTCCTTCAGTTCATCCACTCCCAGTCCGGTCACCTTAACTGTACAGGTGGAATTTGAAGCATCAGTTCCCAGAAATGTTCCCATTGATATGATATCGCCGCCCTTATCAAATATTGCTTTCCCAAGAACAGATATCTCACCCGGTTTATCGGGGACCAGAAGGGTCACCCTGAGCCCTGAGGAACGGGCACCAAAAAGTTCCATGAAAACTTTAAATATATCAGATTCGGTAATGATCCCCACCAGCTTCCCGGAATCGACAATCGGCAGCCCGCCGATATCATTATCAACCATTACCCGCGCAGCCTCTTCCAGAACGGTATCAGAGGTAACGCTGATGACTTTCTTCGTCATCACCTTGCTCACGGTAAGCCGTGAGAGAAGATAGGTCATTTCATGAATATCCAGCGTTGTTGCCGGCGATGGAGAAGCATAGAGCAGGTCTTTTTCGGTTACGATGCCGACCAGCTCTTTCTTCTTATCGAGAACAGGCAGCCGGTGCACCTTCTCCTTACGCATTGCGCGCTGAGCCTCAGATATCGGTGTATCCGGAGTTATCGTTACCGGATTACGGGTCATCCTGTTATGTACAATCATCTACCTGCCTCCTGCTATAGCAAAACGTCGCTCTTGCTTTTTGCAAGAGCCACAATATACTGCTTACACGGTAAAAAACAAAATCCTCAGGCAATCTATACACCTAAATATGCATCCCTGATTTTATCGTTGGCAAGCAGAGCTTTGGTGGTATCAGCCTGGGTTATCCTTCCAGTCTCCATGACATACCCGCGATGGGCCGTCTTGAGCGCCAGGTTGGCATTCTGCTCAACGAGAAAAATAGTGGTTTTCTGTTCTTCGTTTATCTTCTTTATGATGCTGAAAATCTGCTGAACAATTATAGGAGCAAGACCCAGCGAGGGCTCATCGAGCAGCAGCAGCCTGGGACTGGCCATCAGGGCCCGGGAAATTGCCAGCATCTGCTGCTCCCCGCCGCTCAAGGTTCCGCCCACCTGATTTCTTCGATCGGCCAGGATGGGGAACAGCTCAAAGACATACTCGATGTCCATCTTGATCTTTTCCTTATCCTTGCGCAGAAAAGCCCCCATGTCGAGGTTCTCACGGACCGTCAGGGCAGGAAATATTCTGCGCCCTTCTGGAACCTGAATAATTCCTCTGGATACAATAACATCTGTGGGAGTCTGGGTAATATCCTCATCCTCAAATACAATCTTTCCGCTCCGCGGCGGTACAACGCCGCAGATAGACATGAGCGTTGTGGACTTGCCGGCCCCATTAGCCCCGATCAGGGTTATAATCTCTCCCTGCCTGATCTCGATGTCCACATTCTTCAGGGCGTGGATATTTCCGTAAAAGGTATTGATATTCTCAAGCTTAAGCATCGATATCCTCCCCCAGATATGCTTTGATGACGATAGGGTCTTTCTTCACTTCAGCCGGAGTGCCAACTGCTATCTGCTTGCCGTAATCCATGACATATATTTTCTCGGAGAGGCTCATGACCAGACTCATATCGTGCTCTATCAGAAGTACGGAGATTTTCTCCATTTCTCGCAGCCTCAGGATCAGATCGACCAGACTGTGCGTCTCCTGCGGGTTCATTCCGGCAGCCGGTTCGTCAAGAAGCAGGAGAAACGGCTCGGTGGCTAGTGCACGGGCGATCTCGAGCCGACGCTGCTCGCCATAGGGCAAGTTTTTGGCCTGCTCATTAACCCATCGAGTCAAACCGATCTTCTTCAGAATCTCATACGAGTCGAAAAGCACCTGCTGCTCCTCTGCACGGGTCTTTTTCCCCCGGAAAACAGCACCGGCTATGCCGGATTTAAGACGGGAATGCCGTCCTATCATGACATTTTCGAGAACGGTCATATTCTGGAATAAACGGATATTCTGGAACGTTCTTGCCAGTCCCTTTTCCGTTACCTTGTGAGGCTGGGTTCCCTGAATCTCTTCCGAGGCTTTGCCGGGCGCAGTTATCTGCACCTGCCCCTCGGTAGGATTGTAAACTCCGGTCACGCAGTTAAAAAAGGTTGTCTTGCCGGCTCCGTTGGGTCCGATAAGGGCTACAATCTCACCGTCATTCACTTCGAGGCTGACATGGTCTACTGCTCTCAGACCCCCGAAATCCATAGTCAGGTCTTTTACTTCAAGTACTCCCATATTATTCATCCTCTTCCTTCATAGCGGCAGCATCTGCGTCGGTAAAGCTGTAATGCTTCATTTTTTCCGGTATAAGGCCGCCCGGCTTGAAGATCATCATGACAATCAGGACTGCTCCGAAGACCAGCATCCGGTAATCGGTAAAAGCCCGAAGGTATTCCGGCAGCAGCTTAAGTACCAGTGCTGCAAATACAACCCCCGGTATAGATCCCATACCCCCCAGAACGACGATACAGAGCACAATTATCGACTCCCAGATGGTAAAGCTCGCCGGATTGATGAAGGTTGTGTTCGCTGCAAATACAACGCCGGCAACTCCTGCGAAGACTGACCCGAGAGCAAAGGCTATTACCTTCATTTTGGTTGTATTGATGCCCATCGACCTGCAGGCTATCTCATCCTCACGCATAGCTATGAGCGCCCGGCCGATGCGGGAATCCTTAAGCCTGAGGGTTATGAATATGGTCAGCGCAGCCAGCACCACCATGATAAAATAGACCAGTTTCGCTGTGTCGATAAGACTGAGGTCAATCCCGGGAAGTTTCGGGCGCGGTATACTTCTGATTCCGCTTGGTCCGCCAGTCAGGCTGCTCCAGTTTTCAGCAACAATTCTCGTAATTTCCCCAAAAGCCAGCGTTACAATGGCCAGATAGTCCCCGCGGAGCCTGAGCACCGGTACGGCTATCAGAATACCGAGAATACAGGCAAGCAGGCCGCCTATCGGCAGGGCCAGCCAGAAATTGAGGCCGAAATGCTGGTTCAGCAGAGCGTAGCTGTAGGAGCCGACAAGAAAGAAGGCTATGTATCCGAGGTGAAGAATCCCCCCGAGACCGATTACGATATTCAGCCCCAGCCCCAGCATTACATACATCAGAGCAGTGTTCATGATGCTCATCTGATAGAAGGAGGTCAGAAACGGAAACAGGACTACAATCAGCAGCAGTGCCGCAAGTCCGCCTTTGCGAATCTTGACATTCTGCGATATAGTGCGGGTCTTCAGCTTGATATTTTCGATAAAGGCAATTGAAGTCTTTTCTCCCCGCTCTCTGCGCTCTATGGCATAATTCCAGATAAAGGAGATAACGTATGACCCGATCAGAACCATAAAAAGGTTTCCCCAGCGCCAGACCACCGTCTTTTCAATGGTATTTACCCGTATAACCATGATGGGAAATGTCAGTACGGCAAACCAGAGGGCCACAAATAGTGATTTCTTTAATTTTTCTTTTAACATGCTGCTACCCTCACACTTTCTGCTTCGTGGATTTGCCAAGCAGACCGTCAGGTCGGAAGATCAGGATAAGAATAAGGATAATAAAGGCAAATACATCTTCATAATCGCTCGATATATATCCGGCTCCGTAACTTTCGGTAAATCCCAGAACAAAGCTTCCCAGCACCGCTCCAGGTATGCTTCCAATACCTCCCAGAACCGCCGCAACAAAAGCCTTTATGCCGACGATAAAGCCGATATAAAAGTGCACCCTGCCGGTATGCGAGGTAATGAG
>JAGYPA010000036.1 GCA_018399255.1 Spirochaetales bacterium | reverse complement strand
CGGAATAATGCCGTCCCGTCTTACTTTTGCTGTCGTGCAGGCGGCTGCCGAGCAGGTCGAGCCAGCGGGCTGGGGGGATAAGATTGCCAAGCGGCACGTCCTGAACTCCGGCACTGACATTGATCAGCACCAGAATTCTTCCAGCATCAGTTCCGGTATCCCTTTCGGCAGCTATACCGGGGACCATACCGGCGGACATATCAGCGGCTATACCGGCGGATATATCAGCACAACTGGGATCATTGTCGGGGGCTTCCGTGTATGCAGCTGATTCGGGGCAGGTGCGCAGCAGGGCAAATACCTGGCTGTTTCCGCTGGAAAGAACCCTCTGCGGACAGGCTGCCTTGAAGGCCGGTTCCCTTCGGCGGACGTTGAGCAGCCGCAGATAGGCGTTGAATATCCGGGAACGAATGGACTCCGGATTTGCCAGCTCCTGTTCCAGGTGGGCGATCGGCAGTTTCTCACGGTTGATACGGCGGGGATGGTCTTCTAGATCGGCATAAGAGAGCCAGTTTTCCGAGCCCAGTAGGCTGTGAATGTAGATGCCCGGAACCCCGCGAAGGGAGAGCATGATCGCCTGGGCAGCAATAAAGCGGGCAGCCCGCAGCGCATCGGTTTCCTCATCATCCAGCCCGGAAAGGGCCGAAAGATAGCTGCAGTTCAGTTCGTAGGGGCTCGTTGAGCCGTCAGGTTCGTTCCGTAACGAGACAAACCCGCCCTGCTTGAGGACATGATCCGCCATCGCCTGAATCTCATCCCGCTCCAGAATTCCCTTGGCCGGCACCAGCCCTATGCCGTCGTGCGAGGCGAGGAAATTGAAGTAGGTAACCGAGTCTGAGGGAAGCTCGAGGCTGGCCGCCCATTTCTGCAGTTTTTCCGCATTCTGCGTGAGAAAGGTGTGAAAGACCAACGGCGGCAGGGGGAAATTATAGACCAGCGAAGCTTCGTTACTCCCGTTCCCGAAATAGGAGATATTTTCGGCATGTGGAACATTGGTTTCGGTAATAATCCCCGTTCCGGGAGCCAGGCGGTCGATCAGCCAGCGCATAAAACGGATTATCGCATGAGTTTTTTCATGATGAATGCAGGAGGTCCCCAGTTCTTTCCAGATAAAGGCAACGGCATCCAGCCGGATAAGGGAGGCCCCCCGGGCAATGTAGGTCAGGAGAATCTCGGTCATGATCAGCAGGACCTTGGGGTTATGATAGTTCAGGTCGATCTGGTCGGCACTGAAGGTGGTCCAGACCTTTTTGGGACCGTCGGCGGTATCCAGGGTGGTCAGCAGCGGCAGCGCCCGCGGACGGAATACCGCTGTAAGATCCTCATTGCCGGTCATCTCAATGGCGAAATCGGCAAATTCTTTCACGCCGGCGCAGTAGGCCCTGATCCAGTGATTGGATCGGGATAGATGGTTTGCCACCAGATCGAACATAAGCTGATAGGAACCGCTGAGATTCCTGACATCCCCCCACGATCCGACAGAGGGATCAACGGTAAGCGGTTCAATAACAGAAAATCCGTCATCCGATGAGGCCGGATAAAACGGCAGAATGTGTACCGAAGAGATTGATTTGCCGACATATGCAGCGAGAAACCGGGTAAGGACGGCCAACGGTGCTTCGTTTTCCGAGACCGGAGCATCGGTCTGAAGCGAATCGGCATAGGTGATAAGTATTGAGCTGTGCCGGTCCAGGCATTCATTTTGCGAAGCCTGGACATTCTGCGAAGTCTCGCCGTTCTGCTGGTTCGGCAGCAGGGACTCCAGGCGTTTGATGAGACTCATGAATGCGGCAGTCCACTCCTGCGCCGGCTCTTCTCCGTATATGCCGGCCAGATGGGAATATACCTCACGGTACGCTGTCATGTCGACTCCCTGACGATCAGCTCCGGTCGCAGCAGCAGCTGCCGGTTCTGCCGTGATGCCGTTTCCATCCACCCCCGGGGGATGGAATCCTGACCGGCAATCTCATCCGGATTCACCGCCGGCTGCGCCTGATCGCCGTTTTCACTGCGGATATAATCCAGCAGCAGTTCTACCACCATGCCTCCGATCTTGCGGATTGGCTGGCGAATGGTGGTCAGCGGCGGACGATAATGAGCTGCCATGGGAATATCATCAAATCCGGTTACCGCAAGATCCTTCCCGATCTTCAGTCCCCGATCCTTGCCGGCGTTTATGGCGCCGAAAGCGATAAGGTCGTTAAACCCGATGACGGCGGTGGGGGGGCGGGGATTGTCCAGCAGCTGGATGGCCGCGTCATAACCCTCTTTCTGGGTAAAGCAGCCGATTTTCACCATATCGGGAGCCAGTGTTATGCCGAGCCGCTTGAGATGGCGTTTGATGCTTTCCAGCCGTACGTGAGAGAACATGATCGACTGGGGCGGGCAGATGCAGGCGATCCGGGAATGTCCCCGGGAGACCAGATGTTCGGCAATGAGCCCCATGGCATAATCGCCGTCTTCTTCTATGTAGGGAAAATCACCGGCATCTTCCACTCTGCCGAAGGCGCAGAAGGGAAAACCGGCAGATGTAAGAAATTCGATCCGCGGATCCTGGCGGAGTGTTCTGCTCAGAATAAAGCCGTCGACTCGTCGTCCGGTTATCAGCTTGCGGTAGATTGCAATTTCGTTGCTGTCATGGGCGTAGGCGACAAGCAGGTCGTAGCCGAACAGGGATGCGGTCTCCCCGATCCCGGCCAGGAACTCGCTGAAGAAGGGTTCTGCATAGCCCTGCGATGATACGGGAAGCACTATCCCGATGGTATCCGTAGAGCGCTTCTGGAGTCGCTGGGCAAGGGTGTTGGGGACATACCCCATTTCTTCGGCGGTTTCCCGTACGACTGATATGGTCTCGGGACTGACATCGCTGTAGCCGGAGAGGGCTCGGGAGACGGTGGTAACGGAACGGTTTACCCGCTCGGCAATATCTTTCAAAGTAACCATAACATCAGCTCCATCTGTTGATCAGGGGAGTAAGATACCGCAGCAGAGCCTCCATGGAGAAGTTCTCCCGGGCTGCCTGATAATTTGCATTGACTATTTTCTCACATTTTTCCGGATTTGTCAGAATATTGACTGCCTGCCGGACGGCGGCCTCGATTGCTGCCGCAGGTATCTGGACCAGATCCTCCCTGCTCCGGGATACGATTGATGATCCGAGGGATATCATCTCGAATCCGAAGGGTTTGATATCCCGGGTATACACCGGGTACTCAAACAGCACAACCGGCAGTCGCGCTTTTATCGCCTCGAGCAGCTGGTTTCCCCAGCCCTCCCAGTAGGAGGGATAGGTGATGATATTAGCGTGTACGTAGGTATCCCAGAGCGAGTACAGGTTCCCAGCCGGTTTCCGTCGGGAACCTGACCGCGCTCGGCGGCAACCTGGTCTAAATATGGATCATGTCAACGCCGGCTCAGTGCATGATTCTGCAGCTGCGAGATAGGTTCCGGTGGCATCATCCCCTGCTGAGCCGGCAGGACCAGGACTATCCGGCTCTGTTCGGTGAAGGTTCCTCCGTTTTTCAGGCGCATGCCGTTCAGGGCGTGGCGTTCGGCCGAGAGGGCAAGCGGGTGAAGTCAATCGCCAGTTCGATGGCCTTTCTCGATAATCCGGGCCTGAAGGATCATGAGATCCCGGGGAGCCAGACCGATACGCTCCGCAGGTCGCAGTTATAGGTGTCTATGGACCATGCCGGTCCGGAGAAATCAAATACATTGGGGATAATTTCCGCATCGATGCCTTTCTTCGGGCAAGGGTTTCTTTGGCCAGGGAGTTTATTACCACATGCCGGTAAGCCCGGTTATGAGGAGGCAGGCAGGTATCGGCAAAGTTCCGCCGCCGCACTGCAGGTAAGCGCTATGCCGTCCACCCGTTCCCAGTAGAAGTCGTGATGCTGGGCAAGCACCTGCATTCCACGTTCCTCATTGCCTGCTCGACCGCGAGGGTGCGTGGCAGGGTGCAGGGCGACCGACCAGATATTCTGGATTACCAGTACCTGATTCGGCAGGTGTCGATCCAGGCTAGAAGTTTCGTTTCAGGATTGCCGTTTGATGGGCCAGATCGCGGGAATAGCGGTTTCCTGGTGTCGGCATCAGCCTGCGTGTGTCGGCATCAGCCTGCGTCAGCATCAGCCTGCGTCGGCATCAGCCTGCGTGTCGGCATCAGCCTGCGCGTCAGCATCAGCCTGCGTGTCGGCATCAGCCTGCGCGTCAGCATCAGCCTGCGCGTCAGCATCAGCCAGCTCTGCATCCGCTTTTGCCCCGTGACCTGTCAGTCTGCGGTACGGTTCCAGGGTGGAAAAGGTTCCGGTGTTCAAGCGCGCCGCCCCGGGGTTGTGGAAATTGAGTTCCGGGATTACGGTTACCGATTGGTCCGGGACGCCTCCGTGGTCTCCGCTGCAGTAGAATATCGTACAGCCGGCCTGTTCCATAACCGATCGCCATTTATCGATTTCGAGCGATACTCCGTCAGTTCCCCCGGTTTTGTAGTGGATTATGCCGACATGCAATGCGTTCATTCCTTTACTCCGCCGGCAGCCATTCCCCCGGTCAGGTTTTTCTGGATAGTCATGAAGAGGGCCATAACCGGCAGGGCTGTGAGCATGGAAGCCGCCATAATACGGTCCCAGATAGCATTTTTTGAGACAAACAGCGTTTTCAGACCGATAGGAAGCGTATACAGGTCTTTATAGCTTTTCAGGAAAACGGAGGCGAACAGGTATTCGTTCCAGGCGATCATGAACGAGTAGATATAGACGGTTGCTATGGCTGATATCGAGAGGGGGATGATGATGCGCCAGATGGTCCCGAACCGGCTTGCCCCTTCGATCATGGCCGCTTCTTCGATGGAAAAGGGGATTGTCCGGAAATAGTTGCCGAGCATATAGAGCGATACGGGCAGCGTCTGGACCATGTAGATAACCAGGAGCCCGATAAACGTGCCGGTCGGGGTGCTCAGCAGGCCGATGGAGACAAATACTTTGTAGAGGGGGATGAGCAGGAGAATGCCGCCGAACATGTAGACCATGAGCACGCCCCGCTGGACAACCGCCCGTCCCCGGTAGCGGAGCCGGCTGAACGAGTAGGCGCCGAATACGGCAAGAATTACCGAAAAGAGGGCGGCCGAGAGCGAGAGCACCAGTGAGTTGCCGAAGTACTTCAGAAACGGGAAAACATCGCCGGTATCCTGGTATTTAGCCAGAATCGCCGATCGTTGGGCCGGGGTGAGGTCGGGGGACTCATCGAGCAGGTTTATTATCGATTCCGGCACATTCTTGAGACTCTGCCCGATATTGAGCAGCTCCTTGTAGGCATCGAAGTTGAGCCTGGAAGGGATAAGGGAAGGATTTCCCCAGTCCCATTGATATTTGAGAGAGAGCGAAAGCATCTGGACAAACGGGAAGATGCAGAACAGGACAATAGAGAGCACCAGCAGGGCGAATCCGATTTTACGCAACGGTCTTTTTCCAGTTACCATTTTATTACCCTCTTGACATAAAACAGGATGAACCCGATGAGAAGAATGAACTGGAGTACGGCAAGGGTTGCTCCCTGGCCAAGGTCCATGGCTCCGGTGAAGGCTTTCAGGTAGGTATAGACGGAGAGTACCTTTACGTTGCTGGTGAGCAGGTAGACCTCCTCGAATTTGTTGAAGTTCCAGATAACCCGGAGCAGGATGATGGCATTGACGACAAAGTAGACCTCCGGCAGGGTGATATAGAGAAACTTGTGCCGCCCGGCGGCTCCGTCTATTTCGGCCGCTTCGTAGAGATTCTGATCGATGGCCTGCAGCCGGGAGAGGATCATGAGATAGGCAAAGGGGAAATTTTTCCAGATACTGAAGATAATGGCTACCCAGACGGCTGTTGCCGGAGATCCGATAAGATTGATACGCTGGGAAAACCATCCCAGCTTATCATAAAAAATGTCCATGAAAATGCCGTTGACCGGATCAAAGAAGAACTGCCAGGAAAATACTACCGAGATAACCGGCGCCACATAGGGGAGGAGGATGAGACTGCGGACCAGTCCCCGCAGCGGAAATTTTTCATTCATTACCAGGGCGGTGCCGAGTCCCAGCAGGGTCGCCCCGACCGTGGAAAATGCCACATAGATGATAGTGGTCAGCAGGGCGTTCCAGAACTCTCTGTCGCCCAGTACTTCCCGGTGGTTCAGGAAGCCGACAAACCGGCTGGCTCCGGAGAGATTTACCTGGTAGAAGCTGAGGTAGATATTGTAGAGAACCGGATAGAGGATCAGGGCGAGAATTATTGCGACCGAAGGCAGTACCAGGGCCCACCCGAGGAGTTCCTCACGCTGGGCTCTGGTCCGACCGTCAGTCAGGGCTGTCGCGGAGCCGCCTGGCGGCAGCTTTCCGGTATTCTTGATCTGCGCATGCATAAAAAAATCCTTCCTGAAAGATGTGCCGGGCCGATTGGTCTATCGGCCCGGCAGGGTCTCTGACTTATAGTACAGTACTGCGGAACCAGGAACCTGTAGGAGTTATCCTAACTCCGACAGACTCCTAGTCGATAAGCTTGCGCATTTCTGCTTCTGCCCAGCGCATGCCGGCATCAACGCTCATTCCTTCCTGGGTTATTTTGTAGAGCATCTGCGGAATAATCTGTTTGGCGGTTATTTCGCTGGCTTCCTCGATGCGGACTCCTTCTACAATACTGAAAGTCTCGACGTTTTCAAGCCCGTCGATGATTTCCGCCATCTTTTCCGGTCCGTAGCTTTTGAACAGTCCCATGGGGTCGTTCTGGAAGCGCGGGTTGGAGGCGATTTCCTTGAGCATCGGATTCATGCCGCCCGGGGCCATATGAAGAAAGGTTATATAGGCGTTCGGGGTGTAGAGGTATTCGATGAACTTGCGGGCGGCGGCGGTTTTTGCCGGGTCGTCCTGCTGGAAGAATCCGAGGGCGACAACGGTTCCGTAGCCGGCTGGAGACTCGTTGGTCATGATGGGGGCGATACGGGTGTTCTTTACCAGTTCCGGATCGAAATCCGCTCCGGAGAGGTCACCGAAATTGTCGCCGGTCAGTGAGCCTGCCGCTGCTTCCAGCATGGCCAGGTCGTCCATGATGTAGGTGGAGTAGAAGAACATGGCCATCTTGCCCTGCAGGTAGTAGTCTCGTGCCCGCCAGGTCTGCGGTCCCGGAGGATTGAATTTGGCCAGTTCGGCATAGAATTCTACCGCTTCCTTCATCTCGGGAGAGTTGAAGACCAGGTTTTTGTCGGCGTCGAAGAGCGCTGCGCCGTTGGACATGGCAATGGGGGTGAAGCACTGTTCGGCATAGGCTTCCGGCAGGGTTCCTACCAGGATTCCGTACTGGTTTTTGTCGGGCTGGTAGAAGTATTCAGCCGCTTTGAGGGTGTCTTCCCAGGTGTTCGGGGGATTGAGGCCGGCTTCTTCGAACCAGTCTGCCCGATACCAGATTCCCTGAATCCAGCCGTGGTAAGGAAGGGCATAATAGCTGCTCTTGTCGGTGGTTTCCAGTACTTTCAGCGGGCCTGAGTAAAATCGGTCCTTGCCGATTTTGTCCACGACGGCCCTGGTTGCCTGGATGTCCAGAACTCCCTGGGTGCCGAAGGAGACGGCGGTCTCGGCCGGGCCTTCGAAGAGGGCGGGAAGGGTGCCGGCTGCCGCTGCCGTCTGCGTCTGGGTTGCCAGAGCGTTTTCGTCGACCGGGATCAGGTTGATGGTGATATCCGGGTTCAGGGCGGTGAAGGTGTCGATGAGCACCTGGATGGTTGCCATACGGTCCGACTGGGTTTCTGTGGTCCAGAATTCGATGGCGACCGGTTTTGCCGCTGCTGCCGCTTCTTCCTGTCCCTGGGCCAGAAGGCCGGCGGATGAGAGGGCAAAGAGCGTCAGAACCAGCATTGTCAAAATTTTTCGTTTCATAATACTTCTCCTTTTGTTATTTCCAAAACGATTTGAATGGGGTTATTTTAAACCCGAAACGTTTTGGAAGTCAAGGATTTTTTCTGGGAATAATTTGCGGCGCGCGCAGTACCATATTTTGCCGCGCTGCAAGGATTGCGGCGTTTGCCGCTGCCCGATTTCCGCAATCTTGTGATATACTGTGGAAAAGCGCCGTACCGCGGCCGCAGTTGAATCGTGATCTTCTGTTTTTACCTGCATGGAGCCTGACACCGGAACGCTGCTTCCTCGACTGAGCGCGGGCTGCGGCGGATGATCTGGAGGTGGCTGTATGTACCGGAAGCAGGCCCGGCAGCTCGGTTTTGAAGAGTTCTATATTCCTTTCAGCGGGTATATCCGTCAGGATAACCGGTGGGCGGTCATGAGCCGGCTCATTCCCTGGGATGATCTGGAAGATGTCTACCGGAAGAATTTCTCTCCGGGGAAGGGGGCTCCGGCCAAGCCTTTCCGCATGGCTCTCGGAGCGGTTGTTATTAAGGAGCTGCTGGGGGTGAGTGACCGGGAGGTGGTGGAGCTGATTGCCGAGAATCCCTATATGCAGTATTTTATCGGGTTGGATGCCTATCAGGATGAGCCGCCTTTCGACCGGTCGATGATGGGGCGCTTCCGTCGGCGCCTGGGGGAGGAGGTTATCGCTGCGGCGCTGCTGGCCTTGCGGAATGGTCGGTGAAGGACCGATGAAATATCGGTGAAGGACCGATGAAATATCGGTGAAGGACCGATGATAACGCTGCGCTGTTTGTGGTTGTGGGAAGTTTTTGCTTTGAAGCAGATTCTATGAAGCCGGGTGCTTGGAAGCAGTATCTTGGAAGCAGTATCTTTAAGTACCCCGAAAAGCTAATGGCTCTCTCATTGAATTCCAAGAAATAGGGAGGAAATTGGATTTCCGATGGAAATCGGATTTCCGATGGAAATCTACGATTTCCACGGGAAATCCAATTTCGTTAGAAATCCAATTTCCACCGCTTCTGAGCGCCCGCTGGGCGCTTAAGGCAGCCTCACTGTACACATATCACACGAGTAGAAATTTTACAGTCAGTGTTCTTACTTCATAGGGACCTGCCTCCAGGCCTGAAAAATCGCTAAGGTCGGCTCAATATACACGTGTCACACGAGCAGCGGCCGATCCCGCGATGCCTCCTCGATCAGTTGGTTTACCGTGTATAAACGTGTTCGCACGTTCTAAGATATAGTTTATTCGCCCCTGTCCCTTCGCAAAATTCCGCCCCCTCCTACTCGTGGGACACGTGTGTTTTGAGCCAGGCTTAAGGTTTTCGTGACCTCTCAGCAGCTCCACCCTGCAAAACCTTATTTGCTTCCTTCCTTCCGGCCGTCACTTCGTGCGATGGCGTGGGAGTACAGAGCTGGACTAACTGGACTGAGCGCCCGCCGGGCGCTTAAGTCAGCCTGACGGCTGCCGTTTTCTTGTGCTGCTGCATCAGGAGGTGTATACCCGCGCTCTTATCGTTTGGTAAAATTATTCGGGCACAGAGAAAGTTGATAATACCGCGGGATTTTTACAAATTTAGAAGGATTATGGGTTCAAAATAATGTGGGTATTTGGGTTGAAATAATTCGGGCACTTACAGCTGCCCCCCTGGTGCCGGCACTCGATCAGCCTATTTGCCCTTTCTGGGTATGCGTTTGCTCGTTATAATATACGTTTTGTCGGTTGGCGACCCTTGCAAAATTCCGACCCCTCCTACTCGTGGTACATGGGTAAAATCAGTCGAGCTTAACGAATTACCATCGCCTGATAATGCAATTATCAGGCTCCATCAACCTGAATTTCTGCCTGCAATCTTGTCCTTTTCGCTTCAAAATCTTAAATTCGACAGACTTCTCGTAGATAAAACTATTCCTATGAGAGAATCGAAAACGAATTCATAAGAGCAAACCGGTGTATAGGCTGGTGTTTGAAGCTGATGTGCTTGGAGGCTGGCAAGCTTGAAGGGAACGTTTTTCAGGGGGAGCAAAGGAGCTCCTGGCTTCCTTCAATATATGAACAGGTATATGCATCTCTATACTGACTGCAGGTTCTTGTCCCCGCGGCTGCGGGTGATCGGACTTCGCGGGGGAAATCGGGTTCTGCGGTGAGTCGTCGACTATGCGGATTGCCTTATGTGGGTATTCATCGCGGTGAGGAGCCGCCGATAAGTGTGGTATCCGACAGGTTTACCGGGTCGGGTACGGTTTTCTTACCGGTTGTGGCCGCCTGCCAGGTTCTGTCAGAATTATCAGATAAGTCATGCCGGTATGGGTCGTAATAAGGTCGATGTGGAAGAATTTGCGGAAACTCGCAAACAGCTGGAAAAGTCGGGCGCAATATCAACTGATAATGGAACTCACTTTGTACTGTCTATCGTGGTTGAAATGGTCATGAACAGGGTCTGGGGATTCCAGGTCGAATACGTCGTCGTTTGGAGTCGGGGGCCGGGGCTGGATGCGGTGCTTCCGGTTGTCGATATTTCGCGGATTTTGAAGATGCCGGAGCCGGCCGGCAGTCGCTGGTTCCGGGTTTTTCGGCGTATCCGTCGGCTGCGTCATGGCGCTGCTGCGTATGGCACTGGCGTCCAGGCTTCCGGGGCGTGGAGGGTGAGCTGCTCAGCGGGTGTGGTTAGCAGGCGGTCTGTTATGGGGTGAGGCGGCTGCTGCCGAGGCGGTGCTGCGGTGGTTCAGTGATGCCTGGGAGATAGGCGATTCTGTCGCTTATGGTGCAGTTTGTTGATGTGCGGGTTAACGGTCTTCATGGTCCGGATGCGCTCCGGCAGTGATGTCGGTGCGGGTCTGATGCGCCTGGGCGGATGTCGCGGGTCGAGATGTGGATCTGCGTCCATTTCGCGGAGGGATTATCGGTTTACCGATATGTCGATCGGTTAGGTATCGATGACGGGTTTATCCAGGAGCTTGAGCAGGTGCGGAGAGAGCAGCTGGATTCCGGATTCTTTCCCGTATTAATCCGTTTCCCGAGTCGTTTTCGGATCTGTATGGTACCTGGCGTGAGTGGTTTTGTCCGGTAGGTCTGCCAGGCTGGTTGGGTCATGGCGGTTCAGCCCGATCGCCCGGCTTTCTGGAGACTGAGTGCTTGCCCACTCCGGGCCGATGGTTGTCCCTTCAAATGCTTCTACGGTTCAGGATGCTGCGAAATTTTCCAGGTTGCGGCCTTTCTGCAGCTATTATCTTGCAGTCCCAGTTCGGCAGCCCGCTTTGGCGGCTAAGGGATCGAACGGGAGATTGGCCCCCGGGGTCCATGTGTCGCCCACCATTGCCCGAAAGCTTTCCAGCCGATATGGTCCAGGGGTTTCGCGTCGGGATCTTTTTGGGGTCGGCTGTGTAGACTTTCTATGTTTGATAGATCACCATACGTCTGTCTAAGCGTTCGGCAAGGACTACCAACGTTGTCGAGTGGTGCGAATCCCTGTTTCCAGCCGGCGGCTGCCAGTACCTGTCCGAAAATTCAATTTCTGCCGTCGGGTCGATAACCAGCGGATCGGGGCAGACGCCTGGAGAAGACGGCTCTACCAGCTGTCCGTTCAGGTGGGTAGCGGCAACGCCGATCCAGTCGAGCTGATCGGAATCCGCATTCTCGACTATAGCCCGGTAGGCTTCCTGGTAGATGCGGGCTGAGCTCCGCCCCCCGGTTACGATCACCAGCTTGCGGCGGCTGTCAGCCTTCGTGTGTACCCATGACAATCTTCCGAAATCGGCTATGAGCTGATGGTCTACTTTGTCCGGTGCGATCGATCCTCCCAGAGATACGACGGTTACCTGTTTCATGGTCTGCCCTGTTTTTTTCTGTGTTTGCTTCTGCCTGCTTTGTGAATGATGCCTGTTTTAGCCTGATGCTGTCAACTATACTGTATCGGAAGCTTTTTCCAATGCACCGGCAGGGTGCTTGCGGGCAGTTTTCTGTACGTGTGCCAGAGCGCCCCACCGTAGTCGATTTTACCCCGTAGTCATTTACCGGCACTGAATTATTCCTCTGCCCCGTCTGCTTGAGAAAAGAGTTTTAGTGAGAGCGGATATTTCAAAAAACGGAAATCATTTTGATATTCGGCTCGTTATTTGCTGAATTTATACTAAAACATAAAACCATTTTACAAAAACATGCAAATATATGAAATAGAGTTGATGGATTTCGATCTTTCCAGCAGTGACCCATAAAGGATGTGCTCGTGATGAAGGTGGAGTTGTTGAGAGGTTGGCCAAGGTGAAAAGGGGAACTGGAATCTTCATTCCAACTAGGTGCTTGAGAGGAGCGGAACCATCTGATGGTTCCATTGCCGAGCGAGTGCCGGGATCGCAAGGTTGGAGACATTCCCGCCCCTTTGGCGAACGGAGGCTCAAAGTGCCGGGTCCAAGTGACTTTAATGCCGCCATCGTAGGTGTCGCTTGCCCTGGGGTATTGATACCTTTCATTTATTTCAATCCTCACCCAGGACCGTGACACCGTTGTTATTGTGGAAGGGGCAAGACAGGTGGGTAAGTCTTACTTCCTGAATGAGGTGCTTGGGCGCTTGGTGAAGCAGGAGAATCGACAGCTCTTTGCCGGCATCCTTGAGAAAGAGGAGAAACTGCAAAGACTGATTGATCGTACCGAAGATTTTATGATTTCTAGATCTTATGTCTGACAGCGCATATGTGAGCTGGTTGTTTTGCTATTTGATTGTAAGCCTGCGGAATCAAAACGGTTGGCCCGCTATGTGAAAAGTTTCAAGGAAGACTGGCCTGAGGTCCAGGTAGTGCTTTCCGGGTCTTCCATGAATCGGTTTTTCTCGAAAGATATGAGAATACCTGTGGGCAGATACCGCAGTATCTGTCTCTATGGCTTCAGTTTCAGCGAATTCATTCAATATGTCCATGGTCAGGAGTTGGCAGACTTTACCCGCTCTGCACCGAATACCGTTTCACCTTCTAGACATGAGCTTCTGCTTTCTTGGTTCAATGACTACCTGAATGTGGGCGGATACCCCGAGGCAGTCAGGATGTTCAAGGTGGGGGGGAACTGGCTGGAAGTGATCAATGAAATACTCTACTCCCTGGAGGAGGATTTTGAGCGGAAGGAAGCATATCAGCCGGAACTGTTCAGAGACGCAGTTGCGGGAATAGCGAACAACATCGGAAGTCCTTCAAAATTCTCCCATTTTGATACCTCAAAATACCATGCCAAGCAGATAACTAGTGCGCTTGCTCAATGGCATATAGCCTATGAGGTTGAAACACAGGCAATTCCCCCGGGGAAGGGCGGTAATTTTCTTCCCAAGCGGTACCTGCACGATTGCGGAGTGGTCCAGCAGCGACGGGCATTTGCAGCCCCACCCATTTCTTTACTGAAGACGGTAGATCCCCTCCTGAGGGCCAGTCTGGGAGGACTTATTGAGAATGCAGTTCTTATCCAACTGCTTTCAGGCCAATCAGCTTCTCTGCAGATTGGTACCTGGAAAAAGGATGCCGGATCCCCCATTGAAGTTGATTTTGTTCTAAAGCTTACCCAGTTTGGATTAAGTCTGCCGATTGAGTGCAAGGCGGCTCTGCAGGTGAAAAAAAAGCATTACAAAAACATTCTGCACTATCTGGAGCTTACCCATCAAACAATCGGCTTGTTGGTTTCTGCTGCTCCATTGGAGTATATATCTGTTGGGGAAAAGATGATCATACAAGTTCCCGTGTATCTTGCTTCCCGGAAAAATATTGAGGCGTATGTTTCCCGGGGTCTGGCATTGCAGTCCCATTCAGTCAGGCTCACCTTACACAAGTCGTACGAGTAGAAATTTCAGTGTCGGATTCTGGTCAGCCGACCGTTAAAAGCCAATTCGCAGAATTGGCCGTGCCGGGATAGTGGGGTTAGCGGAGCTAACCCGGGGTAAGCTTCGCTAACCCGGGTCAAGTTCTTGACCTGGGGTATTGATACCTTTCATTTTGTCAGAGATCATACAAAAATGGTCGGAGAAAACCTTTCTGCACCTGAAAAGCGGTTAATAGTTTGTGATTTTCCAGAAGTTAGGATACAATTTCAAAGATGCAAGAGACAATTTCAAATTGTAAACATTTTGAAATTTCCTCACAAGTTGATGCAAAAAGTTGTCAGGACCCTGAAGTGATCGTCCGCCGCAGTACACGGATGCTGCACTGATGTTTCACCGATTTTACCCTGATATCATTTGAAGGCTTGCACCTACGAGACTTGCACCCACGAGGTTTGTACCCGTAAGGAGTCGTTTATGCCGGAAGGATATAAGCAGGACATCTTTGATAGCGCACCCATAGGCATCTTTACCACCACACCTGGGGGGCGCTTCATCTCAGCAAATGCCGCATTGGCCAAGATGTTCGGGTACGAGAGCCGGGAAAAACTGGTAACATCAGTTATGGATATTGCTGCGCAACTGTATGCTGATCCCGCTGAGAGGGAGGAACTTATGCGCCTGCTGGAAGAGCATGGTGAGGTCTTCAAGCATGAATGCCGGTTTCGGCGCCGTGACGGGACCGAGTTCTGGGGGGGGCTGAATGTGTATGCGGTACGGGATGAGAATGGGAAGGTCGCGGCTTATCAGGGATGTAATGTAGATATTACGAAGCATAAAAAGTCCAATGACAAACATAGACAGCTTGAATGGATGCTGTCCGGAATGCCTGTTTCGCACAGGGAAATACAGGAAGAAAATCATGACCAGGGTTATGGCGATCTGACTGAATTGAATCGTGACGGATTGATACTGAAATCCATCGGACGCGAACGTCTGGAAAAATTTGCTGATGAATACCTGGAACTGCTCGGAACCTCCTCCGCCATTTACGAGTTGAACGGCGATTATGCTTATGGGATTTTTTCATCGGGATGGTGCCGGATGATGGACCGCGCCTCGCGTAATCTTTGCGATACTTCAGATAACGCTGAAGCGTTAGGTTCCGGTCGATGGCTGTGCCATGAATCCTGCTGGACGGATTGCTCACGACGGGCCATTGCAGAGGGTGCACCAGTGGATATTGCGTGCAGCGGCGGTATCAGAATGTATGCGGTTCCGATTCTGGCCTATGGTAAAGTTGTGGGGGCCATCAATTTCGGGTACGGTGATCCGCCTGAAGCTCCGGAAAAACTGAGAAAGCTCTCTGAGGCCTATCAGCTTGATTTCGATGACCTGGTTTGCAAGGCCAGATCTTACAATTCCCGCCCCCTGTTCATCATTGAGCTGGCAAAAAAACGGCTGCATGCATCAGCTCGGCTCATCGGATCCATGATCGAGACTAAACAGGCCGAAGAGGTACAGCGGAAAAACGAAGAGACCCTGCACACCACACTTTACTCCATAGGTGATGCGGTAATCTCCACCGATATAAATGGCCGCGTCGTCTCGATGAATCCGGTCGCGGAATCGCTGACTGGATGGAGCAGCCGGGAGGCGACAGGTCAGCCGCTGGAAACCGTCTTCTGTATCATCAATGAACAAACCCGGCAGCCGGTCGAAAGTCCGGTCTCCAACGTACTGAAAAGCGGGCACATAGTTGGACTTGCCAACCATACACTGCTGATAGCCAAGGATGGAAGGGAAATTCCGATTGCCGACAGCGGTGCACCTATTCGCAACCGTTTCGGAGAGACTACCGGCGTGGTGCTCGTGTTCCGTGATCAGTCCAAAGAACGCGCAAACAGGAAAGCTCTGGAAGAAAGTGAAGCACGGTTCCGCGGCATATACGATTCCATGTCCGCAGGGGTCGCCCGGGTTTCGCTGGATTTCACTATTGAAACTGCCAATCAAGCCTATTGCGCAATGCTTGGCTATACCGAGAAGGAGTTGATAGGGAAGCATCTCAAGGATATAACCGATCCTGAGGTCATTACAGAGAATTTTAAGAAACAGCAGCTGCTGGCTGAAGGTAAAATCGATCATTACCGTATGGAAAAACCCTTTATCCATAAAAATGGGAACAAAATCTACGGCCTGTTGGATGCCAATCTCATTCGTGA
Source organism: Spirochaetales bacterium (assembly GCA_018399255.1). Taxonomy (GTDB): domain Bacteria; phylum Spirochaetota; class Spirochaetia; order JABMQR01; family JABMQR01; genus M55B182. The sequence continues at coordinate 17,975 of JAGYPA010000036.1, read as the reverse complement.
TGCAAAAGGGAAACCCGCCTATTTTCTGGGCAGTGTTGTCGACATCACCGACCGTAAAAAGGCTGAGCAGGCGCTGTGCAAGAGCAAGGAGCACAGCGTATTCCTGGCAGAAACTGCATTCGAACTGGTTGAGCTTGCTTCCCTTCAGGAAATCTATGCATACACCGTCCGGAAGCTGTACAGGCTGTTTGAAGCCAATGCGATAGTTGCCCTGGTGGAGTATAATCAACGTGAAAACCGCTGGAAAATGCAGCAGATAGAAGGGATCGGCAAAAAAACAGCGGACCTTTCCAGACTTTTCGGATTTGACGTCAGCAGCATGGAAGGCGATATCTCTACAAAATATTATCAGCAGATCACCAGCGGCAAGGTAGAAGAGCTTGCCTTTGATTTTCCCGGCCTTTTTAATAACAAACTGCCGGCAGCTGTCGGCAGTGCTGTAAAAAAGCTGTTCTCTGTCGAAAAAATGTACTGCATTGCCTTTCAGGAGGACGAGCACATCATGGGCAATGTTACGATTATCACCCTGGGGAAAACTGAACCGATCAACACCAAACTGATCGAGGCATTTATTCAGCAGGTCACCACGTTCGTAAAAAAGCAGAAAGCAGAAGATAACATGCGGGAAAAGGATATTCAGTTCAGAAAACTCTCTACCAATCTTCCTGATCTTATGTATCAATTTACCCGCAGACCGGATGGGACCTATTTTGTTCCCATAGCTTCGGAAGGAATAAAAAATATTTTCGGCTGCCGGCCGGAAGATGTTGCAGATAATTTTGATGCTATAGCACGTGTGCTGCATCCTGATGATGCCGACCGGGTTATTGAGGATATCGAATATTCCGCTGAACATCTGACCTTTTTTACCTGCGAATTTCGCGTGCTGATTCCCGGCAGACCTGTTCAATGGATTTTCTCCCGTTCAAATCCGGAAAAACTGCCCGACGGCAGCATCACCTGGTACGGCGTCAACGCAAATATCACCCAGCAGAAGCAGACTGAACAGGCGCTGCGCGAAAGCGAAGCCCGCTTCAAGGCTCTCCATAATGCCTCATTCGGCGGCATCACAATCCACGACAAAGGCGTTATCCTGGAATGTAACCAGGGACTCACCGAGATTACCGGGTTCAGCCACGATGAGCTGATCGGGATGGACGAGCTAGAGTTGATTGCTGAAAAATTTCGCGAAACAGTCATGAACAATATACACTCCGGCTATGAGAAACCCTATGAAGTCTTGGGACTGCGCAAGAACGGGGATGAATATCCTGTGCGCCTTGAAGCGAGAAACATCCCCTACAAAGGCAAGATGGTTCGCGTGGTTGAATTCAGGGACATCACTGAACAGAAACAAGCCGAAGAAGAGAACGAGAAGCTCCAGGAGCAGCTCAGTCAGTCCCGGAAAATGGATTCGGTGGGTCGACTGGCCGGCGAGGTGGCGCATGATTTCAATAATATGCTGAGGTGTTATAATGGGGTATGCTGAATTGATTCTTGGAAGGGTAGATACAGCAGATCCGGTATATCGTGATGTCGGAGGAGAGATTTTGAAAGCAGCTAACCGCTCAGCAGAGCTTACCCGACAGCTGCTTGCTTTTTTCCCGCAAACAAACCATAGCTCCGAAAGTTCTTGCGGTGATGAAACATAATTGAACAGACTCTAGACCTGGTAAGAAAGTTGATTGGAGAAGATATTGTTCTTGCCTGGATGCCTGTAATGCTCAGTCGGGACTATCCTTTACTAGATCCCTCAGCTTGACCAGTGATACAAATCTCTGCATTAATGCGGGATGCCGTTAATACTGCTACGGAAAAATAACTATTGAGACGGCAGCAGTTGAATTTGATGAGGTATTACTGCAGCTGCACGGGTTTAAACCGGGAAATTTGTGCTGCTGGCGGTCAGCGATAACGGCGCGGCATGGATCGGGATACCGCAGGAAAATTTTGAACCGTTTTCTCTCTGAAGGGACAGAGGGAACCGGTCTGGGCATGTCAACGGTATACGGTATCGTCCAGCAGAGATAATGGATTTATCAATGTATACAGTGAAATCAGGAAAGGCACCACCATTAAATCTACTTTCCCGAATATGCAGAAGAAGCTTCCCGGCAGAGCTGGCCGTACCGGGAAGTTCTGAAGGGCAGGGGCAGACCATCTTGCTTGTTGAGGATGAGAAGGCCATACGGGGAGATGGTGCAGTCTGTGCTCGAACGTCTTGGATATCATGTGCTCTACAGAAACCCTGGCAAGGCAATCAGGTTAGCCGAGACGCATCGGGAAGAAATTGCCTTGCTTTTTGACTGATGTGGTTATGCCGGATATGAACGGTCGGGAATATCAAAGCAGCTGAAGAAACTGTCCCAAAGCTGCAGACCCTGTTTATGTCAGGCTACACAGCTAATGTCATTGCACATCAGGAGTGTACTGGACAAGGAATACAGTTCATACAAAACCGTTTCCGTAAAGGATCTGGTACGAAAGTGAGTATGATTCTGCAGCGGAAATAATCGAGACCATCAGGAGCGATGGTATTGAACTACAGATTCTCCATAGCTTTCCGATAAATAATGAGACAAACGCGCTCAATATGCTCCAGCAGTTCCTGATTATTCGCATCGATCAGCTCCTGTAAAGCAGCTTCCAGTTTCGAAATTGGTCACAATAAACTTTGCAGATATTATGAGTTATTTCTTCGGCTACCTCATGATTATAGGTATGGCTTGTTCGATTGTGATCAGGATCATATCCATCAGAACTTGCCCATCAGTAATAAGTCCTTCTGAAAATGCTTTCCGGACAGTATCTTTTGATCCATGAAGGTTCTGAAAGCCCTGATCCCGGAAGAAGTCTCTCAGTACATTCCAGCTTAATTCATGCGTATATTCAAATCCCTGGATGAGCCCCTGCTTTTCCAGGTCACTCAATGAACGCTCTTCAGTTAATTGAACCGCCGCTTTCAATTGCAGTAATGCCTTCTGGTAATTACTGAATCGCTGTTTCCACCTAATATCATCCATTGGGATACCCCTCTCCACATTACTGAATCGCTGCTCCTAGAGAATATCGCAGCGGAAAATTCAGAATGAAATCATTTTGATTCAGAATGAAATCATTTTGAAATTCCGCTGGCATGGTTAAAGATTGTAATTTATCCTCTGAGGGTTGTCCATAGATTACGTGTTGGGAACTCTGGTTGAAAAGTTGGGAACGGGTGAACGTTGGGAACGGGTGAACGTTGGGAACGTTGAACAAGCCAAGGCTGTTGTTTATGGCGGTAAAAAAGGGTTCGTCCGGGAGGTGTTGGGTGAAAAGGCAAGCTGTCGTTATTGCCTATGCGCAGGTCTGTAATTTCTTGGCGATAAACCATATTTTTCTTAAAAACCGTATAAAAGTATTTTTCATTTTATCCAGCCGATTCTATAAAGAGATATAGATATGAGTAAATTTGTGGTGATTAGCAGTTTTTCGGCAATTTTAAGACGGTATTCTTTTATGTAGTCAGCAAATGAGATTAGCTGCACCCTTTTGAAAGTTTTACCGAGATATTCGGGAGAGTACCCAAAGGTATCGGCCATGGTTTTCAGGCAGAGGTTTGTGTCAACGTAGTTGTCAGCAAGGCACTGTAATCGAATCAACTAACAAAACTATCTTTGTTCTTTTTGCCGCTTTCCAGGATGTTTTCAATTTGTTTTGAAATTAGCAGGAACTCGCTTTTCATTTCGAAGGGTTCATACATCCTATCCTGTTGTTAAGGACATTGAAATTAATCTTAAACTCATACAGTCCCTTCTGCTCCATCAATTTCAGCTCGTCATACACTTTGATAATCAGGTAGGAGATTCCGTAATGAATAACGTCTACAGTATATTGTTTCATTCCCAAACGAAGCGAGAGAAATGCCCGTATAAAAAATTCTTGGTAGTATTAAGAAAGGAGAAAAGAGACCGGGCATAATTCTTTAGACAGTTTTGACCCGGTCTCCAAATAAAACGATAATTTGCTTAAGAACCACAAAAGAAAATTACTGCTTTGCATCACTCTACCCTGACTGCAAGGCTTTTGTCGAAGTTTGATCTCTTGCTGCAAAACTGAAGGAACATTCAGCCGGCATGGGACGTACTGGAAATAGTACTACCGCCTGGTCATCGGCATCCCCCGCATTCGCGGTTAAGTCTGCAAGCCTGCTGCGCCTGCTCAATGATCAGTTGCATCCTGGACTGCTCAAAGGCTTTTAGCTCTGTCACCCTTGCGTCTGGGTGTTGGAATTCTAACCCCATCTCTACCCCCAGCTCTGTGACGCCTTTGGCCTTGGGCCCAAAGGAGGAAATCGGATTTCCCAAAAAAGAAGGAGGAAATCGGATTTCCCAAAAAGAGAGGGAAATCTTCGATTTCGTTAGAAATCCAATTTCTTTAGAAATCCAATTTCCACCGCTTCTGAGCGCCCGCCGGGCGCTTAAGGCAGCCTCACTATACACATGTCGCACGAGTAGAAATTTTGCACTCAGTAAGTCCTTGCTTCATAGTGACCTGCATCCAAGCCTGAAAAATCGCTAAGGTCGGCTCAATATACACGAGTCACACGAGTAGCGGCCGATCCTATGATGCTGACACTCGATCAGCTGGTTTACCGTGTATAATCGAGTGTACGCACGTTTTAAGATATGATTTATTCGCCCTTGTCCCGTGCAAAATTCCAACCCCTCCTACTCGTGGGACACGTGTGTTTTGAGCCAGGCTTAAGGTTTTCGTGACCCTCTCAGCAGCTCCTTACCCTGCAAAACCTTATTTGCTTCCTTCCGGCTACTCGTGCGACATGTGTAAAGTGAGCCGGACTTAACCGGGTTTCCATCAGCCGCTTTTACTGCCCTCTTTTTTCAATCATAGCCTCCTATGCAACTCTGACAACCCATGCAATCCTACCCTCCTTTGCACTCATGAAGGTAAGGATAGGCATGACAGTTCTTCGTTTACGGAAAAATCTCACAATAAGATGAAGAGAGTGGAAATTGGATTTCCCAAAAAGAGAGGGAAATCTTCGATTTCGTTAGAAATCCAATTTCTTTAGAAATCAATTTCCACCGCTTCTGAGCGCCCGCCGGGCGCTTAAGGCAGCCTGAGGGCTGCCGTTTTCTTGTGCTGCTGCATCAGGACGTGTATGCCCGTGCTACTGTCGTTCGGTAAAATTATACGGGCATAGAGAAAGTTGATACTACCGCGGGATTTTGGCAAATCCAGAAGGATTTTCAGTGTAAAATTATGTGGGTATTTGGGTCAAATTAATTCGGGCACTTACTCTACCCACTCAAAGCAGCTTCCAGTTTCAGAAATTGATCATAATATACCTTGCAGATATTATGAGTTATTTTCAAGCTACCTTCATGATTGTAGGTATGGCTTGTTCGATTGCAGTCAGGATCATATCCATCCCAGACTTGCCCATCAGTAATAAGTCCTTCTGAAAGCGCTTTGCGGACAGTATCTTTTGAACCATGAAGGTTCTGAAAGCCCTGATCCCGGAAGAAGTCTCTCAGTACATTCCAGCTTAATTCATGCGTATATTCAAATACCTGGATGAGCCCCTGCTTTTCCAGGTCACTCAATGAACGCTCTTCAGTTATTTGAACCGCGGCTTTCAATTGCAGTAATGCTTTCTGGTAATTGCTGAATCGCTGTTTCCATCTAATATCATCCATTAGGATGCCCCTCTCCACCTCACTGGAGAATATCGCAGCGGAATTTTCAGATTGAAGTCATTTTGAAATTCAGTATGCTTTCATGTTGAAATTCAGCTGGCATGGTTAAGGATTCTAATTTATCCTCTGATGTCAATCAGTAATAATGAAATGTCTGCAACCATAGCGCAGAGTCCAATTATTGAAGGCACCTGCAGAAGTTCATGATCTGTGACGGGTCCGCTTCAGGTGTTTGGCGATAAATGCGAAATTTCGCATAACCCGGCAGAGTTATTGTGCAGGATTACCCGATTGCGCTGCACCTCCTCTTACAGCCCAGCAACGGTGCAATTGAGTTTTTGCCAGGTAATCGGAAGTCCCGGTGTCCAGGTAGATGACAAAGGCACTGCCATCCCCATATGCGGAAGCATACGTAGTTGCTGTCCACCAGAAATCCTCAGCTTCAACCGCAGTATCGAATGCCTGTGCAAGGCGCACTGAATTATTCACTGATCCATATGAAACGAGTGATCGCATCTCATGACGGTTCGGCAGGCGCCAGTCATCATACCCGGCATACTCAAGGTCATTGGTATATGCCAAGGCATCATTCCAGGCTATCTTTGACGGGTAAGGGTCCTGCTTCCACTGCAGCCCGGTGAGGGCATCATACACTATGCCGTTACTTTGCAGAAATCTCGGATCTGGCCACGCGCAGCCCTTCTCCAGGTCACCGTCATCTCCCGGCCGGCTTGAACTGGTTTTCCCTGTCTTAGGCAGTTCGATAACCCCCGGTGCGGCATCCCGGACGGCTATCACATATGCAAACGATCCGTAGTAAGAGATATTCTGTCGCCAAAGTCCTCCAGTATCCATATTTACGGCATGGCCCATTGCCGTGTAGTTTGCGGTATAGTTTCGCGTTGAACTCCAGTAGGCATCTCCGCGTACTCTGCTGAATCCGTCAATTCCATTCAGCCAGTCAGCGGTATCGGAGACTCCATGGTGAACCAGGCTGGTGAGTTCGTTCACATTCGGCAGGCGCCAGTCATCATACCCGCCCAGTATCAGGTTTTCGGCATACTGGATTGAGGCCCCCCACTCCAATCCTGCCGGAGCATAAATTGAATAGTAAGGTTCTCCCTGCCACATCAGTCCGGTGAGATTGTCTGTAACTGTTCCGTCGCTGTTGTCGGTAAAGCGGGAAACCGGCCAGGGCACTCCGGCCTGGACCGTTCCGTCATCCCCATCTGCGACAGGAATCGACTGTCCTGTTCGGGGAAGTGCTGCTGCAGGTTCGGAAACCAGAACGGAGAGGGTTGTTATGAAGGCTGAAAGCTCGGTGCCCTGGTAGGGGATTGTCATGACGGCAGTGCGATTGCCTGGAGTATCCGGAGTAATCCGTACGTGAAATTCAGTTTCTTCACCCGGAAGAAGGTTCGCTGCAGCCGGCGGTATCATTATGGTAAAAAAATCAGATGAGCTTCCGCTGAAGCCCACCGGGGGTGAGCCAGTCAGCTCCAGAAGTGCATTGCCATCGTTTCTTATGATGAATTCATATGATAACGGGAAATGAATATAAGCGGTACCAAGGTTTTCACTGCTGTACACTGGCTTGAGATAGTCAGTCTGTTTATAAAGACTGATTTGGGCATTTCCTGATGTTGAGAGGAAAAAATTGGCAGGATAGACCAGTTGGACAACCGTATCCCCATCCACGGTGCCGTGGTATTCCGGTTTTAATTCATAATCAACTCCGCCCATGGGAGTCCCGCCACTGGGAGGAAGGTCAATAAAGGCGGAAATGGTGAATTCAGTGCCGCCGGTAAATTCTCTGCCGCCGGCCAGGGATATATCTGCTCTTCCTGAAGCAATTGCCGTACTGCCTGAATCTGCCTGTGTATAACCGACAAGCTTTGGAGAGCTGTCTGCCGCATAGAGAACATACGTGAACCATTCCCCGTTATGTTCTGCTGCCCCGACCAGTTGTATCCTGATGCTGCCGTCTTGGGGTCCGAAGAGGGAGCATCCGGCCGCAAGAACGGCAAGTCCTATGAACAGCGAACATTTCAGAATCCAACGGGACTTTTTTCCCATGATCATCTTCTTCCCCTGTTCATCTTCCATTTACTGGGCGGTTACGGCGAAAACCGGCTTGTATGGTAATAACAAAACTTATGGAATTGGAGGGAATGATAGTCGGGGATGCCGGCTGCGTTTTGACAGTGAATGGAGCTGATGTCTCCCCGCTGACCTGCACATACGGGGTTCCCTCAAGACTCAACAGCGCGGTTCCGGTATTCTCGATGAGAATGGTATAATCCTGTGGGACCCCTGTACTGACATTTCCCAGATCGTTTACGTCCTGATGGTAGCGCCAGTACATCAGGTGGCTTGTGTCAAACAGGGTGATACCGGCAGATCCGGATTCAGAGATATGAAAATCATCCGGGTAGGATGCATTGAGAACCATGTTGCCGTTGATTTGTCCAACACCGGGTCCTTGAAGTAAGTCATCTAATTCAAAGTCAATACCGCCATGGTTTTCAGTATTATCATCGACATCAATGTACCCGCCTACTGTGAGCACATTATTTGCTTTGAAAACATAGGGTATTCCCGGATTGTCGGGATCCTTCAGGGTAAGGTGGGCTTCACCGTCGGTTATGGCTAAAGCTCCGGTGAATTCACGCTGGTCATCCATAGCCCGTTTCAGCCCGGTCCCGACTGAATCAGGGCTTCTTTCCTCTGGTAGAAATGTGCTGATATAATAGTGGAAGTTTTTGCCCTCCTGGGCATCAGCATTAAGAATATGCAATGTCAATGTTCCCGGCTGAAAGTCTTCTTCACCAAGCGAACAGCTCACCATCAAAATTACCAGACACAACAGCACTGCACCTGCAATACATGCTAATGATCGAGTCATTAGGGCACCTCCTGCGAGATTATTTGTGGAGTTTTGCTGTTGCTATGTGATTTGAGGCAGGATACCGATGTAATTACTCATTACTCTTTTTATAGGTAATTATATCGCGGCATGGCGGGCAGTCAAGAGTTGCAAATGAAAAAAAAAATCGGGCAAATGAAAAAAATCGGCAAATGAAATAATTAGGCAGTGGGTATGTTGGTAAGTTATTGACGATCTTCCGAAACATTGATAAACCAGCCAAGCAATCCCTTTAGGCAAGCCGGTTGCCCAAGGTAAGCCGGTTGCCCAAGTTCTTGACCCGGGTTTCATCTCTCGAGTAAAATAGTAGTACACCCAATGTTTCTGAATATAAAAAATCTCTACTTTTTTGAAGTTCTTTATAGGTAAACAAACTTATTTATCAAGGAGTGAGCGTATGAACAATCTGAATTGATCATTGTGGAACCCTATTTCATTATTCGTATAGTAACGAGGATGACTTTAATTATCCGTACATTATCCTGTACACCAGGAGAGATAGAGGGACAATTATGAATGCTATGACCTATACTGCAGCGAGACAGAACCCAAGTAAAATAATGGAAGATGTCTGTAATTAATTGCGAACCAGTAATCATTACCAGCAAAAGGGGGATAAAGCAGCTGTTATAATCTCACTGAAGATTATAAAGCAATGGAAGAAACCGCCTATCTTTCCAGAAGTCCCGAAATGCCAGAAGACTCATGAATGCCATTAATGAAATAGAGAAAAGTGGTGATGTGAGAGAGAAACTGATTGAATGAAAATCATTTTCGCAGAAGAAGCCTGAAGAATTATATTGGCAGAAGACTGACAGAAAGATCCTGAAACGGGATTAATCTGCTGATAAAGGAAATAATAAGGAATCCCGATGAAGGGATAGGTAAACCTGAAAGGTTGAAACATTCTTTTTCAGGTTATATTTCCAGACGTATAAATGATGAACATCGAATAGTGTATAAGGTGGTAGATGAAACTTGTACATTGTTCTGCTTCGTTATCATTATTGATCAGTATTGAATAGTAATCAGAACTGGACCCGCTAGCTCTAACGCTGTTGATAAAAATATCATAGTATTGCTCGATAACACTCAGCCTTCAAGGTCTCTTTAACATAATCCTTTAAAAAGAAACTGGAATAAGGGTATCACAGAGTTGATGTGTTATATCATGACCTAAATTTCGATAATCTTCGCACTACAGCCTGAAATTTCACATCAAATAAAGTATAAATTTTTCTTATAAAATAGTTGACCCACTTTATGCTGTCTGAAAAGTGGTGATAATATACTAACCACAGAGGTGCAAGATGGCAATAATCAGGCAGAAAAACAAGCAATCCGGTATTGAATATGTCTTCCTTTCAGTCAGCCGACGGGTCCCGCAAGGCAAGAAATGGCCTGTTTCAGACCGTACTTCCTCGGTCATTTTGACCTGACGGTGATTTTGTTCCGAGCGCTTGGCCTTTGATGAACAGCAGCAGCTTGCCACAGGATTGGTCAGTGAACCATTTGTCCGGGAGGAGTGCTGACAAGGGGCCGTTCTCATGAGGAAACGATGTGGGTTCGATCTTCTGTTTTCTCACGTTGCACACCAGACGAAAATAGATAAGATCCTTCGAGCAAATTTCTCTCCTTCTGACTGGAAGGCGTTACTATCAGTCGTATTTCAATCTTAGAACTGGATCTACCATATCGGTTCAGCAGATTCGACAGGAATAATCTTCATCCTCACGGGCAGAATGTCTACAAAGGATATGATCACAGCTCTCCTTCGTTCGGTAGACGAAGACTCCCGTAGCATTACCTTCGAGCGTCTTCGTGATGCAAATAGGCTCAAAAACGCTACCCTCCTTGCTTTGGACAGCAATCGCCCATTGCCGCTTTGGGGAACTTCTCTATCGGGCAAGCCGTGGCTTCAGCAAGGAAGGAATACGATGAAGATCAGATCGAGATGCTGACTGTTTACGGATCTGAACAGCAGAATCCCGATCTATTACCGTACCTTTGAAGGAAAGATTCGCTGGATACCACATTAGAGAATACGTATGCAAAAGATCTTAGCCGAGTATTTGGCATAGATCCGAAGAAGTCGATATTTGTCCTTGATCGTGGCTTCTACAGTGATGAGAATGTTCGCAAGATGCTTAAGGCTCGTTACAAGTTTGTCTGTGCGATCGACATCAAGAAGAAATCCCTTGTAAGCGATGCTGTTTGGCCACAGGGCTGTCTGTTCAGCGTGCTGACAACTTCATTGAGATAGAATCTGTACTCGCACCTGTCTTACCCATACGATTGAGGTCCTCGTCGGGGACGGGGAGAGAACAGTAGCATCTTTGCTCTGATGTCTGTTACAATCCTCCTTAGGGCTGAAAGAGAACAGAAGCTGCCTCTGAAGTTTAAAAAGATGCGCATCGCATTAGAGACCGGCAAAGGCAAAGCTTGAACCGAAGAGCGAATACAGCAGGATTTTTCGAAGCAGTGAAGAAAAAGTGTATGGTAAAGGAACCGTTACCACCTATGTGGTGAAACCCGATCAGGAACAAAAGGAACGCTTTTATGTGCTCTCTTCGCCTATCTGTCAGATGGGTCTCTCACAAAAGAAGAAGTTGTTAATGCATATGCTGAGAGAATGATGATTGAGTGTTCCTTCAAGAATTTCAAGGGGAACGATATAAACTGTTCTCTCTTCACAGTGATGATCAGGGAGTTGATTTGAGATTTATGTCACCTTCCTGACAGTAGTTCTGGAAAGCTGGGATTCGGGAACGGATGAAGCAGCATGGGCTCAATAAAAAGTACACGATGCGATCTATGTTTGATGAGATTGAAGGGATTGAATGCCTGTTTCTGACAAACCGAAGAGTAGAGTTTACTCTGAGATCACGCAGAACAAAGCGGCATGATTCTCTACCAGATGGGAGTGAAGATGCCTGGGAAGAAACCTGGCCCATCAAAGTTCAGCAGGCAGTTGCAAGGACCTGGAAGCTGGCGGCGAAGTCAGCAGGATGACCGACTATTCTTAAAAAAAAATAGAAGAGAGGTCCTGAGCGCACCAATCAGTGCAGAAATGTCTACATCATCGCTAGCGGCCATTGGAAGGTCGAGGGTTCCATTTCGCCCTTGATGCCGCTTACATGGAGGACCGGTGCACTGCCAGAAAGGAATGCCATGCAGAACCGCTCTCAGAAAGGCAGGGCAGATCCATTACCGTCACAGCTATAAATCCTGTGAGAAAATGATTGGAATCCCTTCCGAGAAGGAAAATGAGGAACTCATCTAGAGTTCTGCCTCCCCGGCTGGCTATAATTCATAGAGTGCGAACAGATCCGGTTCTTGCAATGGTGCAGTTCTGATTTCCTATGTCCTTTCATTCCGGTTCCGATCCGTGGACCCAGGACAAATTACTGAGATATGTAAGGGAAACCATGAAAAACAACTCATCCACAGCGTTTTTTGTCAATCCCTATGAAAAATCCTTTTAAGCGACGCCCTGTCGATGGGTTGTCAAGAGTTGCAATTGAAAAAAAGATTAGACAGCGGGTATGTTGGTAAGTTGTTGACGATCTTCCGAAACATTGATAAACCAGCCAAGCAATCCCTTTAGGCAAGCCGCTTGCCCAAGGTAAGCCGGTTGCCCAAGGTCAAGTTCTTGACCCGGGTTTCCTGTACCGAGTAAAAAAAATTGTAAGAAAACACTCACGTTTTCTTCTGAATTGAAAAAACTCACTTTTTTTGAAGTTCTTTATAGGTAAAGAAAACTTTTTATTAAGGAGTGAGCGTATGAACAATCTGAATTGGATCATTGTGGAAGGCAACCTTACCATGACCCGAATGACGACGACCCCGAACGGCGGCTGGTGTGCAAGTTTACGATTGCAAACAACCGGTACTACAAAGTGGGGGGAGGAGTTTGCAGGAGGTTTCGTTTTTCGCTGTTGAAACCTGGGGAAGGGTTGCTAAGAGTTGTGCTGACTATCTGTCGAAAGGCCGCGGCGTGAGGGTGGTCGGTCGGCTCAAGCAGGAGCGATGGACCGGGCAGGATGAGAAAAACCATGAACGGGCGGTACTGGTGGCTGAGCATGTGGAATTCAAGCCCCAGTTTGTTCCCAAGGAGGGTGATGTTGGCGTGCAGCGGACAACCGGGGAGGAGCTGGTCAGTCTGCCGGACAAGGATGATCTGGTGATCGATTCCTTTGTTGCCGAGTCCGAATTTGAGCCGCTGGAAGATGACCTTGACGGCGGTGATGGCGGGGTTGCGGCGGCAGCCAGGCCGGAACAGTCTGCCGGGCTGGCGGAATCTGCAGCTTCCGTTGGATCCGCATCGGCAGTCGGTGCCAATGCGCTGCCCGGATCCGCATCAGGTGCTACTTCCGGGAAGAAGCGGAAAGGAGGAAAATAGACTTCCCCGGAAAGTAAGACTCCCAGGGAACAGGATCCCCGGGGGAAAAAGAGGAGCAAAATAAGAAAAAAAAGTAGAATACGGAAAACATGTTTGCTGGTATGTTTGCTGGAGGAGCGGCTGATACGGCGGGTTGCGGAGAAATGGTTGTTCCCGCAGCCCGCTGACTCCGCTCTTCCGGTGTAATACTGGTGTAAATTCATTCCGGAAAAAATAGTATACCAAGGAGCAGAACACAGGCAGATGGCACGGGGCGGAACGTTGATTTATGGATGAAAAAGATTTATTCTCGAAGTGGAAAAGGTGATTTTCACTGCACGTGAGGGAAGCAATGCATAGTACACTCCAGACAGAAAGACTGAATCTAAGACCCTTTACCTTGGATTACGCAAGAAAAGTACAGAACTTGGCTGGTGATAGTAATGTAGCAAGAACAACTTTGCATATTCCACACCCCTATGAAGATGGCATGGCAGAGAAATGGATTGAAACACTTATTGAAGGAAGAAAAGAGCACAAGCAATATGCCTATGCAATCGAAATTAAAGAGACCAATGAATTTATTGGAACAGGTACCATTATACCAAATAGTGCACATCGAACAGCAGAACTGGCATATTGGATTGGATTCAACTATTGGAACAGGGGATATGCTTCAGAAGCCGCAAAGAGATTAATCGAAGAGGCTTTCAGTGAATTATCAATTATCAAAATATTTGCAGCTCATCTGGATACTAACCCGGCATCAGGAAGGGTGATGGAAAAATTGGGAATGCAAAGAGAAGGAGTGCTAAGGCAGCATGTGTTGAAATGGAATAATCAATGTGATCTGGTGTACTATGGTTTGTTAAGAGGAGAATTACCCTGAATTGCTGCATAACCGACAACTTCAGCGAGATGTTTTCATTGTTCCGGGAAATCGCCATTCGATCCCGAATCGCTACCGCTCTCTGGAAAACCCGAACCCGATTACAACAAGCAGCGAGAAAACAGCAGACGAAAGAAATATTTCGGCCATTTTCAGGAGATCACTAATAGCCCAAAGAACGGAGTCGGTACCAAACCTGAAATCCATTGCAAGATAACAGGCTGTATTCGAGGATTATCTTTCTACTGCCGAATACCCTATTGAGTTTACCGGTAAAAGCCTGGATATTATCATTCTCGCCGACTTTCCCCGTTCCGGGATCCCCCATCTCCTGGTTTTTGCAGCTGCAGTTCCAGGGATACTGTTTTTGATCAGCCGTCATAGAACAGCCGTCATAGAACAGCCCTTGAGCAGGATTAGTACATCGGAATGCTGGAACGTGGGACTTCAGTATTGCTCCCGTTGGTCTCGAATCGACACGACTCGTATTGACATCGGTGGTCTCGGTGACTTCATTAACCGTATTTACATCGTTTACATCGTTGACTTGCAGAAAGTTGTTGGTTATATGACAGATATCCTTACAGGAAAAACCGGAAGCGCACTTCCTCTATAACTCAGAAACGGTGGATTTTCGGCTGGCGCCTGCCAGATGCGGTGGATGGTTCTGGCATGAAGCTATCATGTGCCTGGATTTTCGGCTTTAAATAGGCTTACTTCACATAAGTCGCACGGCTGGTAATTTTGACGTCAGTAAGTGGATTGCCGGTAGAGAGTTGCTGCCAGACCTTTAAAAAGGTCAAGGTCAGATAAAAATACATGAGTCACACGAGCAGCGGCCGGCAGCAGAGTTTTTGCTCCCTTACAGCTCTTTTGCTTTGCCATAGAGTGCATACGCCTTCCCTTAGGTATGAGATATTGGCTGCCTGAGTCCTCCATCATCTGCTCGTGTGACTTGAGTAAAGTGCCCCCCCCTTACAGTGATTTTCAGGTTGACATCAGTTGAGGGCACCCTGTGATTAAGGTCTCAAACGTCGGTCCTTCTTTTCCACCTTCACGATATAATGGGGGTAGACACTTCCGAAACTCATTGAAAAAATACGATGGGCTGCCGTCGGAAACGCTACTGAATAGGGATGGACTTCACAGGTATCCTTATGTTTCATTTGGATAATGTGTCCAGACTTCCCATCGGATGGTTTCTGTTTATTTACGAGAGCTAAGTATCTTAACGACCGATCAAAGATTTGGAGTCGAGATCAAGCGCACCCGCCGGGTGGTTTCAGATCATAATATTCACAAATTTTCAGCCGTTTACCAACAAACGGAGTAATGATCTTTATCTTTCCCAGATGCTCGATACTGCATGAGCTTTGTTTATGAATGTATTAGAAATAGCACAAATCTTTTTTATAGAATTAATTCTTTATATTTACTTCAAGGAATTCAGTCGCAGTTAATACAGGTATTTTGCTTCTTTTATAATCTTTCTTATTTCTTGTAATAATAAAATCAATTTCATTTTTTTCAGATGCTATATACTGAATAGAATCTTCAAAATCGGGTGCTTCAGCAAATAATGCTTCATCTAGAATTTCTTCATCTAAGGTTACTATTGAAAAAATTTTTCTTAAAATTCTTAAATTCAATATGGATTTCTCTTTTCCACCATATTTTGTCATTATGTAATGTACATTGGCAAATACAATGGGGGATGTATATCCTTTCAATTCTTTATTCTCAATTATGGTGAATAGCTTGGCAGAACTTTGATATTCATATCTTTTAATCAATAAATCCAGAATTATATCTGAATCAATGAATAGCTTAATCATTCAAATACCGACTTTCTAAATATTCATATTTTTCTTTCTTATAATCAAAATCTTCCGGAACATCAATTGTTCCCATTAAATCTTTCACTAGTGGGGAGATATCTGTTATTTTATTTTTCTTACTTGCTGTTAATAATCTAAAATAATTCTCAACCAATTTAGATAACGATTCATTATTATCATCTGCATAGGCTTTTGCTTTCTCAATTATTAAATCATCAACAGAAAGTGTTAATTTCTTATTCATTTTGCCTCCCTCCCTACGTACAAAAATATCATATAATATACGTAAAGACAACAATAAACTGTTCCCACTCATGTTTATTGATTCCCAAACGGAGCGAGAGCCGCTTGCCGAAGATCAAGTTCTTGACCCGGGTGTTGATACCTTTCATTCCTGGTCAGTCAATCCTTTACCTGGTCATCTGCCAAAAAAGGACAGCCTGACTGAGCAGACTGTCCCGAATAAGAACTGCGGATAATTCAGAGCCGAATTTCAAAATGATTCCCTTTTGAAATTGGCTCAATTATTAGAATAAATTGGCAATTGATGCTGAAATAGCTCTAGCCACCTGACTTGCTATGATGAACTGTGCCTCTGCCCCGGCGTAAAACTCAAAACTTGCCTTCTGCTCATCGAACTGGCTTTTATCTCTTTCTTCCAGGCCCGCATCTTCATAATCAGTTCTGTAAGCCCATCCGTTATATCCTGCCTGGATGTAGCGGTACTCTTTAATGTCGGTGATATTAAGATCTTCAGCAAAATTCTTAGTACTTTGAGTACTCCAGATATCCGGGGTCAAAGTGTACGTACCCGCATAAAGTACAATGTTTTGCACTGCCGTCTTATCCGTACTTCGAAGAATGTTGTCTCCCGATTTTACGTCTACCACATAATAGCTGTATCTAAGACTTGTTTCTTTGGAATGTTTTTTCCAGTTCAAGTCCAGAACATATTCTTCATTTTCACCGCTTATGCCGTCGAATTTGTAATTTTTGTCTGTCACTTTGATTTTTTCGTTCTTGAGCTCATCAAAAGCGGCATATATTACTATATCTGCGTTTATTTCCCGACCAAATTCCAGAAGACCGTTGCTGTTAATGATTCTTCCTGAAGCTGCATCCAGGAAATCTTCTCCTGCGACGCCGATTTCCCACAATTTATAAGCCGTGTCAATTTGATTTCCATAATGGAATTTTACCCAATCTGATTGTTTTACTACATTTGCTTTGAGCATATCGCCCATAGAATCTGGCATTGGATCCATTTTCAGATCAGTTGGTACAACTATACAAATATCAATAGTACCTTCGTTGCGGGCTTTCTCAATTATGCTGTCGAGATCGCTGAATGGGCTCTGGGCATTGGAATACATAGATCTGACAAAAACCAGGTTATTATATGCCTGCCTATATCCGGCCAGGGTTTCTGTATCCATATTGGAAATGGCAGCTTCATAATATACTTTACCAGCTACATCTCTGGCAGAATTCAGATCTGTTGAATAATCTTTTATCTCGATACTATAATTTTTACCGCCTGCGGTAAAGTTTTGCAGGTTCTGGTCGGTAACTGCAGAATACAGATTTACGAGTGCAACATAATTGTTGTAAATTTCGGCAAAGGCATTGCCTTTGTCAGAGGTGCGGTATTGTTGAATGATACTATTATAATACGCATCACCTTGCATCACTATTTCCAGAATAAGATCCGCTGCATCGGTACTTTTATATTCACTTCTGGTCAATGAAGATACCGCTGAATCCAGCGCTTCAGCATACTTGTGTTCTTCAGCTCTGCTTTTAGCATTACTTAATTCCATTGAAGACATTAAGGTAGAACAGCTGCTTACTGACAGCAGCACCAACAGGGTCCCGGTAAGAAGTAAAAATAGTTTTTTCATGGTACTTTTCCTTATAGTTTTTTCTTCTGACTGTTAATAATATACTAGGTCATATCATAGGGAGTAATATACTCATTGTCAATAAAAATATTTTTTTACCTTTTGAACCTTAGGACATACGCATCAAAAAAATGTTGACAGGTATTCATAATTATGAATTGAAAAAAGTAGCAAGAGGAGGCAGCCTAGTTGTTATTGCATGGAAGTATTCTTGAAAAACAGGGCTGTTTTGCGGATAGAGAGCATACGAGTAAGCCCCAATAATGATTATCGGGGCTTGAAACGATCAATCAACTGTATAATGAGCATTCAGCTACTTGGACTTTCTCGGTATAATCTCG
>JAGYPA010000035.1 GCA_018399255.1 Spirochaetales bacterium | reverse complement strand
AATACCGGGGGTGTAGAAATACTTATTTGCCAGCATGATTCGGGCATGTACGTTATTCGGGTCAATGGATAGGGCTTCCTCGATATATTTCGATGAGGAAAGACCATACGTGAAAAGATATGCGGTCTGATCGGTCAGAAAATAAGAGCCGGCAATCTCTGCCTTGACAACAGCAGCCTGCGAACAGATTGAAGCATCGGAACATTGCGACTGTTCGAGGATCTTTTCCGCCTCCTGAAGATACTGCTTTCCGGCGGCGATATCATGACAGTAGTCTTCTACGATAAAGTGTTTACCGGTCAGGGCAAGGGCATGCGCCTCAGCCACAGCAACAGCGCCGGCAGCAGAGCGTTGATCTTTAAGATAATCCCTCAGGTGCTGGAGGGCATCAGAAATTTCTTGTACAGGACGGGCGTTATAAAGCGTGTCCAGATAAGCTTCATAGGAAGGTGAAGTATAGAGAGAATCCAGTGAAGCTGCAGTCTCTCCATGCAGAGCAGGTACTGCTGCCAGAAACAGCAAGAGGGTAACTATTTTAATATGCGTCGGTTTCATAATGTATTACATTGTACCTAAGGCTAGAATTAAAGACCAGAGACAGGCAGGGATTTGAGTAATGAAAGAACCCGCACCGGAAAAAAAACTTGAAATAGAGGGTTTTTCACCCAGATTCAGCGGGATTACTGCGCTTGATCTCTATTATCGCATAAGTACCGGTTCCGTGAGGGAGATTGAATCGCCCGCTGATATTGTTGAGCTCTCATCTATGTTTGACCCAATCGAATTTCCCGGTGAAGAACGGATTGATGCCTTGGTGCCGGCCTCCAATGCCTCAGGAAAAAATTATGCAATACGGATACTCGATGCTGCAGAATCGGGACCCGGACGAACGCTCTGGAAGCCGCTCGTTTTTTTTTACATTCCAGAGAAACGAAAATTTATTGATCCTGCAGGTATGTATCCGATTATTCGCAAGAAAGAAATCTTATCTTCAGCTCATGTACAGATGTATCCGCCGCCAGCAGAGAGCTGGTGGTATTTTGCAGCGGATGCGGCACTGCTTGCAGCCAGATATCAGTGGGAAATTGACGCATCTCTGCTTGAACTGCCGGACTTTTCTCGTCGCCCGGTTTCTCTGGGACGAATAGAACAGCGGCTGCTGCTTGTAAGACTGCTGGAATCAGCCGCTCCGGAGCGCGGTTTCCAGATTTTGATGAATACCGGTTTTATCAAGGAGCATTGGCCGCTGCTCTATTCGATGAAGGGAGTTTCTCAAGATAAGGATTTTCATCCTGAAGGTGATGTCTGGGATCATACCATGGAAATGTTCCGGCACATGAAAGGCCCGGATTCCGATATTGCTATGGGTATTCTGGTCCATGACTGCGGAAAGGCCTACGCATCACGGCAAAACAGGAATGAGTTTGATCGGCATGCTCAAATCGGATCTGAGCGGGCTGTAGTGTTCCTTCGGGGATTAGGATTTTCCGTAGAATTTATCCAGAGGGTTAAGTATCTTGTTGGTAATCATATGCTGACAGCTCACATTCCCGATATCCCGGCTTCTTCAATCCGGGAAATTCTTGATAATCAACTGTTTCCTAAGCTTCTGGAAGTGTATCGGTGTGACATTTCGTCAACCTACCGGGATCCTGAGGGATACTATCGTGCTTGTGAATACTTCAGAAAGTATAAACGGCACAGAAAAAATCCCTACAGGGATTCGTTAGGCCGGGTCGGTGCAGAGAAACCCCATCTCCGTGCGAGAGGCTGACAGGCCGATTGCAAAATCACGATTTGCACGGTAAAGTGATTTTATGAGCAGCTATACAATATACGGGGGTAAACCGCTTTTTGGAGAGATTACCGCCAGCGGAAACAAAAACTCTGCCCTTCCCTGCATTGCCGCGGCTCTGCTCACAGATGAGCCGATCCAGCTGCGCAATATCCCCGATATCGAAGATGTGCAGGTAATGATTGCTATAGCAAAAGCGCTGGGGGTAAAAGTCAGACCTGAGGGGACAGGCTGTTTTACATTCCAAACTCTGAATATTACGGGAGACATACCCGAAAACCTGGCAAAAACAATCCGGGCTTCAATTCTTTTTGCCGGACCTCTGCTGGCAAGGACCGGAAAAGTTGCCATTGCCCCTCCCGGTGGGGATGTTATAGGATTACGGCGTCTGGATACCCATTTTATTGCTTTTAATGCCCTTGGCGCAGTCTCGAGCATCAAGGATGATCAGTCTATCAGCATTACTGCAGCCGGCAGGAATGGGAGACTTCAGGGTAATGCCGTTTTTCTGGACGAAATGTCGGTAACGGCAACCGAAAATGCCGTTATGGCCGCAGTCCTGGCCAGGGGGAAGACCACGATAACGAATGCAGCCAGCGAACCTCATGTTCAGGATCTCTGCCGCCTGCTTATAAAAATGGGAGCCAGAATAGCGGGGGTGGGATCCAATTTGCTTATAATTGAGGGGGTAGACAAACTTCACGGGGCAGATTTTTCCATTGGTCCTGATTTTATGGAAATTGGTTCTTTTATCGGCCTGGCTGCGGCAACGCAAGGAGAAGTAACGATTCGCGGCGTTGACATGAACCTGCTGCCGATAATCCGGGGAGGCTTCAGGAAAATCGGCATAGATTGGGAAGCGGGTGATAATGCAGTTATTGTGGGAAAAAGGCAGAACCGGAAAGTTCAGCCCGATATAAGCGGGATGATTCCAAAAATTGATGATGCCCCCTGGCCCGGCTTTCCCCCGGATCTTATAAGTATCGTTACTGTTGCGGCAACTCAAACTACGGGAACGGTTCTGATACATGAGAAGATGTTCGAGTCCAGAATGTTTTTCGTCGATATGCTGATTCGCATGGGAGCCCGTATAATACTGTGTGATCCCCATAGAGCCGTGGTTTCCGGACCAACGCTTCTTCATGGGACATTGCTTACCTCTCCAGACATCCGGGCCGGCATGGCTCTTGTAATTGCGGCCCTTAGCGCAACCGGAAAAAGTATTATTCAGAACGCCTATCAAATAGAACGGGGCTATGAAAATCTTTGCGGAAAACTGCACCAGATCGGCGCCGATATTTCAAGAAATCTCTCAGATTCAGATATTCCTGACTAAACCCTTTTCCAAACAGGAAAAAAAAAGTTATCCACAAGTTATCCACAAGCACCCTGTGAAACAATAGAAAACCTCGCAGCATAATGAAAGTGATAAAGAGAAGCAGGTTTTTTCCAGCTTGTTCATAACGCTTAAATAAATTGTTTATATATAAAAAAATAAAAAATAGTACTTAACAGATGTCTAAATTTTACGGCTTGAGAATTGCCCTGCTGGGAGATTTCCGGGTTGATGTTTTTTTGCTGAAAGTTATGCACAAGTTATCCACAAGCAGAGTTGTGGACAAATAAATCTATATATAACCGTATCATAATCGATAACCATATCCCCATGCAGCCTGAATAGGAGAGGTGCTGCACGCAGCTGCGGATCGGATTTTGCTTCTCAAAGAACTTATAATGATATCCGGGTAGCGGCTGCCTTCCTGGACGGTTGGAAACACTGCTGCTAACAGGGTTTTTCTTGCGACAGGCACCGGTGCAGAAGCAGAAAGAAGAAGGAGCGCAGCCCTCTCCTTTCTGCTAAGTTTTACAGAGTTTTTTGGCCCGCTGAGAATATATCCGGTGAGAGTGATTCGTATGTTCTGGCATACGGTTATTATTTGGGGAGAAACCCTGAACAGACGTGCTGCAAGCTCATCAGGATTGAACGGGTAAGAGATGAAATCGGAACACTCCTGTGAGAAAGAAATCCGGATAGCCTCGGTAGGTCCATAATAGACAACAGGAAGAACGTTCTCTCTTTTTAACTGATCAAGAAGGGATGATTTTTTTCCAGAGAGGGACCAATGAACCAGAAGAGCATCAAAACTGCTCTTCGTCTGATAATCAGTTCCCGAATGAACAGAAAATTCAGGAAAATGACTAAGAGCCAGTTTAGCGTCAGAGAACTCTCTGGCTTCATCAAAAATTATGCAGATATGTATTACTTTAGAACCCATACTCTGCCTCCATTTTTTCAATTCTGCCTGCTTCCCGAGTGACGGTTTTCTCAAGTGCCTGTCCCGGGGCAAGCATCCTTTCGGTAATAGCTATTTCAGTTCGACCGCTTTTTCCGGGAGGTCCGGAGCAGATAACGCCCCTTCGCAAGGCCGAAAACAACTGGCGCACGTTTCCCGGCCAATCATACTCAAAAAAAATTTTTCTTGTTTTTTGTGAAAGTGAGTAATAACCGGACTGACGGGACAGAAACCAGTCTGCCAGGTAAAGAATATCATCCCGCCTTTCTCTAAGCGGAGGAATTGCTAAAGGAAGCGTATTGATTCTAAAGAAAAGATCCTGACGAAGGCCGGTACCGCCCTGCATCAGGTTCAGAGCAGCATTTGTAGCTGATACAATTCGAACGTTGATGTTTCTGCTGCGCATTGATCCTAAACGGCGGATGTGCTTTTCTTCGATTATTCTCAGGAGCTTCGGCTGCAGAGCGACTGACATATCACCAATTTCATCAAGAAACAGTGTTCCCTGATGGGCTTGTTCAAATACCCCCCGATGCCCGCTTTTTGCATCCGTAAAAGCTCCTTTTTCAAAGCCGTAAAGTTCTGCTTCTGCAAGGGAATGGGGTAATGCGGCGCTGTTGACTGTAACGAAATTCCCTTTTCTTCCGGAGAGCTGATGCAGCAGTTTTGCAGCCAGCTCTTTTCCTGTTCCGGATTCTCCATAGACAAGAACACTGTCTGTATACGGGGCATATCGATAAATAGTCTCCCGGACCTGATCCATAGCGGGTGACGGGCCTGCCAGATAATCAGAAATATGGATCTGACGGCCAGGCGTTGTCTCAGGTATAGTTGGGTAATAATCAGTCTCTGTTGTTGTGGGTTGGCTGTTCTGATTACTGGATTCCAGAGCATCATGATTATTGTCCATACCGGATATCGTTACTAAAGATACGGCTGCATCAATCAGTTGCTGCAATGAGCCTTCCCCGAGGCTTGTAAGTACTCTATAGCGGGAAGGAAGCAGGGCCTCTGAAAGGAACTGAGTCTCCTGTTTGATGAACAGGAAGGGAAAGCGATGAATTCCCCCGATTTTCTGGTAAAAAGTCTGCAGCAAACTGCTGTTTACAAAACCGGGATACGCAGTAATGCACACAATATCCGGAGGAACAGCATTGACCAGAGAAGCGGCAGAGGTTAAGGAACCTGAATACAGACAGGAGAAGGTTTGGACTGAAGCCTGAAATCTGGAAAAAAGATCGGTATTCTGGTCGATGAACAGTATTCTCAGCATAAATCCTCCGCTTTGAAAAAAACCTGTTTTCTACTATGCCAGATGGCTTGCTGCCCGTGAATTGACCAGAAGCATTACCAATAATCAGGTAGTGGTAATTATGGACTGGATGAAGCGAGTTGATGGCGGGAGGGGGATAAATTCTATTGCATGAAAAAAAATATACCGGTAGAATAAAGGTTATGAAAAAGCTATTGCTATCAATAATATTATGTATCGTCATAATTTTTTCGCTTACCGGAGAAGTCTCAGGTTCAGCCGCGGAGAGCATGACCCCTGTCGAAAGAGCCTATAATTCCCGGCTGCCGGAAAGTGATGTTCCGCTCACCCAGATCGGGTATGATCTGTTTGGGACCTGGATTCCCACAGTAACAAATACTGTTGATGATTCCTATCTTTTCGGCTCAGGGGATAAGCTTCGCGTCTATCTTTGGGGAGATCCGGTCGACTATGGTGCTGTTCTCAGCTCCTATGATGTGGAGATTGATGCTGACGGCAGTATTTTTATCAAGCCTGTCGGCCGTGTTTCTGTATACGGCAGGACGATACCCCAGATTGAAGGAATTCTCGCCGAGAAGTTTGCTGTTAAGTATAAAGATATCAATTTGGAAGTTACACCGCTGCAGCTGAGGAATTTTTCTGTCTATGTAAGCGGTTTTTCTGCGAAACCGGGAGCCGTAACAGTTTCAAATCTCTGGTCAGCCGCAGATATTCTGGGGGTTTCCGGGGGAGTGCTGCCGGAAGGGTCGCTGCGCAGCATCAGAATTCTGCGAAACGGTGAGACACTTACCGTAGACTTCTATGATCTTCTTGCAGATGGATCGAGAGGGCCGGTTGATGTCAGAATCAGAGAGGGGGATGTCGTCTATGTTCCCCCCATCGGCCGTACTGCCGCTGTTGTCGGGGATGTTCGCCGACCGGGAATTTATGAGCTTGCGGCGGACGATACTATTGCAGATATACTCAAGTATGCCGGTGGAACAGGCTTTGCCGGAGCAAAACCGCTGGTTAAGCTGCTTCGGATGAGTGAAAACGGATCTGTTATTATCGATGGGGCTGTATCCAGTGAATCTTTTGTTTCCGCAAAGGTTCAGGACGGAGATATTTTCCTGCTGCAGTCGGGGACGGCACCGGTCAGTAATCTCATCAAGATAAGCGGACCTGTACGCAACCCCGGGTTCTATACTGCTTCTTCTGTTCCCACGCTCACAGCACTTTTGGCTAAGGCGGTACTGCTTCCCGAGACAGACACACTGACAGCAATAATTACTCGCAAGGAGATTAACCGGGATGAAGAAAAAATAATCTTCAGCCCTGGGAAAGTACTATCGGGTGAAGTGGATATCCAGCTGAAACCGAATGATGTGGTAGAGTTTTTTCGAAGCGGGGAAGGCAGTGCAAAAGAACCCATTCTGGTAACTTCTCCCGGTGCCGATTCCCAATACGTACCCTTTGTGCCAGGTATAACTTTACTTGATATCCTGAAAGGAATCAGTCTGGCAGATAATCCAGCCGTAATGGAAGCGAGGATTCTCAGAGATGCTGAGGTTATTGATCAGATAGTGCTCAGGGAGATTCTTGTCCGGGGAAAAACAGATATGAACCGGGAACTTGCTGCAGGCGACAAAATTATTTTACTGCCGCTTGAAAAAAGCGCATCAGAACAGGGCGTCAAGATTCTGGGACAGGTTGCGGTACCCGGGGTATACCCTCTGATTGAAGGCGCAACTATTCATGATATGATAGTGCTGGCCGGAGGCTATACAGATAAGGCTTTTCCGCAGGGCGCCGTTATGAACCGGGTATCAGTACAGGAAAAGCAGCTTGAACAATTTAAAATTTCCATTCAGAAAACGCAGGAAAGCCTTAATCAGCTTGAGGGCGCCATTGCCTACCAGAATCTTTCAGATAATGCGGAGACTGCACTGCAGAGTCAGATCTCTGCCCAGAAAGCGCTGCTCAAGGAGGCAGAGGAAAGGTTGGGAGATGATTTCGGCAGAATAATTTTAACACTTCCCCCAACGCTCAGAGCGCTTCAGCTAGGTTCCGGATATGACAATATTCAGCTTCAGGAAGGCGATACTCTTTATATTCCTGAACAGCCGATGACCATTTCCATTTTCGGGGATATCGGAACGGCAGCTGCCCTGCCCTGGGTTCCTGACAAAACTGTACGAAAGTACCTGCTTGAGGTAGGCGGACTGCGTTCGCGGGATTACAGCTTGTCCATCGTTAAGCAGAATGGAAAAATTATCACTCCGGACAGTCTCTTTTTCGGTTTAACTACTATTGAAAATCTGGTTCTGGAACAGGGGGATGCCGTTATTGCGGTTAAAAGGTTGTCTCTCCCCGCTTCTACGGCATTTTTGGAAAGCCTGAGCAGTGTAACCGATACGGTTTACAAAATTCTCTACTCGCTTGATGCCGTTGGGATTCTATAGCAGGTTCTCAGGGCTGCTTTTCGAGGATGGGTCTTCTTCTGCGGCCCCCTCCCCCTCAAGCGGCGTGAGCAGGGTCTGAAGCACAGCAAGAGCATAAACGGCTGCAGTTTCTGCCCGAAGTATATTTGTTTTTAGAAAAGCCGGTTTCATACCGGCTTTTTGCATGTTTTGTACTTCTTCAGGGGAAAAGCCGCCCTCGGGACCAATAGCTGCGGCTATTGGGAGGGGCTTGCTTAGCAGGAAATAATCTCGGGCAATGTCTGCAAGGGTCTGGCTGGAAATGAGTTCCTGATGGAAAAAAACTCCGAAACAGCTAGGAAACTCCCATTCTCCATCATGAGTGCGGAGAGTCTGGTTATCGTTTGCTGAGACAATCCTGATCATTTTTTCCAGAGAAATTGGCTGATTCAGCTTTGTCAGTACCGGAGATCCGCTTTGCTG
Organism: Spirochaetales bacterium; assembly: GCA_018399255.1. Lineage (GTDB taxonomy): Bacteria > Spirochaetota > Spirochaetia > JABMQR01 > JABMQR01 > M55B182. The sequence continues at coordinate 26,167 of JAGYPA010000035.1, read as the reverse complement.
AATTGCCTCCGTTATTATTGTCTCCCAGCGTTCAAATTTTTGTTTGGAAAAATTTTCCCTTGAGCCGGATCCGGAAGAAATAGTAAAACGGGTGATTACCGGCGTGATGGAAGCAGCTCCGATTTCTGTTGCCTGACGAATGATCTGGTCCATTTTTTTGCTTTTGCATACTGCCTGAAAGAGGTGGATTCTGACTCTTGGATCTGATACAGATCGTTCATGTTCAGCGGCGGGAGAACAGGTAAGCACCACCCCCTGAGGGTCGGCACTGGATAGAAGCAGATCCCAAAGCTGACCGCTGCGGTCTCTGCCCGGGATAAATGCTCCGGGCTCCAGCCTGAGCACCCTTGTCAGGTAGTGAGAATCCTTCCTGTTGAGTCTGAGCGTTTTTGAGCCGTTAAATTCCGGCGGTAGCACAAAAATACGCATGAATTTGATGCCCCTTTATCAGGTACGGCTTATCAGAATTCCCGTACCTGCAGGACAACGGTTCTGCGGCGCGGGCCGTCGAATTCACAAAGGTAGATTGACTGCCAGGTCCCCAGCAGCAGTCTGCCGTCAGCAACAGGAATCTCAGTACTGAAACCCATCAGGCCAGCCTTGATGTGGGCTGCAGAATTCCCCTCAGCATGACGATATCGATTTTCCCATGGAGCTATGCTGTCCAAGCCCGTAAGCAGATCCACTTTTACGTCGGGATCTGCGTTTTCATTTATCGTCACACCGCAGGTAGTGTGAGGGGAATAGATGAGGCAGGAGCCTTCTCTTACCCCTGATTCAGCAATCAGCCTGACGGCATGGTCAGTAATATCAACAAACGCAGACCTGTCAGAGGTGCTTACCGTGACCCGTTTCGTCATGCCGTTATTCTCCCGTCCTGATAAATTCGATAGCCCGATTAAGCACATCATCATATTCCAGATCATAAATGGGAGGAAAATCCATGGTGGCCTCAAATGAATTCCTGATCAGCTTCCTCAGCAGACGACGCTCCAGGGTAATTCCGGATTCCTGCAGTTCCAGAATAAACGCGTCCACCTCTTCATCAATAAATTCTTCGTGCGCATCGGTAAAGGACTGAATAAGCTTTTCATCCTGAATACGGGAGTAGGCTTCCAGTTCCTCATCGGTAAGTTCCGGTTCAACAATTTCAATATCAGGAACAATGCCGATTTCGTGGATATCATTGCCGTCAGGGGTAAAGTATTGCGCTGAAGTTATCTTGAAAAAGTCATCATCGTCGAAGGGATAGACATTCTGCACAAGTCCTTTGCCAAACGTTGTTTCTCCGATAATTGCGCTGGCTCTGTCATTATCGCGCAGGGCTCCGGCCAGAATTTCGGAACTTGACGCAGTTCCTCCGTTTGTCAGGACGATAAGAGGGATTTCAGGCGGAACGGTTTCTCCCGTACGGGTTCTGTACTGTGAAGTTTCTTTCTGCTTCCCCGATTCCATAATCAGAACTGTCTTGGAGGAGAGAAAAAGATCGGCAATCTGAACAGCAGAGTCCACACTGCCGCCTGGATTGCTGCGCAAGTCCATAATAATTCCGCTATAGCCGTTTTCGGTAAAGTCGGTAACAGCCTCTTTCACCTTCTCGGGAGTGACCGGGGTAAATTCAAGAATCTGCATATAGCCGATATCATCGATCATATCAAAACGTACTGTCGGTATTTCCACAATTTCACGAACAACCTCAACGGTAAAGGAAGAATTCCCTCTGTGTACCAGGAGCTTGACCGTTGTTCCGGGTTCTCCGCGGAGATTTGCCGCAGATTCCTGAGCTGTGTACTCATCGACTTTTTTTCCGTCGATTTCCGAAATGAGGTCGCCTGCATGCAGCCCGGATTTATATGCCGGAGAACCGAGAAATGGAGCAACTATCATCACCATATAGGTTTCCGGATCCTCATAGTCAATATAGGAGGGGTTCGGCTTTGAAATATAGGCTCCGATTCCTCCATATACGCCCCGGGTCAGATCTTCAATATCCTGAGACTCTTCTGCTGTAATATATTCGGAGTAGGGATCATCCAGCGCAGAAAACAGCCCCTTTGCCATGCTGTCGTAGACAGCGTCCGGATCGATGTCATAGATGAAAGTCTGTTCTATGAAACGATAGAGAGTCTCCAGTTTCTGCATGGCAAGGTCTATTTCATCCTGGCCTGCTGCTGCCCCGATTGCTCCCGGAGGAACCCACGCCCCTGCAAAGATGCCGGAAACGGTAAAAATCAAAAGGACAGCCATCATACATGTTTTGCGTCTGATTGTTGTATAATTCATCATAATAGGAATATACTACAACATACTGCCTATTGACCACAACCCGGTCCATGCGTACACTTTTATTTTAGAATTAAAAGGATTGCTCATGATACAATTCAGTAATTTTCCATCGTGGCTTACACCAGAGATTATCCCGGGATTTCCGCTCCGGTGGTACGGGCTGATGTATATTATCGCCTTTTCCCTGACTTATATTCTGTTTATCTATCAGGTGAAAAGATCGGAACTTTCCCTTTCCCAGGACGATGCTGTATCACTTTTTCTCTGGACGATTCTCGGGCTCCTGATCGGGGCGCGGATATTTGCTGCCGTAATCTATGATCCCAGCGGCTATTATCTCAGACATCCCTGGCTGATATTCTGGCCTTTCCGCAATGGGCAGTTCACCGGCCTTCAAGGGATGAGCTATCATGGCGGCGTTGTGGGAGCTATTGCCGGCGGTTATCTTTACAGCCGTAAAAACAAGCTGAACTTTTTTCAGATTGCCGATATGGTGGTTGCGGGAATTCCGCTTGGCTATACTTTCGGCAGGCTGGGAAACTTTATCAACGGAGAACTGTGGGGGCGTGTTACAGAAAAACCATGGGGTATTGTATTTCCCTATGCTCCAAGATTTTCCACCAGTCTTGAGTGGGTCAGGGAAACAGCTGCCCGGATAGGAATGAACTTCGAGGGAGTCGGTGCGGTCAATCTGCCCCGGCATCCTTCCCAGCTCTACGAAGCGGCATTTGAAGGCATTTTTCTCTGGCTGTTTCTCTGGTTTGTTATCCGTAAGCGAAAAAAATTCCACGGTTCCATTATCAGCTTCTATCTTATAGGATACGGGGTGGTGAGATTTTTTATTGAATATTTTCGTGAACCGGATGCAGAACTCGGTTTTATTATTGCCTTGGGAAAAGAAACCGAGCCGACTGCACTGCTGCTTTCTCCGTGGAACTTTTCGATGGGGCAGCTTCTCTGTCTGCTGATGATTCTAGGAGGGGTGGTGCTGTACTTTTTGACAAAGCAGGCAGCGGCAAAAAAACCTGTCAGCAAGCATAATCGCAGCACGTCAGGTAAGCAGCAGTATGGGGGCAAGACAGGCGGCAAAACACCTGCTACTGCGCGGAAACCCCCTGTACGATCGGGTAAAAAGAAGAAAAAGCGAAAATAGAAGATATTATGGGTCCCGCAAAAGGGGTAGGAAGTGGATGAGGTTGTAAAACTGCAGGGAAAACTCAACTACAGGGTAGAGGGCGTCCCCTATCACAAGAGTTTTGCAATTGGAGATCCGGCTGTCATTCCCTATGGGCGGATAATAACAGAAAAACAGAATATTACCGCTGGAATTACCTATCAGATACGGATTGTCCCGGATCGTCGGGCAGTGCTGGATATGGAAGCTTTTTCTGTATCGTTTACGCTGCCGATGCCGGTTGTTTCCTGTTTTGTCAACGGGTTCCAATCCTGGACGGAAAGCATGGAACGGGATCCGGCAAGTGCTCAGAAACCCATGAACCCGCTGTTCAGCCACTGGATAAGCAAGTATCAGCTGAAGCAGTATGGAGACCAGTCTTTCAATCCCTATTCCGGGAAGGCAGGTGAGTTTGCAGGGTTCACTTACGGGTATTTGCGCCATCCGGACCACAGCCTAACTCTGGCAGCCTCCCTTGATGAAAGCAGCGGGTATACGATAATCCGATTCATTATCCATGAACGCGAAGAGCTGGCAGGTATCCGTATTGAAAAGGAATGCAGTGGGCAGCGGCTTGATAAGCAGGATCTTGTGCTCTCTTTTTTTCTTGGGACCGGAGGGGAACAGGAGATTTTTGACAACTGGCAGCGGGAGGCAATGGCCGGGATGCGTCCCGTAAAACCGGTTATGGGTTGGACAAGCTGGTATAAGTACTATGAGAAAATCTCAGAAAAGATAATTCAGGAGAATCTGAAAGCTTTTTCTGAAAGGGGGATTCCTATCGGGATTTTCCAGATAGATGACGGCTGGCAGGCTGCAGTTGGCGACTGGCTGACAGTAAAGGAGACATTTCCCGGCGGCATGGCCAGTCTGGCGCGGGAGATTCGTAAGGCAGGGTATTCCCCCGGGCTCTGGATTGCTCCCTTTGCGGCAGAAGAGTCGTCGGCTCTTTGCCGCGACCATGCCGATTGGATACTGAGGGATGAGCACGGTCCGGTAAAAGCCGGCTATAACCCCTTTAACTGGAGCGGAAATTTTTATGGACTCGATATCAGCCATCCTGAAGTACGTGAATACCTGCGTCTTGTATTTCATACCATAGTGAATGTCTGGGGATTTCAGATGATAAAAGCCGATTTCCTTTATGCCGCGGCTCTTGCTCCCCGGGGTGGTAAATCGAGGGGCAGCATTATGTATGAGGGGGTTAAATTCCTGCGGGAAATGGTTGGTGAGCGCCTGCTGCTTGGCTGCGGAGTTCCTCTTGGCAGTACTTTCGGTCAGGTGGACTACTGCAGAATAGGAAGTGATGTCGGTCCTGTCTGGGAAGACCGTCGACTTAAAGCCCTACGGTATCCTGAAAGAGTTTCTACCCGCAGCTCTTTGTCCAGTACTATCGGCAGGAGCCACCTGAATTCACGATTTTTCCTGAATGACCCTGATGTTATCATTCTGAGGGACAGCAGCACAAAACTTACGGCTGCCCAGAAGCAGGTTCTGTTTTTTGTAAACAATCTTTTCGGCAGTCTGGTATTTACCTCGGATAATCCGGACGAATATACCGAAAAGCAGCTGCAGCTCTATTACTCGTCATTTCCGCCGGTTGAGAAAAGCATTATTTCTTCAATGCAGCAGGATGGTCTGCATATTGTGGAATTTCGAATAAAAAAACGACAGTATATTGCCTGCATAAACCTGTCGGGAAAACCGGGAAAATATAATTTGCCGGGTGATGCCGGTACTGCCTGGTTCAATGAAATTTCCGGAATTATCTCCGGTGGGGGGACCAGGAAAATTCGCGGTATCGAAGCCCATTGCTGGGCAAAGGTACCGGTAAGTCCGTGGAGAGTTATCGGTACTACCGGGAGGCTTTTTCCTGGAAGTGAAATCGAGCAGGTTTTCCGGGAAGATGATGAAATGACTATTACGTTTCGCGAAGGAACGCTGCTTGCCGGGGATGTGGTGGTTCGTCTTCCAAAGGGGACCAGCGTTTGCATGATTAACAATAATTCTGCTTTAATTTATGAAGAACATGGTGTTACTGTTGGCCGGGCCTCACTGATATAAGGTATTTACCAAGTGTCAAAGAATGAGTATGTTTTCATGTGACTGTTCTTAACTATTTTTTTCTGGAGAGCGTGATGACGGTAAAAAACAAAATCGAGAGCCTGCGCCGGCAGATGAGTTATCATCAATTTGATGCATTCATTATTTCCGGATCTGATCCCCACCAAAGTGAGAATACCCCTGATCGTTGGAAAATCCGGCAGTGGCTTACCGGCTTTACCGGATCTGCAGGAACCGTGGTTGTCACCCATGATAGAGCCGGTTTATGGACAGATTTTCGCTACTATATACAGGCGGCCAAACAGCTGGAATCTTCGGGGATAGAGCTGCTTCATGCGGATGAGCCCGGCGTGCAAACTCCCGCCGAATGGCTCAGCGGCGAACTGAAACCAGGATCGCGGACTGCGGTTGAGGGAAAAGAGATTTCTGCGGAGCTCTTCAGGCAGCTTGCCCGTGATCTGTCAAATTGGGGAATCGACCTTGTAAGCAGCGAGGGGCTGATTGATGAGATCTGGCAGGAGAGACCCGATATTCCCGATTTTCCTGTGAGGGAAGTTCCAGAGGCAGTATGCGGAATGGCGAGGGAGAAAAAGCTGGAACTTATCCGGCAGGAGCTTTTCCAGAGACATAGAGCCGAATATCTGCTTCTTTCAAGTCTGGATGATATAGCCTGGACCCTGAATCTGCGCGGAGCCGATGTACCCTATAGTCCGGTTTTTACGGCTTACCTGCTGATAGGGTTACAGACTGCCATTCTTTTCTGCAGTAAGGGAAAAATACCGGAAGCGCTTGAGCGTAAGCTGACTGAAACTATCGAGATTGCTCCGTATGACACGTTTTATTCTGAAATACCTGCCTGTATTCTTCCGTCGAGCAGGGTTGTGCTGTCTCCGGAAAAAACAAGCATAGCCCTCTATCAGAGAATTGCAGAGCATACCGGGATTACAGAAGCGGTGAATCTGACAACCTATCTTAAATCCCTGAAAAATCCCGTTGAGCTTGAAGGAATGCGCCGGGTTCATCGTTACGATGGAGCCGCGATGGTCTCTTTCCTCCATTGGTTTGAAACCAGGAAGGATGGTTCAGAACTCAGTGAAATGAGCATAGCCGAGAAACTGCGCTCTTTTCGCGGTAAGCAGGAGAGCTTTATCGGTGAAAGCTTTTCTCCCATTGCAGCCTTTGCCGAAAACGGAGCGCTCTGTCACTATTCAGCAAAAAAGGAGCAGAATGCGGTAATCACAGGCTCCGGACTGCTGGTTCTGGACAGCGGAGGTCAGTATCTTGGTGGAACAACTGATATTACCCGGACCCTTCTTGCAGGTGAACCGACACAGCAGCAACGGGAGGAGTATACCCTGGTTCTGAAGGGCCATCTGGCTCTGGTCCGGCAGCAGTTTCCGGAAGGAACCCGCGGATACCAGCTTGATGTGCTTGCCCGTAAGCCTCTTTGGGATTTGGGAATCGATTACGGGCATGGAACCGGGCACGGGGTAGGCTTCATGCTCAATGTCCATGAGGGGCCGCAGTCTATCAGTAAGCGTCCGGTGGATGCCGTTCTGATGCCGGGGATGATTATATCAAACGAGCCGGGAATTTATCGTGAGGGCCGGTTCGGCATCAGGATTGAAAACCTTCTGGCTGTCCGCAATACCGAAAAAACTGAATTTGGTCAATTTATGGGCTTTGAAGATCTGACGCGATGTCCCTACGAACGGCAGCTTATTGATCCGAACCTTCTTAACGATGATGAAAAAAAACAGATTAATCAGTATCATGCACTGGTATATACCGAACTTGAAAGTCTGCTGAATGAAGAAGAATGCACATGGCTGAAACAAAAAACCCTTCCACTGTAGCAAATCCAAGCTCCGGCGATGCTTCCAGCCATTCTCCCAGCGAGGCAGTCGAACGGCGGACGAAAATTATAAAGCGGGCTTCATGGGTCGGGATAATTTTTAATTCCATTCTTGCCGTGCTGAAAATAACTTTTGGATTTCTGGCTCACTCCTATGCCTTGATTGGCGACGGGATCGATTCGTTTACCGATGTGATAACTTCAGGAGTTACCCTTGTTACAGCAGGTATAGCCGCACAGCCGCCTGACAAGGAGCACCCTTATGGGCATGGCAGGGCAGAGACAATAGCCACCAAATTGCTCTCCTTTATAATTTTTTTTGCGGGAGCGCAGCTGGCGGTTAGCGCAGTCAAGCGAATAATCACTCCGGAAGAACTTAAGCTGCCGGAATTTCCGGCTTTTGCTGTAATAATAGTTTCTATCGTTGTGAAAATATTTCTGAGCATGTACAAAAAACGGGCTGGAAAAGCTGCCGGCAGCGCTATGATTGCCGCTGATGCCCAGAATATGCGAAATGATGTTCTGATTTCGGTAAGCGTTCTGGTTGGCCTGCTTTTTACCGTTCTGCTGGAAATTCCGGTAATTGATTCCATAGCAGCGCTGCTGGTGAGTTTCTGGATATTGAAAACAGCCTTGGGGATATTTCTCGAGACGAGCCGTGAGCTGATGGATGGCGTAGACGACCCGGAACTGTATCGAAAGGTTTTTGAAGTGGTGAATTCTGTGCCGGGAACGGGAAATCCGCATAAAACCCGGATTCGAAAGTTGAATAATGTCTACATTATTGATATGGATATTGAGGTTGACGGGAGTCTGACCGTAAAGCAGGGGCATGCCATTGCCATGGCGGTAGAAAAGGCAATAAAATCTGCCGTTCCCGATGTATATGATACGCAAGTACATATTGAGCCGGTGGGAAATTATGAAAAACGTGAGATTTACGGACTGAATGAAAATCTCATAAAAAAACAGGAGTAACTGTAATGACTGAAGCGTTAAAAAAGAATACCCGATTTACCAGACGGAAAGGCCCTGTGGTGCTGGTTATCATGGATGGAGTAGGATTTGGCAAGTATGCTGAAGGCGATGCTGCAGCAGAAGCCTATACGACAACTCTTGACGGGCTGCTCGAGACGGCCCCCTGCACACGGCTTAAAGCTCATGGGACAGCGGTAGGACTTCCCAGTGATGACGACATGGGAAACAGCGAGGTCGGGCATAATGCCATTGGCTGCGGACGCGTTTTTGCTCAGGGAGCTAAGCTGGTAAATAAATCAATTGATTCCGGTGCAGTCTTTGCCGGGGATGTCTGGAACAAGCTCGTCGAGAATGTCAGGAATTCCGGCGGAACACTTCATTTCCTGGGGCTGGTTTCGGATGGAAACGTTCATTCAAATATTGCTCATCTCATGGCAATGGTGGAAAAAGCAAAAGAAGCGGGGGTAAAGCGGGTCAGAATTCATGCTCTGCTTGACGGCCGTGATGTGGGCGAAACCTCTGCTCTCGAATATATCGATCCTTTACAGGATTTCCTGCTTGGTATGAGTACTGACGAATTTGATGCCCGCATAGCTTCAGGAGGCGGCCGGATGGTTGTTACCATGGATCGGTATAATGCCAACTGGGATATGGTACGCAAAGGCTGGGAAACCCATGTGCTGGGAGAAGGGCGCCAGTTTGCTTCAGCACATGAAGCCGTAGAAGTTCTTCGCGGAGAAACCGGAGCGATAGATCAGGATCTGCCTCCCTTTATCATTGCGGAGAATGGCAAGCCGGTTGGGCCGGTGGTAGATGGAGACAGTTTTATTCTGTTCAATTTTCGCGGTGACCGGGCTCTTGAAATCACGAAAGCGTTTGAGGCTGAGAATTTAGAGGAATTTGACCGGAAGCGTATTCCCAAGGTGGAATATGCGGGAATGATGGAGTATGACGGAGATCTTCACGTTCCTGCCCAGTATCTGGTCAGTCCCCCGGCTATTGACCGGACCATGGCTGAATATCTGTGCAAAAGCGGGGTAAAGCAGTTTTCTATCAGTGAAACTCAGAAGTTTGGGCATGTTACCTATTTCTTTAACGGCAACCGGACCGGAAAATTTGATGCCGCCCTTGAGGAATATGTCGAAATACCCTCTGATATTCTTCCCTTTGAACAGCGGCCGTGGATGAAGTGCGCCGAAATAACAGATCGGGTTCTGAAGGAGCTTGAAGAGGGCACATATGATTTTATCAAGCTGAACTTCCCCAATGGGGATATGGTCGGACATACCGGTATCTATCAGGCGGTCCTCTGTTCTCTGGAAGCCATGGATCTGCAGCTGGGAAGGCTCAAAAAAGGTGTCGAAAAGGCCGGCGGGGTCATGGTGATCAGTGCCGATCACGGAAATTCTGATGATATGTATGAGCATGATAAAAACGGAGCCGTCAAGCGCAAGGCTGACGGCAGTCCCCAGGCGAAAACTGCTCACTCGCTGAATCCGGTACCGTGCATACTCTATGATCCGGGATATAAGGGCGAATATAAGAAAGAGCTGAAAAAGGGGCTGGGCATCAGTTCGCTTGCAGCGACCTGCATCGAGCTTCTGGGGTTTGAACCTCCTGAAGATTACGATCCAGGTGTTCTGGATTATAACAGCTGAAGACTGGTTAGAACCTTCGCTCGAGGATAATGCGCTCGAGAATAATGCGGGTTAACCTCTTGATAATTCTCTGCAGCAGCAGTACCATGTAGCTATGAGTACTGCGGTGCAGCAAGAATCCTTGCCTCTAGGCAGGGAGATCCAAAAGGAAATAGTAAGAAAGGGGCTCCATCTGATGATTGGAGTCCTTCCTTTGATAGCCTGGTATTCATATGCGTTAGCATATGTCTTGCTTATAGCCGGCTCCCTGATCTATACGATTGCCGAAATAACAAGGCTGATATGTAACGGCAGCCGTCATTTTCTTCCCTATTCAATTATTAGGGCCACATCGCTCTATGTTTCCCGACCGGGCGAGGCCAATGGGTTTATCATTGCTCCACTTACGTTAGCTGCCGGAGCAGGAATAACTTTGCTAATTTTTCCAAGAGCCGCAATGCTTTCCGGAATACTCGCTTTAGCAATAGGAGATACGAGTGCAGCGTTGGCAGGTAAATTTCTGGGTAGACAGAATCACAAAAGAAAGCCCGGAAAAAGTGCAGCAGGAACCGGTGCCTGCTATATTTCCTCTTTAATCTGCATCTGGATTGTAACTGGAAGTTTAACTGTTTCCATTGCCGGGGCCGCCATGGCCGCTTTCAGCGAGTATATTACTCCAAGAGAGTTTGATAATCTGGTAGTTCCGCTCAGTACTGCCTCTGTGGTTTTCTTTATGATGTGAGGTTGAAAACCGCTTAGTTCCAGAGATTTATGGTATAGATCCGGTTTGTAAATATCAGCAGGCCTGAACCATAAAGTATCAGGCCGACAACCATGAAAAGGGGATAGGGAAGGGAGGTGAAAACCTCAAGCCCGACAAACAGAAGCAGAAGACCAACCGCCGGAAGGATGTACTGCGTGTTGTTATTTCTTTTTGCTGCAATAAGATAATTAAGACAGGCGAAAAGCTCGATAATTCTGATACTTGAAACCAGGATTCCCGAAAAGGAAAGCAAGGCAGGATTTCCTGCCAGAATTTCAACGGCGTTCAAAGGTACCAGCATGGCGAGTGTTGAGGAAGCAAAGAAACTTACCAGAATAAACATATTCTGTTTGAGCAGGGGGATGCCGTTTGAAAACATGCCGCCCAAAAATAAGAGGGATATCGAAAACATATAGAAAAAGAAAAACAATCGTGTAATAAGATCAATGTGCCCTGAAAGGCGGCTGCTGAGCAGCAGATCAGGATTAAGTGCAGCCAGCAATAATGGATAGCGAAGTCCTATCATGGTCAGGGAAAGAACCGCGATAATCAGGTACAGTATTTCTGGAGATGTGGTTTTTTTGAAAGCAAGAAACAGGAGTATCCCGGAAAACAGGGAAAGCGAGGAAAAAAGAATATACATAATGTGCAGAAATGAACCAGGATGGCCGATCTGAATTGCAGATAGCGGATCGCTGCCGGGAAGCAGAGAAAGCAGGCTTTGTTCAAATCCTGGCAGAATGCCCGCAGTGAGCAGCAGCATACAGGCCAGGGAAAAAAATAGCAAAACACTAATGACTGTTCGAATCACGGGGTTCATAGTTCCATATCATACAGTTTTTTATCCTTCTCGAAAAGTCTGGAAAACCGGCATCTGGAAAACTGGCTTCCAGAAAACCGGCATCTGTACGGATCTTTCAGCTGATCTTTTATTCACTCATCAGGTATCGGTATTGCTGAAAGGCCGGGGATTGATTATTATAGCTCTAAGGGTATCTTGTTACGAGGAGCAACATAGATGAGAGGCAAGTTGATCACTGTATGCAGTTTTTTCCTATTAATACTGAGTTCTGTATTTGCCGGAGACCGTGCTGATTTTATCAATCTCGGTTTTATCGGCCAGAATGAAGCTTTTTTATATGGACAGTATGGTATTGATGAAGAAGGAACCTATTTTTATGCTGATGTTGTCTATCACGATCTTCAGACTGGAGAAACCCCCGCAGAGTCGATTCAGTCAAAACGCTATCCCCTGATTGAATTGGATGGCGGCAGTACATTACCGGCCATGCTGCAAAGTGTGCAGGAATACTTGACCGTCAACCCGGTTCCTGTTGATTTTACCAGAACCGGGGTAATGCTCTATTCCCGCCTTCCCGGAACCGGGGCTGCCGCCAGGATCAGCTTCAAAGATTATACACAGAATAAGGATTATTCCCTTTCTCTCAATTTGCGGCCTAAGGTTCGCAATCCGGGGAGCAATACAGCTATAGCTTTAACCCTTTATCAGTACGACCAGGAAGGAAACCTTGAGCAGAGATATGATGCCGGTTCGCTGGTTAGTCCGCTTGAAGGCGTTTATGATGTGCGCATTGCAAAGGTTTTTTCAGACCCGGAAAGAAACTATCTGGTGATGGTTTTTCAGACGAGTGAGTTTGATGACGAAACAAAATCTGTAGATGTCCGATATCTTGTGAAGAGCATTGCCTTAAACTAAGGCCGGACTTTTTGGAGTCTACAGAAAATCCTTCCCCTTAACCGGAGAGTGAGCTTGAATCATTCTGCTTACCGTACCGGCACCGAAACCCGCAGCCACCGTATCCACAAGAGCTGCAGCTCCGGCCAAAAACGGAAGAAGCGGGAGAATCAAGGCAAGATTCTCTGAAAAATCGATACCCATAAGACGTCCCGTCATCGTGACAATAAAAAGCAGTTCAAGCCCGGGTGCGGTAATACTCATAAGAGAGAAGAGAACGGTGATTACTACCGCCAGCACCAGACTGCTGAACGGGAGGGCTGCTCCGGTTGAAACTGCATAGAGAGAAGTGAAAATCATGATGCTGACCATAGCGGTTCCACTTCTTCCAATGATATGAAGCAGCGGCAGTGAGGTGGAGCTTACCCGTTTGGCGGCTCCCAGATTATACCGGGTATGCAGCATAAGGGCCGGCTGAGCAGGGTAGCTGCTTCCTGCAAACCAGGAAAAGAGGGCCGGGGCTAAAAGACCGTACAGCCACAGGTAAGGACGGCGGTTTTTTCCCATGACAACCAGCAGCAGCGGCAGGATGAGCAGAACCGATGCAGCGGTAACAGCGCTCAACAGAAGCAGCAGGGGAAGGGACCCTTTCATAAAGGATGCATCCAGAACAAGTGTCCGGCCAAACCAGACCGCCGAAATGAAGAGCAGCCCAAGGGTAAGAATTTCTGTAATAATGCGTGCCAGCCGGTAGAAAGCTTCGGAGAACGAGTTCAGAACAGCAAAAGCAGGGCGAATATATTCTTCGTCCGGTTTGATCGTAATTCCCAGCAGAAGGGCCAGAACAATAACCGGCAGGAAAGCCGAGCTGCCGGAAAGCACGTTCAGGACATTCGGAGGAATTATTCCCCGGAAAAACTCCGGGAGAGTAGAAATAGTGATAGGACCGGCAGTATCAGTTCCTGCAATCCCCGAAAACTGGGCTGGAAATACCTTCCATGCAATAAGCCCGCTTAAAGCAGCAAGAGAAAGTGATGCCGCCAACGCCCAGGCTGCGGAGAGGGCAATGGAGGAAAGCACCTGACTGCTTCTTCGCAAGGTCGCAATTCCCGAGGTAAAAGCGACGATAACGAAGGGTATTAACATATAACTGCCCAGATTGATAAATATTTCAGAACTCGTATCGTACAGGCTCTGCACAATCTGGGAACTCGGAACAAACAGCACTAAACCAAGCCCGGCTGCAGAGGCGATTAAATATTTTAGCCAATCTTTCATAAAGTAAGATTACTCTATGACTATTCCAAAGTCAACAATTATAGATGGGCGGAAAGGAACCTGGTGAAAAGGAACGGGCGGCGGCAGGGCGGGGACTGCCCATAATCGAAAAATTTCTTTACAATTATTGTGCAAATGAATAGTAAAGGGAGAACCGAAGCATGAAGATTGCCCTGGGACAAATAAATTCAACCGTAGCAGATTTTTCTGGAAATTGTGCAAAAATTCTTGCCTTTACAGAAAGGGCTGCCGCAGAGGGAGCCGACCTGATTGTATTCCCCGAGCTTGCCGTCTGCGGATATCCGCCGCTGGATCTCATGACCTATCCTGCATTTATCGATAGGAGCAAAACCTCCGTTGAATCGCTTCTTACCAGTCTTCCGCAAGGTATCGCAGTAGCACTGGGTCATATCGGAAGAAACCGGAGTAAAACGGGTAAGGCCTTTCGCAACACTGTTTCGGTGCTCTATAATGGCCGGATAGTACATGCTCAGCACAAAACGCTGCTGCCAACCTATGATGTATTTGACGAGGACCGCTATTTTGAGCCTGCCTCAGAACGGACGGTTTTTGATTTTAAGGGGTTGAGAATCGGCTTTGCTGTCTGCGAAGATATCTGGGCGGAAAATATTGGCGATTCCCGTCTGACTTACCATATCGATCCCGTGAAGGAATTGGGCGAAGCAGGAGTTGACCTTATCATAACCCCCTCTGCATCGCCCTTTTACAGCGGAAAGACCGAAATCAGGCGATCCCTGGTTGAGGATATAAGCCGCAGGTATGCGTGTTTTACTCTGTACGTAAATGCAGTGGGTGCCAATGATTTGCTGATTTTCGACGGAAATTCGCTGGCGGCCGCTCCCGGCGGCGATATTATAGCTCACTGCAGCTCGTTTATGGAGGATATGCAAATTCTGGATACCGGGAATTTTGAAAAAATCCCCGAACAGAATCTGCAGGAAATCGGAAACAAGCAGGAAAACCTTGAGAAAGCACTGATCCTCGGAGTCAGTGACTATATGCGCAAAAACGGTTTTTCCCGGGTGAACCTGGGGTTGTCGGGGGGAATTGACTCGGCGCTTGTCGCAGTAATTGCTGCCGAAGCTCTGGGGCCGGAGAATGTTCACGCATATGCTATGCCGAGCAGGTACTCCTCTGACCACAGTCTCACTGATGCAGCCCGGCTGGCTCAGAATCTGGGAATTGGTTTTGAAGTTGTCCCGATAGAAGGGGTCTTTTCCGCTTCACTGGAAGCTCTCAAGGAAAGCTTTGCCGGGACAGAACCGGATCTGACCGAAGAAAATATTCAGGCGCGCATCCGCGGGCTGCTGCTTATGGCGTGGTCTAACAAAAAAGGTTCTCTATTACTGACTACCGGCAACAAGTCGGAGATGGCTGTCGGCTACTGCACCCTGTACGGAGATATGGCAGGAAGCCTTGCTGTTATCGGGGATCTCTTTAAAACAGAAGTATTCGAGCTGTGCCGGTATATCAACAGGAATGCCGGGTATGCTCTGATACCGGAAAACATCCTTACAAAGCCCCCGTCTGCCGAGCTGCGGCCAGACCAGAAGGACGAGGACAGTCTCCCGCCGTACGATATTCTTGATGGAATCCTCAATGCGCATATTATGGAATGTATGGCATTTGAGGAGATCGTCGCCCTGGGCTATGATCCGGAAACGGTACGTCATATTATCCGGCTGACAGAGAAAAGCGAATATAAGCGGCGGCAAGCGGCTATAGTGCTGAAAGTCTCGGAAAAAGCTTTCGGCTATGGAAGGAGAATACCGATTGCCCGGGCCATATATGAAGTAGAATCACGCTAAAGCAGGGCCTCAACACGATAAGCGGCAGCAGCCTCAGCTTTATACCAGTCAAGTACCGCAGTATGCAGGGTCGTCTTCTCTTCCTCAGGCATTGCCGGATTATCAAGAAATGCGGTTATAAGCAGCCAGGAAAAGGCTTCCTGCAATGATTCCTTACGATACCACTCAATTCCTTCATGCCAGTTGATCTGGGTAAATGCCCGGAAAGTCGGGGAAGTAAGAAGTTCAGTCAACTTGTCTGCACCGGTCTTGTTCCGGCTTCTCATACCAGAGAACCACCCCGATTCTTCGATCAGTATATCAATCGCTCTCGTCGTCCGGTACGAATCATTACTATGAATCCCGCTTTCGTAGAGGCGATTATGCAGGACTTCCTGCAGAAGAAGCTCGCTGCTGCAGGGGGGTATGGATTCCTGACCTGCTGCAGGCTTAATTGAAAGACAGAAAAGCCATCCGCAGATAACAGGCGGAATTTCCGGCATTATTGAAAGGCAGTTGGCTGCAAAATGAGCCAGGGGATTATCCGGTTCTCTGCTTTGTACTCCGATCGCTGCCAGGCTTTTCACCGCAGATGAAAGTTTTTCAGTGTCAGGGAGGTAGTTGCTGGCAAAGAGCGGCGAATCTTCAGGGAAAGGGGTAACCTTCCATGCGGCAGCAATGCTTCCGGTTGTCTCGATCAGTCTGCTGGTAAGCGGTTCGACAGCCTGCACATCTCCGGTAAGCACAGAAGCGGCAAGAGCTGCTGTCTCCTGGGAGAAAAGCGGTTCTGCAGCGGTATGCACAGCATGCAGGCGAACCCGTTTAAGAGCGAGCTCCAACTCTGTGGTTCCCTGCCCGTCAAGATGTTCGCAAAGACGGGAATAGGTACCGTCCCGGTCCGTAACTTCATGAATATCAAGAAATATCTGGGTTTCATACCCGTTCAGGGCAATAAACATTCCGTTTTCATGGATATCAGAAGAGCGCCGGATATAGGTGAGCCCATCATGAAAGCCCCTGAGCAGGCAGAAACGATCTTTCAGATTGTTCAGACCAAGCGCATCCCCAAGGGATGTGGAAGCAAGGCGGCGCGAACCGTCATTATTTCGCTTCAGAATTGGTGAGGAATTCTTGATCCACCCGCCGGCCGACGGGTAGGCATTGTTATAAAACACCAGCGTACGTTCGTGTTCGGTACCATTTGCATAGGCAAAAACCGATTCCTCAATTCCGTTACTGCCGTGGACATCAAAAAGCGCAAAATACTGGGAGCCGGAGAAAAGCCAGCGGCGCTTCATCAAGGGGAAAATACGCTTGTAATGGGCCTCGATCAGCATCTGGTCTGGTTTTTCGTCCCAGTAAGCCCGGCTGAACTCCATTCCGTATTTTTCACGATATCCTTCAACCTGCCCGTGACCGATCATCGGAAGTCCGGGCATGGTGACCAGAAGGGTGCAGACGCCAAAATATTTGTCTCCGCTGCCGAACTGCTCAACGGCAGTATCCTCATCCGGATTGTTCATGAAATTTACAAAACGCTTGAGGATTTCCGGATCGAAAGATAACGTATTCTTGATGGTATCCCGATACTTCCTGTTTTCCTCCATCTTCAGCATATTCATGAAGGCGCTGTTGTAGACGCGGTGCATGCCCAAAGTACGGACAAAATAGCTTTCCATCATCCAGAAAGCCTCGGCCAGCAGGAGGGTGTCGGGTGCTTCTTCAGCAATCCGGTCTACTACCTCACGCCAGAATTCGACGGGAATGGCCAAATCGAAATCTGGCTGCTCCATCCCGCAGGCTGAACGGCTGGGGATAGCTCCGCCCGATCCCGGGGTTGGATACCAGAGTCGCTGAATATGCTTTTTTGCCAGAGTCATCGCTGCATCAAAACGGATGACAGGAAAGTTCCGGGCTACATGAATAATAGTCTGGATAATTGTTTCCCGTGTTTCCGGGTTGAGGTAGTCGAGCTGAGCGGTATCATTCCACGGCATCGAAGTTCCGTCATTGCCGTGATAAATGTATCGGGTACTGCCGGTGCGGTGGTCGACCCGCTTGAAAGATACCGCTGCATCGCTGCGGTCGTAGTAGTGATCTTCCAGGTATATCCCGACATCAGGCGATGGAGAGAGATTCTGACTATTGTAGGTGTAGGCAGGATATGGCGGATATGAAGTCTGAAGAAAAAGCTCCGGCCGCTCCAGAACCCACGAAGAATCAATACCGGTATGATTGGGGACCATATCGCTTGCCAATCTGATGCCGCGCCGGGCACAGCGGCCTCGAAGATTGTCCAGGGAGTTCCAGTTTCCCAGAGATTCGGCAATATCGTAATTTTTGAGAGAGTAGGCAGATGCTTCTGCCTCAGGGTTGCCGGTGGACTGCTTGATTCTTTTGGATGCCGTGCTTCTTTCCCAGAGGCCGATAAGCCAGAGCGTGTTGAATCCGCGTTCAGCAATGGTATCAAGTTCACTGTCGGGTATCAGGTCCAGACGGTTAATGGCATAGCCATAAGCTTTCGATAATTGATCAAGCCAGACCAGGGTGCTTTTTGCCAGCATTACTACATTCGGCATCCAGTCAGAATCTATGCTGAAAGCTTCATATTCACCGGCACCGGTCAGATAACTTGGTACGACAGCCGGTTCTTTTCCGCCGGGCGGGAAAACAGGACGTTCTTCCTCTTTAATGATATCGACAGTTCTCAGGAGCAGCTGATTGAAAAAACTCGAAAGATAGAGATGCCAGTGTTTTTTGATGTATTCAAGCTGAGCAGAAAGACTGTCCGGAGCATATTTTGCCGGAGCTTTGAGAAACGAAAACAGATCGGGGGTCTCCGGATCGGGAACTGGATAATCGGCAAGTATGTGCCTGGCTGTATCGGCATAAGATTTGAGGGTTCCCCCCTCACGGATATTAGCAAATGCAAAAAGATCCTTCAGCTCGCTCTGGGCTATTGCCGGATTCATACTGTTGACGGCAAGCAGAGCAATTTCCTCGGCTGCGGCGGATGCTGCCGGCAATGCTTCATGCGGATAGAGGGTGCCGTAAGTCCCGGATAAAGTCCCGGAGGGGTTGTCCAGCGGGGAAAGGTTCTGCAGCAGCTTTCCCTGGAGTTCTCCGCTGTGCTCCCTGTTCAGGGCAGTAAACACATCTTTTTTTGCCAGATGCAGAAGATGGAGGGTAAGCAGAAGCCCGGGAGTAACGGGTTTACTGTAGGAGATTCCGGTTTTCTTTGCATGCTGCTGCATGGTGTGGGCCAGCAGTTGAGCTTCCCGATACAAAACAGGAATATCAGGGCTGCGAAAAATGGGACCGGAAACAGCAAAATTTTCAGCAGCTTCTTTGGATATCGGGAAATGGACATCATGCATGAGACACTCCTTTACAGCATGGTTTTGACTAATCAACTATACCATGTATCGATTTTGTTTGTCATGAGGGAAACAGGGTCTGGAGGCCGGTCGGAAAGGCTGACGGAGAGGCCGCTGCAAAAACCTGATAGAGAACGGATACCGCCGCATCGATAATATCGGGCAGACGGGCTTCTTCCACGGGGTCAAATCGGGAAAGTACAAACCTGGCGGGAGACTCCTGCCGGGGTCTGCCTATTCCCAACTTCAGGCGATAGAAGTCATTGCTGCCCAGAGAGCGGGCTGTTGACTTCAACCCGTTATGGCCGCCGAGTCCGCCGCCGAACTTGCCGGTTATCGTGCCGAAAGGTGTTTCCAGATCATCATGGACGATCACAATCTGGCCAGGCTCTATGGAAAAGTAGCGGGCAGCGGTTCCTATGCTTTCTCCGCTGGTATTCATATACCCGCCCGGGCAGAGCAGAGTTACCCTGTTCGGACCATCTGCAGGGAGATCCGCACTGAGACCGCGAAACTTGTCTTTCCACCTGAGAGAACCCGTTTGCTGTTCAAAACCTCTGCAGAGTATCTGTCCGAAATTATGCCGGGTATGAGCGTATGCGGTTCCGGGGTTGCCCAGAAAGGCTGCCAGTATTCTCATGGTTCCCTCATTATCATGAAATCATAGGGGAAATCAAGGGCCTGGCAGATGGTCTACTTACGAGCGCTGAACGCGGGATCCGGAAAACATCAATCCTTGACAAATACAACTTACTTTATTGTCATGAATTACCGGAATAGTGTATTATGGCGGTGGATGCGATAGCAAATCTTGCAGTAATCTATCTTCTGACAATCCATCTTGCGATATATCAGCTGGTATAGGGAGGTTTTTCCGGTGAAGACCATAGAGCAGATTAATGAAAAAATACGGCGGGGAGAAGCGGCTGTCTTTACAGCGGAGGAAGTTTCAAAAATGGCCGAATCGATGTCGCCGGCCGAAATAGCCCGGAAGGCTGATGTTGTTACCACAGGAACTTTCGGTCCTATGTGTTCTTCCGGAGCATTTATCAATTTCGGACACTACAATCCGCCTATCAGGATGGAGGAAGTCTCGCTGAACGATGTTCCGGTGTATGCCGGCATAGCTGCCGTAGATTCCTATATCGGGGCTACTTCAGAGTCGACCTTTGATGAGACCTACGGAGGTGCCCACGTTATAGAGGATCTTATCGCGGGCCGTGATGTAAAACTGAAAGCAAGGGCTAAGGGAACCGACTGCTATCCTACCCGTGAGGTTCAGACGGTTATCAATAAGGAGAGTGTGAACGAGTTCTACCTCTTCAATCCCCGGAATGCCTACCAGAACTATCCGGCTGCCGTAAATTCCCGCAAGTCCGCTATTTACACCTACATGGGAACCCTTATGCCCCATATGGAAAATGCAACGTATGCGACATCGGGGGAACTGAGCCCGCTGCTGAATGATCCCGCCCTGCGGACCATTGGAATCGGGACGCGGATCTTTCTCGGGGGAACTGAGGGGTATGTCTCCTGGTACGGAACCCAGTTCAACACTCGCAAAGAAAAAAATGCCTACGGCATACCTGCCGGCAATGCAGCTACGCTGGCTGTGATCGGCAATGCCAAAGAGATGTCGACCGATTATATCCGGGCTGCCTATTTCGAGAAGTACGGAGTATCGATATTTATCGGAATTGGAATTCCCATCCCGATTCTGGACGAGGATATGGCGCGGGCGGTCTCGATCCGCAACAGCCAGATTGAGACTGTCGTAGTGGATTACGGGCGAACCGACAAACCGGTAATCGGGAAGGTAACCTATGATCAGCTTCGCTCGGGATCCATTTATATCCAGGGCAAACAGGTAAAGACCGGGCCGCTTTCCAGTCTCGAAAAAGCGCGAAAAATTGCGGCTGAGCTGAAGCGTTGGATAGAGGAAGGGACGTTCCTTCTTACGCAGCCGGTAGAGATGCTGCCGAAGGACAGCTTTGTTCGAGGGCTTGAGCAGCGTTCCTGATCGGGGAGCAGGGGCATGAGCAGGGGCAGGGGCAGGGGCAGGGGCAGGAGAAATTCAGGGGAGTAACTAGATATGAAAAAACGTTTTGTATTCCGATTTTCACCGGGGACGGTAAAACAGCCGCTGATATCGCATCTCGTGCGCGAATTTGACATAGATGCCAATATCTGGAATGCCGATATTTCCTATGGAAGGGAGGGCAAGCTGGTTGTCGAGCTTGAGGCGAGCGAAGAGGCAATACAAGCCGGGCTGGAATATACCCGTTCCATCGGTGTCCACTGGTCGCCCCTGGTCAAGGAGCTGCAGTTTCGGCAGGATGAGTGTGTTGACTGCGGCAGCTGTACATCAGTCTGTTTCTACGGAGCTCTTTCAATGAATCCGACAACCTGGAAGCTGGAGTTTGATCCTGAGCAGTGCGTTGTCTGCGGACTCTGTATCAAGGCTTGTCCCCTGCGTCTTTTTTCCATCTCCCGGGAAGAGGAAGAATAGGGAAGAGGAAGAATAGGTAAGGGGAAGAATAGGTAAGGGGAAGAATAGGAGAGAGCGGCATTGCAGAGATACGAACCGAGGACCTATCGCGAACGTATGATCGGGGGAGGATTCAGCTCGTATACTGCCTGCGTGGGTGAAACTGATCTCTGGATCGGCATCGACCGCGAATCGTTCAATGCGATCGGCGGTGAACAATTGAAGGCGTCAACCCTGCGCACGATCGGACGTTTTCGCGGGGAGCTCGAAGGCTATATACGGGATCACCGGGAATTTCTGGAGAGTCTGGTGCCGGTTTCTGTCGGACAGGGGGCCCCTGCTCCTGCCCGGAAAATGGCCGCTGCCGGGAAATCGGCCGGGACCGGGCCGATGGCAGCCGTTGCCGGAACCGCCGCAGAACTGGTCGGCCGATCGCTGGTGAGTGAATTTCCGATTCAGGAAATAGTGGTGGAAAACGGAGGAGACCTCTGGGTATCCGTTGTCCGGCCTCTTACGGTCTCAGTGTATGCCGGAACATCACCGCTCTCCGGGAAGATGGGCATTCTGGTGCCTCCCGAATGCACTCCCCTGGGTATCTGCACATCATCAGGAACAGTCGGGCATTCGTTAAGCTTCGGGAATGCGGATGCTGTAACCGTTGCCTGCGCCGATGCTGCCGAGGCTGATGCCCTGGCGACGGCCTTCGGCAACCGGATTCACGGATATGATGATATTGACAAGGCTATTGAAGCGCTGAGAAGTCTTGAACAAGTAGTGTCGGCCCTGATAATCTACCGCGATAAGGCTGCGGTATGCGGAAAATGTGAAATAAGGATTATCCATGACAAAAGCTGAACAGATCAAGACTGAGGCGGAAAAAAGGATTCTGGTGCTCGACGGCGCCATGGGCACGCTCATACAGGCGGAGAAGCTTGGAGAGGAAGCTTATCATGACGATGCTTTAGCAGAAGTACTCGACAGGATCACAGCCCCTCTGAAGGGCTGCAACGATCTGCTGTGTCTGACCAGACCGGATCTTATCTACGATATTCACTGCCGATACCTGGAAGCCGGAGCTGATATCATCACGACCAACTCCTTTAACGCGAATCCTGTATCTCTGAAAGATTACGGAATTTCTGAGCTTACCTACGATATCAATGCGGCAGCAGCTGAACTGGCCCGGCAGGCAGCCGTAGAGTTTGAACTTCGAGACGGCCGGCCGCGTTTTACCGCCGGATCCATAGGACCGACAAGCAAGACCCTCTCCCTTTCACCCCGGGTCGAGGATCCCGCCTACCGGGATCTCACCTTTGATCAGCTCGCTGAGGGCTATCTTGAACAGATCCGGGGCCTGGCCGAAGGCGGCATCGATATTCTGCTGCTTGAAACGGTTTTTGACACGCTCAATGCCAAGGCCGCCCTCTATGCAGCATCCCTGCTCGAAGAAGAGCGCGGAATTGCACTGCCGATTATGATTTCCGGTACCATCAGCGATGCCAGCGGCCGTCTTCTGGCCGGGCAGACCCCGGAAGCATTTGTTATTTCCATCGAGCATGCCGAACCGCTCTCAATCGGGCTCAACTGTTCCCTTGGCGCAGCTGAACTCAGGACCCATATTGAAAAACTAGCCCCGGCAGCGGGCTGTCTGGTGAGTGTTCATCCGAACGCCGGGCTTCCAGACCGGCATGGAAACTATACCCAGAGCGCAGCCGAGATGGCTTTGGTTATCCGTGAGTTTGCTGAGGCCGGACTGGTTAACATCGTCGGCGGCTGCTGCGGAACAACTCCGGAGCATGTGCGGAAGCTGGCGGAAATTGTGCGGGATGTTCCTCCACGGGCAGTTCCCGAGCGACGCCGGGAGACAAGACTCAGCGGTCTGGAACCGCTCATAGTCAGGCAAGGAATGAACTTTATCAATATCGGCGAACGGACCAACGTGGCCGGATCGCGAAAATTTGCCCGCCTGATTCGCGAAAAGCGCTATGAAGAGGCTGCGGCTGCAGCGAAGAGTCAGGTTGAGCAGGGGGCCCAGATTATCGATATCTGCATGGATGA
Source organism: Spirochaetales bacterium (assembly GCA_018399255.1). Lineage (GTDB taxonomy): Bacteria > Spirochaetota > Spirochaetia > JABMQR01 > JABMQR01 > M55B182. The sequence goes on along the minus strand of JAGYPA010000035.1, from coordinate 2,705 downwards.
TGCCATGATCGATGCGGCCGGCGCCATGACAGCGTTCCTTAATATGATCGCGTCCGATCCCGATATCTGCCGGGTTCCCTTCATGATCGATTCATCAAACTGGGATGTGGTGGAAAGCGGTCTTAAATGCCTTCAAGGTAAAGGCATAGTTAATTCTATCAGCCTGAAGGAAGGTCCTGGTCCGTTTCTTGCCAAAGCAGCAAATATCAGAAAGTTCGGGGCAGCTGTCGTGGTGATGCTGTTTGACGAAAAAGGCCAGGCCGCAGACTATGCAAGAAAGATTGCCATTGCCGAACGATCGTACCGACTGCTGGCAGATGAGGCCGGCATGGTGCCCGAAGATATCATCTTTGACCCCAATATTCTTGCTGTGGCGACTGGAATTTCCGAACACGATGCGTATGGGGCCGATTTTATCCGGGCCGCGGCCTGGATACGGAAAAATCTTCCGGGTGTACGAATCAGCGGCGGTGTGAGTAATCTCTCCTTTTCGTTTCGCGGAAGCGATACCATTCGTGAGGCAATGCATTCTGCGTTTCTCTATCATGCCATCAATGCAGGGATGGATATGGGAATTGTCAATCCGGGGATGATTACCGTCTACGATGACATTCAGCCTGACCTCCTGAATCTTGTGGAGGATGTGATCCTGGCCCGAAACCCCGAATCGGCTGCGGATTTGATAACTCTGGCAGAAGAGCTGCGCGACCAGGAGACCGGGGTAAATGAGGTAAAGGGGGTAAACGGGGTAAAGAAAACCGGAAGGGGAAAGGACCTCGGACGGGGAGAGGACCCCGTATGGAGAGAAGGAACACCGGATCAGCGGCTGACGCATGCGCTTGTCCGAGGTATCACCAGCCATCTTGCTGCCGACCTTGAGGAGGCGCGTCTCGAAGCAGCAGCTGTCGGACTGCCGGCCCTGTCGCTTATAGAAGGACCCCTGATGGAGGGGATGAACATCGTGGGCAGCAGGTTCGGCGCAGGCAAAATGTTTCTCCCGCAAGTGGTAAAAAGCGCCCGGGTTATGAAGCAGGCGGTTGATTATCTTGAACCCTATGTAACCCGTGAGCAGGCGGGACGGCAGATCTCTGCTGGAAAAATCCTGCTGGCTACGGTTCGGGGGGATGTGCATGATATCGGCAAGAACATTGTATCTGTCATCCTTGCCTGCAATAATTTTCAGGTTATCGATTTGGGCGTGATGGCGGAACCGGTTGAAATTGCCGATGCCGCTGAACGGGAGCAGGTTGATATTGTGGGACTGAGCGGGCTGATAACCCCTTCACTTCATGAGATGGTTCATACTATTGCCGAGCTTAACCGGAGGAAACGTTATCTGCCGATCCTGATCGGAGGCGCAACGACATCCGAAGAGCATACTGCCCTATATATCGAACCGGAAAGCAGAAATCCGGTATTTCATGTTTCAGATGCCTCAACGGCGGTCAGAATCGCTTCCCTCCTGATGAATCCGGAACAGCGGACCGAACTTGAGCAGCAAACGCGGACTGTCTATCAGAAAATACGGGAACAGGATGACAGACGCGAACTCAAGCCGCACATTTCGCTGGAAGAAGCCCGCAGGAGACGCTGCCGGCTGAAGGACGAAACGCCGCCGGCAGCACCTCGCAAGCCTGGAGTTACCCGTATCGGGATAGCGGCTCTCTCCGATATTATTCCGCTGATTAATTGGAAGATGCTGTATCACGCATGGCGACTTCCATTCAGCTCGCCTGAAGCAGCGGAGCTCCGACGGGATGCCTTAGTTCTGCTCGAGACTTGTGAAAAACAGGGAACCCTCAGGCCGCAGGCGTCGGTTGGAATTTTTCCTGCCGCCCGCTCAGGGGATGACATTGCGGTATTTGATCCTGAGGATAACGGGAGGGAGCTGGCCCGGCTCCATTTTCTCCGGCAGCAGCGGGATTATGAAGTGACCCTGTGTCTGGCTGACTTTGTGCTTCCGCTGGATTCTGCAGGGAAGCCGCAGGATTATTTCGGTGTGTTTGCATCTACAGCCGGCAAAGAAGTAAAGCGCGAAATTGACCGCCTGGCAGAAGAAGGAGAGAGCTATCAGTCTCTGCTGCTTCAGGCTGTTTCTGACAGAATTGCCGAAGCTGCGGCAGAATATGCCCATCTTCAGGTACGTCGGGAACTCTGGGGATATGAGCCGGTCCGGGAGGCTGTCCCGGCAGATCTTATAGCCGGTAATTATGCCGGCATTCGCCCCGCTCCGGGGTATCCGATCTGCCCCGATCATACCGAAAAGCGGCAGATTATCGACTTGCTGGGTGGGGAGGAGGCTGCGGGTGTAGAACTTACCGGAACGTATGTCATGAATCCCCCCTCCTCGGAATGCGGATACCTGGTGGGGAATGCGGAATCTTCCTATTTTTCAGCAGGAAAGATTGATCAGGACCAGCTTGATGATTATGCTGAGAGGAAAGGCTGGAATCATGAGGAAGCTGTCCGATGGCTTGCCCCGGTTCTTCTGCATCGCAAAAAACCGGCCGGTTGGAACAGCTGACGGCGCATCCCCCATTGAGGTTGTAACGGAGAAGGAAATTTTATGAAAGTTACCGAGATACTGTCATCTGCAAAAAAGCCCCTGTTTACGTTTGAGCTGCTCCCGCCGCTCAAGGGGCACCAGATGGAAAAAATATCCAGTGCTGTCGAAACCTTGCAACTACTCGCTGCCCACTATTCAG
>JAGYPA010000034.1 GCA_018399255.1 Spirochaetales bacterium | reverse complement strand
TCTGTCCGGGAGATATCGCATCTGAGGAGGATGTAAAGACTATGTTCAGTCGAATCCTCGATGTGTTCGGCACTATCGATATTCTGATAAACAACGCCGCCGTCCATCGGTCCCTGCCCGTTGTCGATACCCCTCTGATTGAATGGCAGCGTCAAATCGATGTCAACCTTACCGGGGCCTTCCTCTGTTCCCGGGCAGCACTCCCCGGGATGATCAGAAAACGGTACGGCAAAATAATCAATATCTCATCGTCTGCCGCCGACCACTTCTTCCCCGGTTTCGGTGCCTATGCCGCTTCCAAGGCCGGGCTCGCAGGGTTCACAAAAACCCTGTCTGAGGAAGTAAAGCAGCATAATATTAACGTAAACGTCCTGTTGCTGGGGATGATAAACACCGAAGGTACCCGGAATCGCCTCGGCAAGGACCCGGCGGTTACCATTGGACTCGACCAGATGCTGCAGGTAGAAGAAGTGGCGAAGACGGTCCTGTTTTTCGCATCTGATGATTCATCGGCAATTATGGGGGCGTCGATCGATGTCTTTGGCAAAAAAGCGTAACGGAGGAATACATGGCATTGACAAAAAAGAGACTGCTGGAACTCTACTGCGATATGGTCTCTATCCGGAAATTTGAGGAAGCGGTGGAGAACTATTCAAAGAACGGTACGATTCCCGGATTTATCCACCTGAGCATAGGGCAGGAAGCTGCTCAGGCAGGGGTAGTCGGAGCTCTGAAAAAGACCGACTACAAGTTTCCCGACCACCGCGGACACGGGGCAATCTGCCTCTGCGGTACGGAAAAAAAACGCGTGATGGCCGAGATCTTCGGAAAAGTTGACGGAATTAACGGCGGGCGCGGCGGATCCATGCATATCAACGATCTGAGCTGCCGAAATATGGGATTCAACGGTATCCAGGGATCCACCGTCGTCACAGCCCTGGGGACTGCGTTTGCATCAACCTATAAAAAAACCGATGCTGTTACCGCTGTCTTTATGGGTGACGGCACGCTGGGTGAGGGAACCTGCCATGAAAGCATGAATATGGCAGCCACCTGGAAGCTGCCGATAATCTACTGCCTGCTGAACAATCAATATGCCATATCGACCCACTATACCGAATCTCATCCGCAGAAGCAGCTGGCGACCTGGGCCGATGGATACGAGGTTCCCAACGAAGTGGTGGACGGCAACGATATCGAGGCGGTGGTTGAGGCGGTGGAGCGGGCAGCCGAACGTGCCAGGAAAGGTGAGGGCCCGACGTTGCTGGAATTTATGACCTATCGGTGGCAGGGACATTTTTCCGGAGATCCCGCGGCCTATCGGCCGGACGGCGAGCTGGAGGCATGGCAGCAGAAGTGCCCGATCAATCGCTCCCGGAAGCAGCTGATGGAAATTCACGGGTGCAGCGGGGCAGAGCTTGATGAGCTTGATGCCCGGGCTGATGCCGAGATTGCCGAGGCTGTGCAGTTTGCCTTGGACAGCCCCTGGCCTGACCCGAAGAATGCTCTGAAACATGTATATGCAACCGTTCAGGTGGAGGACTGGAAATAATGGCACGAAAACTATCCTATGCAAAAGCGATTAATGAAGCGCTCCATCAGGAGATGGAACATGATCCGTCAGTTTTTATCCTTGGCGAGGATGTTGCCCGGATGGGCGGTGATTTTGGTATAACCCAGGGTATCTGGCATAAGTGGCCAGATCGGGCCAGGGATACCGCCCTTTCCGAATCGGCCATTATCGGGCTGTCGGTCGGGTCAGCCGTCTGCGGATTGCGGCCGGTAGCAGAGCTGATGTTTGCCGACTTTGTCACGGTCTGCTACGACCAGCTGGTCAACAACGCGGCAAAAATACACTTCATGTACGGAGGTGAGGCAAGCTGTCCTATCGTTGTCCGAGCGGTAACCGGCAGCGGCATCCGGTGCGCCTATCACCATTCCCAAAGCATCGAGCCGTGGCTGATGAATATCCCTGGCTTGATTATCGTTGCCCCGGCAACCCCGTACGAGGCGAAGGGGATGCTGATCAGTGCAATCCGTAATAATGATCCGGTTGTGTTTCTCGAGCACAAGCTGCTCTATAACCGCAAGGGGGAGGTCCCGGTCGAACCGTATGAGATTGAGCTGTTCAAGGCGGAAATTGAGCGAAAGGGTGATGATATTACAATTGTGGCGACGATGCGGATGCTCGATCTGGCCCATGCTGCTGCGAAGGAGCTTGAGAATGAGGGGGTGGGGGTAGAGATTATCGATCCCCGTACGCTTTTCCCCCTGGATAAACGGACAATTATCGAGTCGGTGGCGAAAACTGGCCGGCTGGTTGTGGTGCAGGAGGGGCCCAAGGTGATGGGTTTCGGAGCCGAGATCGGGGCTATGGTGAGTGAGGAAATATTCGAGTATCTCCGGGCGCCGATCAAGCGGGTGACCAGCCTCGATGTACCGATTGCTTTCTCACCCGAACTTGAAGATTATGTTAATCCGACAATGGACCATGTGCTTGCAGCCTGTCGGTCTGTGATGAGCTTTTAAAAAAAAAGGAGGTTCCTGTGGCTGTTTTGCTGCGAATGCCGCGCTACGGTGCCAATATGGAAGAGGGAACCCTGGCATCCTGGCTGGCTGCTGAGGGGGATGCGGTTTCCGCAGGCGATGTGCTGTGCGAGATCGAAATAGAGAAGCTTTCCAATGAGCTGGAGGCTCCCGAGGATGGGGTTCTGCGTGCGATCCTCTGTCCGCAGGGCGAGACGCTGCCCTGCGGAGCGCCGCTGGCTGTGCTGGCCGGTGCCGATGAGGATATATCAGCATTGCTGACTGATGTCTCTGCGGATGCAGACGTTCCCGATGAAGTGCCGGGATCGGGATCTGGATCTGGGTCGGGATCTGGGTCGGGGCTGAGAATTACTCCCAAAGCCCTGGTGTTGGCTGAAGAGCTGAATATCGATTACCGCAGCATCGCGGGGACCGGCATTCTTGGGGCCATTACGCGGGAAGATATACGAGCATGGGCGGGCGGTAAGGCATCCGCAAAAGCCGTGAATACGAAAAAGCCTGATGAGCTGTCAAAGCCTGCGGAAACATCTGGACCTGCAGGAGCAGCGAACGCGGTGAAACCTTCAGAAAGCAGGAACGGAGCCCGGATGAGCACCATCCGCAAGGTGACAGCCCGCCGGATGATGGAAAGCCTCAGCGGATCGGCCCAGTCAACCATCATGATGGATGCCGACATAACTGATCTTGTAAAAGCATATAAAGTGTTAAAGCCTGTTTTTGCTGCCGACGGCATCAAATTGAGCTGGACAGCGGTGATCCTGAAAGCTGCAGCTGAAACCTTAACCCGCCACCCCGGCATCAGGACCATTATCGAGGGCGGCGAACTCCTTACTACATATCCGATAGACATCGGGGTCGCCGTTGATGTCGATTACGGTCTGGTGGTTCCGGTACTGCGGAAGCTTGATGCTAAACCTTTGAAAACCATATGCCGGGAACTGGCAGCAGCGATCGATCGGGCAGGCGGGATCTGGGACCGGAAGAATCTTCCGAGGCTGCTTTCAATAGCCAGTATTGGGTATGCTGAATGTGAAGTATTTCACTCCGATCCTTAATGCTCCCCAGAGTGCGATTTTGAAGCATCGGAACAATGACTGAAGAACCGCGGATATTGGACGGCAGGCTCACTTCCGGTGGATTGCAAGCCTGAGCATGACCTGTGATCACCGAATAGTAGATGGCGCTCCGGCAGCCCGGTTTCTCAATGATCTACGCTCTCTGCTGGAATCAGGCACGATTTTGGGTTCAGGCTCGAGCCCGGCATCAGGCAGAGGTCCAAAATGAAAGGCAAAGGAACGAAAGACAGAGGAATGAAAGGCAACTCTTATGGACAGCGCATGCCCGGTGCCTGCAGACCCGATTCAGCTGTCCCCGGTTCCGGTACACCTCACGCTGCTATGCCCGAGCTGCGGACTCCTCACGATGTCGTAATATCCAAAATGACAGACATCCAGGCTCCCATAGAGGTTGTCTTTGATGTAATCACCGATTTTCAACTATTTGTTGAGCTGGAGGAGGGAGTCAAGAGCGTTACCATCCTTTCTGATAATGGGGCCGGTGCCGGCACCGATGGTGGTACAGGTGTGGGGACACGGTCCAGATGGGTACTGGAGGATCAAAGCACCGGGGCTGAGTGGACATTGGAAGAAGAGGTAATCGCATACGATCGACCGCGATCATATGCCTATGTCGGGTATGCCGGAGGAAAAGATTATTCCGGGGTCCACACACTGACGGAAAATGGCGAAGGCTCCACCCGCCACCAATTCAGTGAAGCCTTTTATTTTAACATAGACAGGAGTGTCTACGAAGAAGTTGTCAGCGGAATGATGCACAATGTCAAGAAGGAGGCACAGCGAAGGGCGGCGGGTAATAAATTGCAGCAACGTTAATAATGAATTCATCCTGAATTTGAATTTTTTCCTGACTTTTTTACGTTTATAGTTATATGAGACAAAACAGAAAACTTGAAAGCAGGGTTAACTACCACGTGACAGCCTTTACCAGCAACCGGAAAATCATTTTCGCTGACGATTCCAACAAGGTGCTTTTCCTGAAAACGGTTAGTGAAGCCAAAGACAAATACCGTTTCAAACTGTATCAGAACGTTATCATGAATAATTCTATACATTTGTTGATAGCTCCCGATGACGAAATCGCTTCACTGTCTTGCATTATGCAGTGGATTCTCTCGGTCTTTGCCCTTCGATACAACAAGAAATACGGTATCAAAGGCCACGTATGGGGTAATCGTTTTCACAGCTCCATCATATGAAGTGAGCAGCACGTCAAGAATGCATTTGGCTTAAGATCTGCATGTTACTCTTTTTCAGCGATCGCATTAGCAGCTATTCGCAAGTTGCCCTGATCACTGTTTCTGCTTATTGACAGCTGCATTTTTCCATGGTATTGTTGCTTTGACGGTTAACATGTATGTACAAGTGAGGGTCGCATGCATTACTTAACAGCAGAGGAGTACTCTGTATGTCCATAGTACCTTAATTAAGAAGAAATACCTGAACAGCGAAAAAACATTAGCGAAAACGGCAGGCACAAATGAACCCGACGAAACAAGTAAACCAGAACACAAACCAGAACCCCGACCAGGGAAAACTCCTTCAGACAGACGCTTCCCCTGAAATCTCCTTCAAGGCAGTAAATAAAAGCTTTGCCCGGCTGGACGGCTATGAAAAAGTGACCGGAAGGGTAGCCTTTGGTGCCGATATCTCCAAATACCGGCAAATATATGCTGTAAATGTCCTTTCGCCCCTGGCTCACGCAAAAATCATGCAGATTGATCTATCGCAGGCAATGAAAGTTCCCGGTTTTACTGCAGCCGCCACAGCCGCTGATGTGCCGGGCTCAAACAGCATGTTCGGCCGCTTCCCCGTCTTAGCCGCTGAAGAAGTAAAATTCATCGGGGACGGGGTAGCCGTCATAGCAGCAGAAACACGAGAAGCGGCAGTTCTAGCGGCCTCACTTGTGAAAGTGACCTATCGGGAATTACCTGCGGTTCTCACCGTCAAGGAAGCCCTGGCCCCTGAAGCACCACGCGTCCATCCCGACCTGGAAGACAACCATATAGAGCATTCCCACCACAAAATGTACTCGGGCAACGTCGAAACCGGGTTCAGCCAGGCAGATATCATTCTGGAACGTGACTACACAACGGGATTTGCCTACACCGGCTATATCGAACCGGAAGCGGTCGCAGTCTACCCGGATCCCGGCCGTAACGGTATCGTCATAGAAGGAACCATTCAGAATCCCTACAGCGTGAGAGAAAATGTCGCAGCAGCCCTCGGGGTGCCGATGAACCATGTCCGGGTAATCCAGACAGCCATCGGGGGCAGCTTCGGCGGAAAAGATGAATCAGTTATCGTCATGGCAGCACGGTGCGCCGTATTGGCAGCAAAAACCCGCCGACCGGTAAAAATGGTCCTCTCCAGGGAAGAAAGCAGCCGCATCGGCGGCAAACGCCATCCCTATTTCTCCCATTACCGTATCGGCGCAACCCGCGACGGTACCATTACAGCCATAGAAGATACCGTCTATGCGCAAGGCGGAGCCTATAATAAACAAGCCATGTTCCTCAACTGGCGGGGAAGCGTTCATGCAGCCGGTCCCTACCGGATACCCCATGTAAAGACTGATATTTACGGAGTCTATACCCATACCCTGTACGGGACCGCCTATCGAGGGTTTTCAGCGCCCCAACTGGTTTTTGCCGTGGAATCACTTATCGACGAGCTGGCGGAAGCCTGCCGGCTCGATCCGCTCGAGTTCAGGCTGAGAAACTGCCTGAAACCGGGCGATACCATCCCATCGGGACAAACGCTGGATCCAGAGAAAATGCCGGCAAATCTTCGTGAAATATTACTGGCGGTAACCGATAAAACCGGATTTAAGAAGAAATGGCAGGAAAACCGGATCAGAGCGATACAGCCAGGTCATCAAAATCTGAAACAACTTACACCGCAGCAGCTTTCTGGAATCGGTCTTTCTGCTACATACAGAGGTGCCGGCCTCGGCGGGGAAGGACTTGATACCGGAGCGGCTGTTCTGACACTCGATCGTGACGGCTATCTCAACATCCAGAGCAGCTCCACAGAGATGGGCCAGGGAATCCGAACCGCCCATGCCCAGATCGCTGCCGAAGTGCTGGGAATCAGTATGGATCGGGTATCATTTTCTCCTACCGACACCTCAATCACGCTCGATGCCGGACCGACGGTAGCCTCGAGAGGAATTCTCTCCGGCGGGAATGCGGTAAAAATTGCAGCCGAGAAGATCCGTGCCAGACTGGCAAGTGCCGCTGTCGAAATACTTGGATGCACCCGCAACCCGCACCCGAGCCGAAACGGCGGAAAAGAAGCGCTCGAGTTCAGCAACGACACCGTGTATCTATCAGCATGTCCGGAAAATAGCATATCCCTGACGGAACTGGCTATGGAATGTCATCGAAATCGCGGTATTCCCCTCACAGCCCAGGGATGGTTCACCCCGGAACCGGAAAAACTTGATCATGCTACCGGACAGGGAAACGCCTATCCGACCTATCTTTTCGGAGCGGCCGTTGCGGAAATTACTTTGGACCCCGGAACCGGAAAAATTTCGGTGAAAAAAATTACTGCTGCCTATGAGCTTGGACGGGCGGTCAACCCGGATATCGTAATCGGGCAGCTTACCGGCAGCATCATGCAGGGGCTTGGCTACGGCATCATGGAAGAAATCGATGTTCGCAGCGGGGCACTGCAGACACTGAACTTTGACGAGTACATGCTGCCAGGGGTCATGGACCTGCCCGAAGTCGATATTTTGCTGTATGAAACAGACAGCAATGTTGGACCGTACGGAGCAAAAGGGATTGGAGAAATTGGTATTGAGCTGATAGCACCGGCCATAGCTAACGCATTTTTCAACGCCACGGGCCGACGTATCCGCGAGCTGCCGCTCAACTTTGAACGGGCACTGCTCGGAAAAGCTCTGCGGTAGCTGCCGGCTCAATGGCAGCCGGCATTTGTCAGATAACCAGAATCAAGGGGAGATAGATGAAACCATTGGCAATACTGCAGCCGGAAACGATCTCAGAAGTGATAGCGGTAATTGATGAGTACGATAATCGCGCCCTTTGCATAGCCGGGGCGACCGATGTCATGATAGCGCTCAGAAACCGGGAATTGCCGGAAGCAACTGAACTGCTCGTCGATATCAGCAGGATAGCAGAACTGCAAGGAATCAGGGAAGATGAAAACCTCATTAAAATAGCAGCCGGCACAACTCATACTGAAATCGAGCAGGATCCGCTGCTGCAGCACTATGCACCTTGTCTCTGCGCAGCCGCCAGATCTATCGGGTCACCCCAGATAAGAAACCGCGGGACTATGGGAGGCAACATTGTAACCGCTGCCCAGTGCGCCGACACTATCCCGCCGCTGATGGTACTCTCTGCGGAGATCGTCCTTGTTTCGCGCTGCGGAACGCGAATCCTCCCTATTGAAGAATTCTTTACCGGACCCAAAAAAACCGCCCGCCGGAACAATGAACTGGTAACAGAAATACGTTTTGCAAAGCCGCCGCCGAATGCGCGCGGGTATTTTTACAAGCTGATGCGAAAGGAAACCGTTGCCAAAGCGAGAATCAGTATTGCAGCATTGGCTGAACAAAGTCTTGACGGGACGATCAGCCTTCTGCGTCTGTCGCCCGGGTCGGTAACCCCGAGACCTCGGCGCTTTTATCCCGTTGAGCAGCTGCTTGAGGGCAGGAAACCCGACGAGCACCTCATAGAAGAGGCTGCCGGCAAAACTGCGGAGATTATGGTATCAATCACCGGCCGCCGCTGGTCCACCCCGTATAAAGAGCCGGTGCTCAGAACGCTCGCAGCCCGTGCTTTGAAGGAAATTCTTACTATTGAGGAGCAGCCGCATGTGCAGTAATCACGATAATCACGATAACCACGATAATCACGATAATCACGATAACCGTCGCCGGCATAATCACGATCATCGACAAATCGGTGCCGCAGCAGAACACTATTCCGCAGAACAAAATACCGTACCCGGCCAGCTCTTCCCCCTGACATTGACCGTCAACGGTCACCTGCAGCAGCTGTCAGTGCGAGCAGATGAGCGCCTTCTGGATGTGCTCAGAGAGCGACTGGGGCTGCTGGGAACCAAGGAGGGGTGCGGAATAGGCGAATGCGGGGCCTGCACCGTGATTATGGATGGGAAAAAAGTAAATTCATGTATGGTGCTTGCCGCCCAGGCTCATAACTCGAGTATTCTTACCATAGAAGGTGTAGAGGAGCCTGATGGAACCCTTCATCCGCTGCAGGAAGCCTTTATCGAAGCCGGAGCGGTGCAGTGCGGATTCTGCATACCGGGAATGGTGCTCAGCGGGTACGACCTGCTTGCAAGAAGACCGGACCCCACAGAAGAGGAGATAAAACAGGCAATATCAGGAAACCTTTGCCGCTGCACAGGATATAGGCAGATCATTGATGCCGTCAAGCTGGCCGGCAGAAAAATGCGCAATGGAGGCAATGACGAAGATTGACGAAGATTGATGAAGATTGATGGGAAAGCAGATTTTATCAGCGAATTGATCAACCTGAACAGGGCATCAACCTGCACAGGTCATCAGCAGGTTAAAACTTGAGGAGCAGCGATAAATCCATAATCTCCGGGTGAAAGAAAATCTTTATATACCCGATCCGTTGATCATAGATATCGTAATAGACCTCTTCCCACTCGAGCAGCGGAGTTTCCGGTCCCATAGTAAAACCCTCGGCGATGGAAGGGTTGATACCTGCTTTTAGCCAGGCGGTCGTGTGCTGCTTTCCGATTGCAGTATTCGCGGAGAAATTCGTTGATATTTTCCGTATATTCCCCAGCATCAGGCATTTTGAGCATCTGATCCTCAGGCAGCTCAACCTGGCACTGGATCGCCAGTTTCCGTCAGCATAGAAAAGCTGGCCAAAATTGCAATCCAGCTGACTCGCAATCTCGGGCATTCGATTGATCATATCGGTACTGGGCGAAAAGCAAGGATGCCGATGTACGCACTGTTTTGACCGTGTAGCCGGCATTCACCAGAATTCGGCGGAAATCGGAATTGATATCCATTCGCATCGGGAGATTGGTCACACCAGGGTGACCAAAATTTCCTTCCCATGCAGCGGGTAATAACCCCCTCCTGAATGAGGACCGTCATGGCTTCGTATGGTTTCCCGGCTCATGCCAAGCCTGGCTGTCAGCTGGTTTTCGATTCTAACTGATTATCACCAGGCCGCATTTTCGAATCCGGTCGAGCAGGGTATTCTTTAGCCGCAATATAGCGGGGTGTTTTGGTATTCGACATAACGCTGCATCCAATGAAAAAATTTGGGAGACTGCAGTGGGATACATTAGCAGGGACTGCTGCGGAGACTGCTCCATAATCCTAATCTAAATGGACTTTTGATGCAAATATTACAAAAATATGGATACAGGTAAGGAGGTAGAGATGAAAACAGTAGTACTGATGGGAGCCCTAACAAAAACGGCCAGACTGGCAGGTTGTCAGGAATTTGAAAGAAGACTGGCGGGCGATTTTGTCTGGTATAACCCCTATCGTATGGATTAGCCCAGCAATGACTGTGAATACTGTCACACCCATATTGGATGCTGCATTAAGGATGATGTCCAGAAATGTAAGGATCTTGAAAACGCCGAGCGGGTGCTGGTTGCTCTTCCCTGTATTTCGGGATGATATCCAGGACCACTTCTTTCCTGCTCAGCCGGCTGCAGTTCAATTTCAGCAATCGTGCACGGATGGGAGCCCCGGAACCATTCAGGCGTAAGCGGGAATCTTTATCATGACCGAGCCCAGAGCTGGTTCAATATGTTCAGCCTGTCTGGACACCATGAAATTCATATTGATCATCTCAATGCCGAGCACACAGCCAGTCTTTTCGTAGAGAACACCGATACGGTACCGTTTCCCAGCAGCCGGAGATATTTGAGCGGGTAGAAACGATGACGCTGAGTTTTAAAAGCAAATCGCCGCAATGACACGATGACACGATGAAGACGTGATACGGATAGAGGTCAGAAAAGAATTAGGAAAATTGCGCCAAACCTGACGTATACTCGAAACATCAGCTGGAAACGTTACCGGTAACGATACCGAGAACCGATGCTGATGCTGATGCTGATGCCGAAGAGCAAGACTGAGGAACCGAAGCTTCAGCAGATCAGAGAGGAGTTGAGAAACCGATGGCAGCCACTATCAGAGATATCGCAGAATTTGCCCGCATCTCTGTTACAACCGTCTCACGAGTTCTCAACGATAAGCCCGATGTAAAACCCGAAACCCGGGAACGGGTCCTGGCAGCAATTGAGGAGCTCGGCTACAGTCCTAACAGTGTCGCTCGCGGACTCGTGCTCAAGCGCTCAAACGTCATCGGCTTCATCGTTCCCGACATAACCAATCCAAGCTTTCCGGAACTTGCCCGCGGCATTGTCATCCGGGCAAAACACTACGGCTATCGCGTCATGTTTTTTGACACCAATCACGACAGCAATGTAGAAAAAGAAGCCATTCGCCTGCTGCGCAGCCGCCAGGTCGACGGCATAATACTCTCCTTCAACGAAGCCAACCAGGAAGAGCTGGAAAAATTGAAACTGGAACGTTTTCCGGTAGTGCAGATTTACCGGAAAAGCCCGGTCTCCTCGGTTACCACCGTGGCGCTTGACAATGTCAAATCTGGACAATCCGGAACAGCATACCTGTTGGAGCATGGGCACCGACGCATTGCCCACATAACAACCGGCGAGGAGACCCAGTCCGGAAAAGAACGGCTGGAAGGCTACCGTAAAGCGCTTGATGAATTCGGCATCAGCTATCAGCCAAACCTGGTTGTCGTCGGAGCAAACACCCCCGAAAGTGGACTCGACTGCATGCGCAGGCTGCTGGAACTGAATCCCCCGCCAACTGCCGTATTTGTATCCCACGACCGAATGGCCGCTGGAGCGTATGAAGCTGTCTATGAAAAAGGACTGACCATACCTGGAGATGTATCGATAATAGGACACGATAATATCGAAATATCCCAGCTGCTGCATCCGAAGCTGACTACTATTGATACCTTCAAATGCAAGCTTGGCCAGCTGGGTGTCGATCTGCTGATAGAGGAAATCGCAGCCGACTTTCCTATGAACCGGGAAGTAGTCTGTGAAACCAAAGTTGTAGAGCGTGATTCGGTGCGCAGCCTGCCGGCGGATACAGCAGACGTCAATCTTCAGGCGGAGAGTGAAAAAGGGAGAGAGCCTGTTGAGATTGGCCCAGGCTGATGCAGCAGGGACGAGGGAGCCGGGCAAAGAGATGAGTTTTTTTGCAGATGCCTGGAAACGTTACCGGCAACGTTTCCAGAGCGCAGTGTACAGGGCGCGGGGCGCGGGGCGCGGGGCGCGGGGCGCGGGGCGCAGAGTTTAAAGCTCAGAGCGTAAAGTACAGAGGAAGCTAAAGGAGCAGGATAGATGATCAACAGCATGAAGCAGAAAGCACAAACGATCCCCACACCCGGAAATATGTCAAATTCAACTTTTATAGATCGATCCATCGCAGCCATGGCAGCCCTGGGAATCGGGGATGCGGCAGGAGATCTCGGACGGGATGATGCTGTGCGTCAGCGTTACGGCATCCTGACGAAGCTGCTTCCCGAAGGGAAAAGCACCGACGATACCGAATTCACCGTCCTCTCGGCACGGGCTCTGCTGGACTGCGAAGGCCCGTTTACCAGCGCGGCGGTAGCCGAAGCCTGGAGAAGGCTGGTTCTGGCCGACGGCGGAGCAAAGGACCGCGGCGGAGTGCCGCTGTACGGAGCCCTCTGGAACCTCTCCCAAGGCATCGAACCCCCGCTCTCCGGGCAGGACAACGTTCTGAATAACGACGATGGAGCTGCCATGCGGGCCGTCCCTTTCGGCATAGCCTCCTACGGCAATCCGGAAATCGCAGCCGGACTGGCAGCCGTCGATGCTGCCGTAAGCCACGATCGGGACGGAATATGGGCCGCACAGGCAATAGCGGCAAGCATCAGCAGAGCTCTCTTCGGGGCCAGCCCGGAAGAAGCAATTGCCGCCGGCATGCAGTACATCCCGGAAGACAGCTGGCTCGGACGACGCATGCAGAAGATGCTCAATCTTCTTCAGTCATCAGGGGAAAACCTTTTTGCCGTATATGAAGCACTCCATGAGCAATTCTGGGGACCGCGCCACTCCGCAGCTCCGGAGGCGATACCTCAAGTATATGCCCTTTACAAGCTCTCGGGAGGAGACTTTTATAAGGCATTTCTGCTGTCGGCAAATTTCGGCCGGGATGCCGATACCATCTGCGCATTGACCCTTTCTCTCTGTGCCGCTGGAACTGGAACCGGAGCAATTCCTGAAGGCTGGATCGAGCAGGTGCGCAAACCTGCCGGAGTCTGCCTGCCTTTTGCCGCAGGAGAAGATATGGTAACCCTCGGAGAGGAGCTGGCAAACTATGCCCTGCAGGAATATGCCTTGAGAAGAGATGCTGAGAAAGCTTCAGTGCAGAAATAGCACAGAGAGAGGGTAAAAGGGGAGAATGAAAACCATGAAGGACCGGAAAGTCTGGAAAAAACGACTCTACAAAGACCGCTTCCTCTACATGATGCTGGCCCCGGTACTGGCATTCTTCTTCATCTGGCACTACATCCCCATGTGGGGAGCCCGAATCGCCTTTCAGGATATCCGCTATATCGGCGACAATGTCTGGGTGGGATTCAAGCACTTCCGTCTGCTCTTTTCTTCTCCAGTTTTCACCCGCGTCTTTTTCAACACCATCATCATAAGCGCCATGAAAATCGGATTCTTCTTTCCCCTGCCCATACTGCTGGCTTTCATGATCAATGAGGTACGCAGCCGCCCATTCAGAAAAGCGCTCCAGAGCGTCATCTACATTCCCCACTTTCTCTCCTGGGTAGTCATTTCGGGAATATTCATCTCCCTGCTCTCATCGCCGGGCGGTGCGGTAAATCAGGTTATCCTGTTTTTCGGCGGCAAGCCCGTCCCTTTCATGACCTCGAGCAGCCACATCCGCTGGGTCTTTGTGGCCTCTGAAATATGGCGAAGCATCGGCTGGGACTCGATCCTCTATATAGCCGCCATTAACAGCATCGCGCTGGAACTCTACGATGCGGCAACCGTGGATGGAGCAAGCAGATTTCAGCAGGCCCTGCGGATAACCCTCCCGAGCATCATGCCCACGGTGATAACCGTCTTTATCCTCAATCTCGGATTCTTCATGAATGCCGGATTTGACCAGGTCTTCAACATGATGAATGATGCGGTCATCAATCACGTCGACATCATCGATACCTACGTCTACCGGATCGGACTGCAGAAAGGAAACTTCTCCCTGGGTACCGCCGCAGGGCTCTTCAAAGGCGTAATCGGGCTCTTCCTCATCCTCTCAACCGACCGGATCAGCCGGAAAATCTCAGGGGAGGGCGTATGGTAGGCGTAAAGAGAGACACTCTGCCAAAGCAGAGGCCCTGGAAGAGACCCGGGCAGAGGCCCGGGCAGAGGCCCTGGCAGAGGCGCAAGCTTAAGAAGGGCAGCGCAGCCAGCGTCATCATAGTGATTCTGCTTGCCCTGCTTGCCCTGGTCATGATCTATCCCATTTACAACCAGCTGGTCATAGCCCTGACAGGCCCTGAGTACATAGCCGCTGCCGACGGCACCACCCTCATCCCCCGCGGATTTACCCTTTCCACCTTCCGGGCGGTTCTGGCCGTCCCGAAAGTCTATCGCGGCCTGCTCAACAGCATCTACATCACCGCCGCCGGCCTGGTGGTAAATATTGTCCTCACCAGCCTTGGCGCCTATGTGCTGATCAAGAAAGACCTGCTCGGACGCCGCATCTTCATGACCCTCATCATCATCACCATGATCTTTGAAGGCGGACTCATACCCGACTACTTTCTGATGCGCAACCTGAACCTGCTCAACCGATATGCTTCAGTAATCTTGTATAAAGCCGTTAACCCCTACTATCTGATCATCCTGATGCGTTTTTTCAGCCGTGTGCCGAAATCGCTCATCGAAGCGGCCCGCATCGACGGCTACGATGAGGTGCGGATACTCTTCAAGATAGTGGTGCCCGTGAGTATTGCCGGAATTGCTACCATCAGCCTCTTTTACGGAGTATTCCACTGGAATGAATACTTCCGGGCCATGATCTATCTGACAAGCGAAGTGAAGTGGCCGCTGCAGGTGGTCATGCGGGAACTGATCGTCTCCATGGAAAAAGCCGCCTTTATCGGAGCTCTCAACTTCATCACATCTGCCGGGGCGGCCGCAATCGAATTCAAGGCGCTGAAAGCCGCCCTGATAATCATAGCAATCGTACCGATCCTGCTTTTCTATCCCTTTGTACTCAAGTACTTTGTGACAGGAAAACTGCAGGGGTCGATTAAGGAGTAAGGCAGAAAGCCTTTACTGAATATTGCAGATTACCGGGCACAAAAGAGTCCGGCCGGATCAGGAAGATCCGGGAACGTTTCAAGGAGGTAACACATGAAACGAACGATGATTTCCCTGCTTATCCTCATTATGGCAGCAGGGATGCTGGCAGCCGGCGGAGTGCAGGAACAGGCAGCCGCGGCTGATGAGACCGTTGTCATTGACCTGATGGCAAAAGATTTTTCAGATGACTGGACACTTGCTCATCTGGCCCAGGTAGAGAAGGGTTTTGAGGAGTATTCCGGCAAAAAGATCAAGTTCAATGTCTGGCCGACACCCGAAGGTGCCTATGCCGAAAAACTCAATCTGATGCTGCTCAGCGGTGAAATTCCTGATCTGATCTACTTTCAGGGCGGCGACGAGACAGCAGCGGCTCAGGGGATTCTGACCGATCTGAAGCCCTTCGTGGACAATTCTGAGATTATGCAGGAAGTCCTGCTTGACTTCAACAAACAGCGGCTGGAAAACTATCCCTACCTGCTCTGGGTTGCTCCGGCACGGGCGCGGGTAGCTGTTGTACGGGAAGACTGGTTTGCAGAGGCCGGCGGCAAGGTGCCGGTAACGGTGGACGATTTCTATCAGCTGTTCAAGGAAATCAAGGCTAATCATCCGGATGCCTGGGTTATGACCGATACCGAGGGAACCGTGCGCATGGATTTTACCTTCGACCACGCTTTCGGCCTCACTGCTACCTGGGTTGAGGAAAACGGCTCCTATGTCTACCGCGATGTATCCCAGGGAGCAAAGGATAAGCTGGCTTTCTATCAGAAGCTGTATGCTGAAGGAATCCTTGACCACGAATATATCACCACAAAATGGGATACGATGGAAGACAAGCTCTATACCGGCACAGTCGGACTGGTCTACGGAACATCGGGAATCGTGCTCGATATCTACAACGACAAGCTGGAAGAGAATCAGGGAGTTTCCCTGGTGGCGCTGCCTCCGGCAAAGGGAGTAGGCCAGGGCTATGCGGTATCTTCGGCTAAGGAAACCCGCGGCTGGGCCATCAGCTCAATTTCGGATAAGAAAGAGCTGGTATTTGAAGTTCTCGAGTATCTGGCAACCGATGAAGGACAGTTTCTGGAGCGCTACGGTCTTGAAGGTATTCATTATGTTCTCGAGGGTGACGAAGTGGTGCTTACCGATGACAGCGCCAACTGGTGGCCGCGTTTCCACGAAGTGATGGGCTGGAAAGGACCGACTCCGGTTCTTGGACCTGCTGGACAGGCCGGTTGGGATTTTGTCGGCGAATATGCCGTTGGAGACCCCGATTTTCCGATTCCCGAAGAGCTTTCCCCCACCTGGGATGCGCTTCAGAACCTGGCAAAAGAATACAGCTACAAGATTATCAGCGGAGAATACTCCATCGATAAGTTTGATGAATTTGTAAAGCAGTGGTATGCGCTGGGCGGGGACAAAGTTACCGCTTACGCTAATGAACGCCTGAACTAGTTCCCGGCTTCATGCTATAATCAGGCCCGGGCGGCATCAGCTGTCCGGGCTTTCCCTTCACCTGCGGGCAGGAATTCAGCAATGATTCAGTAATTCAGCAGGGAAATTTCAGCAATGATAAGGAAGAAGCACATGAACCAGCAAACCTATCTGGAAAAAGTCTACAGCGGACTTGTGGGAAAATGCATCGGCGTGCGGCTCGGGGCGCCGGTGGAACCGACCATCTGGACCTACGACCGCATCCGGAAAACCTACGGCGATATCCGGGGATATATAAAAGACTACAAAAACTTTGCCGCCGATGACGATATCAACGGACCGCTCTTTTTTATCAGGGCCCTTCACGATTTTCCCGCTCCCATAACAGCCCGCGAGATAGGGCGCACCTGGCTCAACTATACCCGGGAAGGGATCGGGTTCTACTGGTGGGGCGGGTACGGCCGCAGCACGGAGCATACCGCGTATCTCAACTTGAAGGCTGGAATGGATGCTCCCCTCTCAGGAAGCGCTGAAGTCAATGGGGACGCTGTTGCTGAACAGATCGGCGGTCAGATATTCATAGACTCCTGGGGTTGGGTGATGCCAGTGACTACCGCAAAGCTGCCAATATGCGGGCATGGCGGCAAGCGTGGGGCGCTGACCGCAACTGGCATCTACGGCGGCCGGTTTATAGCCGCCTGTATTTCTCTAGCCTTCATAGAAAGATATTGCCGCAATAATGGAAACTGCCCTTGATGTTATTCCCCGGGAGAGCGAATACTGCCGGTGGTCGAACTGTCAGGGAGTTCCATGGAGCCCATCCGGAAAACTGGCGTGATGCCGTGATTTTCTGGAATCCGATTTCGGCTACGACAAGTATCCCGGAGTCTGCCATATAATTCCCAATGCCGGCGTCTGTGCCCTGGCACTCTGTTACGGAGCGGTGATTATGCCCGGACTGTTGAAATCGCCATGTGCGGCTGGGATACCGACTGCAATGCCGGCAATGTCAGGGCGATTCTTGGCGTTATGGTCGGCATGGAGGGATCCCCACGATCACTATATTCGACCGCTGAACAGATTTTCATGCTGCCAGCAGTATTGCAGGGGCCTTGAATATAATCGATCTGCCGACAGCCACCAGGGAATTGGCAATCCACCGGAACTCCGTGAGCAGCAGCAAGGGCAAAGTGAACAGCAGCCGGCAGATACTTTTCCGGAGCACTGGCTTCCCGGAACCTTTTTCGATGATATTGCCCTTGACCTTAGTCTGCCGAAGTCGACCGGCGGACTGCGGACATCATCCCCCTACCTGGCTGCCGATCGGGGCGGGTGAAGATTTTGGCGAGCGAGGAAAACGATAGTCCTGCTCGATCGACTCCAGCGCGGCGACACGGCCCATTTTTCACCACAAGCCCTACTATACCCGCTCAGATTTTGATGATGAGCGCTATTCACCCACTTTTACCCCGCAGGTATATCCCCGGACAGCAGCTGACCATTACCGGAACAGTTGAGCGGATGAGCGGCCCAACGCATAAGCTGGCCCACCCTTTGTGCGGGATTCGCGGATGACTGGCGCTATTACAAGAAGGCGGTTATACGTTCCATGCTCCCGGAACCCCCTTTACCCTGACCTGGAAGCTGCCCGAAGTCGATTTTGCCATCGACGAAGCTTTGGGGCTGCTGGCACGACGAACTTCGATGCGGAAGGGTTCTTGGCCGGCTTGCCGTCGAAACCTTTACCATAGTCGGCAAACCAGTTTGCCGTGCAATTCCAGGATGAGCAGCATGAATTCAAGGGCCTTTCCCGCTGCTCCGCTGCCGGAGGCGCCTGGGAGCTGGAGGCTGAAGGGCTCAGAGTGATTACCAACGATATTTTTCAACTCTTTTCCGGTCCCTACTATACCACCGATTCAACTGTATTCTGCGAACTGATGCCCGAGTACGGAAGCAGTCATCTGGCCGCTATCCGCTGCCGGGGTGCAGAAAGCGGCTACTATTTCGGTCTGCACGGCAATAATACTGCTGCGCTCTTGAAGAAGGATCACGAGCTGACCATCCTTGCCGAAATCCCATTTTCCTGGCAGACAGGCAGTCGATATCAGCTGGAAATTTCTGTTTCCGGAAACAGTATTTCGGGTCGAATAGACGGCAATGAGCTGGTTCGCTATACCGATGAAAAGCCGCTGCCTTACGGGATGGCTGGTACCGCCAAGCTTGGTGCGGGGCGAACCCTGTTCTTCTCACTTGCCGCAGCTGAGGAGTAGGACCGTGCAGGCAGCGGCAGGAAAACGGGATAAACTTGATGCACAGGTGCTGGTAGATGATGATCCGGCAGCTTCCCGGGAAGATGATGGTTCCGCGGCTGCCCCTGGATTTGGATTTTATAGATGGAAGAATGTGGTTATCATGATCAGCTCACCTGTAGCAAGCCTTTTTGGAGCTGCCCAGAAAACGGCGGTTCAGATGGTGCTCGATGAGCTCGGGTTCCTCAGGGGCAGAGTAGAAGTCTACGATAATCAGGCCGTCGATGCCGTGCTGCGGGCACGGACCCGGGCAGCCGTGCTGAGACTGTATAAACTGAGGGGTAAAAGTGCCGGAAGGGGAGAATCAATATGAGAAGTTGGCTCTATGTACCGGGCAATTCTCCGGGAAAAATGATCAATGCCGGGGTCTATGGTGCTGACGGCATTGTTTTCGATCTGGAGGATGCTGTTCCTGTCGAATCAAAGGATGAAGCGAGACTTCTGACAGTTGAAATGCTCTCTTCGGTAGATTTTGGTTATGCATCCATCGCAGTACGCATTAATGCCGTAGATACTCCCTGGTGGCGGGAGGACCTCTCTGCTCTGGCGCCGCTTATCCGTTCCGGGCGCCTGCAGGCCATCCGTCTGCCGAAAGTTGAACATGTTGAAACCGTGCTGCAGGTTATCGATGCCCTTGCAGCCTTGAAGAAAGCTGCAGCCCAACCTCCCGCTCCCGCTCACGTTCCAGCTCCCGATCCCGATCCCGATCCCGACAAATATGCCCCGATCCAACCTCAGGTTCAGCTTCAGATCCTCCTCGAGACCCCGCTGGGGATAGAGCAGGCCTTCAACATAGCGGCAGCCTCAAAAAGAATATCCGCCCTCTGTTTCGGGGCCGAAGACTACTGCAGTATGACAGGTATTGACCGCAGAGGCCCGGCATATGCCCTGGATTATCCCCGAAGCCGCATAGTATCTGCCGCTGCAGCAGTCGGAATCGAGGCGTACGATACCGTTTGGGGAGCCTACAGGGATGCAGAAGGGCTCAAAGCCGATGCGAGCAGGGCACGAATCCTGGGCTTCATGGGAAAATCGGTTATTCATCCCGATCAGATTGACCCGGTGAACACCATTTTTTCACGGACTGAGAAGGAAATAGCCTGGGCAGAGTCCGTTCTGTCAGCAGCTGGTGCAGCAGCTGGTGAACCGGAGATCGAAAGCGGGAGCGCACGTGGGGTTGGAGGACCGGACACGGCAAACACACTTCCTGACAGAGGAGCTTTTGCGGTAAACGGGATGATGGTGGATGCGCCGGTTCTCGCAAGAGCGAAAAGAATACTGATGGAAGCCGCAGTTGACAAGGCGACGAAGAGATGACTGAGCTCTTGCCTTTAAAACATCAGAACGCTTCCCCATTGCAGATGCAATCGTCATCTGCCCCGGAAAGTATCAGTCCCGAAATAATCAGCTCCTGGGATCAGCTTTTCAGCCGGATATCGATCCGCAGCGGCATGCGGATCAGCTTTCATCACCATCTGCGTATGGGAGATCAGGTTGTTGGCCTTGTACTTAAAGCCATTGCCGAGCGGGGCATCACCGGACTTATTTTCTGTGCATCATCGGTCATGGGCCCCGCCTGTGAAGCCGTTGCTGAAGCCCTCAGAGCCGGTACGATACGGTCAATAGAGACTACCGGGGTAAAAGAACCCCTGTCTTCAATGATCCTGCGAGGGGAAATCGACGAGCCGGTAGTATTCAGAACCCACGGCGGGCGTGCCAGGGCCATACGGACGGGCGAACTGCCGATAGACATTGCATTTATAGCCGCTTCAGCTGCTGACCATGAAGGAAACCTGAATGGAACAGACGGGAAATCGCGATTTGGATCTCTCGGATATGCCTTAGTCGATGTCGAATATGCCGGCCAGGTGGTCGCAGTAACAGACAACCTCACTCCTGAGCCCCTGACCTATATCTCAATTCCCGGATCCCGGGTGAATGCCGTCATGATCGTTGATTCCATCGGAGATAATCAAGGTATCGGAGGGGGATCGCTGCGGGCGACCGCTAGCCCTATACACCGGATAATTGCAAGCAGAACACGGGATCTGCTGCTGGCTTTGGGAGCTGTCAGAGAGCAGTGGTCCTTTCAGGCTGGAAGCGGGGCAGTATCGCTCATGGTTACCCACATGATAGCAGCCGTCATGCGTGAGCGAGGTATTCGCGGGTCCTTCGCATCCGGGGGGATAACGACAGTCCTGACTGACCTTCTGGAGGAGGGGCTCTTCCGGGATTTATGGGATGTTCAGAGTTTTGATCTGACTGCTGCCGAGTCCCTGCGACGCAGTCCGCATCATCATGAAATGAGCGCCGGTCTCTATGCAGATCCCGGTGTGGCGGGAAATATTGCTCGAAAGCTCGATGTCATGATCCTCTCGGCAGCTGAAGTGGATGCAAATTTTAACGTTAATTCATTAACCGGCACCAACGGCAGAATTATCGGTGCTCTGGGCGGCGCCCCTGATACAGCCGCAGGCTCTAAGCTTACCATTGCCGTACTCCCGGCTGTCCGAGGGAGAATTCCCACCCTCCATCGGCAAGTCCGGACAGTCTGCACCCCGGGACGCAATGTGGATATCGTCGTAACCGAACGCGGTATTGCCCTGAACCCTCTCCGGATGGACTTGGAAAAGCTGCTTGCCGATGCAGAACCCGAATTACGCAGAGGACTGATCCCCATCAACACTTTGATAGAAAAAGTGCATGCAGTCACCGGAAACCCTGACTATCCTTCCCGTGACGGCCGGACAGTGGGAATTGTGGAATATCGGGATGGAACGGTAATCGATACTATTTCGGCATCTGCAGAAAACTGCTGACCGATACTGACCAGGAATCAACACCTCAGAGCAACGTCGTCTCAGTAATGGAGTGGGCCGGGATGCGCTCAGCCTTCATCAGTTCCGCCAGCCGCTGCAGGGATGAGAGTATCATCGTTTTTTCCCAATCTGCAAGATTGTCAAAGCTTTTCGAAAATTCTTCCTCGAGAAGGGAAGGATCGTTGGTTAGAACGGTCTCAGCTTTTTCAGTAAGGTATAAGTTGACTTTCCGCTTGTCGGATGCACTGCGCTTCCGATAAGCGTAGCCCTGCTGCTCGAGCCGGTCGAGGATGCTGGTTACCGTAGCCTGAGACAGGCTTATGCTGCGTGCTATCATCGAAATCGGCCGGTCCGGAGATTTCTTGATCTCTTTGAGTATAATCAGCTGAGGACCGGTCAGCCCGTAATTTTTTGTCAGTTTTTTTGACTGAAGGTCAATGGCCCGAATAATCTGCCGCAAACTGCGAACTACCGCATCAGCCGTACACTCTTGTTTCATCCTCTTTCCACCCTGCCGCAATTCATATGAATAGTGAGCCAATTTCAAAATGCTTCCCATTTTTGAAAATTGGCTTTTTAAAAATTTCCTCTAGTAGGTATCTAAATAGTAGATATATCGGGATTATACTGTTATTGCAACATTATGTAAAGAATACTAAATATTATTATACGAAATATTAGAATAGAAAGATATATAGCTTCTATAAAAGAATTTAAACAGCATAATACCGGTAAATATTTCAATATTTCATCATTTTGAGACCATTCTGTACGGTATATTATTATTTAACCGTTTGACATTGTTTGATATATTTATTAGTATCCTAATTAATAAAACGAAATGAGGAGAAAAAAATGCGAAAGATTTTACCTGTACTGATTGTAATTTTAGCAATTATCCCGCTGTCCCTGTTTGCCCAGGGAAGCGGAGAAGGAGATGGAGAGGGTGAGGTTACCACCATCGTTTTTGGTGATGTATCATGGGACAGTGTTCAGGTGCACAACCGCATCATGGCCTTTATCATAGAGAATGGTCTGGAAGGCTACAAGGCTGATTTTATCCCGGGCGATACCCTCCCGATAATCAACGGAGTTCTGCAGGGTGATGTCGATGTCGATATGGAATCCTGGCACTCAAACTTTCCCGAAGCTTATCAAAAGGGAATTGATTCCGGGGATATGGTAGATTTAGGCAAGAATATGCCTGATGCCCCTCAGGGCTGGTGGGTTCCGCGCTATGTTGTCGAAGGACCTGATGCCCTGGCTCCAGAATTGAATAGTGTCGCCGATCTGCCGAAATATGCCGATTTGTTCCGTGATCCTGAAGACCGGTCCAAGGGATTGATCTACGGCGGAGTTGCCGGCTGGTCGCAGATGGCTATTTCCGAACAGATATTCGAAGATTTCGGGCTTGAAGATACCTTTAATCTGGGTATAGCCGGTTCCAATGCCGCTTTGGCAGGTACCATGGCCGGAGCCTATGCAAAGGGAGAAGCCTGGGTAGGATATTACTGGGCTCCGACAGCGATTCTCGGAAAGCTTGATATGGTACGCCTCAAAGGCAGCGAATATGATCCGGCTAAGGTAAATATTCTCGTCAACAAGTCGATGCTGGAGAAAGCTCCTGAGGTTGTGGAGATTCTGAGAGAATACAATACCACCGTTGATGAGAATAATGAATTCCTCGCGGTTATGGATGATAACGACTGGGATACTACGCAGACAGCAGAATGGTTTCTCAGAAACAAGGAAGAAGTGTGGACCAAGTGGGTTTCCGCCAATGTTGCCGAAAAGGTCAAATCTGCCCTTTAAGGTGATATATGACAGAAGTTATGGAGAAGGACGGGCTGGAGACAGCTCGTCCTGACACCGAAGCGGTGTCTCAGATTGTAATAGAAAACGTATGGAAGGTGTTCGGACGGGATCCAAAGCGGGTGCTGGGCAAGAACTATCGTAACCTTTCAAAGGATGAGGTCCAGGAGAAAACCGGCTGCATAATCGGCATGCGGAATATCAACCTGGAAATAAAAAAGGGTGAGTTCTATATTCTGATGGGATTGTCCGGAAGCGGAAAATCAACGCTGATCAGAAATCTGATCAGACTGGTTAACCCGACATCCGGAACGATAAAAGTGAATGGAAAAAACCTCACGACCATGAGCCATGAGCAGCTGCTCGACTTCCGGAGAAATAATTTCGGCATGGTGTTTCAGCACTACGGTCTGCTTCCGCATCTCACGGTGCTTGATAATGCAGCATACGGACTGAAGGTGAAGGGCATCCCGAAGGGTGAGCGCTACGCCAAGGCAATGACAACCCTGGAAACAGTGGGGCTGAAGGGATGGGAGGACTATTATCCCGGCTCCCTCAGCGGCGGTATGCAGCAGCGAGTGGGACTTGCCCGGGCGCTTGCCAATGATCCGGAAATCCTGCTGATGGATGAGCCCTTCAGCGGTCTCGATCCCCTGATCAGACGCCAGATGCAGGACGAGCTGGTTGAGCTGCAGGACAAGCTGCAGAAAACTATCGTCTTTGTGACCCATGACCTGCATGAGGCACTTAAACTGGGCGACCGGATCGCTATTCTCCGTAACGGGGAAGTGGTGCAGATAGGAACCCCGGAAGAGATTGTTACCCAGCCGGCTGATGACTATGTCCAGGAATTTGTCAGGGATGCTTCCCCGGCGAAAGTTCTCACAGCAGGCAGCATTATGGAACCGGCCAAAGAACTGCTCTATGCATGGGAAGGACCCAAGACAGCCTTGACCCTGCTGAATTCGAAAAAGCGGCGAGCGGCTTTTGTGGTAAACAAAGCCCACGAACTGCTGGGAGTGACCGGCATCAAGGATCTGGAGAAACTGCTGGCCAGCGAAGTCAAGCATCGAACAATCCCGGCTTCAGCCATTCGTAAAGTAACAAGCGTTCTGCCGGATACCATCCTGGAAGATCTCTTTCCCATCGTCTCCCAGAATCAGTATCCTATTCCAGTTGTTGATGAGAAAAACCGCCTTCAGGGGGTTGTCACAACCGATCAGATTTTTGAAAGCATATCCCCTCCTGAGGAGGATGAAGCTGCTGCAGAAGCAGAAACAGAAACAGAAACAAAAGCAAAAGCAAAAGCAAAGTCTGATGAAGGGGGACTGGTATGATCAATTTTCCTGATTTAGTTACTATTCCCCTCGCTGCATGGATAGATGCCGCTATGTCGTGGCTTTTGCGGAATATGGATGGATTCTTCGAAGTTATCGGATTTATCATTCTGCAGGTTGTATTGGGATTTGAGGGGCTCTTTCTCTTTGTTCCCTGGTTTATCTGGATCCCGCTGATCGGTCTGGCCGGATGGAAGCTGGTCGGCAGGTGGCGTACCGGGCTGATGTTCATGATCATGCTGTTTTTAATCGGTGCCTTCGGGTATTGGGAGATGGCGATGCTGACCCTGAGTCTGGTTATTGCATCAGTCTTCTTTTCCCTGCTCATCGGGATTCCGTTTGGTATTCTCATGGCACGCAATGACCGGGCGGAATCTATTCTGAAACCCATTCTGGACGGTATGCAGACAATGCCAAGCTTTGTCTACCTGATTCCAGCCCTGATGTTCTTCGGTATGGGGAAAGTACCCGCTATGTTTGCGACGATTATCTACGCTGTGCCGCCGGTTATCAGGCTTACCAATGTTGGAATCCGGACGGTGGACGTTGAAGCGGTGGAAGCCTCCAAGGCTTTCGGGGCAACTTCGCGTCAGGTTCTTTTTGATGTGCAGCTGCCGCTGGCGAAACCTTCGATTATGGTCGGGATTAACCAGACAACCATGATGGCCCTGGCTATGGTGGTAATCGGGTCGATGATCGGGGCCCGCGGGCTGGGTATGGAAGTACTTCTGGCGATCAACCGGATCGAGGTCGGCCGCGGTTTTGAAGCAGGCATGACGATTGTCTTTCTTGCTATCATCATTGACCGCATAACGTATTCATTTTCGGAGAGAAATAAAAAAGATTTGAGATAGCAGGATTGATCTGCATTACCGCAAAAAAATATCATGAAAGGGTCGCTGCTGGGAATAAGAAAACTCGGCAGCGGCTTTTTTCGCGTTCAGGCAGGATCGCTTTACACCGCCATTTTCTACTCATGCGACTTGTGTAAATCGACCCTGCCTGTGCGGCAAAGGAGGCGAAGCCTCCGGGGTCCCAAGCTTACCCATGGGTAAGCCGCTTACCCATGGTCAAGTTCTTGACCCGGGTATTGATACCTTTTTTTCTTTTTGTCTCAGATATCTTCCTGTTTGTCTTGTTTGGAAGAAACATCATCACTATCAGGACTGATCTTAAGGACAAACACCGGCGTGTCGGTGAAGTCGATATCAGCAAAAACCCTGCTCATCATCGGGGGGCGGAGGCGGAGTCGGAGGTGGGCTGATACTTCCCGCATCTTCGGCGGCAGCCTCAGCCTCACCTGAAACATCAGCCACATGTACCCTCAGCCTTGTCTGAACATCAGCCTCAGTTGGAGGGATATCCCACAAACACGCTGCATTGAGTTTCTGCCAGACCGTGCCCCTGATCTTCCAGCCGTAACGCTCAAGGTAAGTCAAATTGACGGGGACAAGGAACAAGTGGAGGTCCTGAATTCGCCGGTAATCCACGGTTTTCAAGCTCAGAAAAAAGCTCTCCCTCCCAGCGACCGGTTCGCTGGATGCCCACATCAGCATCGGCATCGGCATCAGCATCAGCATCAGCATCAGCATCGGGCTTGTTCTCGTCTGCTGTATCTTCCGGTCGGCCGAAATCGATTCGGCCAGAACAGCGTCCGGGCTTTGCTCCACAATAATCAGAAAGTCCGGGAATCGGTCAATTCCCGGAACCTGGCGGCGATAAAATCGGTCAGCTCGCGGTCGAACGTCATAGGATTCCCGAACATCCACCGAAAAATTGTTCGGCAAAGATACGCCCGATTAGTGGGATTGAGCCACTGTGCCCGTTTCCCGGAAAAGTTTTCGTCCAGATTTACGGCAGCTGCACTGCCACGGCGCTGGCCCGGTTCTCTGTGTGATCAGCCCCCCAATTATTTGCAGCAATAGAGGTTACACCTGCCTCATCTTTCGGGATCTGAGATATATCCGTAGATAAGCAGCGAATGATGCCGTTCGGGGCTGCATAACCGACGAAACCAGCTCGCCGGAAGCAACCTTTTTCAGTATTCCATCAATCTCCTCCTGAAGTGCTGCCCGGAGTCTGCGACTTACCCATATCATAGCCGCCGATAACAAAGTGATCACACACACTCAACATCATTCTGGAGCATGTTCATTGGTTTGAACCGTTGTATTGGTTTCCCGAACATCGTAGATACTACGGTAGTAAAGAGGGCGGCCGGTCTGGCGATGTCACACTGGCTCCCGCTGAAGGCATAGCAGCGCCCCATGCTTCCGCTGAAAATCCGGTAGGCATAGTCGAGGATTACCGTCAGAGCTTCCGGTTCCAGGCTGCCGAAACGTTCACCAGCCCATTTGAGAAGAGAAGATCTGAATGGGGCAGAATCCCCCAGTATTTACTGCGGACATTGGAAAAACGAAAATTATCACGGCCCCAGATAAAATCTGCAAATCCGATCTCCAGTTCTTTCGTATATCGATCGTTTTCTGAAAGATCAGCATCAGAAACCAGCGAAAGCGTCAGGGTATAGGATCCCGGTTCGGTGGAGGGCGTCACGGCAAACTCTACCGCCTGCTTGTCGGAGGATGCTGAAATGGAATAACCAGCCTCGGAATGTATGCTGAAGCCAGTAACGGTGCGCGAGTGCTCAGGTGCCCCGCCATTTCCCTGGACTTTCTCCTGTGAATCAAAACTCAAAAACTCAATGGAAAATTCGAGCAGCAGGGGTGATCCGCTTCGGGACTGGACATTCACCGTCGTCCCGGGTCTTTGCCGTCCTGCCAGCTGGTCAATTCCAAAGCCAAAGCAGCGAGGCCGATGAAAACAAAGCAGATAATGATTATTCTTAGAAAAAGCAGAGTTGTCAGTCTTCTATGGTGGTTGCCGATGTATCCCATATTCATAACTTTTCCGATGACAGATTTCTTTACATAATACCAAATTCTTGAGCTAATTTCAAAATGATTTCATTTTGAAATTTCCTCTCTTATTACATAAAAAAAGTGGCTGAATCCAAATTACCACTAAATTCACGAATCATAACGTGAGGGACGGATTCCAGAATCCTTCAGGGTCATAGAGGACCTTGATTCGCTTGAGTTCTGCAAGGATTTCCTGATTGGTATGACGTAGAAAAAGTTTCTTCCGCAGCGTGCCTGTTCCATGTTCTGATACAACCTTCCCCCCATACTCAGCGGCAAAGGCTCCCCAGCTCTCTATAAGCTCCTGTCCGGCTGCAAACTCAGCCAGGTCTGAAGGAAGGATATTGACATGAAGATGATTATCACCGATGTGCCCGAATACAGCTCCGTCAAGATTCTTTCGGGCCAGATCATCACGATAGCGCTCGAAAAGGGTTGAAAAAGAGATGCCGGGAATAGTCATATCGGTACCCAGCTTGCATATTTCCGCTCCTGAACCAGTTTCTTTTTGACTTTCATTCCGCAGCTGATCAATTTTCAGGTTGATGCTTTCCGGAACGGCATGGCGGAAAGCTTGAATTTTGCGCACTTCTGATTCTCCGGAGAGGGCCCACGCCTTATCCGGGTCGCTGCCGGTATCTGCTGCCGTCTCCAGCAGCTGTTCGGCAATCTCTTCTACCGCATCCTCGGAAGAACCGTGAAGTTCCACATAGATCAGAGCTCTTGATTCCCGGGGAATCGGGGGTAAGTCCCTTATATTGGGGAGGACTGTTTTAAACTCCTCGATCACCTGCAGAGAGCGTTCGTCAATATACTCACTCGCTGCGATGCCAGCTCCATCCGGACAGCCGGTGAAGCTCTGGAGGGCTTCAGCAAAGGCTAAGCTTTCGGAGACTGAGGGAAAAAAGAAGGCGATACCCCACATCGCAGCCGGCTTGGGCAGCAGACGAAGGGTGACCTGCGTAATAATGCCTGAACGCCCCTCAGAGCCCAGATATATATCGACAAGATCGGTTTTTACCCCATTGAACGAGACTGATTCGGCCCCTCTGCAAATCTCCCGGACTTCTCCCCGGGCATCAACAACCCGGATCTGTTCAACGAAATTTCCCATTTTACCGTAATACCCGGCAGTAGGTCCCTGCGAGCCGCAGGCTGCAATACCGCCGATTGTCGCGGAGGTTTCGGTTGGATCCGGCGGCCAGAATAGTGCAGGCAAGGCTGAAAAAACCTCCTCGGGCTTCAAGCGGGCAATTTCCGACTGCAGATCCAGCAGGGTCAGGCCCGGTTCGACATGCAAAAGCGCCGCAGGATTAGCGTTATCACCAGCTCCATCAGCTTTGCCAAAATTTCCGACCCCATTCCTGGCCGCAGCCGCAGCCGCATCCATGCCAGGGTATCTGGAAAATCCGACAACCCGGTTCATCCGCGACAGATTCATCACATGTCCGCCTTCAGGAACTGACCCTCCTGCGATGCCGGTTCTGCCTCCCTGAATAGTCACTGCAGAGCCCTGTCGGTTCAGTTCTCTCACAAGCGCTTGTATATCAGCTTCTGATTCGGGAAAGGAGATGCTTTCAGCCTTCCCCTGATGACGAGATTCATCGGTAAGATAGTCACGAAAGCGGTCGTCAAATGGAAAAATTTCGTTATCAGTCATGGCTGGACACCCTCTTCATCATGATTTCCAGGAGGGCTTCAAGTACCGGCTGGTAATCATCTATCACCGTTACATCGGCGCAGGAGACGATGGGTGCTTTCGGGTCGGTATTGACTGCGGCGATAAAACCGCACTTCTCTATACCGGAGAGAAATGCGGCAGCTCCCGAAACTCCCACAGCCAGGCACAGATCTGCCCGAAGACTTGCCCCCGAAGCACCGATCAGCCGTTCCATAGGAGCCCAGGCCTGCATGGCTGCTCGCCTGCTCACCCCCAATGCAGCCCCCATGATTTCAGCACTCTTTTCAATGGCGGAAACTGCCGATTTTGATCCGGCCCCCTGACCGGCAGCCACAACAAATCGCGCTTTTTCCAGCGTTTTCGGCGTACTGACTGGCGTAAACATTCCCGCTTCCGGGTTTTTGCAAGATCTCGGGAAATTGGAAAAATCCTGCTCATCAAGTACCCTGTCGAAGGCAGAATAAACGGGCAGACCTTCACCTTCACCGCGAGCGGCAGAAAAAACCAGCGGGGCGTCTGGTACAGGATATGGAACGGTAAAGGTACCTTCCATCTGGCTGGCATAGACGTAGCGGACAGCTGATATCCCGGAATCTGCTGCCTGCAGACGCCTGACTCCCGTCAGTGAGCATCCGCCGGTACGCCAGGCTAGACGGACAGAAAGCTCTGAACCGGCAGCATCCCCCGGGAAAAAATAGAGCACACGAGGATCATCAGCATGCAGCTTTTCCAGAATTTTCAGAATCATTTCCGGCTGATATCCACGCACTTTTACCAGCTTCACGGCGGGGAGAGGCGAGAGGGCGACAAGCTTATCCTTTTCTGCATCATCATCGTAAAAAACCACAGCTGCACCGTCTGCCTCAGTCAGCCGGCTGTTCTGCAGCAGGGCATAGGCATCTTCAGCCTGCCTCTGAAAGGGGGATTCATAGGGAACGGTGCAGCCGTTGAGGATCACGACATACCGTATGATATTCTGTACCTTATCCCGGGATATATGCCGATCCATATCAGGACAGCCTCTCTTGCAGATAGCGTTCATACAGCAGCCGGGCTTTTTCCTGAGGAGTTCCTGTATCGATAACGACGCCGGCGCGTCGATTGTCCACCGGCTCGAGCTTCACGAGCCGCGGCTGAGCGCGGGGAGATGATAACCCGGCATGATAACCTGCATCGGAATCTGCATCGGAATCCTGTTCCAGTTCCCGAGCATCGATAACCGTAACCGGACGTTTTCCGTACTGCATGCGGTCCTTCAGTGTGGGAATGCGTAAATATGTGCTTTGAGTATCCCCGATAGTGAGAATACAAGGCGGGCGGATTCTCTGTTCCAGCAGACCGCCTTCAACCCGGCTGATAACCCGCAGGGAATTTTCCGGGGCCGGGTGAACCTCAGCAGCCTGCGTTATGCAGGGCAGTCCCAGCATCTCCGTCAGGATCAGCGGAGTCTGGGCATTATCGCCGACTCCGCTTTGGCGGCCGCAAAGAACCACGTCAAACTGTTCACGGCGGATGAAAGCCGCCAGAAGGGCAGCAATCCGCCCAGGGGAGAACCGGAGGTCGCCGTCAAGCTCAATGCGGAACACCTCATCAAACTTCAGGGCTGCAAGGGTCTTGAAAAACGGATTCAGCAAGCTGCCGCCAATACTGACAGCACTCAGCTGATGACCCCCGGAAGCATCAGCCAGGCGCAAAGCTGTTTCCAGGGCGCTCTCGTCAAAACTGTTCCATTCGCGCGGAAGGAAACTGACATCAACCGCCAAATCCTCCGCAACCCAGTCCTCCTGCCGCATGGCATCAAGATCGGGAACCACTTTGAAACAGACGAGAATCTTCATCTTCCATCAATCCTCAAGCGGAAAAATCGTGCCCATATTCATAATGCCCTCAGGATCAAATGCTTCCTTCAAGGTCTTGAGCATATAATAGGAGGATCCATATTCATCCTCGATCCAGGCAGTCCGATGCTTGCCGACCCCATGATGATGGCACATACTGCCGCCGGCCTTGATCGTCTCCTCCACGATAATTTTCTTGATAGGAAGATGATACTTTGTCAGCTCCTCCTGCGGTTCACAGTCGACCACATTATAGAAATAGACAAAGTAGAGATTGGTACCGTTCAGGTAGCTGTGAGACGAATGCCCGCCCAGCAGAGTGAGATCGGGAATCTCATCGGCAATCCGCTTTATGCAGACCTCATAAATCGAGTGAATCGTGCTCCAGTCGGCCGAAATCTCCGTGGTATTGCAGATATTGTTGAGCTCCATTATCTCCCGCTTCTCTTCCTCAATATTGGAAGGGTCCCAGTTAAGCTGGGCAAACCAGCGGTCGATCAGCTTCGGTGCAACTGTCTTATAAATCGGATACCCGGCGGTAATATCCCTGATCGCCTGAGCCGTCGCATCGGCAAGCGGCTTCGGCCCTTCGGCAACAAAAATAAGTACGCACTTATCCTCAGAAAAATGAGAAAAGTGATACGAACCGTCCGGGCCGTCATAAAGACGGGCAACCGAAGGCTTATAGCCGGCAGCCATTACATCACGAAGGATCCGGAAACCGGTATCCATATCGTCAAGAAGATACCCGAGAAATACATAGTTATCGGGGAAAAAGGGGAAAATCTTGACCGTGACTTCCGTGATAAAGCAGAGGGTTCCCTCGCTGCCGATCGCTATATGCCTGATATCGGGACCGGCAGCCCTCCGGGGCACATTCTTGATGCGTGAAATCTGACCATTGGGAAAGACCGCCTCAAGCCCGACAATCATATCCTCAATTCCGCCGTAGAGGGTAGAAAACTGGCCGATACTCCTTGTGGCCGTAAGCCCGCCCAGCTGAGCAAGGGGCTTGGACTGAGGTGAGTGGCCGGTGGTGAACCCCTTCTCCCGCAGCAATTCGTCCAGTTTCTGCAGCGGAACCCCGCACTGCACGGTAGCCTGCATATTATAGGTATCAATTTTGATAATCTCATCCATCCGGGAGCCATCGATCACGATTGAATTTTCCAGAGCAGTCTCTAGACCGCCCTCGGTTGCCGACTGACCGGTTCTCGGAACAACGTTGAGCTTGTGCGCCCCGGCATATTTCAGTATAGCTGAAACCTCCTCGGCACTCTTTACATAAACGACCGCAGCAGGGAATGGCTTGAGAAATACCCCATGATACCCCTCGTAGCGTCTGAAACGGTCAATACTGCTCTCCTTCAGCACCAGCGGATCAGTCACAACCCGATCGGCAGCTGCCAGAGACTTCAAATCTTCAGCTATCTGTTCCCGTGAAACATCTGACATATATATTCTCCTTCTTAGTAATTGAACCAATTTCAAAATTGCTTCGCATTTTTGAAATTGGCTCCAAAACGTCGCTCTTGCTTTTTGCAAGAGCCTCAATTACTTTGGACTTTCGTCCCCGTCCCCCTGTCGGGACGGCTGTTTCGGTACGGCTGGCTGCCGGAAAAGACAGCATGCGCCTTCTTCAATATCGGATCGGTATACAGCGCAATATCCCGGTACACCTCGCTGTTCATCCTGCTATAGAGCAAGGCGGCATCAGGATCCGGCAAGAAAGTATCCCGTATACGCACCATAGCCTCAACAGCCTGCTGAAAATCAGGATAGACCCCGACTCCCACCGCCGCACAGATTGCAGCCCCCAGACCGGCAGCACTGTTGACGACATTTCGCACAGCCGGCACCCCGAAAACATCGGCAAAAATCTGCATAAAGAGGCTGCTGTTAGAGCCCCCGCCTGAAACAATAATAGAATCGATCCCGGTCTGCAGCTCTTCAGTCATTGCATCGAGGTGGTTTTTCATCGTAAGGGCAATCGCTTCAAGAATGGATCGGTACATGTGGGATCGGGTGTGGCGACCGTCAAAACCGATCATAAGCCCCTTCTTGAAAGCCTGAGAGGGCGGGGCAAGCCAATCGAGAACCGTCATAAGCCCATCGCAGCCGGCCGGGACAGCCTCCGCCTCGCGATCAATCAGCTGCTCAGGAGAAATTCCCTCTTCCAGCGCCCTGAGTACGATATCAGGACCAAGGGTGCCGATAAACCAGCTGATCATCCACATGCCCTTCCGGATACCGCCGCTCTCATAGAGAAAGTGACCCGGGACGGCAGCCATATTGGGAAAAAAAGTCTTCGCGTTTATGAAGTTGCCCTCTCCGTACATCATACCGGCAATGTAGGTTCCCAGGGAGATCAGCGCCGTAGTACCCGGGGCGAGTCCCGCTCCGAGCGCTTCAACAGACTTATCGTTGGCCGTAGCCGCAACCGGCAGACCGGCCGGAATACCCGTCAGGACAGCGGTCTCTTCGGTCACATGACCGAGAATACCCCCCGGCTGAACAAGCTCGAAAAGCATATCCCGCGGAATATTGAACGCAGCAAAAGCCTCCGGGTCCTCTATCCACTGCCAGGTATCCTTGTCTATAGGCCATTGCCCCTCCAGGTTGGCCGAAGTGTCCCTGCAGGCGCCTGTGAAACGCCTGGTTATGTAGCCGGTAGACGTTGTCACATAGGCAACGGACGGGTCTGTATGCTCATAGGGACGGGCAAGCCGCAAGTCCATCCAGCTGAGAACCGGGGCAGCAAGCGTTCCGTCCTCCTTGAGCAGGGCACGGCAGCAGCGAATCGATCCCAGTCCTACCCCGACAATATCATCAAGGTCACCAGGGAACTTTTCCATGGCCATGCGGGCAGCCCTGACCAGAGAATCCCACAAATCATCATCAGGATGCTCGGCTGTCCCGGGGGCAGGCATATGGATAGGCTGCAGCTCGACGGTAGCCTGAGAGACCACGATTCCCGAGAGATCGAAAATTGAAACCTTGGAACTTTGCGTTCCCCCATCTATGCCAATTATAAAGCGTCTGCTCATAGAGTCTATCATCCTCCCCAAACCTGATCAGCGAACCAGAAAGCCGCCGTCGACAACCAGAATATGGCCGTTTACATAGGTTGATGCACCGCTTGCAAGAAAAACAACGGTACCCATCAAGTCCTCCCGCTCACCCCAGCGTTCAGCTGGAATCTTGCTCATAATTCGAGCATTCGATTCTTCGTCGCTGCGCGTCATAGCAGTAAGCTCGGTGGCGAAATACCCCGGAGCAATACCGTTTACCTGAATATTGTACTGGGCAAGCTCGTCACTGTAGGCTTTGGTCAGCCCCACCATGCCGTGCTTTGTTGCCGCATAGGCTGGCGACCAGCGTCCCCCCAGAAAAGAGTAGAGTGAACAGATGTTGATGATTTTTCCCTGACGCTGTGGGATCATTTTTTTGGCGGCTTCACGGGTAAGGTCGAAGGCTGCCGTAAGGTTGATGCTGACCATGGCATCCCACGGTTCCCGATCGAACTCCTCAACCTGCTTTTTGTTGATGCAGATGCCCGCGCTGTTGATGAGAATATCGATGCTTCCAAAGGTGTTCACGCACGAATCGATAATCTGTTCCGGAACCCCCGGACGAGTAATATCAGCATATAGAAACTGATACCTGCTGCCGGCTGCCTTAACCAGCAGTTCGGTTTCCCCGGCATCATCGGTGATGCTGGGGACCAGCACGTTGGCTCCGGCTTTGGCGAGAGCCAGCGTGAACGCTTGCCCGAGACCGGTATTTCCACCGGTAACCACCGCATTTCTGCCGCGCAGCGAGAAGCAGTCCATCGAAAAATCCGT
>JAGYPA010000033.1 GCA_018399255.1 Spirochaetales bacterium | reverse complement strand
GGGCATTTCTCTCATTTCAAGTCCTTTTTTTGCGGGATTCTACAGCTGCAAGCTGGTGTTGCTGCGCGTGGTAACGCTGATTCAGGCTTTTTTTCCACAAGTCGCATGAGCAGGTGTTGCCTGTGGGCATCTACAAAAAAGTCAATCCATAATAGGGTGAAAACTCTCTTGTTTGCGATATTTAAGCGATCGGCTGACTAGAATCCGACATCCAGCGTTGGCGCTCGTGCGACTTGTGTATGTTAATCCTGCTGAAGCGTCGAAAATTTACGTTCGAAATTTTATAAAAAAATGCTTGACAGATTTGACTTTTACACTTTAACATATAATGAACTGTTGTATTGTTAAATTTTTATCTATTGTGGCTCTATTGAGGCGATTTCTAATACTGTCCGGTTTTTGAAGCAGCCTCTTTCTCTGGAGTTTTTTCTATTGATGGAAGGAGATCCCAATGGAAGCGTTTATCTATCGCCTTAAAGCGCTGATTGTTCTCGGAGCAGTCTGGGCCATGCTCATTTATCCGTTTTCCCTGCAGGAATTCTTTACCGGTCTGGGAATTGCTCTCATTCTGGTCCTGCTCCCGCTCCCGCTCCCCGGCATCAATGTATATCGTGAAATCGGGCTGGCTCCGAAAAGAGTTCTGTTTCTGATCGCGTACATTGCTGTTCTGATTAAGGAGATAATCAAAGCCAATATTGATGTTGCCTTCAGGGTAATAAAGCCGGTTCTGCCGATAAAGCCGGGAATTGTAAAGGTGAAAACCCGGCTGAAATCCCGCCTCGGCCGTCTGGTGCTGGCAAATTCTATTACCCTTACTCCCGGAACCATTACAGTGGAATCGAAGGGGGAGGATTTTTATGTGCACTGGATTTATGTCGATGCGGATGATGCGGACAGTGCTTCAGCAAAAATTGTCGCGCAGTTCGAAAAGTATCTGGAGGTGATCTTTGGCTGACATAATTTTTTCGCTGGCAGCCGTAATTATGCTGGCAGCCGTAACGATATCTTTTATCCGGATACTCAGAGGTCCTGAACTCGGGGATAGAATCGCAGCTCTCGATGCTATGACAATTATGGCGCTCTCGGGGATTGCCTTTCTGGCTCACTTTTTTGGACGGGTTATCTATCTTGATGTTGCGCTGGTCTATGGTCTGATAAGCTTTCTCGGGGTAATCGCAATTGCACGATATATGGAAAGGGGGCTCTGATATGGCGGTTCTGGAAATAATCGGATCCCTGATATCCCTGATGGGAGCGCTGTTTCTCCTGCTGGCGGCGGTCGGGTTAGTGCGCATGCCGGATACCTATAACCGGATGCAGACAGGAACCAAAGCGACGACGCTGGGCAGTCTGCTGTTCTTTATTGGTGTGGGGCTGGCGCATCCTTCCTGGTGGGGGAAAATTCTCATATTGATTGTCTTTATCTTTATTACCAACCCGCTTTCATCACATGTACTGGCACGGGCGCTCCACTTTATCGGGAAAGACCCCCTTCTTAAACGGTATTCAGATGGATCCTCCCGGGATGATCTTGCTGCAGATGAAAAAACCGGCCGTACCGGTACAAAGAGCGACGCAGAGAGCGGCCGCACCGGTACGGAAACCGAAACCGGGTTCGGGCCAGTTCCTGCGGGAACGGAAGGAGATGCACGATGAGCATGCTTATTCTTATCCTGTTCGGGATACTGATACTGGGCGGCGGAATTGCGGCTCTCTATATCGAAGATACTGTTTCTGCCATCGTGGCTGCCGGGGTGGTCTCACTGCTGGCCAGTCTGGTCTATCTCATTGTTGGGGCGCCGGATGTAGCCATGACCGAGGCAGCCATAGGATCGGCCTTGACAACAGTGGTATTTCTCTTTGCCTGGTCACGGATCCGGGAAGCCGCCGAGACCGAAAATGAGCCGTTTGCCGAGGAGACGCCCGCTGTCCGGAATGAAGAGCGCGTCGGCACAGAGGGGAAGGGGCAAGGGAGAAGGGGGGCTGGGAAATGATTAAAAGACTTCTGATTATTCTCACTCTGACGGCAATAGCTTTCGGATTCTATCCGTTGGCCTGGGGAGTGGAGGACGCCAGGCAGCTTTCACCCCTTGCTGCCGGATATGTGGAAAACAGTGTTGAGGAGCTGGGAACGTCCAATGTGGTTACGGCTATAGTAGTCAGCTACCGCGGTCTCGATACCCTTGGTGAAGTTACGGTTCTTTTTGCGGCTGCCGCCGGTGTAACCCTTCTCATGACTTCAGGAAATCCGGAACGAAGAAAGAAGCGGGCAGCATCAAGGGGAAAGGATGGAAAGGATGGAAAGGATGGAAAGGATGGAAGTGAGGGAGGTTCGGATAAAGCACGGAGGCAGGGGTCTGAACTGCTGGCTGCCGGGGCGGCTTTTCTCTTTCCGATAATCTGGCTGTTCGGTATCTATATTTTTATCCACGGGCACCTTACTCCGGGAGGCGGATTCCAGGGTGGCGTCGTTATTGCGTCAGCTGTACTGCTGATTATATTTGCAGACTGCAGGCAGGAACTTGGGCACACGGTTCTGCAGCTTGCCGAAGCTCTTTCCGGGGCTGCCTATGTCGGTGTCGGCCTGCTTGGTCTGTGGATGGCGGCCGGGTTCCTGGACCCGCGGTTTCTGGCCGCAGGTGAGTTCGGGGAGCTGTTCAGTGCCGGGGCAATACCGATCATCTATTCCCTGATCGGTATTAAAGTCGGTGCGGAACTTACTGGAATCGTTGATTCCCTGCGGAGGTGCTCATGATGACTCAAATTGTGCTGCTGATAGGATTTCTGCTTTCCCTGACGGGCTTGTGGGGGTTGATGACCAGACGCGACCTGTTCAGGATGATCATCAGCTTTTCTCTGCTGGATACGGGAGTGCATATGATTATGGTCGGTATAGGGTATGTGAAAAATGGAACTGCCCCGATTTTTGATGAAGCCCTGGCCCCGGCAGGGGCTGTAGAGAAGGTTGTTGATCCGATTCCGTCAGCGCTTGTTCTCACTGCAATTGTAATCGGTCTGGCGGTTACCGCCCTTATGCTCAGTTATGCTGTCCGGGTTTATACAGCCCGGAAAAGTCTCTCCGTGGAAGCGGTGAAGGAGTTACGATGGTAAGCCCGATGTATCTGATAGCGGTATTGCTCGGGGCTGCATTTTTGCACCCTCTGTTTGAACGGGCCGGACGGAGCCTTGCGAAGTCGGTTGTGCTGCTTGTACTGGTTTTCATCGCTGTTCTGCCGGTTTCCTGGCTGGCGGATCTGACGTGGAGGGGTATGGTTCCGGTTGTTTTTCAGACTGCCGGGTTCCAGGCTCCCGTTTCTATCAGCTTGCGGGTAGGCGTTGAGGAGGCGGTTTTTCTGATAATGATTAATGCGGCTGCTCTGTTCGGCGGTATCTACCTGATGCTGAGAAAAAGCCCGAAGTGGGAAGGCAAAGTTCAGGTGCTGTTTCTGACCATGCTTCTGGGAGTTAACGGACTGGTTCTGACTCGGGACCTCTTCAATATGTTCGTGTTTCTGGAAATATCCTCGATTTCGCTTTACGCGCTGCTGGCTTTTACGAGAAGCAGTGACGCATATGAGGCGGGGTTCAAGTATATGGTTGCCGGGGGGATAGCTTCGGCTCTGTTTCTCATCGGCGTTATCTATCTGTACCGTTTTACGGGAACATTGAACCTGGATGTGATGATTGCAGCTGGCGGGGGCCCCGGGGGGAAGGCGGGGCTTACCGCGCTCTTTCTGCTGGCGGCAGCGGTATTAATTGAGCTGAAGCCATTTCCGGCTAACGGGTGGGGAGCAGATGCCTACCAGGCTGCGGACCCGGGGATTTCAGCTATGCTCAGTGCGGTCAGCGCTACCGGGATATTCTTCGTATTTTATAAAATTACGCCGTTGCTTGGAGCGGAAATTCTGAGGATGGCCGCGATAAGCGGCGGGATTACGTTCGCTTTTTCCCAGCTCCTGGCTATGAAGCAGGTCTCTGTGCGGAGAATGCTGGGATATTCTTCCATAGGGCAGATCGGGCTTCTGACAGCAGTCGCCGCCCTTGCTCCAATGCTTACTCCAGCCTTTTCCCAGGCTGCAGGCGGATCGTCGCTGCCAGGCGGCCTGGTCGCAGGAAGCGGTTTTCTGGGAGGCGGGGTGTTTCCGCTGCTGGTGCTCTTAGCCGGCAATCATCTTTTCAGTAAGGCAGGATTGTTCTGGATGAGCGGAATAACCGGTTCGGTGGATACGGGCGGACTCCCGGAACGTGCCTCCTTACGCAGGTCTCCGGCTGCTGCCGGTCTTCAGGGCCTGCTGACTGCAGCCTTGGCGGGATTTCCCCCATTCCCGGCATTCTGGGCAAAATGGCTTCTGATCATGATGCTTGTTTCAACCGGCAGCTATTTTCTCTCGGCGGTTATTCTGCTGGGTTCGCTTATCGAAGCCTGGTACCTGTTCCGTTGGTTCCTGAATTGCGTGAAAAAGCCGCAAGATAGCGGAAATGTGCACGATGAAGAGATTCCGGATGATTTTGCGGCCATGGAAATGGACCAGGAAATGTCTCAGGAATTGCGGCCGGATCTGAAATCCGGAGGTGTTCCCGTGTCAGGATGGGGGTTTATAACGCTTTTTGCACCACTTATGCATGGTCTCATTCTGGCAGCTGCCGGAACGGTTCTGGCGTTTATGTTTTTTGCCGGTACTCCGGGGTTTGCCCTCCTGCTGCCGCTTGCCGCCCTTGCTCTGTTTACCCTACTGGACAGCGTTCGGGTTCCCTTCAAGCTGCAGGTTTTTCTGGGTATAGCGGTTACTGCAGCGTATGGACTGATGCTGCTTCCCGGGCTTGTCGGCATCCGGCTGGTTTTCGGCCTGATCTTTATTGCCGGTTCCGCAGTACAGATGGTTCCCCTGGTCAACAGAAAGGGAAGACACCCGGGGCTGATGGGAATGCTGACCGCCCTGGTCTTTTCATTGGGGAATCTGCTGTTTTTCCGTACCAGTCTGGAATTCTTTTTCTCCTGGGAACTTATGACCGTTACCTCATTTTTTCTGGTATCCCGGGGAAACAAAGCTTCCGGGG
Organism: Spirochaetales bacterium; assembly: GCA_018399255.1. Lineage (GTDB taxonomy): Bacteria > Spirochaetota > Spirochaetia > JABMQR01 > JABMQR01 > M55B182. The sequence goes on along the minus strand of JAGYPA010000033.1, from coordinate 30,415 downwards.
CCGCACTCCGCTATCTTGTATTTTCCCTTGGCGGGGCATTCATGATTCTGGCGGGGCTGGCGCTCAGCAGCAGCGGGATGAACGGAGGAATTACCGCTGTCCTTATGGGGCTGGGGTTTTTAGTAAAAATGGGGGCCCTTGGTCTCCATATCTGGCTGCCGGGAAGCTATGCTGAAACGGATGATGATCTGTCAACCTTTTTCTCTTCAGTGCTCAGCAAAGCCGGATTGTTCATGCTCTTTATGACAGCTGGATTGCTTGCACAAGCTTCGTTTGCCTCTGTTCTTGGATGGATCGGGGTGCTCACGGCTTTTGCCGGAGCTTTTCTTGCACTTTTCAAAGAGGATATCAAGTATACGCTGGCCTACTCGTCCATGGGTCAGGTGGGGTATATGCTGCTCTCGTTTGCCCTGATGTCTCAGCTGGGGTGGATGAACAGTCTCTATCTTGCCGTAACGCATCTTCTGTTCAAGGGTATGATGTTCGCTGCAATTGCCGGCGTGATCTACCGTACGAAAACCCGGATGATGTACCAGATGGGCGGACTGATATCCCGCATGCCGATAAGTTTTTTTACGGTGCTTATCGGCATCATTGCCCTTTCCGGCGTACCGCCCCTGGTCGGATTCGGAGCCAAGTGGATGTTGTATACCGCATTGATAGAAAAAGGGTGGTACCTTCAGGCCGGTATCGCGATGTTTGCCTCCGGAGTCGCCTTTCTCTACCTGTTCCGTCTGATTCATGTAATCTTTCTCGGGCAGCTCAAGGATGAGCACCGGGAAGTGAAAGAAGCCCCGTTATGGTTTCTGGTCCCCCAGTTCGTCGGAATTATCGGGATCATGCTCTTTTCCATGTTTCCTGATATCATTCTGAAACCCCTTCAAACGGCTGTTGCACCCTTTTTCAGCGGTGATATTTTCTGGGAGGGCTATACGGTAATATCAACCTTGGGCTATTGGAACGGCAACGTGGTTATGTATGTGACAATGGGCGTCTTTCTGGTTCCGCTGGCCTGGCTGCTGACGGTGCAGCGCAGGCATACGCAAAAGGTGGGGCAGTTCAATATCGTCTATGCTGCCGAGCGTCCTTACCGGCCAGAAACAACCCACTTCGGTTATAACTTTTTTTCTCCCTACCGGAAGGCGCTCGGATTTCTCCTGCAGCCTGCCGCAGCCCGGTTCTGGTATTGGGTCGGCTCAATTGCAGAGGTGGCCGGAGCATCCATCCGGAAACTCTACAGCGGGAATGTGCAGACATACTCCCTGTGGATCGTACTTTACGTAAGCATCTTCTTACTTCTGCTGCAGGGGGGAGTGTAACAGTATGAACGCAATTTTAACAAAGGCGTTATATACGCTGATATCACTGTTTGTCATAACCAACTACGGGCTTCTTCTCGGGGGCACTATGGCCCGGGTCAGGGCAAAGGTGCAGGGACGAATCGGTCAGCCGGTGTGGCAGCCCTATCTCGATATCCTGAAAAATAACTTCAAGCGGACCGGAATTTACCATGGGGTAATGTTTTATCTCGGCCCGGTATTCAGGCTTGCCGGCGGGCTTGGGACGTATCTCTTTATTCCTGCAGTATATGGTTCGGCTGTTTTTTCCAACTTCTCCTTCTCTGGTGATCTTCTGCTGGTGATGTACTTTATTTTTTTCGGCCAGCTGGGAATGGCGCTGGGGGCCGGACAGAGCGGGCATCCCTACAGTCCCTTGGGGGTTTCACGCGGGCTGGCGCAGATGACCGCGTTCGAAGTGCCATTTGCCTTGGCGGTAATTGCCGTTGCTTCTCAGCACCAGACCTTATCAATAACTGAGCTGGTTGCCGCTCAGCAGGGGGGAATCCTCAACTGGGTTGCCTTTACCAATCCTCTGGCCATGATTGCCGGGATGATCTCCTTTTTAGGGATGACCATGGGCAATCCGTTCAGCGTGGTAATTGCGCCGCAGGAGATTCCCATCGGGCCGCCGACAGAGATGCAGTCCAGTTTTCTGGGAATGCTCCAGACAAACCGCGCCATATTTCAGGGGGCAAAGCTGGTGCTGTTCATGAATCTTTTTTTCGGCGGGGCAACGAATATTGTGAGTATGGTAGTTAAGACCTTTCTGATCTATCTCTACACGGTTGTTGTCGGGGCATCGTTTCCCAGGTTCCGTACCGATCAGTCGATACGGTTTTTCCTCGGGGTTCCCACCCTGATCGGCATTGCGGCCGTAGTAATTCAGATGCTTTAGGCAGCCAGGAGCTATGTATGAGTGATATGCAGGATATGGAAAAAACTGAGAGCGAAGAGCAGATTGCCCGGATTGCCGCAGAAATGCGCCTGGCCAATGACGGATTGTCGGATCAGGATAAGGCCTACTTCTGTGATGCCCGGCCTCAGGCGGTAGAGCCGTACCGGGGAATTATGGAGAAGTTTGCAAACTGGGCAAGATCGCAGTCCCTCTGGATTCTGGGTTTCGGGACCGGGTGCGGGGCTATCGAGCTGCGGCCTCTTATGACTTCCCGTTTCGATATGTACCGGTACGGTATTCAGCCGCGTCCCACGCCGAGACAGTCCAGCGTTTTTGTAATCGGCGGTTATGCCTCAGTCAAGACGGTAAAAAGGATTGTCCGCAGCTATGAGCAGATGCAGGGACCGAAGTTTGTTCTCGGGCTCGGCAGCTGCACGGTAAACGGCGGTATGTACTGGGACAGCTATAATACTATAAACCGGATCGATTATTATATTCCGGTAGATGTCTATATCACCGGGTGCATGCCCAGACCCGAAGCCCTGCTGGCCGGATTCAACCGGCTCAAGCAGATGATCAGGGAGGGGCGCTGTGAGGGTATGAATACCTATGCCGAAAACTTTGACTGGTACAAGGCCAACCAGAAACAGATTATCAAGGACTGGAACATGCCTGACTACAATTGGTAGGCAGCACGGTGTTTTTGCAGCATTCCGTAAATTCAGGAGAAACAGCTTATGAATAGTATATCGGCAGCGGCTTCAGCTGGAACCGGATCAGGATCAGGAACGGGAACAGAAACAGGAACTGGTACCGGGTTAAGCGGGGAAAGGTTTCCCGTCCGGGAGCGATTTCCCGTCTGGAAAGATAAATTTTCCCTGGTATCATCCATGATCCAGCGGCAGGACCTGGCGTTTGTTCAGGTTCCCATGCAGACGACGGTTGCTTTTATAACTCATCTGCGCGATCTGGAAGGATATGCCCACCTGGTTTTTTTCACTGCGATTGACTATATAGAGGACGGAATTTTCAGACTTACCTATATGCTGCACAACTACCGTCGGCATCACGATCTGGGAGTTCAGGTCGATATTCCGCGGGAGGATGCCGGGATGGAGTCGATCCACCACCTCTGGCCGCACGGGGCAACCTATCAGCGTGAGCTGAAAGAGATGTACGGGATCGATTTCCCCGGAAGTCCCGGGGTGGATGAGAGCTTTGTGCTGGAAGGATGGCATGATATTCCCCCGATGCGGCGGGAATTTGATACGAAGGAATACTCAGAGAAAACATATTACCCGCGACCTGGCCGGGTCACCTACGATCCGACGGAATATATGAAGGAAAAACTCTATCCGAGCGAGGCTGAGACATGGTAGATGTGAAACAGAACTCACAGCGCAGTAAATTTCCGCCAGTGGATGCGGTTACCGGCAAGAGCCGGTATAACCTGCTGTCAGGAAAATACCTGAAAATCTGGCAGGGGCCGCAGCATCCCGGGATAACCGGGAATATGTCGCTTGAGCTGACGGTCTGCGGTGACGAGGTGATCGAATGCAAAACCCATGTAGGCTATCTGCATCGAGGTTTTGAGAAGCTGATGGAGCGCCGCAAGTATATCCAGTGCTTTCCGCTGGTTTGCCGGATATGTGTTCCCGAACCTGATTTCAATGAATATCTTTTTGCCGCCGGAGCCGAGGAACTGGCCGGGATCGAAGTTCCCGAAAAAGCGCTCTGGTATCGGACGCTTACCCTCGAGATGGCCCGTCTGGCATCGTTCCTGATGTGGATCGGCGGGCAGGCGGGAGCTTTCGGGATGGCAACCATCGGACAGTGGACGGTTACCATGCGAGATTATGTGCTGGATCTCTTCGAGGAGCTGAGCGGCGGACGAATATATCATATGTATATCATTCCCGGGGGTGTCCGGTCCGATTTACCGGCAGGATATGCCCGCCGGGTGGAAGATACTCTGGTGATGATCGAGAAGGTGCTGAAGGATATCGACCTGGCCATGATGCACAATGCAGTTTTCAAGAAACGGGCTGTGGGGCTGGGGGTAATAACACCCGGAATGGTGGATGAATACGGTATAACCGGTCCCAATGCCAGGGGAAGCGGCATCAGGCGCGATATTCGCAAGGATCTGCCGTATCTGGTTTATGATCAGCTCGATTTTGACATCATAACTGAGGAGGGCGGCGACGCGTATGCCAGAACCCGGGTCAGGATGCGGGAGACTGCCCAGTCGATTGATCTTATCCGGCAGATGCTGAGAAAAATGCCTGCGGAAGGACCTTTTTTCCGGAAGCTGCCGAATGTTCTTCATTGGAAGGTCCCGACCGGTCAGACCTATGTGCAAGCTGAATGTACCCGCGGGGAGTATGGGTTTTTTATGGTATCCGACGGAACCGAGCTGCCGCGCAGGATCTATGTGCGCGGTCCCAGTTATACCCATGCCGTTACGCTGATGGAGCGGCTGGCGGTACATGTAAATATTGCCGATACGGCGGGTCTTATGGTGTCCCTGCATACCTATCCGCCGGAGATAGAGAGGTAAGTGTATGAGTCTGAAAGATATAGTTGCTCCGTTTTCAGTATGGAAACGGGCTTTCGAGAAGCCCTACACCAACAGGAAGCCTCTCGATACCCGTCCGGGAGCACCGAGATACCGCGGTTTTCATATAAATGCTGTCGATACCTGCATCGGCTGCGGCACCTGCGAAGAAATCTGCCAGAATGAGGCTATAGACCTGGTTCCGGTCAAGGAGACTCGTCATGGAGATTCAGGACTGCGTCCCAAGATTGACTACGGCCGCTGCTGCTGGTGCGCCCTTTGTGTCGATATCTGCCCGACCGGTTCGCTGGGTATGAGCAATGAGTATATCTGGATCGATGACGATCCCGAGGTCTTCAGGTTTATCCCGGGGTACGATGAGAAATCCTGGAACCATGCCGAACTCGGTTACCGTCGTGCTGAAGGTTACGATCTGCTCGAGGGGCAGCGGGTCGGGATGCCGATGCTCTCTTTTGAAGAGAGCCGGAAAAGCTTTGTCGAGATGGTCCAGGGGTTCTCAGCTGAGCAGGCAAAGGCTGAAGCCGATCGCTGTATAGCCTGCGGAATCTGTGTCGCAACATGCCCGGCACATATGAAGGTGCCGGAATATATCAAGGCGATCAGGGATGATAATATGGCTGAGGGGCTCAAGATTGTCTACAACGCCAATCCCTTGCCCGCTTCCTGCGGGCGTGTATGCTCCCATTCCTGCGAATATGTCTGTGCGGTAAAGCATAAGGGGGAGGCTCTTTCTATTCGCTGGCTGAAACGGTATATTATAGATCAGATATATCTGGGTGATTATCAGAAAATTCTGGATGAGGGTGAGCCGGATAACGGAAAGAGGGTTGCGGTTATCGGTTCCGGTCCGGGCGGGCTGAGTGCAGCCTATTACCTGCGCCTGCTTGGATATCAGGTTACCGTGTATGATGCCAATGAGCGGGCGGGGGGCATGCTGCGCTATGGAATTCCCGAATATCGGCTTCCGTACGATCAGGTGGATAAGGATATTGAGTATATCCGGTCTCTGGGGGTCGATATCAGGCAGAATACCAGGATCGGGGCTGATGTTGATTTTGAGGTGGTCTACCGGGATCATGATGCTCTCTTCTTTTCCACCGGGCTCACTGACCCGTACGGTCTCGATATTGCCGGTGAGGATCTTCCCGGGGTTCTTTCCGGACTGGGTATGCTCGATGATGTAACGGAGGGCAGGAAGCCGGATCTCGGTGCTTCTGTTGTCGTGGTCGGGGGAGGTAATGTCGCAATGGATGCTGCCCGGACCTCCCGTCGTTATAATGCGGAGGTCACGATTCTCTACCGGCGGCGGGAAGAGGATATGCCGGCAGATGATGAGGAGATTCATGAAGCTCAGGGTGAGGGGTGCCTGCTTATTACTCAGGCAATTCCTCTGAGAATCGAGAAGGGAGATACGACCCGGCTCAAGCTTTTTTGGGGGCGAGCGGAAATGGTCTCTGACGGACCCGGGCGGCGTCCGAAACCGGTGCTGATAGAGGGTTCCGAAGAGGTAATAGCTTGTGATACAGTAATCCCGGCGATTGGACAGGCTGCGGACTATTCCTTCCTTCCGGAAGAGACTGCCGCCAGGCTGACTTTCAAGCGCGGGTATGTCGAGGTGAATGAATTCCACCAGACTGCTGAAGAGAAGATTTTTGCCGGAGGTGATATAGCCAACCCGAAACGGGATGCTATCAGCGCGATAGCCAACGGGCATTCGGCTGCAAAGGGAATAGATATCTACCTGAGGCTCTTGCAAAAAGAAAGAGCGACGTTTTGACCAATTTTTCCGGTGGTGGGAGACCAGAAAAAGATGTATGAGGATCAAACTGTGTGATCCGGTCCGTCCTTAGGAGAAAATATGGTTTTAGAGAAGCAGAAAGCCGATATTATGGCTGAGATTATGGAGAAGTTTGACAAGAACCGGTGCGATATGGTGGAGAGGATGCTCTCGATTATGGCGAACCCGGTACGGTTCCATATCCTGTGCGCCTTGGAGAAGGCCTCTTTTTCGGTTTCGGAACTGGTGGAGCTGAGTGAAAGCAAGCTTTCCAATGTTTCGCAGCAGCTGAAGATGATGACGCTTGCCGGGTATATTGAGAAGGTGCGTCTCGGCAAGCAGAGCATTTATACGCTCAGGGATGATCGGATCCGCCAGCTTATACGCAAGCTCGAGGAGCTTTTCGAAGCTTCATAGGGCAGAGCCCGCTGCAGGGATCCGAAGCAACGCGCTGCCAGGGGACCCCGAAGCGGCCGTTGCAGGGACCCCGGAGCAACGCGCTGCCAGGGGACCTCGAAGCGGCCGTTGCAGGGGATCGGTCAATTTGGTACAATTGCTGATAAAGTGAGGCTGATATGAAAACCGGAATGCTGTATCGGTCGTTTCCTGGAAAGGACGATAAATTGTCTGTTCTCGGTTTCGGCTGTATGCGCCTGCCCCTGCGGAGCCATAAGGGCAAAGATATCGACATTGAACTATCTCAGGCCATGGTGAGGCATGCGATAGACCGGGGGGTAAACTATATTGATACCGCCTGGCCGTATCATGGGGGTGAGAGCGAGAAGTTTCTGGCCGGTGCCCTGAGTGACGGCTATCGGGAACGGGTCAGGCTGGCAACGAAACTGCCGAGCTGGATGATCAAGAAGCACGAGGATATGGACCGTATTCTCGGCAAGCAGCTGGAGAAGCTCAATACGGACTATATCGATTATTATCTGATCCATGCCCTGAATCAGACACATTGGGACAATCTGCGAAAGGCGGGGCTGTTTGAATTTATCGATCGGGCTCTGGCCGACGGGAAGATTCGTCATATCGGTTTCTCTTTCCATGACAAACTTCCGCTGTTCAAGGAGATTATCGATGCTTACAGCTGGGAGTTCTGTCAGATTCAGTATAATTTTCTGGATGTCGATCACCAGGCCGGCAGGGAGGGGCTTGCGTATGCCTATGACCGCGGGGTCGGCATCATCGTAATGGAACCTCTGCGGGGCGGTTCGTTTACAAAGACCGTGCCCGATGCTGTGAAGGATGTATGGAATTCAGCTCCGGTCTCCAGGACGCCGGCTGAGTGGGGCCTGCGCTGGGTGTGGAATGATCCGCGGGTAACCGTCGTACTGAGCGGCATGAGTGCCATGGATCAGGTTGAGGAGAACCTGCGGATAGCTGAGGATGCCCATCCGGGAGCCTTGTCTGATGAGGAGCTGGCCATTGTCGATAGGGTTCGCCGAATCTACAAAGAGCGGATCAGGGTGGACTGTACCGCCTGCGGCTACTGCATGCCCTGTCCCCATGGGGTTGATATTCCCCTGGCTTTTCGGTTTTACAATGAGGCTTTTATATTTGACGATATTCAAGGGAAAAAGGCTGATTATGCACGGTTCGGGTCTGATAGTGGAGCCGATCTCTGCATAGCCTGCGGCGAGTGCGAACCGCAGTGTCCGCAGCAAATTCCCATTATCAGCGAATTGGAACGTGTCAGGGAGCTCTTCTACGACTAGGGGGTTGTCCTTCTACAAATTGCGGGCTGCCGGAGGGCTTTCGCGCTGTTCCTGTTTATCGGTTTCCTCTTCCAGCAGAAACTGCCGCAAGGCGGGAATGTCAGGAAAATAGTAATCGCAGCTGCTGCGCATGTATTCGGCGATTTCGGGTACGGCAATACCCCAGCCGGCGGCTCCTATAGCTACTCCTGAGGCTCTGGCCATGGTTACGGCCGGTTTGAGGTCGTCCAGGATAAGGGCCTCTTTCGGGGAAAGCTCGAACTCTTCCAGTATCTTTTGCACCGGCCAGGGATGCGGTTTGCGTTTTGTCTCATCGAAATCCCAGCCGTAGGCAGCCTGCACAAGATTTTCGGCTCCGACCGAGGCGTAGTCTCTCAGCAGCTTTTCTTTCGTCGAGTGGGAGACAACCGTGACAATACCGCCGGCAGCATGGTAGTCCCTGATCAGGTCGATGAATCCGGGATAGAATTCCACCTGACGATGCTCCACGTAATCCTGCCATATATCATACTCCCGCGCTACTTCTTCCGGGGAGAAGCCCAGTTCTTCTACCATGTATGCCATGATTCCCGGTGAGAAATTTTTGAGCATCCATCCTTCGAGAGATATGGGGGGGACTCCCGGGCGCAGTTCCCGCATTACTTCCCTGTGGGCGGGATAGTGCAGTACCGGGGTGCTGTTAACCGCGGTGTCATCATGATCAAGGATCAGGCAGCGATATTTCATCTCAACTCTCCAGGGTCCCCATACTATCAAGGTTGATTCACGGCATCAAGTCATGTTCCCCCATTCTATCCAGCAAGGTTGAATCTCCAGTATCGGTACGGTAAGATGGATGCAAATGCGGAACTGCATGAAAGGAGCATAGATGCGAACGATTACCTTTGAACGAAACATCATAAAATATCCGGCAGGATCCTGTCTGGTCGCTTTCGGCGATACCAAGGTGATCTGTACCGCCACTATTTCCCGGGAAGTGCCGCCGTTTCTGCGGGATACGGGAAAAGGGTGGGTTACCGCGGAATATGCCATGCTGCCGGGCAGCACCGGCGGGGGACGAAAGCGGCGGGACGGGGATGGGATCAAGAAAGATGGCCGGAGTACGGAAATTCAGCGGCTGATCGGCAGAAGCCTGCGGGCGGCAGTAAAGTTCGAGAGCCTTGGGGAAGTAACCATAATCATAGACTGTGATGTCCTTCAGGCTGATGGGGGAACCCGTACAGCGGCAATATCCGGCGGCTGGGTGGCTCTCTATGATGCCCTTACGGTTCTTTCCCGGGAGAACGGCCTCCCCGGCCCGGAGGAATATCTGCTGGGACAGGTGGCTGCCGTCAGTGCCGGTATACATGCGGGAGAAATTATATGTGATCTCGATTATGCGCATGATTCGACCGCGGAAGTTGATATGAATGTGGTAATGCGGGACAATGACCTGGTTGAGGTTCAGGGAACCGGTGAACAGGGAGTCTTTTCGCGAAGAGATCTCAGTCGTCTGCTGGATGCCGCTGAAGCGGGAATTCGCGAAATTCAGGCTGCGCAGCGGACTGCTCTGGGCCTGGGCTGACAGCAGGGAGGCTGAAGTATGGCATTACGAAAAATCAGTAAATTAGTGGGCGGGGCGGTGCAGTATGACGGAGCCGGAGTCAAGCTGGTGCGTGTGGTCGGACGAAATGATATTGAGGATTTTGATCCATTTCTCCTTCTCGATGCTTTCGACTCGGATAATCCCGATGACTATACCAAGGGGTTTCCCTGGCACCCGCACAGAGGAATAGAAACCGTTACCTATCTCATTCACGGCGATATTGAACATGGAGATTCGCTGGGGAACAAGGGAAGCATTGCTGACGGGTGCTGTCAGTGGATGACTGCCGGCAGCGGAATCATTCACCAGGAGATGCCGCAAGCCGTGGAACGTATTCTAGGCGCCCAGCTGTGGATAAATCTGCCCCGCAAAGACAAGCTGACCGAACCCGCCTATCGCGACATTACTGCCGATATGGTGCCTGTTTCTGCAGAGGAGCCGGGCGAAGTGAGAATTATTTCGGGAAGCTACAAGGGAACGGCCGGCCCGGTGACAGGCGATTATGTTAAAACCCTCTATCTCGATGTTTCCCTGAAGCCTGATGCCCGGTGGCAGCTGGAAACCGATCCCGAAAGCACCCTTTTCTGCTACCTTGTGCAGGGTTCAGCCAGATTTGACGAAGAGTCGGACCCGGTCCCCTCCCATCGGGCAGTTCTTATGGGAAGCGGGGATACGCTTTCCGTGCGGGCTTCTGCCGATGGGGTAAGGTTTCTCCTGATAGCGGGACGTCCGCTCAAAGAACCTGTCGCATGGGGAGGTCCGATAGTTATGAATACACGCGAAGAACTCAGCAGAGCCTTCAAGGAACTTGATGAAGGAACCTTTATCAAGGGTTGACCTGATTTCTCTTACTGCAATTCAATGTGGAAATCGCAGGATTCTTTGACTGATTCCTGATGGGAAACCAGAAGCACCGTTTTTTCCCTGCATGTCTCAGTTATGCTGCTGAGGATATGTTTCTGATTAAGCGCATCCAGGTTGCTTGTCGGTTCATCGAGAAGGAGAATCCTGGTATTCTGCAGAAAAGCCCGTGCAAGACCGATTCTCTGACGCTGACCGCTGGAAAGTCTGGTTCCGTTTTCACCGACTTTTGTCTGGTATCCGTCAGGAAACTGCAGTATTTCACGATGTACTGCAGCTGCTTGAGCCGCTTTATGTATGTCTTCTTCCGCGGCATCCGGGCGGGCAATGGAAATGTTCTCATAAACCGTGGTATTAAAAATGAAGGTATCCTGGGATATATAGGAAATATTACGGTATAGGTCCTTCAGGTAAAAATGCTTTACAGATTTATCCTGGATACGCACTTCTCCTGACTCAGGATCCCAGAACCGCATGATGAGGTATAGGAGGGTGCTTTTGCCCATGCCGCTTTTTCCTCCAATCGATGTTATTCTGCCCTCCTGGAAGCTGATGTTTTGTGCTTGCAGTACGGTCGGGCTCGTCTGCGGGTAGGAAAATGTTACCTCTTGCAGCTTTGGGCTGCCGTTAATCCGGTCACTTTTTTTTGCGTAGAGGGTGTCGACGACTGCCGGTTCCTGATCCAGAATGCTGAAAATTCTTCGGGCAGATGAAAAAGTACCGGGAAGGGTGCTGGAAAGGATTGCAAGCTGGATCAGCGGGCCGAAAGAGGTGAGAGTAAGTACTGCAAGATAGACAGCAGTTTCTGGATCGATACGATTGGTTATTACGCCGATTACAGCAGCAGCAAGCATTGTAAGGGCGGCGAGCAGTACAGCGGCATCACTTACGGCAGCCATCAGTCCTTCATGGATAACCAGTCTTTTACGTGAGTTCTCTACAGTATCCGCCTCTTTCAGAACCGTGTTCAACCGGTGGACATCTTTTCGAAGCAGCATCAGGGTTTTCAGTCCCTGAAGATTTTCCAGTAGGGAGGCTTGAACCGATGAGAGTCCCCTGCGGTAGGCTTCTCCTGTTTTCCGCATCCCTCTTATCGAGATCAAGGGGACAACTGTTCCCAGAAAGAGGTGCCAGGGCAGCAGAACTGCAGCAAGAATCGGGTCTATCAGCAATATATGAACGAGTACTGTTACCGAGACTCCGATTCCGACAATAACCGGGCTTATAGTATGAGCAAAGAAAACTTCAATTTGTTCTATGTCACCTATGACGGCAGAAAGCACCTCCCCGTTTTGTTTGTCTATGACACCTGCCGGGGCGATTTTCTGCAAGGCGGTAAAAATGCTGATACGAAGCGAAGCCAGCAGCCTGAAGGCTGTATCATGGCCCCAGTAGTGTTCACCGAGTCGCAGAGGACCGCGCATTATGCCGCAAAAAAATGCCGCAGCGGCAAACAGAAAGGGGTTTTCGTGGCGCAGAACAGCTGTTACAGCCTTGGCAGAGGCAGCAAACATACCGATTACAGCCAAATTCCCCAGAAACCCGGCAGTAATTGACAGTGCCATAATTCCTTTGAGCGGTCTGGCCAGCCGGAGCAGTCGTTTTACGATGGTCAATGTAGGCAGACTAAGCAGGTACCGGTTAGACATCATATATTTTCAACCTCTCAGAACTTCCAGATACAGGTTCGATTTGCTGAATTGTCTCATCGGCTAACATGTACCATTTTTCCGCCAGTTCAAGAATGGAAAATCTGTGGGAAATAATCAGAATGCAATGATCTCGGGACAGCCCGGTAATTACCTCTTTTATTGATTCTTCCGTTTTTTTATCAATATTGCTGGTGGCTTCGTCAAAAATTATGACATCAGGATTATTCAGAAGTATGCGGGCGATAGCCAGACGCTGCCGCTGTCCGCCGGAAAGCAGACGGCCGCCTTCTCCGGTTTCCCGTGAAAGTCCCGATTCTCCTGGTTCGAAAAATTCCTGAAGTCCAGTTTTGAGACAGACGGTTTTCATATCACTTTCCGAGGCATCGGCATTGCCAAGCAGCAAGTTATCTGCCGCCGTGCCGCTGAAAATAGTTGTGTCGCTGCTGATGAGTGCTATGCGTTCGTACAGTTCAGAAAGAGGAATCTGATTGGAGGGTATGCCGTTTATGAGAACGGTTCCCGAAACGGGTTCCCGTAAGCGCAGGATCAGCTGAGCGACGGTTGTTTTCCCGGCGCCTGAAGCGCCAATGAGCGCATATATTTTTCCTCTTTCCAGACGAAGCGAAGCGTTGCTGAGAATCTTTTTCCCATCAGCATACATGAAGAAAACCTGCTGAAACTCTATGGTATGTACAGGTTCTGCAAGGTGCTTCCAGCCGGTTTCTTCTATGGCAGGGCGGGTATTCAGAAATTGATCAATATTTTTTCCTGCTGCAATACCATTAACTCCTGCATGGAAAAAGGCCGCCAGGCGTCTGACCGGGAGAAAGAATTCTATAGAGAGGAGGATGATTATCAGTATACCTGAGATGGAAATCCGGCCATGGTGAAAGCCTGCGAGCCCGAAGCCGATTCCTACTGCACTGAAACTATAAACAAGCGTATCCAGAATGGTAATAGATGTCAGCTGGGCCTTGAGGAGCTTCATGGTTACAAGTCTGAAGGTGGAGGCCTGTGAGGATATTTCATGAATTCTCTCTTCCGCCTTTCCGAAAAGCTTCAGCGTGAGAAGTCCCTGAATACTGTCAAGAAAGAAAGAAGACAGCTCTCCATAGGATTTCCAGAACCGATTCATAACGTTCTTTCCCTTTTTCATTGCTGCGGCAAGTATCAGGGGTATTATCGGCAGCGATGCCGTCAGAACTGCAGCCGTCCGTAAATCTATATGCCTGATTATAAAGAAGAGTATGACTGGTGTTGTCATACTGTAAACCAGCTGAGGAAGAAATTTTGTAAAGTATACTTCTAAAGACTCCACCCCTTCTACAGCATCAGCTATGAGTTCTGCAGTCCCGGAAGCGGTAATATAGCTGATTCCCAGCAGATGGATGTGGGAAAAGATTTTTTCTCTTATACCGCGCTTTATTCTCTTAGATAGACGATGCACGGCAGCTGCCTGCCAAAGAGCTGCTGAAAATCTGACTGGCACTATCGCAAGTGCCAGGCCAAGATACGTGAAAAGTATTTCCCGGCTTTCCGTGCCGTTTTTGAGCAGGTGCTCTATACTTACTGAGATAAAGATCACCTGTACTATGTAGCCTGCACCGGCTAAGTACATTCCAGCAAGAATCGAAAGCAATCTGCTGCGTGAACCATCGACCAGATGGAGAATCTTTCGGTCAAGCACTTCTTTTCTCCGAAAACATATGGTTATCAGTCCAGATTTTCAGCATAACCATCCCGATACCTAATGTCGTCAATTCGATTATTCCTGCAGCCAGAAAAGCGGCAGTTAGAGACTGCTGATAAAAAAAAGCGGCAATCATCGGGCCGGCAACAATTCCGATGTTTCCCCATAGGGAAAAAATGCCCATAGCAAGGGGATTTTCGTCGGGTTCGACAAGGTCTCCCAATAAAGCAGAATTTGGAGGACCGGTAAATCCGGAAAAAATACCGAGTACGGCAAAAAGAATTGCCAGAGGGACGAAGCCCAGCGCTGCTGCCGGACCAGCCAGTCCCAGGAGGATTCCATACCCCAGGCTGCCGATAACGAGCAGACGATAGCGCCCGACGGTATCAGAGAGTCTGCCTATGGGATATTGAAGAATTATGTACATGGTTCCATTGATACCAAGGATCAGGCCCCGATATGACGGGGGCAGCAGCAGCACGTCCCGTATCAGGAGCGGCAGTGCAAAGATAATAAAGCCCATATGCAGGCGGTCGACAAAATTAAAGAGAGAGGGGACGATTATAAGAGGTTTTTTAGCGATCAGCAAAAACATGTTTTTGTATGAGGGCTTTCTTTCTTTTCCAGAGATTTTTTCAGGGTCTTCAAGAAACAGGGACGCAGTAAAGAATGCCGCAAGAGCAGCAGCGCTGCCTGCATAATAGGGGGTAAACAGTGAAACCGAAGCAAGGAATCCGCCGGCTGCAGGAGAGGTTCCCATTGCTAAACCCATAAGGGTACCGAATATTCCCATATGCTTTCCACGATTTGCAGGATTGGAGAGATCCAGCACCAGGGTCATCAGCATCTGCCAGGCCGAGACGGCAAACAGGCCCTGAAAGAAACGAACGGCAAGAATAACCGTATAGGTGTCCAGGAATGTGAGTATTAGCGTTGATGCAGCTGTCCCAAAGGAGCCGATAAGAATATAGAGCTTTCTTTTACCCGTTCCTGCAGAAATGATTCCTATGCCAATCCCACCAATGAGATAGGCCAGATAGAGGACAGAATCGAAAAGGGCAAACTGTACCGAAGAGACTGAGGGGAAGCGGTCAAGTATAAACTCTGCTTTGTTTGCATGCAGCAGGGCTGTTGCGGTAATAACAAAAAGCGTTGAAAATCCGGCAGCTGTCACTTTACGCAGCGGTGAACCTGTTTTCATCCTGACCTCCTTTTTTATAGACAAAAGATGTTATTGGCATAAGACATGGCCAGTCCGTCGGACAGATCGCCATTAATGCAAATAACAAAAGTTAATACCTATTAACAAAGTTTATAGCATAAATTACTACCCTGTGCAATAAAAAACCGGACCAGAAAATAAATTCCGGACCGGTTATGTTTTATGTTCGATTATAGTGTTTTGTAAGTCTGACAGACTTATGCTGACAGACTTATGCTGACAGACTTACGCTGACAGACTTACGCTGACAGACCTACAGAGATAGGTCGTTCTGCCAAAGCTCAGAAAATATTTGCGGATCGTCCCCAGTCGTAGTGGTTCTGGCGAAGTTCCTCATAGGTCGGCATGGAAAAAATAACCACCTCGTCCTTTGCCGCCGCATAGATGCCGGTATCGATAATCTGATAGGAAAAATTGCTGCTGAATGAGCGATCCACCGTTTTGGTGACCTTTTTGGTCTCCTCGGATTTCACCGCTTCTATACAGCTTTTCATATGCTCGAGATTGCGGTCGTACATCGAGCCTACATTGCCGCTGTTCTCAAAATCATCGAGATCGATAACGCGGACATCGGCAAACACCAGGGCGGGAACGGTAACCTTGTCCGCATCGCTGATCATGTACTCGCCGAACTGCTGGGGGTTGAGTGAGCTTGCTACCAGAGGGCTGACGGGGCAGAGTTCCTGATACATCGCATAGCCCTTCCAGTTGCCCGGAACCTTGCTCTTGCTCTTATAGAGCTGCAGGGAGCGCCCGTCCTTGGTTACCAGATACATGCTTTTCATGGCCGTGTGGGGTACGTTTTCGAGAACCCGGTAAATAGAAAGATAGAGCGAGTGCTTAGGATCACCATTGCTGTGCGGGACGCACTTGCTTTTGGCAAAATCCCAGTCGAACGGTCCGTCAAAGCTGCCCTCGACTTCAATAAAGACCAGCTGTTCGGCGGCCCCTTTACGGGAACCGGTAGCCATATATGAACTGAAAGCCTGCGGATCAAGCTCGGATGCAATCAAAGCTTCCATGGGGAAGACTGTAAGATAGTAGTAAATCATGTAAATCCTCCTGAGATCTACTATACCATGGGTCAAGCCGGAATGGTATATCGAGTTCCGGTTCTTCCGGTAGATCTGATGAATGCTTCTTCCTACTTGAGAAGGGCAAACAGATTGTATTTTGAGAAAATTGAGACCGATATAAGGGAGATGATTGCCATAATCTTGATAAGGATATCAAGTGACGGACCAACCGTATCCTTAAGCGGATCCCCGACCGTATCCCCGACAACGGCAGCCTTATGGGCATCTGATCCCTTGCCGCCGTAGCGTCCCTGTTCAATATATTTTTTTCCGTTGTCCCATGCTCCGCCGGCGTTTGCCGTATAGAGGGCCAGCATGATCGAGGAGAGCGTAGTTCCGATAAGCAGCCCGCCGACAAATTCGGCTCCGAATATGAAGCCGGAGAGCAGCGGCGTAAGGACGGAAATCAGGGCCGGAACTTTCATTTCGGAGAGGGCTCCGGCTGAGGAAATCTCTATGCAGGTCTTGTAGTCCGGCTTGCTTTCTCCGGTGATGATTCCCGGATCGGCCTTGAACTGTCTGCGTACCTCCTGAACCATCTTTCTGGCGGCATTTGCCACGGCGTTGATCAGGATGCCGGAGAAGAGATAAGGCAAGGCTGCCCCGACGAGGGCACCGGCCAGCGTCATAGTGCTGACCATGTTCAGAACCAGATCGATACCGCCAGCCGAAGTTTCCCCGGCCTGGGCATAGAGGTATGAGGCGAAGAGCGAGAGGGCTGCCAGGGCGGCGGAACCGATGGCAAAACCTTTCCCGATGGCGGCGGTAGTGTTTCCGACCGCATCGAGTTCATCGGTAATATCCCGGACTGCAGGATCGAGCTTGGCCATCTCGCTTATACCGCCGGCATTATCGGCGATAGGTCCGTAGGTATCGACAGAAACCGTAACGGTGACAAAGGAGAGCATGCCGATGGCAGCCATGGCGACCCCGTAGAGACCTGCAGCTGCATTTGCGGCAATGATGGTTACTGCCAGCATGATAACCGGGGCGATGACCGAAATCATGCCGACGGCCATACCCTGGGTAATCGTGAGGGCAGGTCCTTCACTGGATGCGGCGGCAATGCCCTGGGTAGGCTTGAAGTCGTAGCTGGTATACCGTTCTGCCAGCTGGCCGATCACAATCCCGCTGATAATTCCGAGAACAGCACAGACCCAGGGGGAAAGGACTCCGAGGTTGAACTGTATCCCGGCAAGCTCCTGGCCCTGAAAGAAGAACCAGGTCATGATTCCGGTCGATATCAGGGTAAATCCTGCCCCGGCCATGGTAGCTCTGTTGAGCTCCTTGTGGGGGTTCTTCGAAACTTTCTTGATCATCAGATAGAGGATCCCGATAATTGACGAGAACAGCCCGAGGGCAGCAAAAATGAGCGGAAAGCTTATCAGCTTGCTTACCAGGGCTTCGCTGATCCGTATACCGCTTCCCTTAGCCGAAAAAAAGGTATAGGCAGCCAGGACAACGGCCGATATCAGCGATCCGACGTAGCTCTCCAGAAGGTCCGATCCAAGACCGGCCACATCGCCGACGTTGTCACCCACATTATCGGCAATGGTTGCCGGGTTACGGGGGTCGTCTTCGGGAATTCCCGCTTCGGTCTTACCGACCAGATCGGCGCCCATGTCGGCTGCTTTGGTATAGATTCCGCCGCCGACACGGTTGAACATGGCGATGATCGAGCAGCCGAGGGCATAGCTCGATACCGTCATGGTAAAGGGAATATCGCTGATGCCCAGCCAGTTTTTATGGAAAACCAGGTTCTCAGGCTTTATCTGTCCCATAAGCTGTCCGAAAACGATGTAAATGATGAAAAGACCGAGCAGTGCAAAGCCGCCGACGCTTAGCCCCATGACGCTTCCGCCCTGAAAGGCGACCTTGAGGGTCTTGCCGATATCGAGGGTTTTTCTGGCTTCGTTGGAAACCCTGACATTGGAAATGGTGGCAATTTTCATGCCGATCCACCCGGCGCTGGCGCTCATTACGGCTCCCAGCAGAAAGGCAGCTCCAGCATACCATTCGATTACGACGGTCAGCAGGACCGCAATTAATGCAGCGACAATAGCGATAATTTTGTATTCGTGCCGGATGAAAGCATCGGCACCCTCCTGAATAGCCGATGCAATCTCCTGCATCAGCTCCGTTCCGCTTTCACGGCGTTTCATTCCGTAAAAGTTGATGGCTGCAAAAG
The DNA here is from genome assembly GCA_018399255.1 of Spirochaetales bacterium. Classification (GTDB taxonomy): domain Bacteria; phylum Spirochaetota; class Spirochaetia; order JABMQR01; family JABMQR01; genus M55B182. Next base: position 11,830 of record JAGYPA010000033.1, on the reverse strand, counting down.
CCAGGGCCGCTACGGCGGCAACAATAACTAAACCAATCATACGCTTCCGTATCCTTAATGAGATAATTTTGGCGATGTTGTTGGAAACTCCAGGTAGTATCTGCCGGCAATTCCCCGGTTGCCGTCACCCCGGGTCCGGCTCTGCCTGAATAGCTGAGCGGCCCCCATAACCCGTGGACAGCATATCGGAAATCGATATCTTTGTATAGAGTTATGCATAAATATGCCAAAAAAATGTATTTTAATACACAAAATTAAAAGTTTTTTGGCAATATTCCCGCTTCAGTCCGGTTTTCAGCGCAGCTGCCGGGGGGGGATCCGGCCTGCCAGTCTCTTTAGCTGGTTTTCTGCATATTTACCAGGATTTCTGCAATCCTTGCGGTGAGCGAATCGATCGGCACCAGTTCGGCTGCCGTATCGGCATTTTCACTTCCGGACCGCAGTTTTACCTCGACGGCATTTTGCTTGAGAGCCCGGTTCCCGACAACAACGCGGACGGGAATTCCGATAAGGTCGGCATCGTTGAACTTGACCCCCGGGGAATCTTTGCGGTCGTCGAGAAGGACATCGATTCCTGCTTTGACGAGATCTGCATAGAGCTGGTCAGGAAGTTCGCTCTCTTTTACCAGGCTGATCAGGTGAACGCTGAACGGCGCCACCGAGGCTGGAAGCTTGAGACCGGACTCATCATGATACTCTTCAGCAAGGCAGGCAAGCAGACGGCCGACGCCGATTCCATAGGAGCCCATGACCACCGGTTTCCGGGTGCCGTCCTCATCCTGGAAAAGGCAGCCGAGCGTTTCTGAGTAGCGGGTGCCGAGCTGGAAGATATTTCCTACCTCTATTCCGCGGCTCATCTTGAGGGGGGCCCCGCAGGTATGACAGGCATATCCTGCATTGGCACTGGCAATGTCGGCGACGGTACCGGAATAGTCACGCTCGAAATTTGTATTGAGTATGTGGTATCCGGGCTTGTTTGCCCCGGCAACGAGATTTGATGATCCTGCAGCACTGTCGTCCACGATTACGATCGTTCCTTCGGCGGCCCCTATGGGGGATCCGTAGCCCGGCTCCATGCCGGCTGCCCGGATCTCCTCTTCATGTGCCGGTCTGAGGCTGTTTGCCCGGGCGGAGTTCTGCAGTTTGGCTTCCTCAACATCGAGGTCTCCGCGGATGACCGCCGCAATGAGGCGTTCTTCCGGGATTCCCGCGGGATCTGTAAAAGTGCCCATCATGAAGATGGCTTTTGCCGTTTTGCGGGTCGGGATGGAGAGAAATTCCGCCAGTCCGGCTATGGTGGCCGCACCGGGAGTTTCGACCGTTTCCGGATCGAGCAGCGTCTCTTCGGGAAACAGTTCTTTACGGAATTTTGCAACTTGCCGGTTGGCAGTCATGCCGCATTCGGGGCAGGTGATGATGGTGTCTTCTCCTATGGGAGAGAGATACATATATTCGTGGGCTATTTTTCCTCCCATCATTCCCGAATCGGAACCGACGGCGGTAACGGAAAGCCCGCAGCGTGAGAAGATTCTGAAATAGGCATCATAATGGGCCTGATACTGCTTTTCGAGGCCCTCCCAGTCGCGGTCAAAGGAGTAGCTGTCTTTCATGGTAAATTCCCGGACCCTGATCAGGCCGGCCCGGGGACGGGGATCGTCGCGCCACTTGGTTTGAATCTGGTAGACCAGGGAGGGCAGGCGCTTATAGGAATCCATCTGCTGCCGGGCAGCGTCGGTAACGGCCTCTTCATGGGTCATGGCAAGGACCATATCCCTGCCGACACGATCCTTGAAGCGGCTCAGTTCCTTGTCGATGCTGAAATAGCGGCCGGTCTCTTTCCAGATGTCAGCCGGGTTCACGACAGGCATCAGTATTTCCTGACCCCCGATGCCGTCCATTTCTTCCCTGATAATCTGTTCGATTTTTTTGATTGACCGATATCCGAGGGGAAGGGCGGTAAAGATGCCGGCTCCGAGCTGGGTGATAAACCCTGCCCGCAGGAGATATTCGTATCCTTTGCTTTCGGCACCGGCAGGTGCTTCCCGTAAGGTTCTGGAAAAAAGTTTTGACATCTTCATCTGAGTGCTCCCGGAGCCTATGCTGTCTTCGTACGCTGAGACGCCGAGACGCTGCGGCAGAGTGTAATTTTGCCACAGCGTATCAGATTATTGCCGGAAAAACAACTGATTGGACATTCGTCTGGTTAGCTGGCTGCCCATTCGTCCGGGATTGACATTTCTGTCAGGTTAACGGAAATCGAAAGGATCGCGTAAGATTGATGCTTTCTGCAGCACCGGGCTTTTGACGGATGCGGTTATGGCGAGGATTTTTATGCGGGCATCCCTGGGCAGCTGGATTGATCCGACCCCTGGGGGAAGATCAATTCTGAATCGATAGAGATAGCCGTAATAGTAAGGAAAATCAATTCCGGCGCTGTGCATATGCGTTGCATACCATTCCAGCCGTTCCCTCACGATGTATCCGGGATCGACCCTGAGGCAGCGGTTTTTCCAGCGGTAATCGGCAGGATCTCCGGGCGGATGCTCCCAGATTCTGGTGTCGTACTGTCCGGTAAAGCCGGTCATAGGGGGAAAATGGAGAACAACTTCCGAATTCTTTGCTTCAGGATAGCTGAAAACTCCATCAACGTCGGTATCGGCTGCGCCGAGAATGTAGAGGGTATCTGCCCGAACGCCGGGAGTTATATCAGGCAGCGTCAGCAGTTCCCCTCCGCAGGAGACCGCATGCAGGTCCTCCTTTTTTTCAATTCTGAACGGGATCGGGCCATTGCTGATGATGTCCGGAATCAGTTCAGCCGGAAACAGGGGACCAGATCCGGCAGCGGCATCTCCGTTTGTGCTTATCAGGCGGGTGTTGCGTGGAAATTCCATAAATGCATATGGAAGGTCCTCGGCATATTTCCTTCCTGGATACGCCGCGAGGCGAATGGAAAAAGTTTTGATGCCGTGGGCTTTGATGCTGAAGTGAAGCACATGCCCGAATGTTTTCACGTTGCCGATAATCTGCTCCGTCCCGCTGACTTCGGCAGCTTCCAGGATGCGGGTAGTAAAGTGAAGCTCTCCGGATTCGAGCGGCGTGCCCCTGTTTTCTTTCAGTCTCAGGATAAGTGTGCCCTTCTCATGATCATCCTCTGCCATTTTGCATGCTGTAACGGAGACCTGTGAAGTGGACAGGGTGTATAAGCCGATTCTTTTCGGCAGCTTCTCCGGGGACGGCTGCTGTGGGCGTAAGGAAAAATGCCGCTCTTTTTCGGCAGTCGGGTGAAACACCCGGCTCGGGATGCTTACTTTTTGAGCGGCAGTTTCAGTATCTGCCGCCGCAGCGTCGCCTCGGTGGGGATACAGTGAATAGGTCGTGCAGTGGCGGCCCCAGTCCTGGGTTGCCTGATCATTGAACAGCGAAAAAAGCGGCCATCTTGCGGGTGTATGCAGCAGTGTCAGACGGAGAATATTGTCTTCGGGTTTATCAAAGCCATATTTTCCGGGACAAATGATTGACATGCCGAATTCACCTGCGGTATCGGTGTGGTCCAGCCAGGTATGGAAAGGAAACTCATAGAGATCGGGTCTGTTTTTTTTCTGCTGTTCCTGAGACAACTCTCTGGTGGCGAGAGTTTGGGGGTTGGAAACCGCAAGCGGAAAGCCGACTTTCAGCGTCCAGCCCCGTTCCTGCCAGGAAAACCTGTCGGTTATCTGGATCAGTTCCTCATCGCCGGTGCTGCAGAGAGATATTTTTTTAATTACACGCGATCCCCTGCCGAGGGTGAACTCAACCGATACGGTTGCCCGCAGCGGCCCCTGTTCCGTTACCAGAATCCGGGCTCCGGTCTGCGCTGCGATGACCGGTTTTCGTTTTCTGTCATGCCAATGCATGCTTTCCGAGCTGTTCGGGTGGGGTTTTTCCCGCAGGAGGACATACTGGATGGGAGCAGCAAGAAATTCTTTTCCAGGCAGCCCTTCTGCCTCTTTGAGGTAAATTGAGGTGATCAATCCGGCTGAGGAGATTTTCAGCCGGTACAAACGGTTTTCCATCTGGATTCCGCCGTCAATCTTACGGACGGAAACCGGATACTGGATTGGAGGATTCTGCACATGCGCATCTTCCCGAGCTGATAACAGCGTCCAGCTTGCTGCCGGGAGGGGCGAGGCTAAAAGAACCGATGCCTGATTGCCTTTCTGATCGAGGATCTGCATGGGCAGGAGATTCCCTTCGGGATCGTAAGCCCTGAGCTTGCTGGAATATTCCACTCCGGAAATTTCCGCCTCGGTAAGACTGCTCCTGCTGATACCGGCTGCATTGAAGACAAGCAGGGCATGTTCTTTGCTGTTTCGTACTGTCTGGTCGTGGAGAGCCATCCTGCGGGCAATTGATTCTGCTGCATCTTCGAGAATTGAGCTGAAGGTGTTCAGGGCGATGGCCTCATCGTTATAGGTGAACGCATAGGCTTCAGGGGATGCGGTTCCCTGCATGACTGTATGCTGCTGACTGCCGATAACCCGGTACCAGGCCTGCTCCAATTTGCCTGAGGGATAGGGTGCTGCGGATCCGTTAATCAGAAAAGCAGCGGCGGCCGCTGTTTCAGCTGCAAAGGCAAGCTGTTCGTTCATACGGTTCCACCGTTTCAGCATAGCTTGGGAGGTATACGATCCGGCAGAACGGCAGGAGGTTAACAAATTTCCGGTATAGGCAGGCAGCTTTTCTTTTTCCGAGAGGGTCAGAGATGTAAAAATCCGGTCCGAGGCCTCCATACGGAGCCGGGGAACCGGCTTTTCCAGTCTTTTTTCAAGGGAGTTGATAAATTTCTTATGAGGTGCGCCGCCGGTATTGCCCCTGCCGAAAAATCGGAAACCCTTGGGGACGGAAAATTTTTTCCGGTTCCTTTTGGCATCGGAGAACCATTTTGCAAAAGTTAGAGAGGGAATTATGCTGTGCGGGGAACAGTTTGCGGCATCGATGGCTGTCGGTACAGAGTCACCGTTCGGGCTTATCCATATGCCGAGAGTGAACGGGAGTTTTTGCTTATGCCGGCGGGGCATCCGGCGGGGTTTTCGGGTTGAAAATCCTGATATTCGACAGTGGGCGAGGATTGAGGGGAGGCTTTCGGGAAATCCGTAACTGCCGGGCAGCATATAGTCGGTACTGGAGTAATTGAACTCACGAAGGAAAAACCGTTGGCCGTAGAGGATATTTCTTATCATCGATTCTGCGGAGGGGATAACTGCATCTGTCTCTTCGAGTGCTGTTCCGGCCGGATACCAGCGGTGTTCCCGGATATATCTTTCGAGGCGATGGAAAAGTTCAGGATAATACTCTTTTACCATGGCATAGCGAACAGCTCCGGGAAAGTTAAAGCGATAATGGGGATAGGCTTCCAGCAGGGAAAAATTTTCTTCCAGAGTCTGTTTAAGATAGCGTGAGATGGAGGCCGCATAATTCCAGCGGAATTGTGTATCAAGCTGAGCAAATGCAGCGAGGTAAAGCTGTGTGACCTCGCTGAAGCCGGTATCGGGAGTTTTTTTTCTGAGCAGCCGCGATATTTTCATCAACCTGACCTCAAACCGCAATTATACCAGAGCTCGAGAGTACAGGTCTAGTCATATATTGCGCTTGCCGGTATAGTGGAATCAGGATATGCATACTATCCTTGATGAAGGAGCAGGTTCTATGATTCACAGGGAAGAGATGAAGGCGACAGCACTTTTCAAGATGTCGATGGTAATTTTCAGCTTGATAACACTTGTCACGGCAATCCTGACCCCCATGCTGGTTACGAGGTTTTACCCGCTTCCTCCCGACTCCGGTTCTGCCTGGTACTTCTGGCAGCTGGCCTCTACTACGAAGGCCGCCAGGATGAGCTATTGGCTGGGATTTGCACTCCACCTGACTGCTGCCGGGTGGATACTGTTCAAGGGGAGGCAGGTTAAGCCTGAGGATAAGAACGGGATTACTAAATACAATCTTATGATGTATAACGTGAATATCGTCTTTGTGCTTCTCCATCTTCTGCAGACGCATATCTGGTATGACGGATTGGCCAAAGATGTTCCCATCTGGACCAGCCAGGGCTCAGTAATTGTTATGCTGATCCTGATTCTGTATCTCATGATCCCGGTCAGGGGTCTCTTCTGGGGCAGAAAGTTTGCTCCCCCGAAAAAGATGCTGGAATTGGTGAAAAGATGGCACGGGCCCTATATCTCACTGGCGTTGATTTATACCTTCTGGTTTCATCCGATGGACGGCAATTGGGGTCTGCTCAGCGGGTTTATCTACATGTTTCTCCTCTTCACCCAGCAGAATCTTTTCAAGACCCGGATCCATTACAGCAAGTCCTGGATCGTATTGCTTGAGTTCTTTGTGGTAATTCATGGAACCCTGATCACGGTGTATAAGGAAATGGAAATCTGGCCGATGTTTCTTTTCGGATTTCTGGTGATGTTTTCTCACGCAGATGCATACCTGGAAGCTCAAGCCTGCTCATGCATGGTCTGCCCTGGCCGGTTTTATCCTTTCGATACTGCTGGTGTATGGATTTGTCCGGGGATTTTCCCATGTGTATGAGGTGCTGTTTATTCCCGTGGCCCTCTACGGCGGAACTGAGGCCCTGCTGGTCATCGGCTATCTCTGGGATCGTGCCGGCGGCCGGAGCGGGAAAGGGAAGCGAGAGCGAGGGCGGCAGCGGGAGAAGAAGCGAGAGCGTGAGCGAGAGAAGTGTACCGACAGATTCCCGATAGCTGCCGGGGCAGCTGCTAGTCCTTGTCTGACTTGCTTTTTCTTCTTACCAGGCTGAAGCCGCCGAATCCTCCGAGGATGGCGATATAGAAACCGAAGTCATACCAGAAGCCGGTATTGTCGGAATCATAGATGGTGAAGGAATCGTTGAAAATTTTTGCAATCAGGGATACCGGGGCTATCCAGCCGTGCCATATGCCCATCAGGAACCCCGATGAGTCGGTTCCTTCGGTGATGATGACGGAGGTTTCCGGAATACAGCTGGTCAGGGCCAGGGTCAGGGTCAGCATAATAAGAACCAGCAGAGAGACAGTTTTATAACTCATGCATTTACTCCTCAAGCATCATATCTGTGATGCTTTGCACTTTTTTAAAATTTAACTATATAATGCGACTATATAATTCGACGATCTGGTCAGAGGTCAGGATACCATATCCCGGCCGATCAGGCTATAACTCCAGCGGGCTCTCAGAACCTGAACTTTCTGCCAGGTTTTCCAGCGGGAAGCCAAGCAGACGCGGCGCACTCAGGCGGATGCCGATAAGCCCGAGGGGAGCAGTAACTATGATAGAAAGTACCGCCAGAGCAAGAATCAGTTCACCCCCCGGTATGCCGTAGGCGAGGGCGACACTGCCCAGAGCTGCCTGGACGGTGGCTTTGGGGATATAGGCAATTACGCAGAATATTCGCTCTTTCCACGATAGACCAGAGCCGGCAGAGGCCAGCAGCACCCCTGCTCCGCGGAACAGCAGTCCGCCGAAGACAACGGCAATCCCCTGCAGTCCGGCCGAGGCTGCGACAGCAGGATCAACAGACAGCCCGATAAGGACAAAAAGGATAATTTCGGCAAATATCCAGAGTTTTGAAAGTTTGAGGGAGAGTTCCGATGCTATGGGCTCAGAACGTTCCAGTATGATAAAGCCCATGGTCATGACGCCGATCAATGCCGCATAGTGCAGCTGTTCGCCTACCTGCACCAGAAGAAGAGCGGCAGCAAGCAGGATGAGAAGTTTTTCTGTTGCCCGGATATTGTTATGATGTTTTTTCAGAATTAGCATAAGGGCAGCGCCGAGAATAAGGCCGGCGATAATGCCTCCGCCGATAGAAAGCGGAATAGAAAGCAGGGATGCAGCAATGGCCGTCTTTTCTCCGGCTGCCAGACTGAGGAAAATGGTGAACAGGGTTATGGAAAAGACGTCGTCAACCGAGGCACCTGCAAGGATTATGGTGGGAACATCGTTTTTTTCTCCAATCCGCTTGTTTTTCAGCTCAAGCATGGCTGGTACTATAACTGCCGGTGAGACGGCAGAGAGCATGAAGGCTGTCAGCCCTGCGGTAGGCCAGGAAAAGGAAAAAACCAGATGAAACGCTGCAGTGAGAAAAGCTCCCTCAAACAGGCAGGGAACAAAAGCCATAAGAATAGCTGTTCGTCCGGCTTTGTTCAGGGCCGTCCGGCTTATGCCGAGCCCAGCCCGCAGAAGAATCACTATCAGGGCAAAGGATTTGAGAAACGGCTCCAGTTCCCAGAGGATAGCCGGTATGCGGTCTCCTACGGCAAGTCCGGCGGCGATACCGAACAGCACCATGCCAAGAACCGAGGGCAGTTTGATGCGGGCAAAAAATTTACCGGAAAGCCAGCCCCCGAGAACGATAATGATAAGAGTCAGATTAAGTGACATGCTGCCGACCTCCTTCCTATAGGGTTTAAGCTTTTCTGCAGGAGATTACCAGCGGAAGTGACTGGGGGGTCAGCGGGGAGTCGTCAAAGCCGCCGGACAGCTTGATGTCTGAAAATCCTGCTGCTTGAAGCAGAGCCTGGAGGGTGTCCGGGCGCAGCGGGTTATGCAGCGTGTTTCCGGTAATGACAGCCTCATGATTGCTTGCTGAGGTTTCGGGGTATTTGCCGTTGACTGGGGTCAAAGCGGCTGCTGACAGCACTGTGGAGAATTCGAGCAGGCCCGGGATTTGCGCAGGCTTATAGCTTCTGATGAATTTCACGCCATGCTGCTCGATGGGAGGCAGGGCAGTTATGTTGTTATCCATTATATAACTATAGTTGAGTCCCTGCAGCAGGAATGTGCCGCCCGGGGAGAGCAGCCGATAGACAACCGAAAAGAATTTCCCGGTATCGTCGGGCTGCGTCAGGTGGGCGATTGTATTGCCGAGACACAGTACAGCACCAAAAGATCCATTTGTGAACTTCTTTGCACAATCCAGCATGTTGAGAACATGAAAAACAGCTGAACTGCCGCTGGCGGCGGCTTTTTCCCTTGCTTTCTCTATCATGCGGGCGTCCAGGTCGATCCCGGCTGCAGAAGCGAACTTTCCAGCCAGGGCTAGAGCAAGGCTTCCTGTTCCGCAGCCTATATCGAGCAGATCAGCCTTTTGCTGATCCTTCAGGTGCCTTTCTGTCCATCGGACCGCAGCCTCGTTCAGGGGGAAAATTGAGTCGTAGTAATCGGCAATATCGGTATAAAAAGGAGTTTCGGATTTCATCAATTTCTGCTTCCATGGGTTTTGACAACTGTTTCCAATTCATTGGCAAGTTGTTCCCTCAGGTGTTCCGGGTACCCTTTTCCAAGAGAACGTCCTATGGGGTAATCGGCCGGGTTCCGGGCTGCGGCAAGGTCCATAAGGGCATGGTTGGGGTATACGGTGTTTGGCGGCTTGTCGGCTTTTCTGGCTATTTCTTCCCGGGCGGTGAAAAGATCCTTGAACAGGGCTTTTCTTCCGCTCGAAAGACGGCTGTAGCCTTTAGCTTTTTTATAGCGGTCGGCATCCAGGCTTTTCATGGGGCCGTTCTGGATAGAGAGATTTTTCAGGATATACAGGTCCAGCAGGTTCCGGGAAATCAGTTTTTCCAGCAGGCGGTCCTTCAGTTTGAAGAGCATCCGGACATCATCCATTGCGTAGGTAACCGCTTCCGGGGAGAGGGGCCGGCGCATCCAGTTGTATTGCTGGAATTTCTTTTTTGTTGTGGGAGGTATCTGGAACTCATGCTCGAGGATGGCAGAAAGACTGTTTTTATCATAGTCGAGCAGGGCCACGGCAGGTCTCAGATCCAGGATGGAGGTTATGCGCACCCCGAGGACGTGGTGGATGAGTGAAGCGTCGCTGGAAGAATCGTACATGATTTTCAGAAAGTCACGACTGGTAAAGAGTTCGGTCAGGGCTGACAGTCCGGGGTTCTGGATCGGGTCGATGATTATTTCCCTTTCGCCGTCATAGATCTGGACGAGACAGAGATGCTCACCATAGCAGTGGAGGTTGAACTCTCCTTCAAGGTCCATGGCAATAGATTCGATTTTCCGCTCTTTTATGTCGGCAAGATAGTCAAGAATTTCTTTGTTTGTTTTCAGTTCTCGTATGTTCATGGGCATCAGTATACCAGCGATAAAAAAGTATGAATACTCCCCGGCTGTTCTTCGGGACTGTCTCGTTCGTCCGGCTGTCCTTCGGAACTCTCACGGCAGCAGGTAACGGAGAATTATCCAGAGAACGGGGATGACCAGGACCAGTGACGCATTGGATATAAGCCAGTTGGTGTTTGCCAGGTCTACGTCAAGTTCATAGATAGTGGGGGGGACCAGCGAGGTGAAGCCGACCGGCATTGCGGAGAGGATGAGGATAACCCTCAGCGGCAGGCCGCCGGCTATTGCCTGCATGCCGAAAGTGAATGCCAGAGCCATGGCAGAGGCCGGAACCAGGAGACTTTTTATGCCGGCCATGATCAGGGCTGGCTTGATATACTGTTTCATGCGGCTGAAGCGCATTGCCATTCCGATCGATGTGAGCAGGATAAATGAGGATAAGGGAATCAGTATGCTGTTGACGCGGCCGAAAGCCTCGGGTCGGGGAAGTCCTGAAAGGTTAAGCAGAATACCGCTAAGCAGGGCAAGAAAGGTCACAGATACATAGGGGTCGATAAGCAGGCGGAAAAATGCTGCTGCAGAACCTTTTTCAGGTTTGCTGCTGGCTCCACTGCTGTATCTGTTGGCGCCGCTGCCGCTTTTATTTCCGCTGCCGCTGTAAAACCGGCTGTGCCTTCTGGCAAAGGGGAAGCCGAATAGGAAGTAGAAAAAACGTTCAAACAGTGAGTAGAATGCGACCAGGGCAAATCCCTCTTCCCCCAGGAAAATAAAGACAAACAGCGCGCCAAGCGAGCCGAGATTTGAGAATCCGCCGCTTACTACGTACGTTCCGGTCTGGGCGCGCGACAGCGACAGTATCCGGGCGAAAAAGGCTGCAGCCAGTGCTCCCAAAGCCAGGGCGAACAGACCGATTCCTGGGAGAGCGATCATTTTCGGGTGATTCCACGAAGAAATCCAGACACTTGTGACGATGGTAATCGGCGACAGGATGAGCAGGGCTGCGGTTTGCATCAGTTTTCGAGCCCGCAGCTCAGGAATTACAAATTGTATCCTCCCCTTGTTGTTCAGCACCTGAATTGCATATCCAAAGGCCAGTCCGAGGAGTATTAATATGAAAGAGTATAGGATTTTTTCCATAGGTCAGCATACGGAGAGGGGGGCTGTTTGTACAGCCCGGGTGAGGGCTGGTTTTCAAGAACTTTTATATAAGGTATAGTAAGAGGACAAATCAGTCGGTAAATACCGATTGACAAAAGCCATTTTTTAATAATGCTTAGCATTTTGGAAAAATGGCGCAAGTGAGGAAACCATGACTGAAGATCGGTTTATTCGCCTGGAAACGCAGCTTGCCTATCAGGAAGAGCTGCTCCATCAGCTCAATGAGGTTGTTGTTGAGCTGATGGAGCGGATACGCATGATTGAAGCCAGAGCGGAGCAGCTGGGTAAGAAGGTGACTGATCTGCTCGAGCTTGCTGCCGAGGATCGTGGGAATTCCGAAAAACCGCCCCACTACTGAACCCGTCCGGAATATCGTCAGCGTCAGCATGAGCATCAGCATGAGCATCAGCATCAGCATCAGCGTCAACATCAGCATTTCTTGCATCTCAGTATAGCCTTATTGTCTCAGCAATGGTTGATCGGACGCCCGGAAGCGAGAGCCTCTTCGGCATTGAATGTTCTGCACATCGATCTCAATTCGATCAGCATC
>JAGYPA010000032.1 GCA_018399255.1 Spirochaetales bacterium | reverse complement strand
CTACCCCAAAATGGTAACCACCCCAACCTGTGTAAACCAGACATATTTGGACATAACCAACCTGCTCAAATTACCGAAACTGAGACAGAATATGACCCTGACCCAATTCCGATCAATCACGAAGCTGAATTTACACACCAACCTATCTGAAATTTAGTAGGAACTTTTTTTGAAGCATTCCTCAAAAAAACCTGCAAATGAGGCTTTCTTTTGCAGGTTTTTTCAATTTCAGGTCTTTGAAAGTCCTAAAGTCAGGAAATAATATTAATCGATATGACAGAGAAAGATGAAGCTGTGATTGAAGAAGGGGCAGAGCTTCCGAATATTCCCCATGAAACAGTAGAAGAATAAACGAATTACAAAAAGCATTGACATTAAGAGAGAGTGTTTCACGTGAAACACTCTCTCTTTTTTTGTTCGTAAAAGAATCTTTTGTTCCCAAATGGAGAGGGATCGCGGACAAGTTTCCACTTGCCTTTGTGCCACCCCCCGCAGTAATCTTGGGCACCCTTAGGGAGCGGACCCGAGGCACTTTGTGCCTCGGGTCCCAAGCTTGCCGTAGGTAAACCGCTTGCCCCAGGGTGTTGATACCTTTCATTAGTTGTTTGATGAACTTTCAAAATTCAAAGCATTTTGAAAGTTGCTCTTTATAAAAAGAAACATTTGTTTCACGTGAAACAAAAAAAAGACAGGAGATTCCTGCCTTTTTTGCTGAAAAGTCAACGGGAGTAATCTTTAATTAACTGAAACAACTTCAAGTGTGGGTGAGATTTTTTCCCTTAAATATCGTTCTACACCTTGCTTAAGGGTCATCTGTGACATTGGGCAACCGGCACAAGCCCCTGTAAGGCGTACGCTTACCAAATCTCCTACCAAGCTGACAAATTCTATATCACCACCGTCATTCTGAAGTGATGGTCTGATATCATTAATAGCAAGCTTTACTTTTTCTTCCATTCAATTCTCCTTGTACTTCTTAAAAATTAAAATAACGAATGATTAAAAAATAATCAAGTGAAGGAACCGTTTTTTAGAATAGGTAAAAGAAGGGGTAGAGTTTATGCAGATGGCTGTCAAGGTTTTAATTAATAATGTACAAATTAGAAAAAATTACTACTATTTTATTATAAAAAGTAGGTGAATATAGAGAAAAGAAAGCCTGGAAAGTTTTTTAGAGCTGACATCGGTTGTCATATTTATTATAATCACTTCCATGTCTATCAAGAAAATAGTTTTTGCAAACCAGAAAGGTGGTGTGGGAAAAACCACGACCACAGTTAATCTTGGAGCATATCTGGCTGAACTTGGTCAAAAAGTGCTTTTAATTGATCTTGACCCTCAGGGTAATCTGACGAGTGCTGTTGGGGCTGACGACGAAAGACCGGGTATGTATGAAGTCCTCACTGATGAAGTTGCCTTAACTGAAGCTGTTCAGGAAACACCGGTGGAGCGCTTATTTGTTGTTGGTTCAAATATTGATTTGACCGGTATAAATATTGAACTTGTTAGTGCTTATCGCCGTGAGTATTATTTAGATAAGCACCTGAATCTGCTGGGTGATGAATGGGACTACGTGTTAATAGACTGCCCGCCATCTTTGGGGCTGCTGACTCTTAATGGGCTTGTAGCTGCAGATTTTTCCATAATACCTCTTCAATGCGAATATTTTGCCCTGGAGGGCTTAAGCATGTTGGTGAGAACAATAATGAATGTTAAAAAGCACCTTAACCAGGAGCTGGAAATCTTGGGAATAGTTTTTACTATGTATGACAATAGGACCAGACTTGCCCAGGATGTTGTGAAAGATGTATCCGATTACTTTAAAGATAAAGTTTTCGAAAGTCTTATCCCCCGTAATGTAAGGCTTTCAGAAGCACCCTCGCACGGACTGCCGATTAATCTCTATGATCCTGCCTGTAAGGGTGCCGAGAGTTATCTTAATCTTGCAAAGGAGGTTCTGCAACGTGGCTAAAAGAGGACTTGGTAAGGGTATTGGTTCGTTAATCGGGGATTACACCCACGAATCACGAACAGTTAATAAAGATTTGTCGTCTGAAAAAGAATCAACTGGGGCTGTTGTGGTTATGCTCAATATAAAAAAAATCGAGTCTAATCCCGGCCAGCCTAGAAAGAATTTTGATGAAGCGGCCATGCAGGAACTGGCTGATTCCATTCGGGAGCAGGGAGTGCTGCAGCCGGTTCTCGTCGAAGAATCCCCGGATGTTCCAGAGCGCTATATTATTGTTGCAGGAGAACGGCGGTTTCGAGCTGCAAAGCAGGTCGGGTTAACACACATACCGTCACTTATAAGGAATTTCTCCGAAGAACAGAGACTGGAAGTGGCTTTGATAGAAAATATACAACGAGAAAATCTGAATCCAGTTGAGGAAGCCCAGGCATACAAGTATTTGATAGAACAAGTTTTGCTCAGTCAGGAAGAACTGGCAAAAAAAATTGGAAAAAACAGATCGACTATAGCCAATAGTTTGAGGATACTCAACCTTGAACCAATAATGCTCCAATCATTGGAAATCGGAAAAATATCCTCCGGTCACGCCAGGGCAATCCTTTCGGTAGTAAATCCAGCCGAACAGCAAATACTATTTAAACGAATTATCAGTGAGAATCTTTCAGTACGCCAAACGGAAGTAATTGCTAAAGGTTTGAATGAAGGGTCACGAGCTGGTAAAAATAAAACTCGGAAAAAGGATTTTCAAGAACGCCCATTTGAAATCAGGCTTGTGGAAGAAAAATTTTTGAATGTACTGGGAACCAGAGTTGCTGTAAAAGGTTCTTTGGGAAAGGGGAAAATCGAGATTTCGTATTTTTCTCCCGAAGACCTTGAAAGAGTGTATCAGCTGATGGGAGGCGGGGGAGATGGAGAGCTGTATTCACAGGATTAGAAGTGCAGTGATAAAATAACAACAGAATTAATGGAGTACTTATGAATAACAATGATGGATTATTTGCAGAGATAGACAGCACAAAAGGAACAATACTTCTGCAATTGGAACATGAAAAAACACCAATAACTTCGGCAAATTTTATTGGTCTTGCTGAAGGAGTTCTTGGCAAGAAAGAAAAATCGATTTCTGATGGAGCTGGATTTTATGACGGGCTTCTATTTCATAGGGTTATCCCTGACTTTATGATTCAGGGCGGTTGTCCGCTTGGAACAGGAACTGGCGGGCCGGGGTATACTTTTCCAGATGAATTTGACAAAAACTTGCGACATGACGGCCCTGGAGTTCTTTCAATGGCTAATAGTGGGTCGGATACAAACGGCAGCCAGTTTTTCATTACCCATCTGGCAACTCCCTGGCTGGATGATAAACACACCGTTTTCGGGAAAGTCGTAGAAGGTCAAGATGTAGTTAACTCCATACAGCAGGGAGATAAAATCAATTCCATTTCAATTATCAGGAATGGTAGGAAAGCTGAAGATTTTGTTGTAACACATGAAATCTTCGAAAACCTTTTGAAAAATAAAAGGGAGGACGCCATCAGGAAATCAAAAAAAGTAAATCAGCTTGTTGCAACAGAAATATTGAACCGATGGCCAGATGCAGTTGTTACACAATCCGGCTTGCGGTATGAAATTCTGTCTCAAGGAAAGGGTTCTAACTCCCCGGCGTACGGCAGTAATGTTACAGTCCATTATTCTGGGACTTTGTTGAATGGAAAAGAGTTTGACAGCTCATACCGACGGGGACAGCCCGCAGTCTTTGCAGTGGGGCAGGTTATTGAAGGTTGGAATGAAGCTCTGCAAACAATGAAAAAGGGTGAGAAGCGAATTTTAATTATACCTCCTGATCTGGGATACGGAAAAAGAGGATATCCCGGGGTGATTCCCCCTGACAGTCATCTTGTTTTCGAAGTTGAATTGATTGATTTTTAATATGACCAAAGAGCAGCCCTGCAGCAGCAAGTCTGGAGAGCAGTATGGCTAAATCAAAAACTGTTTTTATTTGCTCTTCCTGCGGACATCAAGAAAGCAAATGGCTGGGAAGATGTTCTCAATGCGGTAATTGGAACACGTTTACCGAAAGTATCGTGTCAAGTTCGGGCAGCAGTTCTCGGCAGGCTCGATCTGACAGAAACCTGTCTGATACCGGGGGAATTAATCAACCGATAAATCTCAGTGCTCTGGAAGCTGAGCAGGACATACGATTCAGTACTGGCATATCAGAAATGGACAGTGTTTTAGGCGGGGGAATTATGAAGGGCAGCGCTGTTCTGATCGGCGGAGAGCCTGGAATAGGCAAATCCACGCTTCTGCTGCAAATATTGTCCTTAGCTGATACAAAGAAATCTCTCTATATTTCCGGTGAAGAATCAGCAGGACAAATCAGGCTGCGTGCCGAGCGGTTAGGTATTTCCTTAGGAAGTATTACGGTTTTATGTGAAACTCGGTTGGAAAAGCTGTCAGTTGTCCTTCAAAAAGGAACTTATGATCTGGTTATAGTTGATTCAATTCAAACAATATATAGCGAAGAAGCCGGTCCTGTATCCGGAACTGTAAATCAAATTAAATTCAGTTCAATGGAATTGGTTGATATTGCAAAGTTGCAGGGAACGGCACTGTTTATTGTGGGGCATGTTACTAAAGACGGCAGTATTGCTGGTCCTAAAGCCATCGAGCATCTGGTTGATACCGTCTTATACTTTGATCAGGCGGAAAATGGAGTACGA
The DNA here is from genome assembly GCA_018399255.1 of Spirochaetales bacterium. GTDB lineage: Bacteria > Spirochaetota > Spirochaetia > JABMQR01 > JABMQR01 > M55B182. The sequence continues at coordinate 33,780 of JAGYPA010000032.1, read as the reverse complement.
CTGCTCAGATCAAATAAAAACCGATTTGGGTCAGTGGATGAAATCGGTGTATTTACTATGACTGAGAAGGGCCTTGTCCCTGCTGGTAATCCAGAGTCGTTTTTCTTAGGAAGACGAAAAAATGGAAATCCTGCAGGAGTTGCCGCTGCAGCCGTTTTTGAAGGTTCGAGAACGCTGATGGTAGAAATACAGGCGCTGGCGGTGCCGGCAAAAAGCGGCTATTCTCGTATATTTTCTGATAGAATCGATTCAGCTCGGGTTTCACGAACTGCTGCAATTCTAGAAAAGCATGCGGGTCTGAAATTTTCTGAATTTGATGTTTATGTTAATGTAGCCGGTGGAATTAGACTTACTGAAGTAGGAATTGAACTTCCTTTAGCCCTTGCTCTCTTATCTGCGATAACGGGTAGACCTCTGAAAGAAAAACTTGCTTCGGCCGGAGAATTGAGTCTTGCTGGAGAAGTTCGTTTGGTGGGACACCTTGAAAAACGGATCACCGCTGCCGAACAGATGGGTTTTACCGAGTTTATCGGGCCGGACTTGCATGATGCCAAGCTTTTGGCTGCGGCATCGCGAGGGATTTATCTTGCATGTTCAGATGTTTCAGAGGCCGTAACGCATTTACTGAGCCCGAACATGCGTTCAAATAATTTATTGTAAAAGTGAAACGATAAAAGGGAAAGCCGCGAAAGTTCCTATTGCACTGCCGACGCTGGTCAGGAAAAATACAATTAAAGCATGAGTCACTCGATTTTTGTAAAATCCTCTTATCGAAAGAATGTCCTTATTTAAGTTTTCAAAATCAATTACTCGCGGTTTTCGTATATAGGCTTCTAATCCCCCAGAAACGATTCCCACCCCGATAGTTGGATTAAGTGAAGTGAATGGGGCAAAGACTATTGTTGCCAGAATGGTCAGAGGGTGAGCAAATGAGATAATTGCTCCTATTCCAGCTAATACTCCGTTAACAGCAAACCAGTAAAAAAACATTTCCATACCCTGAGACCAGCCGGCATTAATGAAACCGTAAACGAGTAAGGCCGCAACAGCTGCCGGTATAAGCCAGGGAAGCAGTTTCGAAATTTTGGAAGGTGGAGGTATATGATCAAGACCGGAAAGGTCGTCATTAAGAAGGCCTGATTCAAGCTTTTCAATGGTTTTTATGATGCCCTCAGCATGACCCGCCCCGATTATTGCAAGAGTTTTCTCTCCTGGTGCTGTAAAAATGTTTGTAGCCAGATATCGGTCACGTTCATCGATGAGGACTTCTTTAGCTACAGGGAGTTCGTTAGCGAGCTCTTCAAGCATCCCCTGCAGAGCAGAGCGTTCTTTTAACGCTTCGACCTCTTCGGCGGTCAGTTTTTCCTTGGAAAAAGCGGATGCAATTAAGGCGGCAAGCAGTTTCATTTTGTTCCAGAAACCAGATTTTTTCCAGGCTCTTCGCAAAGTTACTTGAATGTTGCGATCGCTGAAGGAGAAGGGAATGCCGGCTTTTTCAGCAGCCTCAACAGCTCTGCGCATTTCTTCACCAGGGGCTGCACCAGATCCTTCGCCCATACGGCGTTGAAATGAAGAAAGGGCTAAATTAGCGAGCATGAAAAAACCTTGACCCTGTTTCAGAACTTTCCCTATATTCAAGTTCTGCCAAGACTGACCTTCCTTCATGACTTTATACCGACCAGCATCGATTTCTATACAGATATGATCCGGCTGCTTCTCAGAAATGACTGTCTCAACTTCTTCGACGCTGTCATTCGATATATGTGCTGTTCCAAGAAGATAAATTGCTTTATTTTCAGTTTGCAGGATTGTTAATGTATCATTTACCAGTGTGCTTTTCACGCTCTCCTCCGTGTTGGATAACTATACTCACGATACGAGAATTGAACAAGCCCATTGCCTTTGAAGATATCAGGAAAAGTAATTTTGTGTGAGATGCAAAAAAACACTCTTAAAGCAAGATGGGGCATGATTCTGTGAGTATCAACTTGCAAATTGATGCGTTTTCTATTAGTGTCATCGCATGGAAATGATCATATATCTCGGGCTTCTGTTTGCGGCTCTTTTTGGCGGTGTCGGAGCTGCTGTACTTGGCATTATTCCTCCTCGTATGGAAAAACTTGTCGGGAAGTTGCTCACGGCATGTCTCTATGGATTACTTTTAAGTATGGGTGTAAAGACGGGGTTAATCGATGACATCAAGAGCAAACTTTCACATATAGGGTTAAGTGCCGTGGTTTTTGCTTTAGCGGCAGCTGGAGGCAGTGTCCTGTTCGTTCTGGCTGCCGGATATTTGTCTGCAGTAATCCGAAAAAAAAAGAGTGTAAAACAAGACGAACCATTGACTTGCCATGATAAGCCAGAAAATAAGGGAACATTTGGAGAAATTGTCCTTCATATGAAAGAGCCTGCAATTCTTATTACTATTGTTGCAGCAGGTGCTGTTCTGGCCGCAAACACGGACCTGTTTTCCTGGTTTTCTGATTCTGTAACTGAATGGCTGCTCTATTTACTTCTTTTCCTGGTTGGAGTACAGATGGTTCATGATAAAACCGATGTGTCTTCAATCCTTCGTGATCCTGTTGCTTTGGTATTACCCATACTGACTGTATTAGGTACTTTATCCGGAGTGAGCATAATCGCATTGTTTTCTGAAATGAAACTGCATGAAGCCTTGGCTGTCGGCGCCGGTTTTGGCTGGTATTCTCTTTCTGGAGTATTGATTACTGATCTCGGAGACCCGGTTTTAGGCTCGATTGCCTTTTTAAGTAATTTGTTTCGTGAAAGTGTCGCTTTTATCACAATTCCCCTGCTAGCCAGTTATGGAAAGAATCGGGCCGCAATAAGCGTCTGCGGAGCAACCAGCATGGATGTGACCCTTCCGATGGTGGAAAAGTTCTGCGGGGTTAATTATGTCCCGCTGGCATTGGCACATGGAATAATTTTAACAATTATAGTCCCGATTATTGTGCCGGTACTGTATGCTTCAGGATCCTGAATACCGTGCTTGATCATGTTTTAAAATCGGCGTATGATTTTACTTTAAAAATACATAACATGTTAATAGTACGAAGGTTATTTAAAATAATAGATGTTGCCAGGTTAATATTACTGCTTTACAGGTATACAAAATTGAAAAACAATATCCTTCCGGTTGACTGACAGCATTCCCCCAGTTTCGTTTACCATTCTTAAAATAATCTTTTTTGATTCCAAAATAGTATTATTACGTTTAAAATATGTATGAATTCCGTTAATAGAATCTAAAATTTCTTCTGGCTTCGTGCTGGCTAGCTGAACAAACAAATAATATCCTTCTGGTAAGCAGCTTTCACAAAATTCGGGAAACATGTTAACAGATTTTTCCTTCATCTGCGGCTGCGGTATAAGTGAAAAGCCGCAGACGCAACTGTCTGTATCAATACCCTCTTTATTGCCCGATAAATTTGCAAATAGTGAAGCCTCAGGACAGCTGTAAGAAGGTCCGACAAGGGATCGTATACGTGCATCGATCATTTTCAAAGCGGCAAACGGGTTAAAGAAATCAACCGCCTCATCCCGCATAAGAATGTATGGAATATCATGGTAAAGATGAAGTTTTAGAATTCGCATAAACATATAATAAGAAATTGCTTCAGGAATGTATATCCCTGAACATCAGCAGCTGATAAGCGATTGCCCGGGTTTGAAATTTTCCCTGCCATCCTGTATAATTGCAAAAAAAACCGGGAAGGTTACAGTTATGATTAAAGCAGTAGAATTAACAGATGGTATTTTCAGGATAAGTGCCAATATCGGCTCAAGAGATTTGTTTGAAGGCATCTGGCCAATTCCTAATGGTGTATCTCTCAACTCCTATATAGTAAGGGGGGAAAAGATAGCCCTTATTGATATGGTAAAAGATTGGGAAGGCGCTGTGGATGAAATAACGGTGCAGCTTAAGTCCCTTCAAATACAGCTTGCAGATATTGATTTTCTGGTGCTGAATCATATGGAACCGGACCATACCGGTTGGCTTGCCGAGTTGAGGCGGAAAAATCCCGGAATCCGAATTTTATGTTCAAAGAAAGCGGTTCCCCTGGTTAAGGCGTTTTATGGGATTGAGGATAATGTTCAGGCCGTCGGAACCGGAGACACACTTGATCTGGGCGGACGAAAACTTGTTTTTGTGGACACCCCGAATATTCACTGGCCGGAGACGATAATGACATTCGAACCCGAAGCCGGAGTTCTATTCAGCTGCGACGCTTTCGGTGCTTTCGGTAAAGTGGGTGAAGCGGTTTTTGATGATCAGCTTTCATCTTCTCAGCATCAGTTTTTTGAACGGGAAACGTTACGGTACTATGCAAATATCGTTTCAGCTTTTTCTCCCTTTGTCGAGCGTGGAATTAAAAAGTTGGAGAATGAGAATATCAGGATTATTGCCCCGAGTCACGGAATTATCTGGCGAGAAAACCCGAAAAAAATAATAGATGATTATTTGAAGCTTGCTTCCTATATGAACGGGCCGGCAGAACAGGAAGTCACGCTGGTTTGGAGCAGCATGTACGGTAATACAGAAGCACTTCTGGATTCGATTATTAAGGGAGTAGAAGCTGAAAACATTCCCGTTACTGTACACCGGGTACCGCAGGAGCACGCATCTTTTGTACTGGCATCGGCATGGAAGTCATCAGGCTTAATTATCGGAACTCCGACATATGAATATAAAATGTTTCCGCCCATGTATGCGATTCTGGACATTCTGGATCGAAGCCATGTAAATAATCGTAAAACTATGCGTTTTGGATCGTACGGGTGGTCAGGCGGAGCCCAGAAACAGTATGACGAATTTTCAAAATCTCTGAAATGGGACTGCATAGGTACCGTGGAATACCAGGGTGCTCCTACCGATGCTGCCCGGGCAGATGCTTTTCAGATGGCCAGAGAACTGGCTGCTGCCGTTAAAAACTGGAAATAAATATGTGATTATGGTTTGACGTTCAAGTATTCACATACCTGACTTGATCTTTTACTTTATCAGGTTAAGACGCGATTGGCCGGAAGTGAGATTGGTGAGTTCTCGAGAAAGAGAATCTGCCTCACGGTCCGGCACAGTTCCTTCGATAAATATACCCGTACCGAAATCTTCTTTCATAATTTCCGCATTGTGCGATAAAAGAGTTTTTTTTGCCTGATCGTAAAAAAGGTATTTAATACTTAATGAAAAAAGTATTTTCGGGATTTTTTCTGTTCTGCTGACAAGAGAAAGGACTTGTTTAGCTGCCTCTGAATAAGCATGCACAAGGCCGCCAGTACCAAGTTTTATACCACCAAAATATCTGATAACCAAAACCAGAATATCAGTAAGACCACTTCCTTTAACCACTTCAAGGACTGGTCTGCCGGCGGTATGCCGAGGTTCCTTGTCATCACTCATGCTGAAAATGCTGCCCGCTTCACCCAATATCCAGGCATGAACGACATGAGATGCTCCGGGGTGTTTCAGCCGGGCGTCTGTAATAATTTGCTTGGCCTCTTCAGAACTCTCAATATAGCAGGCATGCGCAATAAATCGAGATTTTTTAACAATTAATTCAACTTCTGCAGTTCCGGAAGGTATCAGCATAGGGAAAGATTACCATATAAAGCCGAAGAACAGCAACGATTTAGTCCGGGAGATTATTGCGATTGGAAGAAGGTATGAGTATACTCAACCAATGAAAAATGAAAATACGAAGAATCGGACGATTCTTGCGACCGCACTCGTAGCCCTATCGATGGTGTTTTACGGTATTTCTTTTCCAGCGACCCGTGTTGCATTGAATCAGTATCAGCCGATCTCGCTTGTAACAATACGATTGGTAATTTCAGCATCACTGCTTATGAGTATTAACATGATCCTGTACGGCAAAAAAGGATTTCCAAGGTGGGGGGATCTTCCGAAGTTTCTGCTGATTGCTCTTTTTCAGCCGTTTTTCTATTTTCTGTTCGAGACTTTCGGCCTGCAGTCCGTATCAGCAGCCATTTCTTCGGTAATAATTGCTACTATTCCGATTTTTACCCCCATAGGGGCCAGGGTTTTCCTCAAGGAGAAACTCACTTTTTATCCTATACTAGGGGCTTTGCTGTCATTGGTTGGTGTAGTTCTGCTTGTTTCTTTTTCAAGCGGAGGAGATTCCCTGATCCGGAACTTTACAGTAAAGGGACTGCTGCTTCTTTTTGGTGCTGTTTTTTCGGCCGTACTGTATTCTCTGGCTGTCAGGAGACTTCCTGTTTCTTATTCACCCCTGACCATAACAGCGGTTCAGAATTCTCTAGGGCTTCTTTTTTTTCTGCCTGTTTTTTTTCTGTTTGAAGCAGCTGATACTTTTACAGTAATCCCGAATCGTGAGACCATTTTCAGCATCCTGTTTCTTGCGCTATTTGCATCAAGTCTTGCTTTCATTTTTCTCAATTATGGAATTCAGCAGATCGGTCCAACGAGAGCTAACGGACTGGTAAATCTTGTTCCGGTAATAACAGCTGTTGTCTCTTTTCTCTTTTTTGGAGAACAGTTTTCCAGCAGTAAAATTATCGGCATGGGCGTAGTCCTTGCCGGGGTCCTGCTGGCTCAGGCGGGAAAGGTCAAAGGAAAGAAAAAAAGGAACTGAGCAGAAAACTGCTTTCTGTAAAAAGGGGAATTCCTAAGCTGTGAAGGCGTTCAGCAAACAATCCCATTCCAGAAATAGTCCTGCCGGAGAAAGAACCGTCATAAATATGTAACGATCCGCAAGTCGGGGACTTGTCTTTAAGCACGGCTGCAGATAACAGCTTCGTGTCGATGGGTCTGAGAACGGAGTCAATTCCCCCTTGGATTCGAAAGGTGAAATCATTGCCAGCTGCATCGAATGCATGTCGTGATTCAGAATGAAGTTCAATACAGGCTCTTGGAGTAGGAAGACCGCAGGCAGTTTCCGGACAAACTGGAACAGCTGCCCCTTTTTGAACAAGCTGTAAAAGCGGTATATATAAAAAACTGCCTCCGTCATAGCGACAGGGGATTCCGGCAAGGCAGGCACTGACAAGAATCATAGTTCCATCATAGAAGAAACTTACAGAGAAATATAGTGGGAAGCTTTCTTCATTAAATGATTTGGCATACGGATTGAGTCCAACGTACTGATTGGCGTTTGGCGCCGATAATCCAGAATTCTTTTAACCAGAACCGGACCTAAGCCGGGAACCCGCAGCAGCTCCTCTTTAGAAGCTTTTTTCAGGGAAACTGGAAAAAAATCCGGATTCTTGTCCGCCCAGACCTGTTTGGGATCACGGGAAAGGTCCAGGCTTCCGTCAGGCAGGCAGCAAAAATCATCAAGTCTGAAACCATAGGAGCGCATAAGAAAATCACTTTGATATAAACGATGCTCACGGAGGTAGAGATCCTCGGAAGGTATGTCGGGTTTTCGTTCGCCTGGTATCTCAGGGCTTCCCAGGCCTTTCTGATAAGCGGAAAAATAAATACGGCTGAAATGAAGCCGGTCGTATAATCCCCACATATAGTTCAGAATGGCACTGTCAGGTTCATCTGAAGCTCCTACAATAAACTGGGTTGTTGATGATACCTTGCTGTAACGTGAGCCCTTCGCTGTGAGGGAACTGATAAGCTTGAGGGGTTCAATTATATCAGTCAGATATTTTTTAGTATTTGACAACGGCTTGAAATAGGTTTCTCCCGGAGTCTCAATGTTCAGTGATACTGCTGACGCGAGAGATACAGCTCTGGAAACAGCTTCCGGAGAAGATCCGGGTATTATCTTTATATGAATATATCCCCGATAGTGATACTTATACCGTAAAATAGCGGCAGTATCGGTAAGAAGCTGCATGGAGCGGTCCGGTGTGTCAAGGATTCCTGAGCTTATGAAAATACCTATAAGGTTTTTTTTGCGGCAAATCTGAATAAAAAATGCGGCCAGTTCATCAGGGGATATGCTTATTCTGCGGCTCTGACCGGTAAGCCGAAGGGGGCAGTAGCGGCAGTCACTTGTACAGGCGTTAGTAATCAGAGTCTTAAGCATAATGCCAGTCCCGCCTCCGGGTACTGTAACCGGGTAAAGCCAATTGCCGTCCCCGCCCCTTTTGCGATGATCAGAACTGTTTTTTGTTCCGCATGCGCAAGCTAAATCATATTGGGCATCCTGCGAAAGCAAATCAAGCTTCTCGACTAATTCCATGGTCAAATGCTAACATATGTTAAGTGTAAAATCAATAAGAGCAGAAGGATAAAAGGAAAAAACTAACGAGTCTTTGCAACACCCCGCTTCAGGCAAGTTGTCGTAATCGGACATTCAGAACAACGGGGAGATAGCGGGGTACATATCAGCTGGCCATAGGTGACAAGCAGCTCGTTAAGCGGAATCCAATATTTTTCAGGCATAATAAGTTCCAGTGCTTTTTCAGAAGCGTCAGGATTTTTGGTTGTTATCCATCCGCAGCGGTTCGCAATTCGATGGACGTGAGTATCGACGCAGATGGCATTGATATTGAAGCCCAGATTCAAGGTCAGATTTGCTGTTTTAACCCCTACCCCGGGAAGAGAAAGCAGCTTTTCACGGTCCGGGGGAACCTGTCCGTTATAGGTATCTATAAGGATTTTCGAGATAGCGATTATGCTTTTAGCTTTGTTCCGGTAGAATCCTGCAGGGAAGATTAATTGCTCAATGGCTTCCTGGCTGAGCTTGATCATCTGCTCAGGGGTGTCTGCCTTGGCAAAAAGACGATTTGAAGCGGAAAGTGTCACAGCATCCTTTGTACGCAGCGATATTACAGTAGATATGAGAACCCGATAAGGGGAGTTTCTTGAGCCGGAAGCAATTTCGGAAACAGAGGGCAAAGCTGCTCCGCGTTCTTTCAAAGCCAGAGTAAACAAAGAAAAAACAGAATCCCAGTATTCCGGGGCAATATCCTGCATAGTTTTTTACTATTCTCCTGAAAGAATTTTCCTGCGGCGGCAGTATATCATAAAAACAATTCATTTCCAGCGGCTAAACTTGTTTTTAGTCCAGCCCGTTATCTTGACATGAGTACCCGATCTCACTAGGTTAGTGCTATGATTATAGTATTGAAAAAGGACATTACAGAGCCTCAGAAGAGAGATATTTACGACTATCTTGAAAAGAATAATTTCAAGGTGCGAGAAATTACCGGGGATGAAGAAACTATTCTTGGTGCAGTAGGGATAGCCCGGGTAGATCTGCGAGAGGTTGAATTATTCAGCGGGGTTGCGAAGGTTATCCCGATATCCCGTCCCTATAAACTTGCTTCCAGAGAGCTTAAAAAAGAAGATACCATCGTAAAGGTGGGCAAAATAAAATTCGGCGGCAATCGAGTTGCGGTTATTGCCGGTCCATGTGCCGTTGAAAACCGTGAGCAGATTTTTGCCATAGCAAAAGAAGTCAGCAAATCCGGAGCAGTGGTGCTTCGCGGCGGAGCCTTCAAGCCGAGAACATCTCCCTATTCCTTTCAGGGGCTTGGTGAAGAGGGCCTGAGAATGATGCGTGAGGCGGGGGATACTTATGACCTGCCGATAACCAGTGAGATTGTTAATCCAGCCCATGTGGAAATGATGGCAAAGTATATTGATATGTTCCAGATCGGTGCCAGAAATATGCAGAACTTTGAACTGCTGAAGGAAGTCGGCAGCGCTGGAAAACCGGTTGTTCTGAAAAGGGGGCTGGCGGCCACTATTGAAGAATGGCTTATGGCTGCGGAATATCTTATGGCGCATGGAACATATGATGTCATTCTGTGTGAACGGGGTATTAGAACCTTTGAACCGTACACCCGGAACACCCTGGACATCAGTGCGATACCTGTCGTTCATAAACTCAGTCATCTGCCTGTTATTGTCGACCCGAGCCATGCGACCGGTCTGCGCGAAAAAGTCCTGCCTATGAGTCTTGCCGCTGTGGCGGCAGGGGCGGACGGGCTTATGATTGAAGTGCATAACCATCCAGAAAAAGCTTTGTCAGATGGTCCCCAGTCGCTTTTCCCGGAGCAGTTTGAGCAGCTTATGCGTGATATACAGGCCCTGGTTCCGGTTATTGGAAAATCGGTTGAGCTGGCACCAAAGAAGCGGCCTGTTATAATCAGTACTGCAGAAAATCAAAATCTGGCAGGTGATGAGGAATATGTCGCCTTTCAGGGTGTTCACGGGGCTTACAGTGAGATTGCACTTGATCAATACTTTGGGGGGCGGCTTAAGGCCAGGCCCTGCCGGAAATTTGAGGATGTCTTTACTGCTGTTATGACAGGAGCAACCGCATGCGGCATAATTCCGGTTGAAAACTCACTTGCCGGTACCATAAATGATAATTTCGATTTGCTCCTCCGCCATCCTGATATTGCGGTGGTTGGAGAACAGCAGATTCGGATTACCCATAATTTTATTGGTATGCCGGGGACAGATCCTGAAGTGGTAAAAAAAGTATTTTCCCACCCTCAGGGGCTCGCCCAGTGCTCTGATTTCCTCGATATGTATCCTGATATTGAGCGGGTGCCTTTTTTTGATACCGCAGGTGCTGTTGCTTATATAGCTGAACAGAAAAATCCGGAATATGCAGCAATTGCCGGTAAGAAAACAGCTGACTATTACGAAATGGCGATCCTTAAGGAAGGCATTGAGACGAATCCGCGAAACTATACCAGGTTTTATATAATAGCTCGAGAAGAAAATGCTGAAACTGTTTCGGGCGGCAGCCGGCACAATCGCGGGGTCATGGTCTTTTCTACCCCTGACAAACCGGGAGCCCTCTTTACGAGTCTTAAAACCATGGCGGGTTTCGGGCTTAATATGAAAAAACTCGAATCGCGGCCGATTCACGGACGCCCCTGGGAATATATGTTTTTCGTGGAAACTGAGATACCGGATTTGCCGACCTATCTAGCCGCCTGTGCCAGACTGCAGGAAAGCAGTGAGACTTTCCGAAATCTCGGTACTTTCTATTCTGACCGATAGCAGGTGTGCCTATGGGATCTGCAGCAGATTATATTCCGGAAAAACTGATAATCGGGATTCTTTCGTCAAATACCAGTCCTTCCCCGACGCTGCTTGAGAGGCTTACTGAGAGCTATGGGGGAATTGAACGTATAGATGGACCCTTTCCCTTTACCTATACCGACTATTATAAGGAAGAGATGGGATCAGATCTGCAGAAACATTTTGCAACAATAAAAAAACTTGTTCAGCCCGACGAACTCGCTGGAATTAAGGACGTGTCGAACCGTATAGAAAGCGAGTTGACAATCGACGGCAGCCGGACGGTAAATCTTGATCCCGGCCTGCTCTCTTCGACTAGACTGGTGCTTGCAACGACGAAAGATCGGGGTCATCGAATTCCCATTGGAAAAGGGTTGTACGGTGAAGTAACCCTGATTTTCATGAGGGGAGAATTCCAGCCGCTGCCCTGGACGTATGCAGATTTTTCAACCCTGGAGTATCGCACGCTTCTGAAAGATATCCGCAGAGCCTACCTGAGTCAATTGCGGAATGAAGCATCTTGAGCTGACAATCCCGGATGTTTACTTTTTTCAGGTCAAACCAAAAAAAAATTGAAAAATTTTCAGCCACATTGAATAATCTCGGGTTTTTTTTGAGTTTATACTATATATGAAAAACAAAAATAACTTACTGAAATCTCTAGCCGCAGGTTTACTCATTCTGCTGTCGCTCTCATGCTCGCTGGTCAGCGGAGAACGGCAGATCAGTGTCTACCTCTCGGAAGAATCACCCTGGGAGCTGGTCTCTGGAAAAGAAGTCTGGTATCTGCTGCGCTGGATAGATCCCCAGGCAGGGATAATGGAGCAGCACATTACCGCCGGAATAAACAAGGTTGTCATTGAGGCGGCTAAAGGCGGTTTACTGGTATTTGCAGCGTATCCCTATGGAACTGGCACACCGATAGGAGCCCTGCTTACACCGGATAGTTCTGAAGGCGGTATTTCAAAGCCTGAAGCTCACCTGACCTATGCAGGGGGGGCCGCCGCCGATATTATGCTGACCCTGGAAGAGTATGCACCAGGATTGACCGCAAATATTGAGGGAAGGGTTTTTACAAGCTTGCTCAACGAAGCTGGTTCGGGAAATGGCTGGCGGGTTCGCCGTGAGAGTATCTATCGTGACATTCTTCTTGGTCAACTTGATGCAGCCACGTTTGAGCAGCTCCCGGAGTATAAGCTGGAAATGTTCGGCATACCGCAGGGTTATTGGATTCCAGATACCCCGGAGCGGAGCGGTATAAGCGTTCATACGGGGAGCAGCATAACTATATCCGGTTTTTTTAAAGGAACATTCAGGTACCTGCTTCCTATAGAAAATCTCTGTTTACTGATAATCGGGGGTGAGAGTGAGGCGTTCTGGTATCTTGAACAGCTTCCGCCGTAAACAAAGCCGGGCTGCAAAAAATGGGAAAAACCTGCAGAAGATATTGTCCCTTATTGGCAGTTATTTTACAATGAGAAAAATTCAGGATCAAAATGCATAATTGGCGGTCGGAAATAATGCTTCTTGGAAAATCAAAAACATCATCTTTTATCTACATTGCAGCAGCCTATGCAGCGGCCTTTTTTGCGGCCCGAGCAGTGATTGAAGCATCCCCGGAGTCATGGAGCCTGCTGGCCAGAGGTTTGGCCGCTGATATTTCGGCAACAGTTGTCATCTATCTATTCAGTATCAGATCTGGTAATTCCAGTGTTTACGATGCCTATTGGAGCGTTGCTCCACCGATTCTCATTACCTATTGGATAATGGGGTCTGGTCTGAAGGTGCTGGAAAACGGATATTTTTCAGTTTTTTTTGCAGCGATGCTCTTTTGGTCAGGACGCCTTACTATTAACTGGGCTTTGAATTGGAAGGGTTTGCAGGATGAAGATTGGCGCTATGTGGGATTTCGCAGGAGATTTCCCCGATCCTATTGGCTGGTAAGCTTTGCTGCAATTCATCTTTTTCCGACCGGGATGGTCTTCATGGTGTGCATTCCTGCTTATGCCGTAATTATTGACGGTCTGCAGAGCGGAGCAGCAGCTATGCTCTATACCCTTACCGGTCTTCTGATAATGCTGCTCGGCAGTGTGCTTGAGTCAGCTGCTGATGCGCAGCTCCACCGCTTCCGCAAAGATCAGAATCATATTCCAGGGGTAATTACCACAGGCCTCTGGAAATACTCGCGCCACCCGAACTATCTTGGAGAGGTGCTTTTCTGGTTTGGCGTGACCGTTTTTTCTCTTGCTTCAGGTCCGGGGCGACTCGTCTTCCTGTTCTTTCCTGCCGTGATGCTGGGATTATTTCTTTTCTACTCGATCCCGGCAATAGAGAAAAAAATTCTGAGGAATCGTCCCGACTACCGGATAATTCAGGAAACCGTTTCTCCTCTTTTTTTACTCCCCAGAAGGGAGCCTGCTGAAAAAGAGGAGCTTTTTCGCAGACTGAAACAGTAACCGACAGTAACTGCCCTGACTCAGCGGACTACAATGTTTACAAGTCTGTCCGGCACCACAATTATTTTAATTATAGTTTTGTCCTTGATCCACTCCTGAATCCGTTCATGGGCAAGTGCTTTTTCCCGGAGGGAATCCTGATCGAGACCGACCGGCTGGTCAAATTTAGCCCTGACTTTGCCGTTAACCTGCAGGACAATCTGGGAAACCTGCTCTTTCGTCAGATCTTCATCCCATTGGGGCCAGGCTTCAAATGCGATAGAATTTTTATGTCCCAGCATCTCCCAGAGTTCTTCTGCCATATGAGGGGCATACGGTGCGAGAATGAGGATAAAGGGTTCCCAGACTTCAAGGTACAGGCGATCAGCCTTGTAGAGCTCGTTTATAAAGATCATCATCTGCGCAATGGCGGTATTAAATTCCAGTGCTGCAGTATCATGCGACACTTTTTTCAATGTTTTATGCAGGACCTTAACCAGTTCTTCGGGAGCCAGACCGCGTTCAGCAGCCAGTTCACGTTCCGAAGCCAGACGCCATATCCGTTCCAGGAACCGGTGGACACCCGAGAGACCGCTTGTTGACCAGGGTTTTGATACCTGCAGCGGACCCATGAACATTTCGTACATACGCATGGAATCGGCACCGTAATCATGAATAATATCATCAGGATTGATAACATTTTTCAGGCTTTTTGACATTTTTGCTATTACCCGCTCAAGCCTGGCTCCTGTTGCCTTTTCGATAAATACTTCGGGCTCGATCTCTTCCACCATATCTGCCGCAACCAGAAACTTATCCTTTCGCTGATAGGCAAAGGAGGTAATCATGCCCTGATTCACCAGCCGCTGAAAGGGTTCCTTGGTGTTTACAAGACCGAGGTCGAAGAGCACTTTATGCCAGAATCTTGCGTAGAGCAGGTGGAGCACCGCGTGCTCAGCTCCGCCGACATAGAGATCGACCGGCATCCAGTAGGAAATCTTTTCCCGTGAAGCAAGAGATTCGGTATTGTTCGGATCCAGATAGCGCAAGTAGTACCAGCAGGAACCTGCCCACTGAGGCATCGTGTTCGTTTCACGTTTCGCCTTGCCTCCGCAAACCGGGCACACAGTTTGTACCCAATCCGGTATGGTGGCCAGCGGACTTTCACCGGTGCCTGATGGGGTATAAGCGGGAACTTCTGGAAGCTCCAGCGGCAGGTCTTCTTCCGGAACAGGAACGGTGCCGCAGGATTCGCAATGCACCAGCGGTATCGGTTCTCCCCAGTAACGCTGTCGGCTGAAAACCCAGTCTCGGAGTTTGTAGTTGACGGCCTTTTTGCCCAGTTTTTTCTTTACAAGCCAATCGATCATGGTACTGATTGCATCAGCCTTGTTCAGTCCATCCAGGAATCCGGAATTGATGTGCACACCGTCGCCGCTGAAGGCTGCCTGTGTAACATCACCCCCTTCAAGTACCGGAATAATGGGCAGATTGAACTCTTTTGCAAAATCCCAGTCACGTTCGTCGTGTGCGGGAACAGCCATGATGGCCCCGGAACCGTAGGAGATCAGAACATAATCGGCGATCCAGATCGGTATGAGCTTAGCGTTAACTGGATTAATCGCATAGGATCCGGAAAAAACACCTGTTTTTTCTTTGGCCAGGTCGGTTCTCTCGAGGTCGGATTTTTTTGCCGCTTCTTCTATGTACATATCAACCAGCTTTTGCTGATCCGGGGTGGTTATAACCGGTACCAGCGGATGCTCGGGAGAAAGTACCATATAGGTTGCCCCGAACAAGGTGTCGGGTCGGGTAGTGTAGACTTCAATATCACCCTTGCCGCCCTCTATCTGGAAGATTACATCAGCACCTTCGCTTCTTCCAATCCAGTTTCGCTGCTGAGCCTTAATCGATTCGGTCCAGTCAAGATCCTCGAGGTCTTCGAGCAGCCGGTCAGCATAATGGGTGATTTTCAGAATCCATTGCCGGATATTCTTTCTGGTGACCTGGGTACCGCAGCGATCGCAGCAGCCGTCCTTGACCTCTTCATTAGCCAGCCCGGTTTTACAGTCGGGGCACCAGTTTATGGGGGTTTCCGACTCATAAGCCAGCCCCTGCTTGTAAAGCTGCAGAAATATCCATTGGGTCCAATGGTAGTAGTCCTTGGAATGGGTTGAAATTTCCCGGTTCCAGTCATAGGAAAAGCCCAGACTCTTTATCTGCTTTCTGAAATGTTCAATATTTTTTTCTGTTGTTATTCGGGGATGCGTACCGGTCTGAATGGCATAGTTTTCGGCAGGCAGCCCGAATGAATCAAAGCCCATGGGATGAAGGACATTATAGCCGTTCATGCGAAGATACCGGCAATAAATATCGGTAGCTGTGTATCCTTCAGGGTGTCCGACATGGAGACCGGCCCCTGATGGATAGGGAAACATATCGAGGACATACATCCGTTTTTCTTCGGGTACCGCCGGGTCTTCTGTAACTGAGAATGTGCTGTTTTCTTCCCAGAAGTTCTGCCACTTCTGTTCTATGGTGTTAAAAGGATATTTACTCATGAAGGCATAATACGGTGAGGTATAAAAATGGTCAATGGTTTTTACACATTCACAAAGAGATTCCCAAAGACATTCAGAAAGACAAATTATCTTTCCGCTTGCACCAATTAACGGTTGTCAGTCAAAAAAGATCTCGTCATCATCCGGGTTTTTTATCGGGGTGAAAATAACTAAATCTATACGGTTTCCGCGCATGGAGCGGACCAGGAACGATCCAATCTCTGTGGTGACCGTTTTACCGGGGCTGGGAATGGTTCCCAGCTCCTCTATCAGATAACCGGCTGCTGTCCCGACATGGCGGCTGTGGTTAATGTCAAAATTAAAAACATCCTGCAGCTGCTGGATCGGGGTATCCCCCATAATCCGGTAGGATCCGTTTCCCAGATCCAGGATGCGTTCTTCCAGGCCTGACTCATGCTCATCGTACAGCTCTCCAAAGAGCTCCTCTATGACATCCTCCATGGTTACGATGCCCGAAAGACCGCCGTATTCATCGAGAACAATCGCCATGTGAAGTTTGTTGGCCTTGAAAGCACCGAACATCTCATAGGCCTTGCGGGTTTCCGGAACAAAAACCGGCGGTTTGGCAATGTCCTTCATGCACTTGGAGGTGTTCTGATCAATTGAGTACTTCAAGAGGTCCCGGGTGAGCAGAATACCGATAATCTGTTCAGGAGATTCTCCGTACACGGGGATACGGGCATATCCGCTGCGAATAACTTTCGGAAGCACATCGGCTACAGTTTCATCAGCCTGCAAGCTGAAGACGTCAGTCCGGTGGGTCATGATGGCGTGAACATCAATATCATCGAATCTGAAAACATTCTGGACAAACGTTGTTTCATAGTCCTCGACGACACCCTGATTCTGGGCAATATTCACTGCGTGCAGAATTCCTTCCTGGGATATATGGGTTTTTTCTTTGCCTGAAAATATCCGCGTAATGACTGAACTGAAGCTGTTTATAAGAAAAGCTAGAGGAAATATAATCCAGATAAGGAACTGAATGGGGTACGCCATGATACGGCAAATTGTTTCGTTATGTATTATCGCAATCTGTTTGGGTGTGATTTCGGCAAAAATCAGGACTGTGAGCGTCAGTATCCCGGTAGCTATTCCCACGGCATAGTTTCCGTAGTATTGAATAACTGAGGCTGTGGTTATGGCTGATGCTGCAATGTTAACCAGATTATTCCCGATGAGGACGGTGGAAAGGAGCATGTCTGATTTTTTTATCAGGCTGGCTGCCAGACGTCCGGTTTTTCCCTTGCCGGAATGAAGTCCTTTTGCCTGAATAATCGAAAGCGAGGTGAACGCCGTTTCCGTACCTGAGAATACAGCTGAAAGGAAGATGAGGATAAGGATGGTAATGATACGATTCAGCATGCCGCATGCTCCGGATTCCAGCTGCAGGATTGCTCAGCGGCAGAGGTGGAGGTGGGTGTGAGGTGCAGTTGTTCAGAGAATAACAGGTAAGGAGTATGAGGTTTCAGGTCAAAGTTGCAATGTACGTAATATAAATGAGGGTCAGGGTCTTCAGAAGCGGCGGAAAGTGACGTTGTACTTGATGAAATTTTCATGATACATGAAATATACTACGTGGAGGAAAGGAGTTCAACAAAAATTTGCCTCAGTTCTGTGAATATTGCGGTAATTATTATGGTAATATAGAATAGGTCAGAAATATTCATTGCCGGATTGTTGTTTCCGGCATATACCCCGGAGGGATTATGAAAAAGGGATATGCAGTTTTATCGGCCTTGGGGCCGGATCGTGTTGGTATTGTAAGGGACTTGACCGGAGTAATCCGACAGTTTTCGTGTAATATTGAAGAGAGCCGGATGATCAGCATGGGCGGCGAGTTTGCGGTAATAATGCTTATTGACGGCAGTGAAGAAGCTATCGATAAGCTCTCCGACGACTGCGAATGCTGGAAGGAGCTTGAAGATCTGCATGTAAGCCTCAAGAAGACGAACCCGGCCCGCAAAGAACTGACGGGGCTTCCGTATCTTATTAAGACGCTCTCGCTCAATACGCCAGGTATAGTCCATGCCGTGACCAATTTGCTGCGTGATAAAGGGCTGAGCATCTGCGAGCTTGAAACGGACACTTCGTCCGCCCCATTTACCGGCTCACCAATGTTCAGTATGAAGATTGAGTTTATTGCAGAATCGGTTAAAACGGTGGATGAACTGCGGGAGGAGCTTCACGAAATCGGGCAGGAAGCCAATATCGATATTCAGCTTATGCCGCTCTCTTCGAATCCGGGCTGAAGGATGGAGCTGAAAGCTGTCATATGAAACCCTCTGAACGCCAGGAAATGCTGCGAAGCGGTGATATTACGCGGGTTCTGATAAAGCTCTCTTCGCCGGCAATCCTGGCGATGTTCACGATTGCCCTCTACAATGTAGTAGATACGCTGTATATCGGGCTGCTGAACGATACTCCGTCCATCGGGGCAGCAGCCGTCCTGTTTCCCGTTTTTATGATCATCTCCTCCATCGGGCTGATGTTCGGGGTGGGGGCCGGCTCGGCGATCTCCCGACGGCTGGGGGCAGGAGACGCCGCGAGCGCCAGCCGCATTGCCGCCACGGCCTACTATTCCTGCATAGTGCTCGGCCTTGCGTTCAGCATTGCTGGCGTTATAGCAATAGAGCCGGTACTGAAGGTTTTCGGGGCCACTGATACAATCCTGGACCGGGCAAAAATCTACGGTTCCATTATTATTGGCGGCAGTATCTTTCAGATGCTGAACATGTGTCTGAATAATATTGTCCGCTCGGAGGGGGCTTCAGCCTACAGTGGGCGGGCTATGATTACCGGTGCCGTTCTTAATATGGTGCTGGATCCGATTTTCATGTTCGGGTTTGATATGGGTATTGCCGGAGCCGCACTGGCAACCATTACGGCTCAGCTGATCAGCCAGCTTTATCTGATCCGTTTTTTTGCGAAAAAGATGGGGGTTATCAGTATCGGGCCGCGCCACTATGCTTTTTCCGGGGTGATTTATGCCGAAATCATGAAAATTGGCGTACCGACATTCATCCGTCAAGTACTTGTGAGTGTTGCTATGGGCGTGATGAACAATGCGGCGGCTGTATTCGGGGACGGGACCGTTGCCGCTGTCGGCATTGTAACCAGGCTGCTGACGCTGGTAATCTATATAATATTCGGTCTCGGGCAGGGCTTTCAGCCGATTGCCGGGTTCAACTACGGAGCAGGCCAGTATCATCGGGTCAGGAAATCACTCCGGGTTACTATTGCCTTCAGTTCGGGAGTCGGGATATTTTTCTCAATTCTCTTCCTGTCGCTTGCACCGACGCTGGTTTCGCTCTTTTCCCGCGATCCGCGAGTTGTTGCCGTCGGTGCAAGGGCGCTGCGTTTTTCGGCTGTTACCCTTATGTTTCTCGGATTTCAGAATACTGCCGGAATTTTTTTCCAGGCGCTGGGTAAGGGGCGTGAAACCGCCTTTCTGGCGATGTCCAGGCAAGGGCTTTTTCTGGTTCCCTTACTGCTTGTACTGCCGGGATATCTGGGGATTGACGGTATTCTTATAAGCCAGCCGATTGCCGATATTCTTACTGTCGCAGTAACCGGGATTCTTCTTGTTTTCAACTCAAAGAAACTTGCAAAGGAAGAACTTGACAGGTCGGTAAACTTGGGTTAGGATAAATTCAATTAATTGTGACCGGTTGCAAAAAGAGAAAGCAAGCTTCTTCCCGAAGGCTGCTTCTTTTTTTTACCGATTGTGACCGGTTGCAAAAAGAATAAAGCCGAGGTTGTCCGATTGAAAAAGCAAGAAAGTATTGGCATAGGGCTGATCGGGGCCGGTGAACGTGGCTGCTATATTCTCGGGGCCCGTATTGCTGAGCTCTGGAAGGAAACCGGTATGGCCATAACCGGAATATACGATATAAATCCACAGCGAAGCAGAGATGCCAAGGTCTTCCTTGAAAACCTTTACCAGAAGAACGGTCTTGACCTGACGATTCAACTATTTGCTTCCTATTCCGACTTGATCGCTTCAGGCTCAGTTCAGATTGTCATGATCACAACACACACAGACCAGCACAGGATTCCTGCCGTAACCGCCCTGCGGTCAGGTAAAAAAGTATATCTTGATAAGCCAATTGCTGTGAATCTGGAAGATTCCGCCGCTATTCTTGCCTGTGAGAGAGAAACCGGCAATTCGCTGATAATGGGGTTCACCCGACGCTATGAAGCTGCCTGGCGCAAATCCTACGCCCTCCTTAAGGAAGGAGCAATCGGGGCTCTGAAGATGATCCAGATCCGCTCTATCATTCCCTATACCCGATATTTTCAAACCTGGCATAGGAAATCCGCCTGGTCCGGGGGAGCTTTGAATGACAAATCAAGTCACCATTTTGATGTATTCAGTTGGTTTGCCGAAAGCAGGTGCCGCAGTGTTTCGGCTGCCGGCGGTATGAGCGGTATATTCCCGCCCGATCCGCAGGCCCCGCTGCGCTGTTCCCAATGTGATCGTGACTGCCTTTATCGACGCAGGCTGAATCCTGACGATCAGCAGGAAGGCACTCAGGTTCTTGGCTATGACTCCTGGATTCAGGCTGATGATGAGAGAAATCGGGCAGATACCTGCGTATATCAGCCAGGTGCTGATATTATTGACCATGCGGTCTGTAATCTGACTTTTGAGAACGGCGTCAAGGCATCCCTGTTCTGGAGCATTTTCGGTCCTCATGCTGCAGATCAGGAAACCCTCGAACTGGTGGGGACTATTGGCCGCATATACTTGACCCGTTCGGAAGGAACTGTCCGACTGATACAGTGGGGGAAAGCTGAAGAGACGGTATTTGACCTTAAGGGGCCGGAATTTTTCACATCACACTACGGAGCGGATCTGCAGCTTATACGTGATATCCGGGCCTTCTATGACGGAAGCATTCCGGCAGCCGGTACTAAAGACGGGCACAATTCTTTGAACCTGGTGGTGCAGACCCTGAACTCTATTGCTTCAGAAGGAGTTCCGATGCATATTCAATCCTGGGAAATGTAACCAAGAGAAGAGGGTAACAGGAGGGAAACATGAATATCCGGGAATTGGCAAGAAAGGCAGGAACCAGCTATACCACGGTATCGAGGGCTTTGAACAACAGTCCGCTGGTAGCCGAAGAAACCCGCAAAAGAATTCTGGCTCTGGCCGGGGAGCTGGGGTACCAGATAAACGATACGGCCAGGAGTCTGGCCACCGGAATCCGGATGACCGTCGGGGTCATGTATCCCTATCATTCCCTGCGCCGGGTAGAATCGCTCTATACTACAGAGGTTGTCCATACCCTCCGTGAGGAGCTGCAGGTTCGGGGCTTTGATACCATGATAACCGGATACGATACCGTTTCAGAGGATCTATCGAGTTTTACACGGCTGGCACGGCAAAAAAAAGTTGATGGATTAATTGTTATCGGATCGGAAATATCGCAGGGAGCCATAGAGGCCGTCTCCCAGCTTGCCGATGCGGTTTTTCTCATCAATCCGGAGCGGGATGATTGGGCCTCAAATTTTTCCCGTGTTCTTATTGATGACTACTATGGCGGAGTTCTTGCCGGGGAACAGTTTCTGCAGAGGGAAATCAGTTCGGTAACAGTCCTTATGCAGGATGCTCCCCTCTTTTCCCTACGCTGCAAAGGGTTTTCCGATACTATTTCTCTTGGAAATCCGGAAGCCGTCATATCCACGATGTATTTGCCTGATGGTTCCTACGAAACCGCCTATGAATTCACCCGGAAGCAGTTCAGAAAGCTCGCTGAAAGCCGGGGACTCTTCGTTATACCTGATAAAAGTGCCTTCGGGGTTATGAATGCACTGCAGGATAACGGCGTCTCTATACCCCGGGATATTGCAATAATCGGATACGACGATGTAGAGGGTTGTCTCTACTGTCGTCCGTCACTATCAACCATACACCAGCCGCGGAGCCAGGCCGCCGTACTGGCAGCTCAGTATATGGAGTCAGCCATACTCCGCCATGATTCAGGGAGACACAACTATTTATTGAAACCGACCTATGTGCAGAGAAGTAGTTGTTGAACACCATAAGTTCCGGAAAGGAACGTAAACCAAGAGAAAGGAGAAGGAAATTATGAAGAAAATCATGTTTCTTGCAGTAATCTTCGGATTGCTGGCCATCGGAATGATTTTTGCGGCAGGACAGGAAGAGGGAGCTGCAAAAGAGGTGGAGCTGGAAATTTTCCACTTCAAAGTCCCGTGGATCGATGCCTGGGAAAATTTGGAAGATGAGTTTGAGGCAGCGTATCCCGGGGTAACTGTCGAGACGGAGATATCGGGCGGCGGGGCCGACTGGAGAACGCTGCTCAAGGCGAAATTCGCAGCTGGAGCAGGACCTGACATATTTATTATCGAAGGATTCTCCGATTATCAGTTGTGGAAAGAATACATTGAACCGCTTTCGGATCAGCCTTGGGTTTCCCATCTGCTTCCCAACGCGAAAGCGTCGGCTACTTTTGATGGTGAACTGAAGAGCATGCCGCTTGCTATGGAAGGTTACGGCTATATTTACAACAAAGACCTCTTTGCCAAAGCCGGTATAACCAAAACCCCGGCAACTCTGGATGAACTTGCCGCTGCGGCGAAAAAACTGAAGGGAATCGGTGTTTATCCATTTGCCTCCGGTTTCGGTACCTGGTGGGTAATCTCCAATCATTTCACCAATATTCCCTTTGCTCAGCAGGATGACCCCATGGGATTTATCGAAGGGCTGAACAACGGAACCGAAAAGATTCCAGGCAACGCCGTTTTCAACCAGTGGAAGAATGTATTTGACCTGGTTCTGGCCAACAGCGAGCCTAATCCGCTTACCACCGACCACAACTCGCAGGTTGCCATGCTGGCAAACGGGCAGGCTGCCATGATTCAGCAGGGAAACTGGAAAGAAGCAGTTCTTTACGATACCAATCCCGATCTTAACATCGGACTGCTGCCGATACCAATCTCCAATGATGCCGATGCAGGTCGCGTACCCGTTGGTATTCCCTTCTATTTTGTGGTCAACAGTACCTCGGAAGCAGCTGAAAAAGAGGCAGCAAAGAACTTTCTCAGCTTTCTGGTCGGCACCCCTGAGGGGCAGCGGTACGTAACTGAAGAATTTAAGGCAATTCCTGCCTTTGACAACATCCCAGCCAGCAATCTGGGAGGCGTAGGCAAGGACATTGTGGAATATTCAAAGCAGGGGAAAACAATTCCCTGGATGTTCTCATTCTGGCCTGACGGGGCGGTCAATGAATTCTCTGATGCTGCGCAGAAATATGCAGCCGGAATCGTCTCCTTTCCCGAATATACCCGGGAGATCCAGGCTATGTGGGATAGATTGAAATAAAAGAGAATCCCTTTGCGTGACGGCTGTCGGCAAAGGGACTCAGTAGTATCAGCGGGCCATCCGTAATTTGCGTTCTCCGGGTGGTCCGCACTTTGGAGATTAGTGATGCAGACAGTGCGTGTCAAGAAACCGGCCGGCAGCCGCCAGGAAGAGGGTGAAGGAGAGGGTGAAGGAGAGAATGAAAGAGTGGGTGAACGAGAGGGTGAAAGAGTGGGAAACGTGGTGAGCGTTTTGAGCGGCAGCAGAAAGCGGAGAAAAGGGAGTCGGGGCAATTCGATTCTGACCCGGCAGGACTCCAGCTTCTGGATGTTTACGGTACCCGCGCTCCTGATATTTCTCATTATCGTGCAGATTCCCTTCTTTATCGGTATTTTTTATTCTTTGACGGATTGGGACGGTATAAACAGCGCTCCTGATTATATCGGCTTTGCCAATTATCGTGAACTTGTCAACGATACCCGTGCCTTGGGTTCGCTTTCCTTTACCCTGCGCTTTACAGCGGCAGTTGTCGTACTTTCCAATGTGCTGGGATTCAGCCTTGCGCTGGCTTTGACGAAAGGTCTTCCCGGAACAAATGCTATGCGGGTAATCTTCTTTCTGCCGAATATTATCGGGGGGCTGATTCTCGGTTTTCTCTGGCGCTTTGTGCTTATTCAGGGTATTCAGGCAATAGGGAAAACTACCGGATGGGCTTTTTTCCAGACCCCCTGGCTGGGAGATCCGACAACCGGCTTCTGGGGCAGCGTGGTTGTCTTTGTCTGGAAAACTGCGGGCTACCTGATGATTATTTATATTGCTGCTCTGCTGAATATTGATAAAAGCCTGATTGAGGCGGCAGATATTGACGGAGCAGGAAAGTTCCAGACGTTGATCAAGATCAAGGTTCCGCTGCTGTTTCCCGCTTTTACCGTGTGTCTTTTTCTGATGCTGTCCTGGGCGATGAAGCTGTTTGATGTAATTTTTGCACTTACAAACGGTGCCCCCTACGGATCTACCGAGGTTTTTGCCCTCAACATCTATAAGGAGGCGTTTGTCTACAATAATTACGGCTACGGTTCCGCTAAGGCGGTAGTCTTTTTCTTTTTTGTTGCGGCAATTACCATTGTACAGGTATGGGCAACCAAAAGGAAGGAGGTTCAGTTGTGAGACAGTCTGTCCTTCGCTTGAACCGGGAATTTGCATTTTCGATTCTCGTAGAAATGTTTCTCATAATCATGGTGCTTGTTTTCTGCATTCCGCTCTACTTTATGCTGATCAACTCCTTCAAAACATTCGGAGAAATAACCATGAACGCGGCCTCGCTGCCGGAGAAGCTGGTTTGGAAAAACTATGCGGTGGCAGTAAAGCAGGTCAAATTTTTCAGCGTATTTGTCAATTCTATCAGTATAACGGCCGGCAGTCTCTTCGGAATGGTGGTGCTCGGAGCCATGGCTTCCTGGAAGTTGGCCCGGGTACAGACCTGGGTAAGCCGTCTCATGTTTTTTCTCTACGTTTCGGCAATGGTTATCCCCTTTCAGTCGGTCATGATTCCGTTGGTGAAAGTTGCCTTTACGCTGCAGCTGATCAACAGCCGACTGGGTCTTATTGTTATCTATTTCGGATTCGGGCTCCCGTTTACGATTTTTCTCTATCACGGGTTTGTCAAAGGGGTTCCTTTTGAACTTGAAGAGAGCGGCCGGCTGGAAGGCTGCAGTGATATTCAGCTCTTTATCCACATCGTTATCCCTCTGCTGAAGACTATAACGGTTACGGTTATTATTCTGCAGACCCTGTGGGTCTGGAATGACTTTCTTCTGCCTTCCCTCATTCTGCACGATCGTGATCTGCATACCATACCATTGGGAATCAACCGCTTTTTTGGGCAGTATCGAAACCAGTGGGACAAGGCTCTGGCGACCCTGGTGCTGAGCATGCTGCCGATTATTGTTTTTTTCCTGTTTCTGCAGAAACACCTGATCAGGGGTGTTGCTGACGGAGCCTTGAAGGGGTAGCCGAGTGAACATTATTATAATGCATACCCATGATACCGGGCGGTATCTGGAGCCCTATACGGCATCGTGCCGATCCCCCAATCTCCTGCGCCTGTCGCATATGGCCGGCACAACCCTTTTTACTCAGGCCTTTTCCTGTGCTCCCACCTGCTCACCAAGCCGGGCTGCACTGTTAAGCGGACTTTATCCGCATGAAACTGCCGTGAACGGTCTCGCCCATCGCGGGTTTTCCTTCGCCCCAAAGGAGAAGCACCTTTCTTCTATTCTTAAAAATTCCGGGTATGCAGCCTATCTGGCTGGAATACAGCATGAGGTTCCCGACTGGCGTCAGCTGGGATATGACGGCTATCTTGGGGCAGCTCCTGAGGCCCCATACAGTTCCGCATCTTTTGACCCGGAAGCCTGGGACCGGGAGCATACTGCCCGTGTTGTGGACTTCATTCAAAACTCTTCAGAGGGTAAGCAGCCGTTTTTCCTTTTTTGGGGGCTGTTCAATCCTCACCGTCCCTATCCTTTTGCCGCCGGTGATATTTCCGACTCTGCGCCGGTTCCGGAAGGGCTTCCAAATACGAATTCCATCCGCAGGGATATGGCAGCATATCAGGCCGGACTGCTGGAGGCCGACAGGAACATCGGGCGGGTTCTGGATGCTCTGGAAGAATCAGGGAGATTGCGCGATACGCTGCTGATATATACGACGGATCATGGAATTGCCTTTCCCGGCCATAAGTGTACGCTGACCGGCCGGGGTACCGGGGCTGCACTGATGGTGCGTCTGCCTGATTCTGTCGTGGAGGGCAGCGGGCCGAAAGCGTCACAAATCTGTGATATCCCGGTTTCCCACCTTGATATTGTCCCGACGATTCTCGAGCTGATCGGCGAACGGCGAGATGGTCCGGAGGAAGCAGGGGTGAATAAAGGGGAGAATAAGGGAGATTATGAAAGGGCCGGTTTGCGCGGGGTCAGCCTGGTGCCTCTGCTGAATGGGGTCGGGGAACTGCAGTTTTTTGAAGAAAGACTGCTTTTTTCCAGTATTTCGTACCATGCCGCCTACGAACCTTACAGGGCCGTTCGCTCCCGTTCTTTTTCGTATATAAAGGGGGCTCTCCCGGTTGAACTCGTCCTGCCTAACATTGACGATTCACTCAGCAAGCTGGAACTCACTGAGAATTATCCCGGCCACCCGTTTCTCCAGCCGGTGCCGGAACAGCTGTATGATTTATCAGCAGATCCCCATGAGTTGAACAATGCTGCTGCCGATCCATTGTATGCTGATGTGCGTACCTGTATGGCGGAAGAGCTGGAGCGTTGGATGCGGCAAACTCAGGACCCTCTGCTGCAGGGAGCCGTCCCGGCTCCGGATGGAGCTGTAATTACCAGTAGAAACGACTACTCTCCGGAGTGAGAGCTGCCGTAGAGAACGCAAGACAGGCAAGGTATTGCCAGACAGCAAGAAGGAAGTGACATGAACACTGAACAGCGGCAATGGATAGATGAGCATTCTGTTTATTATGGAGACATTCATAATCACAGCGGTATAAGCTACGGACATGGAAAGCTCGAGGATGCATTGACAAATGGCCGGACACAGCTGGATTTCTGCAGCGTAACTGGACATTACAGCTGGCCCGATATGGGGAACCGCACCATGGCGCCGGAGGTTGCTGCCTATCACCATGAGGGGTTTGAGAAATTTCGTAAAAATCGGGGTGCGTACATGGAAATGCTGCGCAGTTTCGAAAAACCGGAGTCTTTTATACCATTTGTCTCTTTTGAAATCCATTCGTTCGAGCACGGTGACTATACCATTCTGGCTAAAGACTTTCCTGCCAAATGGCCGGATCCTCTCAGCAGCAGTGAGCTGGCTCAGCTGATTGCTGCAAGCAGGCCGGAAAGCGGATTTATTCTGGTTCCCCACCATATCGGCTACAAAACAGGTTTCCGGGGTATTAACTGGAATACCTTCAATGAGAAGGCGAGTCCGCTGGTTGAGATTGTTTCGATGCACGGCGGGGCGGAAAGTCATGAAACGTCTGCCCGGTATCTGCATACGATGGGGCCGCGGGACATGGGCAATACCATGCAGGGAGGTCTGGCCGCCGGTCATCATTTCGGGGTGACGGGATCGACAGATCATCACAACAGTTTTCCGGGCAGCTACGGGTATGGAAGGACAGGGGTCTGGAGCCGGAACTGCAGTCGGGAAGCCTTATGGGAAGCCTTTATTCATCGCAGAACCTTTGCCCTGACCGGAGACCGGATGGAGCTGGCCTTGTTTGTCAATGATGCTCCTGTCGGTTCGATCTGTTCATCTCCTTACGCGGGCAAGCGGGCGGTTACCGCTGCGATAACAGGCGGTTTTGCCCTGGAAAGAGTCGAATTGGTCAAGAATAACGCTGTAATTTATACAAAGCAGTATCCGTCTCTTTATCCGTCTTTTTCCGGTAATAATGAGCAGCCCTTTTCGACTGGCCCGGGTGGAACCGCAATTACGGGAAAGGTTCCTCTGCAGTTCGGTTGGGGCGAGAAAGGAGTCAAGGCAGCCTGGGAGGGAACTCTTCGGATCCTCGACGGTACACTGCTGTCTCCTGAACCGCGCTTCAGGGGACAGGACCTTGTTGATCCGCTGGACGGCAATGATCTGGAAGCAGCCTCCGAAAACCCTGCCTTTTCCTGGGACCGGGACCATTCCCTGGTCTCTTTCAGCTTCGTTACCCGGGGAAACAGCACCGCCTCAACCGATAATACCCAGCAGATAAGTCTGGAAATTGAGGGGACCGCAGCAACCGTGATAGCAGCTGATATTTCTGTCATTCAGAAGGGAAAAAAGGTTTCAAAGAGCTTTCAGTTTCCCCTGAGGGATCTGCCGCAGCCTGTCTCGGCCTATGTGGACGGGTTTATCTCTCCAGCGGTCCTTTGCGGGGCTTTTATGCCGGCAGTGAGCTATACCGATGAATTTACTTATACAGATGAGGAGCACTCTTCCCGTACAGAGGATTGGTATTATCTGCGGGTCCTTCAGCGTAACGGCCAGGCCGGCTGGACATCGCCAATCTGGGTCAGCCGTTAATACTGTACAGTCTGGCTGGGTTCAGTTCAGTTCCCATTATTGACAGCGAGAGGGCAATATGGGAATATGTGCGGTATGCTTATATATGAAGATAGTAAGGACAGACTGATAGATATTCTTGCACAAACCCAAAGCACCGAGGATCCCGTTTTTATCGACTGCGGGACAATAGCCTATGCAGAGGCTTTGGAACTGCAGTTTCTGCTCCAGAAAGAACGTACCGAAAAAACTATTCCCAATGTCTACCTTCTTCTCGAGCACCCGCCGGTTATTACGATGGGAGCCAGAAAAGCGGACAATAAACTTCTGACGCAGCCTGAAGAGATGCGGGAGATGGGGATTCATCTTGAGCAGATCCGTCGCGGCGGCGGGGCGACATCCCACAATCCCGGGCAGCTTGTTATCTACCCCATTATCGATCTCCGATCCCTTGGTTTTCGAGTGGTTCCCTATGTCCACTATCTGGAACAGATAGGGATGGAGCTTATGGCCCGGTACGGCATCGTATGTGACCGGCGAAAGGGTTTTCCCGGTCTGTGGGTAGACGGGGAGAGAAAGATTGCATCCATCGGGGTTCAGATAAATGTCGGGGTAACGATGCACGGGATTGCAATCAACCTGAATAATGATCTCTCAATTTTCGGTCATATCATACCCTGCGGACTGGAAGGGGTTGTCATGACCAGTGTCGAGCGGGAAGCTGGCGGGGAAGTTTTTATTGACATGCAGGAGGCGAAGGAGTTTGCCGTCAAGTCCTGTATAGCCAACCTGCCGGCCAATAATCCCCGCTTCAGCCGCAGCGGAGCGGTTGGCGGAGGTGGGAAGGGAAAGGGGAAAGGGATGGAGATGGAGATGGAGATGGAGATTGGAAAAAAGGAAGAACAAAAATGAGTGTAGTAACGAAGAGTCAGTTTCCTCCCTGGATTAAGCAGCATCTCGGCGGTGGATCCACCTACAACAAAACAGCAAAAACCCTCGAAGAGCTGGGAATTCAGACCATCTGCACCAACGCGAAATGTCCGAATCTGGGAGAATGCTGGTCGCGGGGTACCGCCACAGTTCTGATCCTGGGGAATATCTGTACCCGCAATTGCCCTTTCTGTGCCGTCGGGCATGGCAAACCGCTGCCGCCGGATCCGAAGGAACCGGAAAATGTTGCCGAGATGACCCAACGCATAGGGGTAAAGTATCTGGTAGTGACAAGCGTGGACCGGGATGACCTGCCTGACGGCGGGGCTGCCCAGTTCCGGGATGTTCTGGCGGCCTGCCGCAGGCGTGATCCGGAAATGCGCTTCGAACTGCTGGTCCCCGATTTTCGTGACTGCCGGGAAACAGCCCTGGATATTCTTGATGAAGCCCGTCCGTTCGTTTTCGGCCACAATGTGGAAACCGTGCCAGATCTATACCTGAAAGCTCGTCCTGGGGGCGATTATCAGCGCAGCCTGGGTCTGCTCAAGGCCGTAAAGGAGCGCTGGCCGGATACTCCGGTAAAATCGTCGATGATGCTGGGACTCGGAGAGACCGATGCCCAGATAATCGAGGTCATGCAGGATTTGCGTGCTTCAGGCTGTGATAGGATTGCTTTGGGACAGTATCTGCGGCCGTCACGGGATTCCCTCGAGGTTGCTGAGTTTGTGACGCCGGAAAAGTTTGCCTGGTGGGCGGAAAAGGCCCGCGAACTGGGATTCGATTGGGTAATGTCTTCTCCTTTTACCCGCAGCAGCTACCATGCCGATGAGTAAAATACCCGATGCGTGATGAAGCCCGGGCCGCTCGGGCCGCTCGGGCCGTTACAGGGCCTGACCGCAGACAGCTGCTGGCCCATCTTACGCTGCTGCTGGTATCCTTCAGCTGGGGTTTGAACAATATCATGCTGAAAGTCGGGTTCCGCGAGATAGACCCCATTATGTTCGGAGGCCTGCGGCTGCTGATTGTAACTCCCGCTGCAGTTCTGGCCGCCCGTCTTTCTCCCCGTTATGTACCGTTTGTCAGAAAAGACCTGCTGGCGATAATCGGCATCGCATTTGTCGGTTTTTCCGGCTTTCAGGTACTTTTTCCCCTGGGTATCGACCGCGTATCAGCTCCTGTCGGCGGGATTCTTATGGGCACCATGCCCGTCTGGGTTGTACTGATTCACCTTTTTGCAAAAATGGAACAAGTCTGCTGGAAGTCCATTGTCGGGGTAATGCTGACTATTATTGGTATCGCAGTAATAACCCTCACCTCCGCAGCCGGAGGGAGCGGGCAGACAGGAGAGGATACGGTTGTCGGCGTAGTTCTGGTAATAGGTGCTGAACTGTTCTTTGCGGTCAACACAGTTTTTCTCCGACCGTTTATGCGCAAATATTCAGTTCCTCAGGTAACGGCGGTAGCTATTGTTATTGCCCTTGTTTTTTACGCTGCGATTCTTGCTCCAAGAGTTTCCAGTTTTGACTTCGGGGCAGTGTCCCTGAAGGCGTGGGGGACCGTTTTCTACTCTGCTCTGGTCGGGCTGTTTCTTGCGAATCTGGCCTGGAATCAGTCAGTTCAGCACCTTGGCAGTACCCGGGTGGCCGTGTACGCCAACCTCCCGTCAGTGTTTGTTCTGCTGCTGGGAGCTCTTTTTCTCGGCGAGGCGCTGCACGGAGCCCAATATGTCGGGGCAGCAGTGATTGCCGCCGGCATCATCCTGGTGCAGGTGAAGAAACGGCGGCAGTGACCGATTACTTGAAATTTTCTTCTTCGATTCCCTGTACGATACCGAACTGTTCGGTGAGAAAGTCCCGCTTGAATTCCATCTTCTGCGTAAAAGCTACGCTGAGCCAGGCTTCCACAATCTGAACCCCCAGAAAGGGGGCTGTTATCCAGCCGCCCATGGTGAGCACATTTGCATTGTTAATGATTTTTCCGCGTTCGCCGGAAAAAATGCTGTCTGCTACGCAGGCGTAGACACCTTTGAACTTATTGGCAACGATGGCCATACCTTGACCGGTTCCGCAGATCAGGATGCCCCGGTCCGCTTCTCCTGACTGCACTGCCTTCGCGACTTTCGGAGCCTGTTGGGAATAGGGTTTCGGAGCATCGACAGAATCGATGCCGTAGTCGATTATCTCAACATCATCCCGTTCTGTAAGGTATTCGACAACCGCCTGTTTGAGCGGAAACCCTGAAAGATCAGATGCTATGGCAATTTTCAGTTTTTCAGACATGGTTTATCTCCTCTTTATTACGTTTTCGGCTTTCTCGGCAATTGATACGGCATCCATGCGGTAGTCATTCAGCAGGTACTCAAATGTGCCGACCTGTCCGAAACGCTCTTGTGAACCGATTCTTCCCATGCGGGTCGGATGTTCTTCGGCGAGCAGTTCGGCAACCGCTCCTCCAAGTCCGCCTGCCGTCTGGTGATTTTCACAGGTCACTATAGCCCCGGTTTTTTTTGCATAGGCGACGACGAGCTCAGCATCCAGGGGTTTGATTGTATGCATATCGATTACTGCAGCAGATATGCCTGATTTTTCCAGCAGCTCGGCAGCCCGAAGTGCTTCGGGAACCATGACAAAACCGGAGGCTATCAGGGTGACATCGGTTCCGTCCCGCAGCACGCAGCCTTTACCCAGAGTGAATTCGGTATCGGCCGGATATAATTCCTGAGAGCCCTTTCTGTGCATGCGCAGATAGACGCAGCCTGAGTGGCGGGCAACAGCTTTGACGAGAGCGGCGCAGGAGACAATATCGGAAGGTTCCACAATGGTGAGGTCCGGGATCAGCCGCATCATGCCCACGTCCTCAAATGACATATGGGTTCCGCCGTTGTATGTGGCAGTTATTCCAGGATCGGTTCCCACCAGCTTTACATTGAGACGGGCATAGTTTGCCGAAAGAAAAAACTGGTCAAACACCCGGCGGGAGGCAAAGGTGCTGAACGATGCGGCGAAGGGGATTTTCCCTTCTGCAGAGAGGCCGGAGGCAGTTCCCACCATATCGGCTTCAGAGACGCCGACATCAAATGTTCGTTCCGGAAAGCGCTGGCTGAAGGGTCTTGTGCCGGTGGCGTTCATCAGGTCCGCTTCCAGGACGCAGATTCGATCATCCTTTTCTGCCAGTTCTATAAGGGTTTCGGTATAGACATCCCGCATATCTTTTCCCATTATGCATCTCCTTCTGCTGCTGTGAGGGCGCTCAAGGCCTCTTCCAGGTCGTCCGCTGACAGCGGCATGTTGTGACTGCTCACCTTGTTCTCAGCGGCAGGACAGCCTTTTCCCTTTATGGTGTCGAGAATTATCATTGAAGGGGTTCCTGAAGCTTCCCTTGCGGCAGCGACAGCCTTATCGAGTTCGGCAAAGTCGTGCCCGTTTATCCGCTGGGTATGCCAGCCGAAAGCACTCCATTTAGCCTCGAGTTTTTCAATATTCATGATATCGGCGGTTTTTCCGTCAATCTGCATCTTGTTGAAGTCGGTAAAGGCAATCAAATTATCCAGCTTGAACATCGGAGCGGTCATGGCAGCTTCCCAGACCTGTCCTTCCTGTGATTCTCCATCCCCTATTATGGCATAAACGGTACTTTTTCGTTTATCCATACGACAGGCCAGCGCTATGCCGACAGCGGCAGAAAGTCCCTGGCCGAGGGAGCCGGTGGTCATGTCAATTCCCGGAGTCAGATTTCTGTCGCAGTGGCTGGGGAGGCGGGTTCCGCCGACGTTGAGGGTATAGAGCCACTCCATGGGGAAAAAGCCCTTCATGGCGAGAATGCTGTAGAGCGCCGGTCCTGCATGCCCCTTGGAGAGAACCAGCCGGTCCCGGTCCGGATGCCTCGGAGTGTCGGGATGGACGGTCATGGCGTCATAGTAGAGATAGGTGAGAACTTCAACAATTGACAGGGCACCGCCGACATGGCCGATTCCGAGATGGCCGATAGATTTCAGGGTGTTAATCCGCACCTCACGGGCTTTTGCAGAAAGATGCTGCATCTGTGCTTGCGTCATCGATCACTCCTTGTTATAATTACTTACATTAAGTAAGTAAATGCTAGCATTATATTGATTCTTTGTAAAGCAGGTCTTTTTAAAATGTGGGCATTTCCTTCTTGTGTGAGTTTTATGTGAACCTTATATGAATTAGTACGCTTACTTTTGCAAGGGACGGATGCTATACTGATTGGCAGCCGGGAGGAACAGGCATGAAAATCCACGATGCACCGCTCAGGAATGAGGATGTGCGCCAGAAAAACGAAAAGCTCATACTGCAGGCAATCCAGAGGAATCTGGCCATGTCCCAATCAGAAGCTGTAGCATTGACCGGACTGAAAGCTCCGACAGTTCTCCGAATTTTCTCCTATCTCGAGGAGCGGGGGCTCATTCAGATAACTGATTCA